>NZ_JBCOWR010000023.1:0-61885 GCF_040918965.1 Bacteroides sp. RTP21281st1_H5_RTP21281_210402 | reverse complement strand
GGGTAAAGTAGCATGGAATGAATGGTGTCCACCCGAACGCCGTCACGGCTTCGAACATTGGATAGCCTACGGAACCTATGATTATCATTTGAAACCGATGTATTGGAATACGACTGCTCCACGTGACAGCTTTTATTATGTAAACCAATGGGGACCTGCCTACGAAGCCGACAAGACAATCGAATATATCCAATCACATAAAAACAGCCGGCAACCATTTGCATTGGTCGTTTCAATGAATCCGCCGCATACCGGTTATGAATTGGTACCGGACAAATACAAAGCGATATACAAAGATCTGGATATAGAAACACTATGCGCCGACCGCCCGGACATTCCGGAAAAAGGAACGAAAATGGGAGATTACTTCAGAAATAATCTTCGCAACTACTATGCCTGCATCACGGGTGTAGATGAGAATGTGGGGCGCATCGTAGACGAATTAAAAAGAAACGGGCTCTTCGACAACACAATCGTAGTCTTTACCTCTGACCACGGTGTCTGTATGGGTGCGCATGAGAATGACGGAAAAGACATTTTCTATGAAGAAGCAATGCGCATCCCTATGATTATCTCCTGGCCGGAACGGATAAAGCCACGCAAAGAAGAAAAGCTGATGATTGCTTTTGCCGACTTATACCCATCACTCCTATCCTTGATGGGATTTCAGAAAGAGATTCCCGAAACTGTACAGACATTCGACCTGTCCTGTCAGATTCTCGGCAAAAACAAGCGGGAAGTCGTACAACCATACTACTATGTACTGTTTGACAACCATGCTACCGGATATCGGGGATTGCGCACAAAGACTCATACTTTTGTAGTACATGCCACCAATGGTGTTATAGACGACACGATTCTTTTTGACCGGACAAAAGACCCGTATCAAATGAATAATATCGCCAGGCAACATCCCCCACTAGTTCAGAAACTCAGCAAACAACTGAAAGACTGGCTCACCCAGACCGATGACTCATTTGCAAATTATTTAAAACTATAATAAATAAATACCATGAGAAAATTATATTACCTTTCCCTCTTTCTCCTCTCTTATGTTTGCAGTTTCGCACAACAACAGAATATCCCTGTCCCTAAGCCGCATCAACTGAAATGGCATGAAGCCGAGCTGGGAGCTGTGTTTCACTACGACTTGCATGTCTTTGACGGTATCCGCTACGGACAAGGCAATAATCGCATCAATCCTATTGAAGATTACAACATATTCAACCCGACAGAACTAAATACCGACCAATGGGTAGAAGCCGCAAAAGCTGCCGGATGCAAGTTTGCCGTACTGACAGCCACCCATGAAACCGGATTCGGGCTTTGGCAGAGCGACGTCAACCCCTACTGCCTGAAAGCTGTAAAATGGAGAGACGGAAAAGGTGATATAGTTCGCGATTTCGTCAATTCCTGCCGCAAATACGGTATTCAGCCGGGCATCTATGTAGGTATCCGGTGGAATTCCCTGCTAGGTATCCATAACTTCAAAGCTGAAGGAGAGGGTGAATTTGCCAAGAATCGTCAGGCATGGTATAAACGCCTGTGTGAAAAGATGGTGACGGAGCTTTGTACACGTTATGGTGACCTCTATATGATATGGTTTGACGGCGGAGCCGACGACCCGCGTAGTGACGGCCCCGATGTAGAACCAATTGTGAATAAATATCAGCCGGAGTGTCTTTTCTATCATAATATCGACCGTGCCGACTTCCGTTGGGGTGGTTCGGAAACAGGTACGGTGGAATATCCCTGCTGGTCTACTTTTCCTGTTCCCTGTTCACATCATAAACGTATCGAAAGTAACATCGACCAATTAGAACTGTTGAAACACGGTGATAAAGACGGTAAGTATTGGGTTCCCGCCATGGCGGACACACCACTAAGAGGAGCAAACGGACGTCACGAATGGTTTTGGGAACCGGATGATGAGAATAATATTTATCCGTTGGACGTCCTGATGGATAAATATGAAAAGTCCGTAGGACGAAATGCCACCCTTATCCTCGGATTGACTCCCGATCCGACCGGACTAATTCCCACAGGAGATGCCCAACGCTTGAAAGAGATGGGAGATGAAATAAACCGCCGGTTCTCTTCACCGATAGCACATACTGCGGGACAAAAGAAAGGCCTGATCCTGAACCTTGGAAAAAAGCAGATGGTAAATTATTGCATCATTCAGGAAAACATAAAAAATGGGGAACGTATCCGCCAATATAAAGTGGAAGCAAAGGTGAACGGAAAATGGCAGACAGTCTGTAGCGGAGAGTCCGTAGGGCACAAGCGTATTGAAAAGTTTGAACCGATAGAAGCAAGTGCACTAAGATTAACTATTCCTGAATCTATTGCATTGCCGGACATTATTAATTTCAATGCATATTACGTCAAATAAGACAAGAAACATGGAAAGAATAATCCACATCAGTATATGGATATTGGCAGGCATCTTTGTAAAAACATCGATGCTTGCCCAGAATCCGTTTACTTACTACAAAGGAAAAGAATACAAAGACATTGCCGCTTACAGGATGAAAAAGAATATCGACCTGAATATATATGCTCCCTCCACCCCCATCTTATACGAGCGGCAAGTGCCTGAAAAGCAGAATACCCTTTCGTATGAAATCCAGCTTCCTTCGTATGTCCGTGGAGCATTCTTCAGCCGTGACTCCCGTACCGATGATTATCAATGGCCTAATAATACCAACCGGCTGCTTCCCTGGATGTTCGACCGGTTGAAAGACATCACGCAAGAAAATTATCCCGGCATTCCGTCCAATGCCCGACCGTCCACACTAGGAGATGCTTTACTTCTTCAACTCTCCAACGGTGAGTATTTGTTTGTTAAAGCCGTTGCAGGAGACAACAGTCTAAGTTGGTTTCAAGCTAATACGGACGGGACACTCACTCTCTATGTCTCTACGCTTGGAAAAGACTCATTAGCCGGACAAGTGCCTCTTTTGCTTATTCAAAAATCACAAACCGTATATCATGTCTTCAATGATGCTTATTATTCATTAATGACTGATAAAACAGTGTCTTCCCTGCAAAAGAGGGAAGACAAAAAATATTTTGAAGGATTTGACTATCTGGGTTGGTGCACTTGGGAACATTATCACTTCAACATTGATGAAACAAAAATATTGAATGACATAGATGCCATTGAAGCATCCGGCATCCCTGTGCGCTACATTCTGATTGATGACGGTCATATAGCCAATGAAAAACGTCGCCTGACAAGCCTGACTCCTGACAAGCAGCGTTTTCCTAACGGATGGACTCGCATTATGAATCGCAAACAGGATGATAAAATCAAATGGATGGGATTATGGTACAGCCTTTCCGGTTATTGGATGGGAATTTCCGCCGACAATGATTTTCCGAAAGAAATTCAGCAAACCCTATATCCCTGTAACGACTGCCTATTGCCGGGCATAAGTACGGACAACATCGAAACCTTTTACAAATATTATATCCATACAATGAAAAAGAATGGATTTGATTTTCTGAAAATAGACAACCAGTCTTTTACTCTCCCGCTTTATATGGGTAACAGCCAAGCCGTCCGGCAGGCAAAAGACTGTAACCTTGCATTAGAGCATCAAATCCACAATGCACAGATGGGATTAATGAACTGTATGGCACAGAATGTCATAAACACAGACCATACATTACATAGTGCCGTCACACGTGTCAGTATCGATTATAAAAAGTATGATGAGAACATGGCGAAATCCCATCTATTCCAGTCATATACCAATACGCTTTTATTGGGACAAACGGTTTGGCCGGATCACGATATGTTTCATTCCAGTGATACAATCTGCGGTAGCCTGATGGCACGATCAAAAGCTATTTCCGGCGGTCCGGTTTATTTATCCGACTCCCCCGACGAATTTATTTCAGAAAATATCCTGCCTTTGGTTGACGAACATGGAAAAATATTCCGTCCATCCGCTCCGGCTATCCCTACTCCTGAATCCATACTCACCAATCCATTGCAAAGCGGTGAAAGTTATCGGGTATTTGCGCCCACAGGAGACGAGGCTGTTTCAATCATTTGCTATAATCTGAATACTTCCCTTGCTTATCAGGAAATAAAAACATACCTGAAACCGGATGATTACTCTTTACGTGAAAATACAACCAATTCTTCAACATCTATCCCCGACAGGATTCTCGCGTTCAATTGGAAAGAGCAGACTGCCGGAATCCTGACTGCAAGCAAAGAAATGAAATTAAAAGGCTTCAATGATTGCCTGTTTCATCTTTGTCCTATCCGCCAAGGTTGGGCAGTGATCGGAATACAAGAAAAATACCTGTCACCTGCCACTGTACAAATATTAGCCCACACCAATGATACACTTACACTAGATGTGCTCTGCACCGGAACGCTGAGAGTATGGGTAGAATCCCACGGGAAACAGGAATTACGGAGTATCCCGATAAAAGAGCCCGGTAAAATTGAAATCAGTAAATAACATTTAATAATTCCCCCATGAATAAAAAGAAACTATTCCCCCTCGCACTTGTGCCCCTCGCAGCAACCAGCCTGCAAGCACAAAGCAACGTACAGACAGAACGTACGGACAAACGCCCGAACATTATCCTCTTTATGGTGGATGATATGGGATGGCAGGACACTTCACTTCCTTTTTGGACACAAAAAACGCATTACAACGAGCTGTACGAGACTCCGAACATGGAACGACTGGCACGCCAAGGAATGATGTTCACCCAAGCGTATGCCAGCAGTATCAGTTCTCCTACCCGATGTAGCCTCATCACCGGAACAAATGCCGCACGCCACCGTGTTACCAACTGGACACTGCAAAAGAATACGATGACAGACCGCAAGGACAGTCTGCTGGCTGTGCCCGACTGGAATTATAACGGTGTCAGCCAAGTGCCCGGCACTAATAATACTTTTGTAGGAACTTCTTTCGTAGAACTGCTGAAGAACAGCGGTTATCATACCATCCATTGTGGAAAAGCCCATTTCGGTTCCATTGATACTCCGGGAGAAGACCCGCACCATTGGGGATTCGAAGTAAACATAGCCGGACACGCTGCCGGCGGACTTGCCAGCTATCTGGGAGAAGAAAATTACGGGCATACCAAGGACGGAAAACCTGTGTCATTGATGGCTGTTCCCGGATTAGAGAAATATTGGGGAACAGAGACATTTGTAACGGAAGCGTTGACCCTGGAAGCTATCAAAGCATTGGATAAAGCAAAAAAATATAATCAGCCTTTCTATCTGTATATGTCACAATATGCTATCCATATTCCTTTGAATAAAGATATGCGTTTCTATGAGAAGTACAAGAAAAAAGGCATGACCGACCATGAAGCCGCCTATGCCACTCTTATCGAAGGAATGGACAAGAGTCTGGGTGATTTAATGGACTGGCTGGAAAAGAATGGAGAAGCCGACAACACCATTATCATCTTTATGAGTGATAACGGGGGACTTGCTTCCGAACCCTATTGGCGCGACGGAAAGTTGCACACACAAAACCACCCGTTAAACAGCGGGAAAGGTTCTACTTACGAAGGTGGTATCCGCGAACCGATGATAGTCAGTTGGCCGGGAGTAGTAGCTCCGGGCAGTAAATGCGACAACTACTTACTGATTGAAGACTTCTACCCCACTATTCTCGAAATGGCAGGAGTCAGGAAATATAAAACGGTTCAGCCGATAGACGGAGTCAGTTTTATTCCCCTATTGAAACAAACGGGTAATCCATCCAAAGGGCGCAGTCTTTTCTGGAATATGCCCAATAACTGGGGAAATGACGGGCCGGGTATTAACTTCAACTGTGCAGTCCGTAACGGAGACTGGAAATTGATTTACTATTATGGCAGCGGGAAAAAAGAATTATTCAATATCCCGAATGATATAGGTGAAAGCAATGACCTCAGTATACAACATCCGGACATTGTAAGAAAACTATCTAAAGAGTTAGGTAACTACCTGAGGAAAGTAGATGCACAACGCCCGACTGTTAAAGCTACGGGAAAGCCCTGCCCGTGGCCGGATGAAATTAATTAGCTCACTCTATAGAAGAGTGCTCTAAACATGAAGTGTGGCGGGAAGTGTGGATTTATTCCACACTTCCCGCCACACTTTCCACACATTCCCCATTGCTTGCCACATACACTCATTATCCAACATCACCACTACATCTCTATTTATCAACCATTTACAATCTTCTTATATTCTTTGGCACGCACTTTGATCTTTAATTAGACGTTACCGTAATAGCAACAACCAATTCCTTAACATAAAAAGTAGAGAATTGAAAATATATGTCTAATGTTCATTAAAGCAAACGATTATGAAGAAATTAGTATTAGTAGTAGCAATGTTTATGTTTGTTTGTGGTGGTTCATTCCTTGTTAAGGCTCAGAACTCTGCAGAAGCTGTGACAGCCCAGACAGGAGTTAATGCCGCACTTATCGTTAACGATACAGTAGTGAAAGATACTGTAACCAAAGACGAACCTGTGAAAACGGAACTGAGTGCACCAACCGCTTTTGTCAATGATACAGTTGTCAATGACACTGCATCCAAAGACAAACCGGCTGAGCCTGTCAAGGAATAACCTTGCCAACAACAAGCAGGACATAGTCTGCCGAATAATAGTAAGCACACTACAAAAAAAAGCCATCCCAAAGTTTTCGTCTATTCCGGGGATGGCTTTTTTTATTGTACTTATCCGTTCTTATTCCACAGTCAATATCGGATCTGCTTTCCAAGTAGAAACCACACTTCCCGCCTCGGCTTCAAAGCTCTTCTCAGCCAGAGATACAAAGGATTTGGTATTACCATTTCCATTATTAAACAACCAGTTGGCAATCATACCTTCCGCTTCCTCGTTCAGAATCTTGCCGCTTTGGTCCGCTACCTGCTGTTCCGTCAATGCTTTCGTCCAGATACGGGCATAACTGATAGCACCATTCAAACGACGCTTGCTGTCGGACTGACCGATGTAGAAGTTGGAAGTCAAGTTAATATTCTTCAAATCATCCGGTGTTCCGCTTGAATATTGAAGCGTTTCCTTCACACCATTCACATACAAGACAATCCGGTCACTGCCACTCTTACTATCATCCAGAACCACGGCGACATCATACCACTTATTCGTTTCTATTTTAGTAGAGCCTTCATAGCGGATTTTACCCTTATCGTCTGCCGACAATTGAAGATAACGCGATTCCGTATCACTGTCGTCCTTGTGGACATCCACACGCAACAAGAAGTTCTTCTCGATTCCCATCACCGTATTAATCCGTGCATCACCGCTTCCATTCAACGACTCAATATTGAAACGAGCCTCAAATGTGATTGTACTCACACTCTTCAACGATTCGTCCGCTACCCCATTATACATAAACGGTACATGGAAATAATTGCTGCTACCCAAGTTCGCCACTTTATCCGCCAGTACAACGGTCACTGTCAAAGACAATTCCTGGTCTGCCTGGTCGCGGACATATACCGTAGTAACACCGGCTTTCTTACCAACCAGGTTGAAACGGGTATCGTCCACCTGCTGAATACCGACTATTTCATCATTTTCCGCAACAAGGCTATAGCCACCGTTTCCTTTTTCCACAGTAATCATCACCTTATTGTTAACTCCGACCCTCGGCGTCAAATTGGAAACATCAATAGAAATCGGATTCACAGTCACCGAGACAACTGCCTGTTTCCCTTTATGGTCTGTAAAAGTAACGATAGAATGTCCGCTTTTCAATCCGGTCAGCTTATAGAAAGGACGGAACTGGTCGGTATTGACCATGCTGACCACTGTTTCATCTTCGACAGAAAAAGAAAGTTCATCATTGCTGGAAAAGTTTCCCATGCTGACAATCAAGTCTTTCTCATCCCCTACTTCCAATGTAACCTGCGGCTCATTCACTTCCAATTCAAAAACTCCCACATTCACAGAAATATCGGCCACGACTCCTTCACCGTCCATTACTTCCACGGTAGTGGCTCCATTCTGAGAACCACTCTTTATAGAAATCTGTTCACCGGAGACGGAAGCCGTTGCAATGGCAGTATTAAAACTTTTCACCGAATAGTTTCCGTTTCCTACCACAACATTCACTTTCACCTCTTCGTTCTGTCCGATACGTACCACCGGCTTGTTCACTATCACTTCAATCAGGTCTTTTGCGCCCTCATTATCATCATCGTCGTCACAACTGATTAGAGTGAATGACAATACCGACAAGAGCAACAGCCCCATATATGTATAGATTCGTTTCATCTGATTTTTCTTTTTAAAGTTATACATTCCAATCCGCTTACCAGCCCGGGTTCTGTTCAAGAGACGGTGTGTTCTGCATCTCACTCTGTCGAATCGGGAACAGATAATGCTGGATAGAGAAGGTGCGCTCTTCCACACAGAAACGTTCCATCCGGTATTTCACACCGTCGACAGTAATTGCCCCGTTCTCGTCCTGTACCGGACGCATCCCGTTAATCATTCGCTGGCAACGGGGCAATGCTCCGTTATTGGCTGCCCAATATTTCTGCGTACGCTTAGAGTTATCACTTCCGCTGGATTTCCAAAGACTCTCTTTTGCCAGTTCTTCCTTGCTCGTAGGTTCAAGATACAAACGGCAAGTCCAGGGACGTTTTCCCTCATAGAAAAGTTCGACGCGGCGTTCACGCTGGATATATTCGCGCATCAACTGCTGGTTGGTCTTCACTTCCGGCGGCATCGGTTTCATAAAAGAACGTTCGCGAACCGTATTCACCAGTTTATAAGCCTCATCTATCTCCTCTCCCAATTCATTGCAAGCCTCTGCATAAATGTAGATAAACTCAGGAAGACGCCAGATGGCAGGAGCATTGATACTGAAATTACCGGATTTATTCCATGACTCCTGCTGGAACTTACGCAGATAATACCCGGTAGTAGTCGCGTTGGTTGCCCCGATCTTATCAGAACCGCTGGCTGTATTCACCGTCTTCGATTCATTCTTGTTATTACGATAAGGAGCGCCATGATAAAGGATATCGCGATAGAAACGCGGGTCACGGGTTCCCTTCACATACGGATTGGTATCATCATAACCACCTTTACGGGCTTCCGCCGAATAAACCGGATAACCGTAATCGCCTACAATAAACTCATATTCGTCCACCTGTTCCTGCACGGGTTGCTGGCGGGAGCTGCCTTCACGGCTCGGCGGATAAATATCCCCCTGCCATGCCTGGTCTTTACTCTTCGTCATAAAAAACACGTACTCATTGGCAAACGCATCCATATCATAGAACATATCCCACAGGCGGGCATATACACGGCTGTCATTCAGATTACCGTCGGCGGGGTCTTTAAAATCATTTGCATCATGCTTTTCATAAAGGTAATAGCGCTTCGTGCCCCCTACCTCAAAATCCAGTACGGCTTTAGCCGCTTCTTTCGCTCTCCGCCAACGATTCGCATCATACACATATTCATTCTCAAACACACGGCGTTGGTTATAACCATATTGAGAAGCACCATTCCACAACGGAGTAGCTGCCATCCAACGGACAAAAGCAACCAACCCTAAACAAGCACCTTTATCCACCCGGCCGAAATTCTCCGAAGTCTTCACATACTTGTTAGGCACCATCTCATACGCAGTCCGGGCGTCCGCCACAATTTTCTCCACCATTGAATGTACAGACTCTTTTTTGAAGTCCATATTATCGCCGGCATTTATGACACGGTCGATATAAGGAGCCTCTCCATACATACGTACCAACAACATATGGAAATAGCCGCGCATAAAATACATTTCACCGATACGATTGCGAAGATCACCATCCTGCTGAGGATTGTCGGGCGTATTATATTTCGCCACATTTTCTATAATCAGGTTAGCCTTGCGAATTCCTTCATAAATGCTTTCCCAATATTGACCGCAGCTTCCCGGCAAGGAGTTGGGGTTCCATGCACCGTTGTTGAAGTTGTTCGTAATATTCCCTTCTACGTTCGTGCCTTCGCATTCGTCGGTAATAGCACTGTTACTAAAGTGCTCAAAGAATACCAAAGGGCGGTCCGCCTTCTTTGCTTTTGCATACACATCCGACACCAGGCCGTTCACCTTTTCGTAACGGGCAAACACGTCCGCTTCCGTAATGTTGTCATCATCGTCACGGTCCAGATAATCACTGCACGAAGTAAATAACAACGGCAGAACCGATAAGGCGATTGCTGAAAATCTATATAATTTATTCATGGTTCTATACTGTTTTTAGAATGTAATGTCAATACCGAAGTTGAATACCTTTTGAATCGGATACCAGGAAGCACCGTCACCAGATTTCGTTTCCGGGTCAATATCCACATCTCCCAATTTATCGAAAGTCAGAAGATTCAGACCCTGTACATAAATACGCGCCTGTTGTACCTGAAATTTACGTAACCATTTCGGAGATACATTATAACCGATTTCCACATTCTTCAGACGAAGATAAGAAGCATCGTACAAGAACAAGCTGCTGTTACCGTTTTTGTTGTTATCGTGCGTCCCGTAGTGTAAAGCCGGATATTTTGCGGTAGCGGCCGTTTCCGGTGTCCAGCGATCCAAATGCATCTTCTTGACACGCCCTATCTTATCCTGCTCGAACTGCGGGAAGTCGAACACAGCAGCCCCATTCAATAAAATAGAAGTCTTGGTAGCTCCTTGAAGCAAGACACTGAAATCGAAATTCTTATATTGGAAACCAAAAGGAATACCGAACATCAGTTCCGGACTGCGCGGATTTCCCATCGCCGTGCGGTCTTCATCGTCAATGACGCCATTACGATCCAAATCTTTATAGACAGCATCTCCCGGAATTAACTGTCCCCAGGGCTGATAACCGATTTTGTTCAGGCGGTCGGCTTCCGCCTGGTCGGCCACAAAATGGTCGAACACATAGACGAAGTTTTCATAAAGGCGTTTGCCCGTTTCCTTACGCCATGAGTTCTTGCGTGCCACTTCGGCTTTATACTCCAGGCGATTGCGGGAGAAAGTCAGGTTCGGACGAATATAGTATCTGAAATTCTTGCCTATTTTGTCATTCCAGCTTAATTCGATATCGACACCCCGGTTGCTCACTTCACCCAGATTCTGCAAAGCCGCATCTTTACCTACCACGTCCGGATAACTCATAATACCGCCATCATTCATATTCGTGATAATATCAAAACGATATTCATAGAAAGCATCGACAGTCAAGGCCAGGCGCTGGTTGAATGTCGTAAAATCAAGACCGACATTCAATTTACGGGCTTTCTCCCAAGTCAGTTTCTCGTTAGCCAGATTACCTTCGGAAGTACCGCCTACGTTTGTGCCGAAGTTATTACCAAAATCGTAACCACTACCACCACCGTAGAACGCCAGATAAGGGAAACGGCTGCTGACATTATCACTACCAACCAGACCGTAGGAAGCTCTCACTTTCAGGAAATCAATCCACGACGCTTTCTTCATAAAAGACTCTTCCGAAATAACCCAACCGATAGACCCTGCAGGGAAGAATCCGTAACGTTTGCCCGGAGCGAAGTTCTCGGAACCATTATACCCGAAGTTAAACTCCATCAGGTATTTCTGAGACAGGTAGTAGGCAAGACGTCCCGTAACGCCCTGGCTATGATAAGCAAGTTCATTATTGACAGTACGGTTGCCACGATTTGCCAACAACATGGCAATTACCTCGTGGCGCTTATTAAACGTACGGTTATAGTCCAGACGGGCCTGTATATAAGTGCGGCTGTCGGAAGCATGGTGTTCAAGTCCATTGCCGATAGTCTGGTCTATATCATATTTATTACCGGTCTTATAAGCGCCGGTATAGCGTCCGCCTGCCATATAAGCATCCGCTCCTTCAATCGGCATGAAAGTGGCATACATCGGATATTCGCGATAACCATCCTTATACGTATTCAGTTTACGGTTGATACGGCGACCTTCGGAAGCGTCATACGAAAACATAACTTCCGCTTTCAATCCTTCGGTGAGGAATCCCATGTCCAGATTCATGGCATAGCTACCATTCAAATACGTATATTTATCATTCAGATATCCGGTGCGGCTCAATTCGCCGAGGATATTATAACGATAGATGTTGTCCCCATAAAGCATTCCGTTAGGGTTCTGCAGGATATACTCTTCATTCTGCGGATGTGAGTTCTCTTCTACCAGGATAGGGAGATAAGGGGGTTGCGTCGCACAAA
Source organism: Bacteroides sp. RTP21281st1_H5_RTP21281_210402 (assembly GCF_040918965.1). Classification (NCBI taxonomy): domain Bacteria; kingdom Pseudomonadati; phylum Bacteroidota; class Bacteroidia; order Bacteroidales; family Bacteroidaceae; genus Bacteroides; species Bacteroides sp. RTP21281st1_H5_RTP21281_210402. The sequence goes on along the minus strand of NZ_JBCOWR010000023.1, from coordinate 49,652 downwards.
TGGTCATCAGTCGGGAAGCGGTAGTACCGGCTGCGTTACGGTCGGTGATACGGGCTCCCAAATCCAGGCGTGTGCTCAGGTAACGGTTAATGCTGATATCAATATTTGAACGGAAGTTATAACGGGTAAAACGGGTTTGTGAATCATATTCACCGACATCCGAATATTTATAGTTACCGCCTTGTGAGAAGTAATTGGCCAATACATAGTAGCGCACTTTGTCCGTACCACCACGGATAGAGAGACTGACATCTTCCTGCAATCCCGGTTTAAAGGCAAAATCATAATAATCCCAGTCGTATCCCAGTCCGTCGGAGTTGTCACCTTTCGCACGGCGGAAGTTATCAATAGCCTGCTGGGAAAAGAGGTTCAGCGTACTGACATCCGCTCCCGTCATTTTAGCATCATTCAATCTTGCTTCATTATATAAGGTGGCATAATCGGCAGAACCCAGATATTCGGGGAAACCAATCGGCTGGTTGATACCGATAGACGCTTTCAGGTTTACCGTTGCTTTTTCGGCAGCTTTACCACGTTTGGTAGTGATGACGATAACGCCATTCGCTCCGCGGATACCATAGGCGGCAGTGGCGGAAGCATCTTTCAGGATAGTGAATGTCTCGATTTCATCCGGTGCAAGATAGCTCATGTCCCGTTCGATACCGTCCACAATCACGATAGCGCTCTGATTGCCATACGTAGACTTACCGCGGATAAACAATTCACTCTGGTCAACACCCGGTTCACCGCCCGCATACTGGTTGACAATCAAACCCGGCAGACGTCCGGCAAGCGCATTATTGATATTGGCAGTAGGGCTTTGTGTCAAGTCCTTGGTAGTAATCGTAGCTACCGAACCAATCATCGTTTCCTTGCGCTGCTTGGTATAACCAACGACAACGACTTCCTGCAAGGCTTTCGTATCTTCCTGCAACAGGATAGAAAGGTCTTTCCTTGCGCCCGGAATAACTTCCTGCGGCTGATAGCCCAAATAAGAGAATACCAGCGGAGCTTCCGCGTAAGGCAGTTTAAGCGTAAACTTACCGTCTATATCCGTAATCGTACCCGTATTGGCAACTCCTTTCACCACAACAGACACACCTATCAACGGGTCACCGGTGGTCTTGTCCATTACCGTACCCGTCACCGTTATTTTATTGCTTTGCAAAGCTTGTGTCTTCGCTGTTCTGCCTGCTTGCGCCATACTTTTCTGGACAGGAATACCTGCTAGCAGGGCACAAGAAACAGCCATCAGACAAATATTTCTTTTTATATGTATCATTTTTCTTTTCGATTTTCTATGTACAACGAATCTATCTTACTCTTCCGTGCTCTTGCCAAAGTCAGGTCCAATCCAGTTGGGTTCTTCCGTAGCTTTGCCCTGCACCCAGTCTTCATAGCGGGCGCGTATCTCAATCAGAGTCGCACCGGGAACTTCCGCATTCAACGAAATCGTCAGGCGGTCTTCCCTGTTGTCACGGTTGCCGAATTCAGGAGCTTTACTCCAGCTATATTCCCATACATAGTAACCATCCGGGTGAGCCAGCGTCCAAAGTACATCGGAACAGCTACGCAATGCGGCAATAAACTTATTTTTCGTCTTTTCCGGGTAAACACTACTTACCGGCTGCTTCAACATATCGAGGAAGTAGCGCACAAAGATGCCACGGAACAGAAGGTTATCACCGGAATTACCTTCGCCACTGAATACCGGATAATTGGAATCCATTTTCTTATTCACCTGATAGGCAGCGAAAGCAACGGCATTGCGAAGATATTCCTCTTCACCGGTAGCGTTATACAATTCCAGGGCAGATGCCATAAATGTCCCCTGATTATAGGAAAGCGCCACTTTATCGGGGTCGCCCGGAGTACCGTCATCCCTGATGCCCAGGTTATCATACACCTGTCCGGTGGAAGTATCACACAGGTAAGCAGTCATCCAGTTGTACACTTCCTTGGCGAAGTTCAGATAGTAGGCAGCTTTGTCTTCCCAGCCATCCTTGGCTTCAACCACTGTCAACTTATACAGTTTCATCGCCAGCAGGCAGCCGGGGCCATTTGAACAAGCCATGCGGGAAGCCGGTGAATCCGTTTTCCATGCCATACCGCCTGCTCCTTTATAATCATTCTTCGCCCCCTTGATATGATCCCACATTTTCATCAAGGCACTGTAATAATCCTCATCGCCCGTCAGTTCGTACACCCGCAGGCAGGCCAGCGCCATCCATTCCATATCATCGTAGAAGTTATTCCAGAAGTCCTTGCCGCCATAACCGCAATGCTCGTTCCAGTCGTCGAAAGCGGGAAGGAACGGTTTCATTATGTTCTCGTACAAATAAGCCTGATATTGAGGGTCATTCGCGCTACGTACATAAGCGTCAATCACAATATCCAATGCATGCCCCTGCGACCATCCGCCGCTGCCGCCCGTACTGACAGGTTCTCCCGTCTGTGGTGTATTCGGCTTTTCCCAATAGATGCTTCCGCAGAAAGTATCGCGTCCGCCCGCATTTTCAAAGAAATACTTGATGTATGTTCCCGTACTCAGATTGGCTGCATCCGTCCAGTTTACATCCGACACGTATTCGCCGGATGAGTCGCCCTTGTAGATGTCTCCCAAGTCACCGTTGTCACAAGCGGCGAACATAACAAACGCGCCGCCCAGCAACAAAGTCTTTTTTGATAATGATAGTATATCGTTTTTCATCTGATTCTATTTTTTAATCTTCATTGGTTTCCGAGGCCACCCAACGGTGGGTATATGCTCCAAACTCCGCGTTGAAATAAAGGGTAACGTCGGTTTTCACCGTAGCGTAATAGATATTGTTCTGCACAGCTCCCCATTGAAGCAACTCGTCGCAGAAACGGAAACTATAATCCCAAGGGTCTGTTCCCAATGCCAGTTGATGTAAGTTATAATAGCCGGCATCCGTTGTCAGGGTAGGCTGTCCCTTATCCTTGTCCTTATGTCCCCAGCGATAGGTGGTTCCGTTTATCTCCATTTTGAAGCTATGACGGGTTTCTCCGCTTCCTGCCCAACTTTCGACTTTCTTCTGTGCCGTGTAATCCTTCACGCCCCATTTACCATAACCCAGGTAATTGAAGACTTTCGTATATCCACCGGAATGGTTGTAAAGAGAAACCGTTCCGATTTCATCATACGAAATAGTCTGTTCACCCATATTGATGGTAATACGATAAATACCGGATTTCGGAACAGTCACCGTATATTCTTCACCGTCATTGCGTTCACGCAACACGCCATTGTTGTCCACATAGTAATAGCATTTGCGTCCCTCTACCGTCGACATAAAGATAAACGGCTGGTCGGCTTTCAACTGTACGAAAGTCTGGTAGATTCCCTCATTCTGCCGGAGCATCTGCAATGCTTCCGCTTCGTCACCGTCATCTTCCGTACCGATACCTGTGATATAAACCGGTTCGTTCTCCGATGGCATATCGTCGATGCCGTCCATCATAAATATCACGAAATAACCTTCCAGACTACTGATTGCCTGATCCAGCCCGCAATAAGCACGTACTTTCCAACGCAGCGTCCCGTTCGTATTACAACGGAATTTGGCAAGTTTGCCAATCGTATTCGCCTGATAATGCGTCAATGTCAGCTGAGGCTCCAAGCCGTTATTGTCGGAGAAGATGGTTTCTACCGGCTTTGTAAAATCACCACCGATAGTATCTATCAATACTTCGTAACGATATACTGTATTACCGTGTTTCTCGGTAGGCGTCCATTTCAGAATGATGTCCGTCAGCGAAGCTCCCGAAAGCACCACACGTTCACCGCTAGCCATAGCATCCATCGTACGGACAGGTTCTGGCGGAACAATCGGTTCATAATCGTCCGGGTTAAATCCCGGATTTAAGGTATTGTCACAAGCTGCCAGTCCAATAAGGAAAAACAGCAAGGCAAATTTGATTAGTTTCTTTGTTATCATATTGTTTCTCATATTATTATACTCCTTGTTTTAGTATGAATGAGGACATTCTACCTTTTTGTAACGGTCGGGGAAAGTCACAGGACTTATACTTTTACCGTTATTGTAAACCACTGCATCCAATCCGTCACCGGCAGAACCGTAGTTTTTGAAAACACTGATATCACTAACGCCATTAGACGGTACCCAATAGCCCAATAAATTCGCATTATTTTTAGCTTCTTCGGGGGCGAAGAATTTACACATATCAGCTTTTATCTCGTCTTCAGTGCGGGCAACATTCCACATACGCGCCTGAGCAACGGCACAATACCCCAAACGGTATTCACTATTCCCCGAACGTCCAATCATCAAGGCGTTATCCCCGGATACGGAAGAAAGAACCAGATACGGGTCGGGACTTACATCTTCATAATCGCTGCTTGCGGGTGTAAGCGTTTCACGCACACCATTGATATACATCTTGTAGGCTTCCTTTGTACTGCTCTGTGTGCCGTCAAATACCACAGCAACATGATACCACTTTCCATTTCCCTGACGGTCATTTCCCATCTTTTGCTGACTGCGGAAACGAGGGTCGCTGTATGTGCTTCCACTTAGGTTATTAGGGTCTTTATGGATTTTTGTAGCTATTTCAAAGCGCAAATTGGTATCCCCATTATTCTCGCAACGAAGCAGGAAAACACCTTCCAACCCGATAAATGACTGTAAAGAACGTGAGTATGTAGGATAAAATACCATTTCAAAAGTAAGTTGCCGCATATTATTCAAATCCTGGTTGCTCTCTACAAATTTCTTTATATCAATCTTGAAGCAGCGGTCTGATTCAAGCAATGCAGCCATCGGCATGACAGTAACCGGCAAATCCAGTTCTTTTCCGGCAGCATCCGTAATGGTAAGCGTAGTAGTTCCCAGCCAGTTGCCCTCAACTTTCAGACGATTGTTTTCGTCTATTTCCACCGATTTCAAGTACTTCTTATTATCATCCGTCAACGGCGCAAGTTGATAGCCACCGTTACCGCGGGAGATAGCCACTTCTTTTGAATTATCAAATCCGTTGACAGTCAACGAAGTCGCATTATCTTCCAACTTAATTTCGTACGGATTGACCGTCACCGCAATTTCTTTTGACGAACCTTTCTGGTCGGTCACAATCACCTTTACATCCCCTCTTGCTTTCGGCTTCAGCGTAATCAGATTCTCTTTTTCAGTAGCCTCTACAATGGTAGCATCGGCAGTCGGTTCGCCATCTCCCACCTGATAAGTAAAGCTATAACCGCCATTCCCTTTCTCAATAGTTATATATTGTGATTCGGCATCCGGCTCGGAGAAAGTAGCTTCATTGGTTTTCAACACCAAATCAACGATATTCACCACCACCGGAATAACTACCGTCTTGCCTTTCTTATCAGTAACCGTAATATTTACGGGTTCTGTTCCTGTTTCAAATTTGGCGGTTACGGGGAATACCTGACCGGAAAGCTCGCCCACTTCGATATACTTGTCAGCGCCTTCGGGAATAGAAATCTCATAATCACCGTTACCCGTCAGGATTTTCACCATTCGTTTTTCACCGATAAACAAGTCAAAGCCTTCTTCCGGTACATCTGCCGTCAAGTCCCAGAGTTTGGCAACCTGAACCTGGATTCTAGCTACTTTCTTGCGTCCGTCTACTACCAATACAGTTGTTTCGATGCGGTTATTTTCTTCAAGATGGCTATTCTCCGTTGCTTTAATTGTTACTTTATTACCATTGATGACAGCCGTCGCAACACTTTCATCAAATGGTTTCACATAATAATCTCCATTACCGGAAGTAATACCTACCGTAATTTCGTCTCCTTGCAGTAGTGTCACCGAGTTATTATCGACCACCAAATCTGTCGCCGGCTTCACTTCCTGTTCTTCTTTATCATCACTACACGAAACCATAAAAAATGGTAGGGTCAATGCTGATAGGAATAAAAAACTAAGTTTCCTTTTCATTAGATTAAAGATTAATAAATTAATACTTTTCAAGTTCATCTACTTAAAAATTTCGATGAAGCAAAGATAAAATCAGTGAACTCTACCAAAAGAAATCCAACTGCACTTTTTTACCTTTTGGCACGGATACTTACCATATTAACACGGAAATTTACTTCTTCTTTTTCTATCTTAAACATACGTCAGAACATATTACAGAGCCGTTTATCGTCCTCTCGGGCAGAAGGAAACGAAAGTCGGGGAATGTCCCCCGCCACAGGCTACTGCCGCACTTCTTCCAAATGTTTCATCCGAAACTCTTTTGGCGTGCACCCGTACTTTTCGCGAAACACTTTGAAGAAAGTTACCTTATTAGAGAACCCGGAATCGAACACGATTTCATCAATCGTCTTTTTAGTCGTCAACAGTAAATCCTTCGCGATATGCAAACGACATTCCTTTATCAAATCCGTCGGACTGTCTTCGCCTATTTCTTCCATTTTCCGGTACAGGCTGCGCGGACTGATTGCCAGCCGGTCGGCAATATAACGAGGGGTCAGTTCTTTGTTCGTTATGTTATCATTGATAATCTTCAGAACAGACTGAAGGAATTTCTTCGACTCCTTATGTGTCAGCTTACCGTCCGACTTTTCAAAAGAACTGATAGGCGAACTGAAATAATTCTTCAGAACTTCTTTCCGTTCCATCACCTGCCCCACCGATATACGGAGATATTCCGCATTAAACGGTTTCGTGATATACATCTCCGCACCTGCCGAAAGCGCCGCCATCTGTTCTTCCATCTCATGCCGCCCGGATACGATTATAATAGGAATATGAGCCGTTTCCTTCACCGCTTTAATCCGTTTCGTGAGCTCAATGCCACTGATTCCCGGCATCATGACATCACAGATTATCACATTCGGATACACTTCGTTCATCACCTGTTCCACCCGTTCGGGGTCTTGCAGGGTGACTACATTAAAATCACCGGAGAAGATTTCTCCGATAAACCACAGCATCTCTATCTCATCATCGACTACCAGTAAAGTAGGGCGCATCTTATCAAATTCATAATGAGGAAGTTTCAGGATAGATTGCGTATCTATCTTCGGGATATATTCCGCAGTAATCCGTTTTGTTGCCGGCACTCCGACGGTCGGTTCCATGACAGGCAAGGTCAATGTGAACATCACCCATCCGTCAGGAGTATTTTCCACTTTCAGCGTACCGTTCAGCAACTTCGCCATATTGTATGAGATGGCAAGTCCGAGCCCGTTGCGGGAGAAGTTCTTCTCGTCCTGATTCTCGAAGTTATCCAAAATAGAATAACGGTTGAAAATATGCTGAAAGTCTTTCTCCTTGATGGTGCTTCCTTCATTGGCTACGCGGAGCACTAATAGTCCTTCTCCGGTTGTATCCACTTCAATCTTAATGCTCAGCCCATCGGGAGTATATTTGAATGCATTCGAAATCAGGTTGATAATAATCGTATTCAGAAAACCTTTGTCCGAGTTCCAGGACACGTGTTCGGGTATCTTGCTCAGGAAAGTAATGTTCCTGGATTTCGCCATTTCAACAAAGGTTTTAGCTATACCCTTCACGATGGACGATACATTTAACGTTTCGATGCGCACTTCCCTGTTACCTGTCTCGATACGGCGGAATTCAATCAGTTCATGAATCAGGTTATTCAGACGTTCGGCGTTGGTTTGAATCATCTGCACGTAGTCTACTACAAATTTACTTAGTCCGTTGGATGAAAGGATTCGTCCGCAGGGGCCGTAAATCAAGGTCAGTGGAGTGCAGAATTCATGGGCGATATTGGTAAAGAAGCGGAGTTTGGATTCAAAGACATTCTTTTGGTGGCGTTTCTCTATTTCGTTCAGCAATTCCTGCTTTTTGCGTTTGGAACGCAGAATAAACGAACGCATCAACAAAGCAACTATCAAAAGCAGGCACAAGGCGTAAATCAGATACGCCCACCAGGACGCATACCACGGGTCACCGATACGGATGACCAAAGAGTAGACATCACTTTCCTTATCAAAGACACTATTATAATATTTCACCAGCAACGTATATTCGCCGGGAGCCATATTCGTAAAAGAGACTCCGCTCTCCGAACCGTTGTTCACCCATTGGTCACTTAGCCCTTTCAGTTTATAAAAATAGGTACAGTTGTTGCCATTCAGATAATCTACGGAAGCAAAAGAGACTGAGAAGAAGTTTTGGTCGTACTGCAAGTTGAGGACTTCCGTGCCCTTTTTCCGGGTGAGAAATTCACCCAGGTTATATTGCTCACCGAAGATAGACAGCTTGTCGAAATAGACGGGCGGCATATAAAGCTGCTCGGGACGGCCGTCAGCACGGATGGCTACGAATCCATTGATTCCACCAAAGAACAACGTACCCGTTTGAGGGTCACGATAGGCTGCTCCGTCGCTGAACTCTACCACTTTCAAGCCATCACCGAAGCCATACGAACGGAAAATATTCCGCCGGGTATCGAAATTGATTAATCCCAGGTTGGTGCTTAACCAAAAGTTATCGGGCGAGTTTTTGAGAATGGCATGAATGGTGTTGTTCAGGAAGCCATTCTTAGCGTTAAAGAGTTGATAAGAAGTCTCTGAGGTATATTTTATCAGTCCGTAACTCGTGCCAAAAAGATAATTGTTGCTGCTGTCTTTGCTGATAGCCAATATATTATTCAGTGTCATATTCTCATATTTATGAGTAGACATAGGCTCCAGTCCGTTCGTTGTCTTATTAAAGCGGAACACCCCGTATCCTCTATTGCCAAAGAGCAGGCGGGAGTCATTCTCCGCATGGATAGTAAAGAAATAGTTTGAACCCAGTTCGCCATCGTTGATAACATAACGTTGTGCGTCTACAATGACCGGATTGTCCGGTGTTCCGGCAATACGGGCTTTCACCACTCCCATTCCGACACTTGCCAACCATAGTTCGGAACCGGCTGTTTCGTAAATATCGTGTATGTACTTGAAGTCTTCGCCTGCTACTTGAACCGGGATATTTTTGATACGCTTTTCCTTGTACGAGTAGTAGTTCAAACCTTCCTCATCGCCTATCCAAAGCAGGTTCCGGTGGCTTTTGGCAAAACAATAGACAGCGTTGCTTCCTAACGGGCTATTGGAAGTAGTCAGTATCTCCGCCCGGCAGTCGGAGATATTCTTATCAACCTCATAATCATAGATTTTAAGAATGCCGTTTCCCTTTGTGCCTATCCAAAACGTGCGGTCGTCATCCAGGTATAGCGCACGTACGGGACGTTCTATCTTCTCACTGTAATTGCTCAGCACTGTTGATTTGATGGAATAGAGAGGGTTGGAATAAAGATAAACGCCCTGTCCGTCCGTACCTATCCACACAATATCCTGAAAGCGGTCTTTCTTGAGACAGAACACGCCACTATTAATGGGCAATGGCTGAATCTGCCAGGCATTCGCTTCCTTTTGTTTCTCTAACAGCAGAATACCATCCATCAGGAAGCCGACAAAGAAGCTGTCGTGGTAATGTACGATGGAAGATATTTTGCCGCGCGCCTGTATCTCTTTGCCCAGATTGGCTATGAACTCATTCTTCCTGGTCGGGATGTGGAAGGCGTAGAAGTTATAATCCTTGTCTATATAATAAAGGGATTGTTCATCGTTAAAGCAGTAAAGCAATGAAGTATGATACTGCAAGCTGGTTTTCTGCGGCAGTAAGGTAATATCCCCTGAGACGGCTTCCTGCTGAATGTCATAACAACGGTTGTATCCTTTCATCACTACCCACATACGGTTGTTGCCGTCGATGAAGAAGTCAACAATGTCCGAAATAGGAATTCCCGTGATATTGATTTTCTTGAAAACGCCTTCGTTCTTATGATAATAGTAGATGCAGTTGCTATCCTGGATAATGAACAGATTGCCGTTGTTATCCTTGTTCATAAAGAAAAGTTTCTGAAACTCGTTGTAGTGTGTGAGCGTATTGGTTCGCCGGTCAAGGCGGTTCAGTCCGTAGTACGTCTGAATCCAGTAAATCTCCTCACCGGTATATACGATATTGTCAATCAGGTTACCGGATAAGTAATCTTCCTTGTCTCGTGTCTTAAATTCTTCGATTTCCTGTCCATCATAAATATTCAGTCCGTCACAGGTGCCTATCCACATCAGTCCGCGTTCGTCCTGGCACAGAGATGTAATCGAACTGTTGGACATATATTCCTTATCCGCAATCTGCTTCAAGTTATAGGCAGAAACCGTATGTATCAACAGGTTAAGGATGAAAATAAGTATAAAAACAAATGGTCTGTTCATAGCGTGTCATTCTTAGATTTGATATATGACAAAGGTAAACAAAAAAACATTTCGCACTTTTTTTTGGCAGGGATATAGGTAAGGATTAGCGCCATAGTGGTTAATATTAGCGCCAACAAGTGATTTCTCCTTTCCATTCCTGAGAGCACATTCCTTTTCTCCCTATTTTCGTCGTAGAAATTATTTTCAAATCTATAAATTCATTTGTTCATGAAAACACATTTTTCATTTAAACACTTGTTATTTCTTGGAAGTGCCGTGCTGTACACCCTGCAATCTTCTGCCGTAAAGAACCCGGTGGACTATGTCAGCACGCTGGTAGGCACGCAATCCAAGTACGAACTGTCCACCGGAAATACGTATCCGGCTACGGCCTTGCCGTGGGGAATGAACTTCTGGACACCACAGACCGGTAAGATGGGTGACGGTTGGGCATACACCTATGATGCCGACAAAATCCGAGGGTTCAAACAAACACATCAACCCAGTCCATGGAACAACGATTATGGCCAGTTTGCCATCATGCCAATCACCGGCGGACTGGTATTCGACCAAGACCGGCGCGCCAGTTGGTTCTCTCACAAAGCGGAAGTAGCCAAGCCTTATTATTATAAGGTATATCTGGCCGACCATGACGTGACTACCGAACTTGTCCCCACCGAACGGGCAGCCATGTTCCGCTTTACGTATCCCGAAACGAAGAATGCCTATGTCATCCTGGATGCTTTCGACAAGGGTTCTTACGTCAAAGTGATTCCCGAAGAAAACAAGATTATCGGCTATTCGACAAAGAACAGCGGTGGTGTGCCCAAAAACTTCAAAAACTACTTCGTCATGCAGTTCGACAAGCCGTTTACTTTCGTTTCCGCCGTTTCGGAGAACAATATCCTTCCGAATGAAACGGAAGCGAAGGGGAACCACACCGGAGCGGTCATCGGATTCGCAACGAAGAAAGGAGAAATCGTCCACGCCCGTGTCGCTTCTTCTTTTATCAGCCCCGAACAGGCGGAACTGAATCTGAAGGAACTCGATAACAAGAATTTCGACCAACTGGTTGCCAATGGCAGAGATACCTGGAACCGTGAAATGGGCAAGATAGAGATAGAGGACGATAACATCGACAACCTGCGTACATTCTACTCATGCCTGTATCGTTCCATGCTTTTCCCACGCAGCTTCTACGAGATAGACGCCAAGGGAGAAGTGATGCATTACAGCCCTTACAACGGTAAAGTGCTTCCGGGTTATATGTTTACCGATACCGGATTCTGGGATACGTTCCGCTGCCTGTTCCCTTTCCTCAACCTGATGTATCCGTCGATGAATCAGAAGATGCAGGAAGGACTTGTCAATGCTTATAAAGAAAGCGGATTCCTTCCCGAATGGGCAAGTCCCGGACATCGTGACTCCATGGTGGGCAACAACTCGGCTTCCGTAGTAGCGGACGCTTATATCAAAGGACTGCGCGGATATGATATCGAAACGCTTTGGGAAGCACTGAAACACGGAACAAGCGCGCATCTGCGCGGCACGGCTTCCGGTCGTCTCGGTCACGAATCCTACAACCAACTGGGATATGTGGCCAATAATATAGGAATCGGACAAAACGTAGCCCGCACACTGGAATATGCTTATAATGACTGGACTATCTATGCATTAGGCAAGAAGTTGGGCAAGCCGGCAAGCGAAATCGACATATTTAAGAAACGTGCGCTGAACTATAAGAATGTCTATCACCCGGAACGCAAACTGATGGTAGGCAAAGACGACAAAGGGGCATTCAACCCGAACTTCGACGCGGTAGACTGGAGCGGCGAGTTCTGCGAAGGAAACAGTTGGCACTGGAGTTTCTGTGTATTCCACGACCCGCAGGGGCTTATCGACCTGATGGGCGGTAGAAAAGAATTCAATACCATGATGGATTCCGTATTCGTGATTCCCGGCAAACTGGGAATGGAAAGCCGTGGCATGATTCACGAAATGCGTGAAATGCAGGTGATGAACATGGGGCAGTATGCACATGGCAACCAGCCGATTCAGCATATGGTTTATCTTTATAACTATTCCGGCGAGCCTTGGAAAACCCAGTACTGGGTACGTGAAATTATGAATAAGTTGTACACCGCTGCGCCGGACGGTTACTGCGGTGACGAGGATAACGGCCAGACTTCCGCCTGGTATGTATTCTCCGCCTTAGGGTTCTACACGGTTTGCCCGGGAACGGACGAGTATATCGTGGGAACTCCCCTCTTCAAATCCGCCAAGCTGCATCTGGAGAACGGAAAAACAATCACCATCAAGTCGGATAACAACCAGCCCGGTCACTGCTACATAAAGGATATGAAAGTGAACGGAAAGTCGTATTCACGCAATTATCTGACACACGACCAATTGATGCGAGGTGCGAATATTCAATTCCAGATGAGTCCTGTACCCAACAAGCAACGGGGAACCACAGAAAAAGATGTTCCCTACTCTCTTTCATTTGAATAAAATATCGTACTTTTGAAGTCAGAGAATTATCTATCAAACAAACTATAAAAACATGAAACTTAAAAGCCTTTTATTTATTGCTATTGTTACGGTAGTCTTTTGCGGTTGTCAAAGTAACTATCAGCCTACTTCCATCACTGTTGCTTCCTACAATCTGAGAAATGCCAACGGTGGCGATTCTGTCCGCGGCAACGGTTGGGGACAACGTTACCCGGTCATTGCCCAAATGGTGCAATACCATGATTTCGATATTTTCGGCACACAGGAGTGCTTTATTCATCAACTGAAAGACATGAAAGAAGCATTGCCCGGTTATGACTATATCGGCGTAGGTCGCGACGATGGCAAAGAGAAAGGTGAACATTCTGCTATTTTCTATCGCACGGACAAGTTTGACGTGATAGAGAAAGGTGATTTTTGGTTGTCAGAAACGCCCGACGTGCCTAGCAAAGGTTGGGATGCCGTATTGCCGCGTATTTGCAGTTGGGGACATTTCAAGTGCAAGGACACCGGTTTCGAATTCCTTTTCTTCAACCTGCATATGGATCATATCGGCAAGAAGGCACGCGTGGAAAGTGCGTTCCTCGTACAGGACAAGATGAAAGAGCTTGGCAAAGGCAAAGACCTTCCGGCCATCCTGACGGGGGACTTCAATGTAGACCAGACTCACCAGTCTTATGACGCTTTTGTGAGCAAAGGAGTACTGTGCGACTCTTACGAGAAGGCCGGCTTCCGCTATGCTATCAACGGCACGTTCAACGACTTCGACCCGAACAGCTTTACGGAAAGCCGCATCGACCACGTATTCGTGTCTCCGTCTTTCCATGTGAAAAGGTATGGTGTGCTGACGGATACTTACCGCAGCATCGCAGGAAGCGGTGAGAAGAAGCTGGCGAATGACTGCCCGGAAGAAATCGACATCAAGGTTTACCAGGCGCGCACGCCTTCCGACCATTTCCCTGTAAAGGTGGAACTGGAGTTTGACGAGCGGCAGCAGAAGTAATTTTTGTCAGCCGCGTGGCGTCTATCCGTCATTCGGCTGATGCTTTTCACCAATAACCTGAAAGTTTCAACTCCCAACTCCGATACTCCTATGAGAAATATATGTTTTGCAGCCTGTATGCTATTTTGCCTTACTTCCGCAGTAGGAAAGACTCCGGGAAATACCCGTTATCTTTCTATTGCTGACTCAATTCTGTACAATGTGCTGAATCTGTATCAGACGAATGACGGACTACTGACAGAAACATATCCTGTCAATCCCGACCAGAAAATCACTTATCTGGCAGGTGGTACGCAACAGAACGGAACGCTGAAAGCGTCTTTTCTATGGCCGTATTCGGGGATGATGTCGGGTTGTGTGGCGTTATACAAGGCTACCGGAAACAAGAAGTACAAGAAGATACTCGACAAGAAGATTCTTCCGGGAATGGAGCAGTATTGGGACGAAAGCCGACTGCCCGCCTGTTACCAGTCGTATCCTGTAAAGTACGGGCAACACGGACGTTACTATGACGATAATATCTGGATTGCGCTGGATTACTGCGATTATTACCAACTGACGCGCAAGCCCGCATCTCTGGAAAAGGCGATTGTACTGTATCAATATATTTACAGTGGTTGGAGCGATGAGATGGGTGGTGGTATCTTTTGGTGCGAGCAGCAGAAGGAAGCGAAGCATACTTGTTCCAATGCGCCATCGACTGTACTCGGTGTCAAGTTGTATCGTCTGACGAAAGACGCCAAGTATCTGGAAAAAGCAAAAGAGACTTACGCCTGGACGAAAAAGCATCTGTGCGACCCTGCCGACCATCTTTACTGGGATAACATCAACCTGAAAGGGAAAGTCTCCAAAGAGAAATACGCCTACAACAGTGGACAAATGATTCAGGCAGGTGTGTTGCTCTACGAGGAGACGGGAGACGAACAGTACTTGCGCGACGCGCAACAGACAGCCGCAGGAACGGATGCTTTTTTCCGTACAAAAGCCGATATGAAAGACCCGACTGCCAAAGTACATAAAGACATGGCGTGGTTTAACGTGATTTTATTCAGGGGACTGAAAGCCCTGTATAAGGTTGACAAAAATCCGGTGTATGTCGATGCTATGGTAGGAAATGCGCTTCACGCCTGGGAGAACTATCGGGACGAGAACGGACTATTAGGCAGGGATTGGTCGGGACACAACAAGGAGCAGTATAAATGGCTGCTCGACAATGCTTGTCTTATCGAATTCTTTGCAGAAATTAATTAACTAAAAAAACTATTACCATGAATATAACTAAAGCCTTTTGTTTGTCTATGGCACTCTTTGGTGCTGCCAACATACAAGCTATGGGAAACAATGATTTTGGTATCATCCGACAAGATAATACCAAAATCAACAATTATCAGACGAACCGTCCGGAAGCATCGAAACGCCTGTTTGTCTCGCAAGCTGTGGAACAACAGATTGCGCACATCAAGCAACTGCTGACGAATGCCCGCCTGGCATGGATGTTCGAAAACTGTTTTCCGAATACGTTGGATACCACTGTTCATTTTGACGGTAAAGATGATACGTTTGTTTATACAGGCGACATCCACGCCATGTGGCTGCGCGATTCAGGCGCACAAGTATGGCCTTACGTCCAACTCGCCAACAAAGACGCGGAACTGAAAAAGATGCTGGCCGGTGTTATCAAACGCCAGTTCAAGTGTATCAATATCGACCCGTATGCCAATGCTTTCAACATGAATTCCGAAGGGGGCGAATGGATGAGCGACATTACGGACATGAAGCCCGAACTGCATGAGCGGAAATGGGAAATCGACTCGCTATGCTATCCTATCCGTCTCGCTTATCATTACTGGAAAACGACGGGAGATGCCAGTGTATTCTCCGACGAATGGCTCGCAGCCATCGCCAACGTCCTGAAAACGTTTAAGGAACAACAACGAAAAGAAGACCCGAAAGGCCCTTACCGTTTCCAACGCAAGACGGAACGTGCGCTCGACACGATGACTAACGACGGTTGGGGTAATCCTGTAAAACCTGTCGGACTGATTGCTTCCGCTTTCCGTCCTTCCGACGATGCTACTACTTTCCAGTTCCTCGTTCCGTCTAACTTCTTCGCTGTCACTTCCCTTCGCAAAGCGGCCGAAATCCTGAATACGGTCAACAAGAAACCGGACTTGGCCAAGCAATGCACCGGACTTGCGGACGAAGTGGAAAAAGCCTTGAAAAAGTATGCTGTTTACAATCACCCGAAGTATGGTAAAATCTATGCTTTCGAAGTGGATGGTTTCGGCAACCAACTGTTAATGGATGATGCCAATGTGCCGAGCCTTATCGCCCTGCCTTATCTGGGAGATGTGAAAGTGAGTGACCCTATTTATCAGAATACCCGCAAATTTGTATGGAGTGAGGATAATCCTTACTTCTTCAAAGGTACTGCCGGAGAGGGTATCGGCGGCCCGCATATCGGATATGATATGATTTGGCCGATGAGCATTATGATGAAAGCATTCACCAGTCAGAACGACGCGGAAATCAAGACTTGCATCAAAATGCTGATGGATACGGATGCCGGAACGGGCTTCATGCACGAATCTTTCCATAAGAACGACCCGAAAAACTTCACCCGCTCCTGGTTTGCCTGGCAAAATACGCTGTTCGGAGAGTTAATCCTGAAACTTGTCAATGAAGGAAAGGTGGACTTGCTGAACAGTATCCAGTAGTTCTTACCCCGCTCTTGCCTATAAGATAATTGCTTCATATGGCGATACCAATGGTTTCATGCCTTGAAACTTTTGGTTTCACCGTATGGAACAGATAGTTTCACGCCTTCGAAACAAGAGTTTCAAGCGTATGAAACTAAAGTTTCAAGCTGATGAAACTATAGTTTCTCACCGATGAAACCAAAGTTTCTCACCGTTGAAACTAAAGTTTCGCTTTGCCGGCACCATCGGTTTCAAGCTACGGCCACTATCTTGGCATGGTATGAAGAAAAATTTCTCTCATAGCGGGGAAACAAGCAACTCTCTATTTCCGGAATATGTGACAGCAAAAGCCGTTATCACACTGCCGTCACCCTGTTGTCACACCATGCTGTCACACTATAATTAGCAATCGTTCAATCATTTATATCCAATTATGTGACAGATGACAGCATATTTCTTTTTTTCAATTTATATGTAGAAGGGGAATATTACTCCTGAAGCAATCAACTATTAATGTAATACAGACTATATGAAATCAACTTTATTGTTTCTATTTGCTACGTCAGTAATGACTTGTGCAGCCTATGGGCAATCTTCCAATCAATCTTCCAATCCCAGAGAGAACAAATTACCCGATTGGGCTTTCGGCGGTTTCGAACGTCCGAAGAATGTAAATCCGGTAATATCTCCTATAGAAAACACCAAGTTTTATTGTCCCTTAGCCAAAGATTCTATTGCATGGGAATCGAATGACACCTTTAATCCGGCTGCTACACTCTACAAAGGGGATATTGTCGTATTATATCGTGCGGAAGATAAATCGGGCGTCGGCATCGGTCACCGTACTTCCCGTCTCGGCTACGCAACTTCTACCGATGGAATGCATTTCCAACGGGAAAAAACTCCTGTGTTCTATCCTGCTAATGATTCACAAAAAGAGTTGGAATGGCCGGGTGGCTGCGAAGATCCGCGCGTTACCGTAACAGAAGACGGATTGTATGTAATGATGTACACCCAGTGGAACCGTCACGTCCCTCGTCTGGCCGTAGCCACTTCCCGCAACCTGAAAGACTGGACAAAGCATGGCCCTGCCTTTGCCAAAGCATTTGACGGGAAGTTCTTCAACCTGGGTTGCAAATCCGGCTCTATCCTGACGGAAGTTGTCAAAGGGAAGCAGATTATCAAGAAAATCAACGGGAAATACTTTATGTATTGGGGTGAAGAACATGTATTCGCCGCCACTTCCGACGATTTAATCAACTGGACACCAGTTGTCAACATCGACGGCTCTCTGAAGAAATTATTCTCACCCCGCGACGGATATTTCGACAGCCATCTTACCGAATGCGGGCCGCCCGCTATCTACACCCCGAAAGGTATCGTCCTTCTCTACAATGGCAAGAACCATTCGGGAAGAGGTGACAAACGCTACACCGCCAATGTCTACGCCGCCGGACAAGCTCTCTTCGATGCCAACGAACCTACGCGTTTCATCACCCGTCTTGACGAACCGTTCTTCCGTCCGATGGACAGCTTTGAGAAAAGCGGGCAATATGTAGACGGCACGGTCTTTATCGAAGGAATGGTTTACTTCAAAAACAAATGGTATTTATATTATGGTTGTGCGGATTCCAAAGTAGGCGTAGCCGTTTATGACCCGAAACGTCCTGCGGCGGCCGACCCGTTGCCATAAGCCAGGAACCAGTCAATCACAATTCAGCCCTCTTCTATAAAATCTGATTGGTTTTACGGAAGAGGGCTGAAATTTACGTTCAAACAACTATCTGAATCTTACTACCTATTGAAAACAATCTTCTTCTTATTCGTTTATCTTGTTCAGAACAACCGGTCTGTTTGCCGGAGCTTTACCAAAATTCTTATTGGGTTTCTTTCCCATCACAAACTTTAAAGTGCTGCCATTGATTATATCGTCGTATGTGATATAGCTCTTATTATAGGGCTTACCGTTCAAGTAAACCTTTTGGATATAAATATTTTCTTTGTTATTGTTAGGGGCTTCTACTGTAAATGTCTTGCCGCCACGTACTTTCATTTCGACCTTCTTAAAGCACGGGCTGCCGAAAACAAATATACCGTCTGACGGATTCACCTGATAAAGCCCCATAGATGAAAGAAGATACCAGGCAGACATTTGACCGCAATCTTCATTGCCGATGATTCCGTCCGGTTTATCCGTATAGAATTCATCCATGATGAAACGGACTTTCTCTGCCGTTTTCCATTGTTCGCCGGCATACGCATACAGGTAGGCAACATGATGGCTCGGTTCGTTTCCATGTGCGTATTGACCGATAAGTCCGGTAATGTCACTGGATGCACCTTCACCCATGCTGTCATTGTTGGTGAAGAAGTTATCGAGTTTTGCAGTAAACGGTTTGTCGCCGCCGAATAATCCGATTAATCCATACGGGTCTTGTGGAGCGAAGAATGTATATTGCCAGCCATTACCCTCGCAGAAGTCTCCGACGGTGTGGATGGAACGTGCCGGATCATAAGGAGTGCGCCAAGAGCCATCTTCCAACTTCGGGCGGATGAAGTGGCTAGATGAGTCGAAGTAGTTCTTATAGTAATGTGCACGTTTTGCGTAAGTTGCCGCCTCTTCGTACTTTCCCATTTTATGCGCCATGGCGGCAATGCCCCAGTCATCTACTGCATATTCCATGGCTATCGAAGTAGCTTCATGGACTTTGTCGGCAGGGATATATCCTTTTTCCATCACATAAGGGATGCCGTTCTGCTTTTCATAAGTGGCAGTCGCTTTCATCGCTTGCAACGCTTCTTCCGCATCGAATCCGGTAAATCCTTTCAGATAAGCATCGGCAATCACAGGCACGGAGCTATAACCCGGCATCTGATTGGTTTCGCCACTCATCAAAGGCCATATGGGGAGCTTATCCTGCTGGCGGTAGATGGAAAGCATAGAATTGACTACATTGTCTACCATTTCGGGCTGAACAATAGTCATCAGGGGATGTAGGGCGCGGTAGGTATCCCATAAAGAAAGGGTGGTATAGTTGGCTTTCTTCGGGTCAGTGTAAATCATATCATTCATCCCTCTGTATTCTCCGTTTACGTCACAATAGAGCGTAGGAGCAATCATGGTATGATAATGTGCGGTATAGAAAATACGTTTGGCTGGTTCGTTGTCCGTTTCGACGCTCATTCTTGCGAGTTGCTTATTCCATCGGTCGGCACTCATTTTTACTGTTTTGTCAAAGTCCCAATGAGAAAGTTCCGCTTGTAGGTTCATGAGAGCGTTGGCACAGCTAACGGAAGAAATAGCTACTTTAACCTTTACTTCTTTTTCATAGCCGAAAGTGAGGACACTTTTTACGGATGCCACTTTCAGTTGATTCCAAGGCTTCGGGGTGTTGTCATCATATGCGGTAAACTGCTCTATCTTCTTGTCACTCTTCAGTACAAAATAAACTTTTCGGGAAGGGCTCCAACCTCTTACGTAGCGGTAGCCTTCTACTGTATAATCGTCTATCTTGCGGATATAACTATCGTAAGCGTTCGAGCCGTTCCCTTCACGCAAGTCAATCAATATAGAAGCAGGTTTGCCGTCGGGGTATGTGTAGCGATGGAAGCCTACACGGTCTGTTGCTGTCAGTTCCGCTTTGATGTCATAACGGTCGAGAAGCAAGGAGTAATATTCGGGACGGGCTATCTCGTTGTCATGCGAATAACGGGAAGCATAGCCGTCACGTATATCATCCTGATTGCCTCTGGGAGTGCGGATTTCATTCAACGGCATAATGAGAATATCGCCCAAATCGGTACATCCCGTACCGCTCAGATGAGTATGGGAGAAACCTATCAGGATGCTGTCGGAGTAATGATAACCAGAGCACCAGTCCCAGCCTTTATGGATATTGTTAGGGCCGAGCTGCACCATTCCGTAAGGAACACTCGTCCCTACAAATACATGACCATGATAGCCGGAGCCGATGTAAGGGTCGACATACCGGAGCAGTCCTTCACTCTTTGAATAATCCCGTTGTGCAACTCCGTTTCCCGCTACAAGTAAAAAGCAGGAAGTAAGTGCGAGTAGTTTAAATGCCTTCATTCGTATTTTTCTTTGGTAGATTTGAATATAGTAATTAGCGAATGATGCAAATATAACAGGTATTGGGGAATTTACCGGCTGTCACAGGAATTAACTGGAGAGATGGCAGACAGATTTACTCTTTTGGCAAAAAGAAAAAGGATTTGCACTGATTAAAACAGTTCAAATCCTTTCCATAAATTTCCTTCGGGAAGAGGAGCTTCAAGCTCTATCAGTTCCTTGGATACCGGATGCGTGAACCGCACCCTTCGGGCGTGCAGGCAAATGCTGCCATCGGGATTGGAGCGTGGAGAACCATATTTCAAGTCTCCTTTAATGGGGCATCCCATCTTTGCCAACTGGCAACGAATCTGATGATGGCGTCCGGTTTTCAAATCGACTTCGAGCAGGTAATAATTCTCCGAACGGCCGATTAAGCGGTAATCCAAAACCGCCTTCTTGCTTTTCGGCACTTCTTTATCGTACGCATAACTCTTGTTCTGCTTCTCATTGCGTACCAAGAAATGCACCAGTTCGCCTTCCGTTTCTTCCGGAACGTTCTTCACGACTGCCCAATAGGTCTTCTTCACCTCACTGGTGCGGAACATCTCATTGAGACGGGTCAGTGCCTTACTCGTTTTTGCAAATATGACAAGGCCGCTTACGGGGCGGTCCAGCCGGTGTGTCACACCGATGAAAACATTACCGGGTTTCTGATACTTCTCTTTCAGATACTGCTTTACAGTTTCCGAAAGCGGTGTATCGCCCGTCTTGTCTGCCTGGACAATCTCGGAAGCGGTCTTGTTGACTACAATGATATGGTTGTCTTCGTATACAACAGTCATTCTGTCCGATTACATATTCATACCACCATCTACCTGAATCACCTGTCCGGATACGTAAGAAGACATATCGGAAGCAAGGAAGGTAGCGATGTTTGCCACATCTTCAGGAGTACCGCCACGACGCAAAGGAATTTTCTTTGCCCATTCAGCTCTAACTTCGTCAGAAAGAGCGGCAGTCATGTCTGTCAGGATGAATCCCGGAGCGATAGCGTTGGCACGGATGCCGCGAGAACCGAGTTCCTGTGCGATAGACTTCGCCAATGCAATCATACCGGCTTTGGAAGCTGCGTAGTTAGCTTGTCCCGCATTACCGTGAACACCTACTACGGATGCCATATTGATAATGCTACCTGCTTTCTGACGCATCATGACAGGTGTACAAGCGTGGATGAAGTTGAACGCTGACTTCAGGTTCACGTTGATGACCATATCCCACTGCTGTTCACTCATACGCATCATCAAGCCGTCACGGGTGATACCGGCATTGTTTACCAGAATATCAATACGTCCGAAGTCCTTATGGATTTCTTCTACGACTTTTGCTGTATCTTCAAAGTTAGCCGCATTGGAAGCATAACCTTTGGCTTTCACGCCCATTGCTTCAAGTTCTTTGGCTGTATTTTCTGCATTTTCGTCAATGACAAGGTCAGTAAATGCGATGTTTGCGCCTTCGGCAGCAAACTTCAGAGCGATAGCCTTACCAATACCGCGGGCAGCACCGGTTACAATGGCTGTTTTTCCGTCTAATAATCCCATACTAAAAGTTATTTAATTAAATTTCTGTTCTATGCAGTGCGCCAAACACAATGTTGGACACATATCTGTTTCTTGTTTCTTCATCCAGATGCGCGCCTATATGACCGCGGATATAAGGCACTTCAATTCCCTTCACGCAATAATGTATCAAATCGGCTGTCATCTCCACATCGTCAATGTGGAACACTCCTTTTGCCTGCCCTTCCAGAAGAACCGCCTTAAAGAGTTGCACTTCTTTTGCGTCGAATTTCTTACGTACTTTCTCTACGCGCCAAATATCACGGAAGAAGTAAGCACGCAACGTCCCGTTCCGGTAAACGACTTCTTTCACCGCATCCAGCCGGGTATATATCAATTCCAGCAGCTTTTCATCCGGAGAGATATTCTTTTCCGACACCCGCTTCATCATATCCGACAGGATATCCAGTTCTGATTCTACAACAGCCAGATAGATTTCATCCTTGCTCTTAAAATAGGTATATAGAGTCCTTCTACCTTTTTTAGAAGCAAGAGCGATATCGTTCATAGTCGTGTTCTCCACTCCCATCTTCGCAAAAAGCTGACGGGCAACATCTACTAATTTGGCTTTTGTCTTGGATACGGTCATAGGTTACAAATTGCACATTGCTGAATATTTTGAGCAAAAGTAACGCTTTTCTTTAGACCATACAAGAAAACAGAGAGAATATTAACATTTGTATATTAATAGGTACTAAAAAAAAGTTCTACTATTACCCTACTCATTTTCAGCCACATAAGAGAAAACCGATTATTTATTAGAAAAATATCCTGCAAATAATTTGTTTATTCCAAATAATGCCGTACCTTTGCACCCGTTAAACATCGCGGAGTGGAGCAGTTGGTAGCTCGTTGGGCTCATAACCCAAAGGTCATTCGTTCGAGTCGGATCTCCGCAACTAAGATAAAGAAGAATCGCAGGAATGCGGTTCTTCTTTTTTATGAAAACCCTTCCCTACTGACGTTATCAACAATCCCACTTCAATTATCAACAAGGATATTAACAGAGTTATCAACAGGTTAATTCATTAAGGATAAGACAATTAACCATATTCGGTTATTTTCTATCAACAGGGTACAATTTAGTTATTCACAATTCTGTATACGGTTGCCGGGGATATTCGGGAAAGATAAGGGAAGCTCCTTAAAAGACAAGTAGAAAATAAAAGCCGGTTAGCTCACGCTGACGCTAACCGGCTTTTATTTTATTCCGTAGAAGACGGCTTATTTATGTTTATAGAACTTCAAAACCTTTTCCGCATAGCGTTTCCCTAATAACAATTGCCCTTCGGTATTGAAATGAGGATCTGTTTCATCCTTGTACCATCCCAAGCCTTTCGAAGATACCCAATCGGAGTTAGGTATAAATGAAGATACTTTCTTTATCATTTTATTGAAAGGTATTGTTCCTGCTTCTCTTTTCGTCCAGTTCCATTGAGATATTTGTCCTACGATAACCGGCAAATCCGGCATGTCCAAATCCTCGCGCAAGTCTTTCATCAGAGAGATGAGTTTTTGTTTGTATGCTTCAGGATTGGAGCAATCGGCTTCACCCTGGTGCCATAGGATTGCTTTCAAAACACCGCCCTGTTGCACGGCAATCCGAATCCGGGAGATGGCTTCTTCGTAATATCCGTCTTTACTGCCTTTCAGCCAGGAATTGATAGAAGAGCCGCCACGCGCATTCACTACCAAGCCGACGGGACGTTTCACCTCACGGGACATCTCTTTGGCGAATCCATAAGCCGGCCCCAAACGTTGCATTGACATATCCTTCCGAATTGTAGAATAACGATTCAGAGGATTGACTGCCGGCTCAAAACTTCCTTTATCATTCAGCAAATACACATTTTGCAGGGTATCCATAACTTCCGACGTCAATGTTGCACGACCAGCCATATTAGATTGTCCGATACATACATATAAATCCAATGAAGATGGAATATTCTCCTTCACATTTCCGCTTACATTTCCAGCCAAAGCAAGAAAGGATTGCAAAAGCAAGAAAGACAATAGATAAATAGCGCGAATCATTTTTATAATATCTACAATTAATAGTTTTTATAGATGCGGATAGCATTCAATATCGTCTCTCCTTCTTTTTTATGAAAGTCGATACTCAATCCTTTTCCATCTTTTACCGTTACTATGAACTTTTTGATTACAGCACGGGCATATCCATAATCACGGGCAATATTGAAGTCGTCCAAAACAGTTGTTCCGTTGATGGAAATTCCGAAACAGCGATTTCCGGCAAATGCCTGTTCCGAATCAGCTCCCAAATTATAAATCAAAGTTTCTCTCTCTTTGTCCGAATCCAACTCTGCCCAATGCAAATATACGGAATATTCTCCATCCGGCACATCGGCTTTAAAAGATTCTATCCCAACGCGTTGAGTTTGGTAGATGGGATTCATATCCGTTCCGTAGATGTCAATGTCCGAACCGAGCATAGTACCGAAGCCTGTCTTGCGACGGTAAGGAGTCCCGCCGACAAATCCCCAGCTACCGGGTTTATATTCCTGTTCGGAAATCCATGCAACATTGGCTTCACGGTCTTCAAAATATCTTGGAGAGCCTAACATTACACTCATTTCCGTGAATGGCATCGCTTTATCTTTCAACTGCGAGGATGTCATCCGGAATTGAATCCTAAGCATATCATGCAATTTATTATCACCCACTATTGCAAAAGCTTCCAACTGATTTTCTCCATTGACGAACGGTACGTCAAACAGCGCATAACCACTCTCTGTCTTTTTCTTCCCCAGACTTCTGTTATTGACCAACAGCTCCACTTCTTCAGCATTAGAAAACACAGGAACAGACTGGATACATTCTTTCTGTTCCGTATTCACAACTCCGCCACGAGTTTTCCATTCCCTGTTACCAATAACAAGCATCGGACGCTGAACCAGGGCTGCTTTATAGAACAAATAGGTATCCTTCACTTCACGGTCCAACCCAAGAACTCCTTTGTTATTCACATGAGGAACTGCGTCAATGCGGGATTCGGAATAGAAATCATTCAAATTCCACAGGCTGGAACCTGCCACAAAAGGACGTTTCATCATTTCATTGAGATAATGCTTATGATAAATCAGTCCGTATTCTTGTGAAAAGTCGAAACGTTCCGGTTGATAAGAATGAATACGCGGGTCTACTCCCGGTCCATATTCAGTGACCAGCAGCACTTTTCCTTTATACATTTTATGGGCACGGTCGAGCAGACGCTGGAACTCATTGATGTCCGGCTCATACCAGCCTTGGTACAGGTTCCATCCCTGAATCATCGGAATCTCCGTTAAATGAGCGTCTTCGTAAAATTCAGGTGCGTTATGATACGCCATCATGGTATATCTTGAAGGATCCTCCTCGCGTATGGTCGCTTCTAAAGCACGGGCTACTTTTTCCGTAAAACGGTAGTAGTCTTCGAGTTGCCTGCCTTCAGTGTAAGGACGACGCAGGAAAATCTCATTCATATAGCCCCAAATCATGACAGAAGGACGGTTGAAGTCCTGACGCACCATTTCTTTTGCCATCTCAACAGAGTTATACAGAAATTCTTCTGTTTCTGTGACAGCATTGACAACAGGTATTTCAACTGAAGTCACAATACCCAATTTATCACACATCTCCATGACAACAGGATCTTGCGGATAATGTGAAACACGCAGGAAGTTCCCGCCCATTTCCTTCAATAAGAGTACATCCTGCACATGCAGTTCGTCCCGAAGCGCATTCCCTTTGTGGAAATAATCCTGGTGACGTGCCGTTCCAATCAGTTTGCGCCATTTACCATTCAGAAAAAAACCTTTTTCCGAATCGAATTCAAACCAACGCAAGCCTAAGGGATTTACGACCTCATCGAGCAAGATTCCCTTTCCTTTATCAAGAATACGTGTATATACTATATAACGATAAGGGTCGTCTATGTCCCACAAGCGAGGAGAATTTATTTTTATCTTCCCGGATATATTCGCTTTGGTTTCACCGGATAACAGCTTAACTTCCGCAATCTTTTTCTTTACCTCTTTACCATCTGCATCACAAATCATGTTTTCTACAATGACCTCCGTAGTGTGGGACAGTGCGTTTGTCAGCAAAGTGGTTATTTCTATAGATGCTGAGGAGTTGTTCACTTCGGGGGTACGGATATAGACTCCCGATGAAGCATAATCATTTGTTGCAATGTGCACCGGATTCATAAATTGCAGATAAACATCACGATAAATTCCGCCAAAGAAAGTAAAATCGGCTGATAAAGGCGGGATATTGGGATTGTAAACGTTGTTCACGCAAATAGCGAACAGGTTCTCTTGCCCGTAACGCAGATTGGAAGTGATATCAAAGCAAAAACGGGTATATCCGCCTTTGTGTTCTCCTATGAACTGACCGTTCAGATAGAGTTGTACCTCCTGATTGGCACCCTCAAAGTAAATAATTACTTGACGACCTTCCTGGCTTTTGTCAACAAACAATTGTTTCCGATACCAGGCGGGTCCCCGATAGAATCCCGGTGTTTCATCGTCCGCATCTTTATCATTCCAGGTATGAGGTATATTGACTGTCTCCCATGAAGAGTCGTCGCATTTATCCAACTGGGCTTCAAACGGAGAACCTTTGGTAAACTTCCATCCGTCGTTAATTGTGTATATCACACGTTGCTGCGCTTGTACCCATCCCACAACGAACAACATCATAAATATATAGAGAAACTTCTTCATAATCTAAATACGCTTATAGTTAAAACTTTATTTTTATCGCCTCACCTGTATAGATACATTCCTTGTTTTCAAAGACAGTTCCTTCAGGCAGATATAATTTCACATGCATTTTTATTTGTTCCGGCATACCGGGATAATTACCTTCACGCTTTCCGATAGTCAATGTCCGTTCCGCATCTTTCCATTGCATCGGCACTTGCGAACTGACGCCTTCTTCATAGCGGTAAGAATCACCTTCATCCTCATACCATAAGAAAGAGGCGTCTGTTCCGCCATAGATACGAAGTTCCAGCTCGTGGTCGGGACACTCCATTGCATATTGCTTCACTTCTGCCAAGGGCAGAATGGAACCGGCTTTTACATACAGGGGTAATACATCCAGTACATTTGCCTGTACACACTCCTTTCCACCGCCAAAGGCTTGCCCAGTCCAAAAGTCATACCAATACTTGCCTTCATGTCCGGGCAGGTAGACAGCGATATCCTTTTCTTCCGATTGAGGATGAAATACCGGACGCACCAATAATGACGTACCGAACATATAGGCGTTGTCAATATTGAAAGTACAAGTATCTGTTGTAAAATCCATAGCCAATCCTCTCAGCATGGTATAATCGTCGGCCGTCACTTGGTAAGACATTGAGTAGATATAAGGCAGTAGGCGATAACGCAGATTTATATATTTCACCTGATTGTCATAGTAAGGTGTTCCTTTTTCACCAAACTGCCAGACTTCACGAGGCACATTCGTGCCGTGAGCACGGAAAATCGGTGTAAATGCACTGAACTGGAACCAACGTGAATACAGTTCTTTATAATCATTGCTTTTCAGTCCGTCAGGGTATTTCGCGTCACGTTCCGTTACGAAGAAACCGCCCGTATCGGAAGTCCAATACGGAATACCGGACATGGATAAGTTGAGTCCGGCAACCAGTTGTTTGTGCATATTCTCCCAAGATGCCGAAACATCGCCCGACCAAACTGCCGTACCATAATGTTGCTGTGAGGCAAAGGCGGAACGGGTAAGAATAAATATACGTTTCTGATTACTTTCAGCCCGCAGGCGCCGGTAGAAGTCTTTCAGCATTTCCAAAGAATAGGTATTCAGATAACGATGGAAGCTGCCCAAGCAGGTATTTCCGGCCGATTTAGTTTTCTCTTCCTGTTTCAACTGGGTAAATCCTTCACGGAAAGAGGGTTCCGTAGCATCCATCCACCAAGCATCCACGCCCATATCATAAAGTCCTTTCTTCAAGTATTGCCAAAAGATATTCCGAGCGGCGGGGTTATATGCGTCAAAGACTTTATAGCCCGCCCATGTCGGTTCGTCAAACAATGCACCAATGGAATCCAGCGAGTGATAAACATCCGTTTCCGGTCCGAATCCGGGCCATACGGAAAGCATGAAATGTACATTATCCTGCTGATGCAGCTCGTCAATAACCTGCCGGGGATTGTCAAAATGAAGCGGATTGAAGGTGAGACTGTTCCAATGGAGTTTGTCGCCCCAATATTCCCAATCCTGCACAATATTATCCAACGGGATTCCCCGTCTGCGGTATTCTTTTACGACTGCTTTCAGTTCATCGAACGATTTATATCGTTCTTTGGATTGCCAGAAACCATACACCCATTTCCCGAACATCGGAACGTTTCCTGTCAATTTCCGGTAACCGGAAACAACTTCATCCATGCTCCTGCCATACACGAAATAATAATCGGAAGCATCGCCCACTTCGGACATAAAGGAGTAGCCTTCGTCCGTATCTTCAAACTTTGTCGAGGAATAGTTATCCCATAAGATGCCATATCCATTGGTCGAGACAAGGAACGGATTGACAATATCCATATTTGCCTGCAAAAGGAGTACTGACTTTCCACGATAGTTCATAATGCCGTTCTGATACTGTCCCAGTCCGTAAATAGCCTCATCCGCAGTAGGAATAAAGCGTTGGATTACTTCGAGACATTGTTCGCCACCAGCTTCGGAGCGTTTGAAGTCACGCGCCTTTTTATGGTCTTTTTCTTTTAACAGTAATCTGCCTGTTGATGCTTCGTGAAAAATAAAAGCAGCATTGACCTTGTCGAAAGTTACAGAAAGCTCATGGGTACGAAAAACAAATGTCTGCTTCGTCTCTGCGTACCTATAATCTTTGAATGTAGGCTTCTCCGCATCGACAACCAATCTTTTTGTTACCAATGTATCACCTTCTGGATAAGATAGAATCCGTACGCACCCCGCCGACATAAATTCAACTCTATATTGAACACTGTCACAGATAAAGGAACAACCTCTGCCATCTTCATTGACCGAAGAAGAACATCCGAACCATGAAAGTGCGGATGAAACCAATAACCAATATTTCAGATTCTTCATCAACCGGTTTATTTGACTGTGTAGATACTATATCCCAATGACAAATTACGGACTATGACATTTCCTTTCAGATAAAAGGTAGGCATATTAAAACCGTTCACAATATTGTCCTTATGCAATTCCACTTTTGCGCTTTTCCATTCACCTGTGTTATCAGTGCGTATCCGTGATACAATTTTAAACGGTTCTTTGGGCTCGCGTAAAGTAGATGACCGTACAAAGAGGGATTCATTTCCTTTATCCAAATATTCAAAATACAGATATCCGACATAGTTATTCATCTGCAATTTAGAGACTAGCTCTTTGGGTAAAGATATGGAGAGAGTTTCTTCGGCATTGTATCCACCGGACTTACGTTTCCCCTGGACTTTCAAATCCGATTCACGCAGACGTTTCATCTCAACAGTCAGAGCTGACTTCGCTGCCTTTATATCGTTTTCTATTTGAGACAACAGTCCTATCGCCACCGGATAGCGTCCTTGGCTTATCAATAATGCCGCTTTGTCAAGCGAACGTTGGCAGGCGGATACATCCATTTTGGTCTTTTCAAGGAAACAAACTTCTTTCCGCAAACGGAAAAGCAGCAATGGCAAGGTCAAACCACGCTCATCTGCCTGTTCACCTTTGAATTCTGCAGCGTATTTTAAAGTAGTACGCAGTTCCCGGTCACCATTCTCAATAGTGGGTTCAATCTCATGTCCCTCAGTATAATCACTCCAAGAAGCGATAAACATCATATCCAGACTGTCTTTCTCTGCCATACAGAATTTCCACATACTGCTATATGTTTCTCCATTATTGCGAGGTATATAGTAGAAGTGTCCGCGTCCCCAGCCCGCACATCCCCGGTTATCCATGCCGGGCATGGCAAATCCAGATTTGATGGTATAGGCAGGATTGTTACTGTGCCAAATCGAATCACGAAAAGGTTTCATAAACTCTATGACATCATCCTGAGTGGCATAATTATCCCATTCGGCATGTTCCTGATCCTTTACCCGGACACGTGCAGGAAGCCATGCAGTAGGTATTTCGCCGACTTTCTTCCAGGCATCCATATCATCACTGCGAGTTACGGGAATGTATTTATTATTTTCCAGTTTTCCCCAATCAGCCCACCGGCGCAAAGCAACAGGCTGCTTCATTCCTTGAGGAAGTTTTACTTCTGATAATACTTTCCGATATTCATCAACCTTCGCTCCCGGTCCGAAATGATAGAAGACAGGCATTCCTTTTACAATAGGTGCCGTAGGTCCGGTAAAAACACTATCAACAAGATATTGATAACACTTTGCCATATACTCCGTTTTGGCTTCACGGGTATTTACTTGTGGATAAATTTTGGTTATCCAGTCATAATACAACCATCCGTCACACCAGTTTACTCCTATCTCGAAGTCATACTTCGCCGCCACTTTCTGCATTTCACGCAACAGGATATCGTTTTCATGGGGTCTGAATCCCCATTCAATAAAGAAGCCGTCTATCTTGGCTGCTTTTGCCGACAATATCTGGTATTCGATATAGTCGGGATCCAAATTCGACTGCATCCCGACTTGCGGATAAGCCACTGCCGCGATTTCATGCCGTCCTTCACCATCTATCAGGTCGGCATTATAACATAGCGATTTTCTTCCGGTACTTGATTTTTCCGTATTGGCATACATTTCCCACCGTCCTAATTTGCCATCATGCTGACGGGTATAGCGCACACCATGAAAGTCCGCATATACTTTCTTTCCATTCTGCGCCCAAGCCTGTACGGCTGAAAACATCAGTATTAAAAGAAGAAATTTCCTCATTATTCCTAATTTTATTATTCTATTGTACCTATTAAACTTTATCAATCCTCACCTAGTACCAAGTCGTGCTCTTCCGGATAACTGAAGGTATTGTCAATCATCCAACGACCTTTGTAAATTTTGGCTCCGCCCATCTTGAAAAGTTCCTCCCCTTTCTCATTGACAAGTCCTTCCGCCCACCATTCTTCTGTCGGTTTCAACATCAGGATTCCGTCCGGTCCGTTGCAGATACTCTTTATATCGGGGATAGCATAGACCTTTTCACAAGTAGGAGTATCCGTAGAAACATCAAACTTATAAACAGCCGAAGCGGCCGTCAACCATAGTTTATCATTTTCACCATAGACCGGGAACAAATCATGCCCACCCGATTCTTTGTCAAATGTATATACACGTGTCTGGTTGGTCAGTTTAGGGCTGGCAGGATTGTCATTGTTATATTTGAAGCGGAATAACGCCGTAGTACCGGCCTGTATAGTAGCCGTAGCGTATATACATTCTCTCTTTTTATCCCACACGACATTGTGGGCATTACCCAATTTCACGGTATTAGCTTTCATTCCCAGTACTTTTATCGTATCTACCACAAAGGTATTAATTTCACCAGACTTTGACTCTGCTGTAACAATATTTCCATCCGGTAATATTTCCGCAGAGTGAGGATTCTGCCCGCAGTTAGCATAGAACATTAATTTATGGTCTGATATGCGGATTAATGCCACCGCTCCGCCGGAAGCGGTCATCAATACATAGCGTTTATTGAAGACCGGTTTCACTTCACTTGGATTAATGAACCAGTCCTGATGTGCTGAAGGAACACAAGCCGTATAAGGGTCCCAACTCCAAACATTGCGTCCTGTCTCCGTATCTCTTATCACAATGGCACGTTTCGACTGCTCTGCCAAAACATATGCTTTCGCAGGAAGTTGAAATGTTTCATTCTGTGCAACAGGAGCTGTGTCGTCATCGGAACAAGCCCCCAAGGCTATATTAAAGCCCAAAAGAATGGCTAATAAACTTATTTTCTTCATATTCATAACTATTTTATTTTCTATTTTTTCTCTATTAAAACCTCTACAAATTCTTTAGTGTGATTGAGTATCATAGTAATCAATCAAAGGATAAACAGACAAATTCAATTGCCGCATATATGCAAGGAAATCGTCATAAGGTTCGTACTCTAATGAGACAATCCCTTTATTCGAAGCACTACCGTCTGAAGCATAGCCGTCATTATATTCAAAATGTATCCATCCAATGCAATTCTTCGTTTCAAGCAAACGCAAACAGAAATTCTGATGAAACTCTCCCCGGCTTTTCTGTGTACGTACGAGCCAGCCACCACCCTCTGTATTCGAATACTTAGTTCCTTTATAGGAGGTATCTTCAGCCTTTGTATAGAACTCAGAAACCAAGAACGGCTTCACTCCGCACCATGATTTCAGATTGGTCAGGAAGTCAGTTTCCGGTTGCCAGCGTCCATAGTAATTGATGGAAACAATATCACAATAACGGGCACAAGCCACTACTACTTTCTCATTGTATTTACTCCAGTCATGCAGACGTGTACCCAAAATCAAGTGTTCCGTATCGTAACGCCTGACAGTCTTCGTCGTCAATTGATAATAATAATCAGCAACAACTTCCCTGAAATCTTCCTGATCTTTCTTGGTTATCGCTGCGGAAGAGACTATACCTCTGTCCTGCATAAATTTTTCGGCATAGATTCGGGCTGCTTTGTAACGGTCGGGCAAAGCCAGGAAATGTTTCAGGTCAATCCCTCGCAGAGGGTCAGCATTCTGATAACTCGCAAACGGCAGTTCATTATCGAGATAATATCCAACAAAGTGTTTGTCACCTGCAAACAACGTGGATTTCTTGCGTACTAGGTCGTCGATATAGGTTTCAAATGTTGGTTCGAAAAGAAGAACCAGGCGATTATACTTATCGTCATCAAAAGGATAACCTAAATTCTTACTCATGTCCCACATAAAGGTACGAAGCAAATACAAGGTTTCCGCATACGCAATCTTCTGTGTCTTCGGCGTTAGCAGGTTGGCACGCATAGTAGCGGGAAATGTCTCAATACGATTTGAGCCATACGAAATATAGTTGATATGGTTATCCGCTATCAGCTTTCCTGTTTCTTCGCTCCACCGGGCTTCACTACCAAACTTTATACTGAAAGCTTTCTGATGGGCAGCAGATTCTCCCGGACGAACATGCTGGATTCCATGGAGAATAACAACGCCATTATCAGGGTCAAGCAGATAAGGGCGTCCACCGCAATAGGCTACCCGGAAGAAACCATCTTTTCCCGTCACAGAAGAGGGTTGCAAGCCGATTCGTCCGCCCCATGCAGTCCGGCTATATTCTAATGAAGGAGTATACCGATTCATATTATCAATGATGCGGGTTTCACGGGAATCGGCAGTTGTCCATGATTGAAAAGTTCCATTCTGCCACTTTCTATATTCTACATTCAAATAAGTATATTCGTCCGTTGCAGGTGTAGTGGGAGCTTCCGGTTCCGAAAGTTCCCCTGTATCAGAAGAAGAACACCCTGTCACGAACGACATCAGCCCGACTAAACAGAAAAAGAGGAAGCGATGATATATATGTCTATCCATATTACTTTTAATTAATACATATACTTACTCAAGAAGCAGATAAAGTTTTGCAAGTATCCGTTTCATAGAGAGACAGGAAGCGTTTTTATAGTTAGTAACCATGCGCCAGATGCTCATCCCGAACAGTACCAGATGTTCATCCTGCACACAGTATCTAACTATCAAAGAGCTCTTATCCCTATACAATCCACCTGTTATCTTCCAATAACTTGTTGGCCCGATATAGTAGAACCGTTATTTCTTCTTAGGGAATTTGATTTCCAGTGTCATCACACGTACAGTCGCATTACTGGATACCAATTCTTTAGGTTCTGTCATACTAATAATTTTCATAACGCCTACCCTTTCTCCTGCCGTTGAGGTATCCGCTGTCTTGAATGCGATAATATCCCCAACTGCAACAGGATTCAATTGATTGGCAGTGATGATACTTGATGAGATTGCACTTATGGAAGAAGCCGTTGCATTATCAAAATCAAAACTTGACAATATGGCAAAGCGGGTATCATTCTTCACACTTATAGCACTCAGTTTACCTGTTGAACCTGAATATTCCCCATCCTTATCTTTGAAGCTCATAGAATACAAACGAGGTACAGCCGAACCACCAAAACAATAGAACTTAACGTCTACATTTTTCGCATTACTCTCGTTAGCAATCGCATAATCAATAGAATAGGTTTTCAAGTCATTCAATGACAACAAACCGTATGTATCGGGATACTTGGCATTCGGAGTATTGGCAATAGGGTGACTGCCTATGGTAACTGTAGCAACGTCCATATTGACATACGCTGTCACATATCCTACCGTATTCTTATCCTCTCTTCCATCCGATACTACAATCTTAAGTTGTGAAGTAGCCTCAGTAAAGTTTATTTCAGGTGAATAATCCAAACTTGTTTCACCATTCTTTGTTTCTCTCAGAGCTTCTACTTCCTGTCCATTCTCAATACGATAGATTATAATTTCATGAACACCACGAACTGACTCAATTTTCATCGGTACACCTTTCTTTGCGTCAGTATCTGCAAATATGGTCTTTTCAGGTAAAGTCAGTACAGGGCCGGGGATAGTCCTGTAAGTCACAGGCAGTGTCGAAATTGTAATATATCCATATGTATCTTCCGCCTTGACCTTAAAACCTCTATCACCTTCTTTATAATTTATCATTTCGTCGTATGCATACTCTTTCTCGCCACTCAAGTTTGCAGTACCTTGTGATTCCTGTCCGCTGGCTGAAACCAAGTACATTTCAACCGTTTTCAAACCGGCTTCTGAAGTTACTTTAAATATTGTACGTGGAATAGTCGGATTCTCGTCCATTTCATCATAAATTATCTCTTCCGGATCAAAAGTGATGACAGGACGTTCTACAACATCGGTCACTGATATAGGTAGTGTACTCGTTATTACATGATTCAATTTATCGGTGGCTTCAACAATAAAAGCCTGATAATTCGCGTCATATTCTAAGTTTTCAGATAAACTGTAGGAATTCGGATTGAAGAAATCCGTTACAGTCTTATAATCAACAGTTCCTTCCACTGTCTGAATTTTCATTGTCACACTCTGCAATCCGGCTTGTGACTTGATTACAGCTACTACAGGCAGATTGTCGACTTTATTCAGATCGACAGCCAATTGTTCCATCGGGAATTTGATAACAGGAGCAGCGGCATTAGGGTCAATATTTTCATTATCGTCACCGCAAGCCACAAAGTTCAAGCAAAGCCCGATTAATAAGATGGTATATAATTTACGAATCATAATAAACTCATTTTAATTTAATACTGATTATTTCTGATAATAACAATATTTCTCGAATATGTGGATTACTCCATTTGTCGGCAAGATATTGCTAGTCTTAGCATTGCGTTGAGGTGACTTACCATTGCTTCCTGTTTCATTCACCAAAATCTTTCCTACGGCAGCCTGCCATGGATTCTTCCAAACGGACATGGTCATCAAACCTTTTTCACCGGGAAGCATTGTCAATACAAACATGGCTTCTACTTGTAATTGCCCATACGAGCTATATTCACCATCCACAATATGATACAAAAGCATATCTTTCACTGTTGCTTTATCGCAGTCAGTAATGGAAGCCACACCCGGAAAAACATTCTCACGATAGGACTGCATAGCCGTATTATTCAGAGCCAGATAAGTATATTTGTTTTCAGTCTGAGTATAGTAATCCTTCAGACCGGTATATTCTATTGCCGCCGTAAATTCAGAGAAAATATTCTGATGATCCTGAAAATACTCCCAGGCAGTCACATTCACATGAGGGTCGTCAACCGATGCTTCATAATCATAATTCTTCTGTAAGTCCAAATCGCATCCGGCCAGTGCTATCATACCCAGACAAAAGAAAAGCGTTTTATACATTGTCTTTTTCATCGTTTCAAGCTTTTTAGTTATTACCATAATATGTATTCTGAGTTATTTTCGGATTCTCCAATATATGTGAGTAGTGAATCGGGAATAGTTCATTGCCATCCTGACTCATACCGTTGACAGGCTCCATCACTTCTTTCCATTTACCTGTACGTACCAGGTCGAACCAGCGACGGCCTTCACCAACTAACTCAACCTGACGTTCACGTAGAATGTAATTTATGACCTCATCTTCAGACGCAAAGCCAAGTGCCGTAGGAGTAGCCAAGCCTGCGCGGTCGCGCACTTTTTTCACCAAATCCAAAGCTTCTTCCCATTTGCCCAAACGGGCACGGGCTTCTGCCTGTAGTAACAACATATCTGTATAGCGATAAACCGGGTAAGCAACTTCACAAGTCTTGTTCAATGAATTACTGATATCGCCAGCCATATATTTACGCAATTCATTCCCATTCTGATAATCCTTCACCGTGTATGCCTTACGCAAATCGCCCTGCATATCCGATTCATTAAAAATACTCATCAATTGGTCTGATAAAACGGCTGCACGGTTGCCCGAACCGGAGAACCACTGATACATATAACTATATCCGTTTACACCCACTTCGTCCATATTAAAGTGAATGAGGAAAATAAACTCTTTTGTAGAGTATTCATCATTTTCGGGGGTATCGTCCGATGGTTTATTATTCAGTTCTTCCGTAAACATGGTATGCCAAGTTTGAATGGACGGCTCAAAATCGACAAAACGACCTTTGGAAGATTTTATATCAGCCATTTTATCAATGGTTTGATCTGCCAGGTTATATTGTTTAACCCACATATAGACATCTGCCATTATAGCCCATACGCCACAGATAGAAATACGTTTACGCTCAAAGTTCTTATTACGGTTAACCAAACTTTCCGCTTTCTTCAGGTCAGGAAGAATGACATTGTCTATAATGTAATTCTTATCCGTACGTTCCTTGTAGATAGCATCAGAGTATTTCTCCGTCGGTTCGGTAAACAAAGGTACATCACCCCAAACACGGATAGCATAGAAATAGGCTAAAGCACGCAAAGCATACGCTTGTCCGAGATAGTCGTTACGGTCGGCAACATCCGGCATGCTGATATTAGGAATATATTTGATAGCCAGGTTTGTCTGGTTAATCATTTGATAGAGAGTAGTCCATTTCGCACATTTCTCGTCTGTAGACATCAGGTTGTTGATAACACGTGCCTGGTCTGCCATTACCGGAGCACCGGGGGCTACGTTGTCCGAACGGAATTCTCCCCAATAGAAATAGTTCTCACGCAAAGTGGAACGCAGCAATCCGTAGATTTCATTCACTCCTGCCTTGGCGTCACGGGCAGTTTGCCACATATCGCCTGCCGGGATTTCACTTACCGGCTCTTCGTTCAGAAAATCCGAGCAGCTATTCAATGATAGAGCCAGGCATACAGCTCCAACAAAATATTTTATCTTATTCATACTATATTCTCAATTAAAAGTTAGCAGAAAAACCAATACCATATTCTCTCTTTCTCGGGTAGCGGTAAGAGTCTTTACCTACCTGAAGAGGATTACTTGTAGAGAATTCAGGGTCGAATCCGGAATAGTTAGTCCATGTCAAAGCGTTGTTAACAAAAGCGTAGACATTCACATTCTTCAGCATCAGCTTCTTTATCCAATTTCCAGAAAGGTCATAAGCTATGCGTACGTTCTGCAAACGGATGAAAGAAGCATCTTCCAAGTAGAACGAGTTACCCATACGGGCATTGTTGAAATCGTCATTGTATGGACGGGGATAGATAGCCTGGTCGCCCGGATGCAGCCACATGTTGTGGATAACTTCCGGTGGAGGAGTCGTTCCGGTGTATTTGAACATATTACGGTTATGTTCCGCCGCATTATAAATCTTTCCACCCAGTGAATAATAGAATCCTAAGTACAGGCTCAAGTTCTTCCAGGTCAGTGTTGTATTCAGACCACCGGTCA
The DNA here is from genome assembly GCF_040918965.1 of Bacteroides sp. RTP21281st1_H5_RTP21281_210402. Taxonomy (NCBI): domain Bacteria; kingdom Pseudomonadati; phylum Bacteroidota; class Bacteroidia; order Bacteroidales; family Bacteroidaceae; genus Bacteroides; species Bacteroides sp. RTP21281st1_H5_RTP21281_210402. Next base: position 11,600 of record NZ_JBCOWR010000023.1, on the reverse strand, counting down.
CGTCAGGCATAGCATTGCCAATCACCATACGGTCATTATCATCAATCACACCGTCACGAGTAGTTTCCGGCTCTTCCCAGTTGTAATCTCCACCACGGAACGGTTTGCCGTTCGGCAATGTTTTCTGACGGATATTGCCGGAATATTCTTTTCCATCCAACAAATACTTATATTGGAATACACCATTCTCGAAGACCGGAGTCAGTTGCTCCCACTTTTCTGTAAAGGCATTCGATTCATCGTAAGCAAACACACCGGCACTCTTGAATCCGTAGAAATCACCGACACGGCCACCTTCCTGCATCCACCAAATATCGCCTTCCATATAGGCTTTGCCTTCAGACAGTTTCTCAATACGGTTAACGTTTCTGGAGATGTTGAATGAAGCATTCCATTTCCAATCTTTCGTACGGATAATATCACCGGTGACAGCAATTTCGAAACCACGGTTACTCATCTCACCCACATTGGTTTTCATGTAAGAGAATCCCGATTCTTTCGGCAACTGATAGTTGGCAAGCAAACCGTCGGTGTATTTATCGTAATAATCGGCAGTAATTGTCAGGCGGCTATTCCAAAAGTTCAAGTCCAACCCGCATTTGAAATAACTAAATCGGAAACAATCCGTTTGAATAGCAAAACGATGAAGTTTAAACCAAACTAAACTGATTATTAATACTTTACACAATGCTAAAAAGTTAATTCCATTTAATTGGATTGAAATAAATTCGGGATGAGTGGGAACAATTTGGGAACAAATGCTATATTTGCGCCATAACAAAATCATTCAGCCTATGAAAGCAACAGCATTTATCCGAAAGACTGCAAGCAAAAATGATACCAACAGCGTAGCAACAATCTATTTCAGACTAAGGGACGGAAAAAAAGACATAAAGGCAGCCAGCGAGCTGACTATAAACCCAAATCACTGGAGCAGCGAAAAGCAAGGTTACAAAGACAGGGTTGCACTTGTGAGCGAGGAAAAGAAGCAGGCTTTGAATAATGAAGTGCAAAATATCCTCAACCTGATAAACCAGAACTATACACCGGAATCAGACAGTGAATGGTTGAGCACTTTAATTGATAAATATCACCACCCCAACAGATACAAGACGAAGGAGGAAATCGAAGCGGAAACTAAACCTATACTGCTTGAACTGTTCTCTGAATTCCTTGTAAAGCACAAACTTTCCGAAGTCAGGAAAAAGAATTTCCGTGTAATACAGCGTACTTTGGCAAGATATGAACTTTATGTACGTGCTACTAAACAAGGGCAAAAGGACTTTATTCTTGATGTTGATACAGTCACACCTGAAACGCTTCGGGACATGTGGGACTTCTTCGAGAACGAATACCAGTATTATGAACTGTACCCAAGCATTTATGAAACCATCCCGGAAAAGAGAACTCCACAACCACGTGGAAAAAATACTCTGATAGACTGCTTTTCAAGAATACGCACATTCTTCCTGTGGTGCTTCGACAACAAGCTGACCACCAACAGACCGTTTGACAAGTTTCCGATAGAGGAATGCAAATACGGAACTCCTATTTATATCAACCTTGAAGAAAGGGACAGGATTTTCAATGCAGACCTTTCTGCCACTCCACAGCTGGAGATACAGAGGGACATCTTCATTTTCCAGACACTGATAGGGTGCAGAGTAAGCGACCTGTACAGAATGACCAGACTGAACATTGTGAACGGTGCAGTCGAATACATACAGAAAAAGACAAAGGAAGGAAATCCGGTTACGGTACGTGTACCGTTGAACGACAAGGCAAAGGAAATTCTCGAACGGTATAAAGACCATGAGGGAAAACTGCTGCCGTTCATTTCCGAACAGAAATATAATGAGGCAATAAAAAAGATATTCAAACTTTCAGGAGTGGACAGGATTGTCACTATATTAGACCCGTTGACACGTGATGAAGTCAAAAAACCGCTTTATGAAGTGGCAAGCAGCCACCTTGCAAGACGCACCTTCATCGGTAATATTTATAAGAAGGTGAAAGACCCGAATCTTGTTTCGGCACTGTCGGGACACAAGGAAGGCAGCAAGGCTTTCAGACGGTACAGGGATATTGACGAAGAGATGAAGAAAGACCTCGTTAAACTATTAGATTAATATAGTTTAAGGGCTTAATAACACGCTATTAAAGAATAAAGTATTATTTTTGTAAATTAAACATTAAAAGATATATTATGGACAGATTTTTGCCATCAAGAATAGAAAAGTGCCCACTAATCGATGCCTTAATAGAATTTCGCTTTGAAGCTGCCATTGCTAAAAGTGCAGTCTTTGGCGTTATCTATAATCTAATAAGAAATGATTATAGAGGAAATGTTATCAATCTCCCTATTTTACAGATTCCTGAACAAATTAGAGAGGTTGACCCAAATTTAAAGTTTAAGCCTTTATATAGAATTGAAGGTGATAAATTTATAATCCAAATAGGATATGACGTTTTAAGTATAAGTTCAAAAATGCCATATGTTGGATGGCCAGAATTTTCTCAGCATTCACTTTCTTTAATCAATAAGATTATACAAGAAGGAATAATCAAACGTGTGTCAAGACTAGGACATAGGTATATTAATTTTTTTAGAGGAGATATAACCAACAGCCTGACTATGTCTTTTTCTATGACCGAGAAATATGTATCGGAAAATTTATTGATTCGCACAGATGTTAGGGACGGAAATTTTATGAATACATTGCAATTTGCAAATAATGCAAATTATAGGCCTAATCCAAATACCTCTGAAATTGTAGGTTCATTAATCGATATAGACACATCGCGCGAGTATTCAGATAATTTCTTCATTGAAAATAGGGAACAAGAAATAAATATGGCTCATGAGTGTGAAAAAAAATTATTCTTTTCATTATTGAAGCCTACTTTTTTGGAAACTTTAAACCCAACTTTTGAGAAATGAATAATTTAACTACTTACATAAACGCTAATATCATGCTATTGTCAGCATTGTCTTGCGTAACATTAACAGATAGTGAATTACCAGCTATCTCAAATGGACAAATATATAATAACAGCATTATCCCATCTATAAATACATCTTTTTCATGGGAAAATGATACGCCATACTCTGTTAAGAATGTTGCAATTTCAACAGAAACGGTACTCGTAAAAACTTCCGACTATGAAGATTTTGAAATAATTAGTTCATTTGCTCAAAAATTACTAACAGAAGAATCTTTTATAGATGAAGAAATTCAAAATGTCATCAATGATCATTTTTGGGATATGCTATGATAACAGAAGATGAATTAAAAAAATATCTACCCAAATATCTATCAGAAGAGAATTACAACAATCTTTTGACAGAACTTAAGTCTTTTCCTTACAATATAGATAATAGAATGTACACTTATTCACTTGATAATAATATTATATATCAAGGTGATGGGATAAAAGAAATGCCTATAATAGATTTAGCTAATATAGGAAAAGGGGTGAAGATTACTAATTGCCTGATCTTATCAAATACATGTGATATGGATATAGCCAACAATCGCTTATTTCCAGCCTCAATTATGTATGCTCCAATTATTAATCTCGCTAATTATATATCAGTTCTTCAGAAACAAGGTGTTGATGACACCAAAATAAAAAATCATGTTACAAATCTAAAACAGCAAAAGATCACTCAAATCATTTATCTTCCTGCAAATTCAAGAATAGATGATTCCATAGTCTTTCTTGACAGAATTCAACATATTGACAACCGTTATATTGACAGAAATCTGTTAGAAACAAAACGCTTATTTTCTTTAAGTGATTATGGATTCTATATGCTAATATTCAAATTATCTGTCCATTTTTCGCGTATACAAGAAAAAGTTAATAGGGGTAGCAGTAGCATATCAAATTAGCTTTATGGGACAACAGGAATATGACAATTTCAAAAGACTGATAAGGGAGTGGCTTGACAGCCACCCCGATGAATATGCGGCTTTCGTGGAAGAAATGAACGACAAGGAGTTCAAGGGATTTGTCAAGGTTTTCAAAGTTGCCACAACCTTGGTACCGAAATACAAGGAAGCCACACGCAGACGGATCGGAGACGACAAAATCTCCGATTTCGAGGAACTGGAGAATGTGCTTCTGGATTCAGACCTTGCCAAAAAGATTGTGAACGAGTTCCACCATTCAAAAAGGCGGAGCATAATACCTGCCATGCTCGCATGGCTGTACTACGGACGGAGTTATGAGTGCATGGTGGAACAGGGAGAGGAACTGGCCAAAAGAAAAGGTATTACAAGACTATACAAATGGCTTGTTTCCTATATGGTCAGGTTCATCATCAAGAAGAGCATCAGCAGCGGCATGAGAACCAAGGAGGACTGGGTGGCTTTCAGAAAGCAGCAGAAAGCCATTGAGGAAAACAACCTCGTGGAATGGTCTATTGAGGATGAAGAAGACATTGAAGAAACCGAAACGGAAGATACGGACAGCCTGCAGCAAGGACAGCCCAAGAGTGCCGGACGAAAAGCCGACACACGCACCCTGCCGGAGCTGCTGATAGAGAACAGGGATGTCATTCTGGAAAGAATCGGAACAAGGCTGAAAACGCATACGACCGAAACGGACATCGCACGTCTGTACATCGCACTGGTGGAATACCGTTTCATGCGCCCCTGTCCCATAAAGACTTTCCGGAACGCACTGCAACAGCAATACACAGACCTCAGCATCGTACACGAAAGGGGAATACAGAAAGCATACAGGAACCTTACCACCCCTTTCGGAGGAAGCAAAAAACTGATAAAGGACATCGGGGAAGACCATGTTGCCATAGAGGAATTGAAGGCTTATCTATCCGCTTGAAATTCGTTTAATTCGTTTTTGGATTTTACGAATTTAACGCATTGAAATCCATTGATTTACGATTATTTTTCGTTATATATTTGTGCCACTATCCTAATCGGGGTAGTGGCTTTTCGTTTATAATACTGCCGAAACGGGAAGTCTTACAACCGGCAGTTTCAACAAGCCTATGACAGACCTGATGGCAATTATCCAAAGCGGAAACGGCAACATCAAACTGGAAGTGACAGGCGAAGACCTGCTCATGTTTTCAAACCAGCTGATAAGCCGTGCCAAGCATGAACTCTCCACCGCCATTGCGGAAGCGAGAAAGGAAAAGTACCTCACAAAGGAGGAAGTGAAGAAAATGTGCGATGTGTGCGACACCACCCTTTGGCACTGGGCAAAGAAGAACTATCTGAAACCCGTGAAGGTGGGAAACAAGGTCAGATACCGACAGTCGGACATACAGAAAATCCTGGGTGAACGCAATCCTTCAATCTGAGCCTATGAAAGAGGAAGAATACATGCGTGTGGGAACGACACTGTACAAGGTCGTAAACCAGCCCTGCGCCAGCGGAGGGTATGAGAAAAGACGTGTGATATGGAACAACAGCACACTCAGGCAGGACTACGGGAAGAACTATCTTGCGACCGTCCCGAAGTATGACGGATTCTGTACCGTTCCCGACCATCTGAACTACCGGAAGGAAATTGACGGTTTTCTGAATCTGTACGAACCGATAGAGCATACTCCGCAGATAGGAGATTTCCCGAACATACGTTCTCTGGTGCTACACATTTTCGGTGAGCAGTACAATCTGGGACTGGACTATCTGCAACTGCTGTTCCTGCAGCCGTTACAGAAACTTCCCATACTCCTGCTGGTATCGGAAGAGAGGAACACGGGCAAGAGTACGTTCCTTAATTTCCTGAAAGCCGTATTCGGGGATAACGTGACATTCAACACCAACGAGGATTTCCGGAGCCAGTTCAATTCCGACTGGGCCGGAAAGCTGCTCATTGTCGTGGACGAGGTGCTGCTCAACCGCAGGGAAGACAGCGAGCGGTTGAAGAACCTGAGCACCACTTTCAATTACAAGGTGGAAGCCAAAGGGAAAGACCGCACGGAAATAGCCTTCTTCGCCAAGTTCGTATTGTGTTCAAACAATGAGTATCTGCCTGTAATCATAGACGCAGGGGAAACACGATACTGGGTAAGGAAGATAAATCCGCTGCAGAACGATGATACGAATTTCCTGCAAAAGCTGAAAGAGGAAATACCAGCCTTCCTGTTCTTTCTGACACAAAGGGAGCTTTCAACGGAAAAGGAAAGCCGTATGTGGTTCAATCCGAAGCTGACACATACGGCAGCCCTGCAGAAAATCATCCGGAGCAACCGCAACCGTCTGGAGATAGAAATGGCTGAACTGTTCCTTGACATCATGTCAAACATGAATGTAGAAAGCGTATCATTCTGCCTGAACGACCTCATGACACTGCTTATCTATTCGCAGGTAAAGGCAGAGAAATATCAGGTGCGGAAAGTGGTTCAGGAAGTATGGAAGCTGACTTCCGCACCGAACTCGCTTTCCTACACCGCCTATGAGATTGCTCCCCACCGTGACTGCCACTACGAAACGAAAAGGAAGACAGGAAGGTTCTACACGATAACCAAGAAACAGCTGACCGCTATATGATTATTTTGATGAAATGATGAATACAGTATATAACACGTTGTATTACAATATAATACAAGCTCATCATTTATTCATCGGAATATAATGCTGATGAAAAGAGAAATCATCATTTCTTTTTTGGCAAGCAGTCTGATGAAAAAATGATGAAGCGTTACCATTCTGTATAATAGCTTATTACAGGTAAAATTCATCAAATCATCGTTTTTTCACTCATCACAAAACCGTACGAAAATGACAACAGAAGAAGCAAAAAAGATAAGAATCGCAGACTATCTGCACTGTCTGGGGTATTCCCCAGTAAAGCAGCAGGGGGTAAACCTCTGGTACAAATCCCCGTTCAGGGAAGAGAACGAGCCCTCGTTCAAGGTAAACACCGAACGTGAACAATGGTTCGACTTCGGTCTGGGAAAGGGCGGCAACATCATCGCACTGGCGGCACACCTCTACGCAACGGAGAGTGTTCCGCATATCCTGAAACGCATAGAGGAACAGACACCGCATGTCCGTCCCGTGTCTTTCTCTTTTCACAGGCAGTCTGCCACCGAGCCGAGTTTCCAGCAGCTTGACATCGTGCAGCTGTCTTCCCCTGCCCTGCTCTCTTACCTGCAGGAAAGGGGAATAAATACGGCACTGGCGAAAAGAGAATGCCGTGAGGCACACTTCACCAACAACGGCAAACGGTATTTCGCCATTGCCTTTCCGAACATATCGGGTGGATATGAAATCCGCAACCGATATTTCAAGGGCTGCATCGCACCGAAGGAAATTTCACATATCAGACAATCGGGAGAGCCGAGAAAAGCATGTTACGTTTTTGAGGGGTTCATGGACTACCTTTCCTTTCTGACACTAAGGCTTGAAAGCTGTCCGCAATTCCCCGATTTCGACAGACAGGACTACATGGTTCTGAACTCTGTTGCCAATGTTTCCAAGGCACTCTATCCACTGGGCAGCTATGAGCGCATCCACTGTTTCCTTGACAATGACCGTGCAGGAATGGAAGCCCTGCAGCAAATCAAAAAGGAATATGACAATGCCAGATATATACGTGACGCTTCACACATTTACAGCGGATGCAAGGATTTAAACGAATACCTGCAAAAACAGGCAGAGACAAAGAAACAGGCTCAATCCATCAAAGTGAAGACACCGCCCAATAAACCGGGAGGCTTTCGGTTATAGCCCACTATAACTACACGCTTCGCTTACGTAGTTGTGGGCTCTCCCGAGGGGATTAGGGTTTTACCCTAATAACCCACTCAGGGCGTTTCTCCCCTGAGAACCCCAAGCAAAGAGTGACCCTCTCTTTGCAATCTCCGCTTATGGGTTGCACCCCTAAGAACCCCATGCGTTTACGGACAGCGGAAAAGCAAGCAATAAAGTACAAACCAAAAACAAGTATCTATGGCAACAAAATCAAGCATACATATCAAGCCCTGCAACATCGCATCGAGCGAGGCTCACAACAAAAGAACTGCCGAATACATGCGCAATATCGGAGAGTCCAGAATCTATGTGGTTCCTGAACTCTCCACCGACAACGAGCAGTGGATAAATCCCGACTTCGGCAGTCCGGATTTGCGGACGCATTATGACTATATCAGACAGATGGTAAAGGAAAAGACCGGACGTGCCATGCAGGAAAAGGAACGGGAGCGCAAAGGCAAGAACGGTAAAATCATCAAAGTGGCAGGTTGTTCGCCCATCCGTGAGGGTGTATTGCTTGTCAGGTCGGACACCACACTGGCAGACGTGCGTAAATTCGGTGAAGAATGTCAAAGACGCTGGGGAATCACACCGTTGCAAATCTTCCTGCACAAGGATGAAGGGCATTGGCTGAACGGTCAGCCGGAAGCGGAAGACAGGGAAAGCTTTCAGGTCGGGAACAGATGGTTCAAGCCGAACTATCATGCCCACATCGTTTTCGACTGGATGAACCACGAAACCGGAAAGAGCCGAAAGCTCAATGACGAGGATATGACCGAAATGCAGAGTATGGCATCCGACATTCTCCTGATGGAGCGTGGGCGGTCAAAGGCTGTTACCGGAAGGGAACATCTGGAGCGGAACGATTTCATCATAGAGAAGCAGAAAGCCGAACTGCAACGCATAGACGCTGCAAAACGGCACACCGAGCGACAGGTAAATTTTGCCGAGCAGGAACTAAGGCAGGTAAAATCGGAAATACGTACCGATAAGCTCAAAAGCGCAGCGACAGATGCAGCCACCGCCATAGCAAGCGGTGTCGGTTCTCTTTTCGGAAGCGGAAAGATGAAGGAACTGGGAAGAGCCAATGAGAGGCTGCAGGACGAGGTTTCAAAACGGGACGCGGACATAAAAAAGTTACAGACACACATACAGCAGATGCAGAAACAGCATGACACGCAAATCCACAATCTCAGGGAAATGCACAGGCAGGAACTTGACATGAAGGAAAAGGAGCTGTCACGGCTCGGCAGAATCATAGACAAGGCTTTCAGGTGGTTCCCGATGTTCAGGGAAATGCTGCGCATGGAAAAGCTATGCGCTATGCTTGGGTTCTCAAGGGAAATGACCGAGAGGCTCGTGGTCAGGAAAGAGGCTATGAAATGTAGCGGTAAAATCTATTCCGAGCAGCACAGGCGGAACTTTGACGTAAAGGATGATGTTTTTAGGGTGGAGAATGACCCTGACGATGAAAACAGATTGAGCCTGACAGTAAACAGGAAGCCGATTGCCGACTGGTTCAGGGAACAGTGGAACAGGCTCAGATACGGCACAAGACAGCCACAGCAGGAAGAAAGGCAAGGCAGGGGAATGAAGCTATAACCCCGACAAATAAGTCCAAGAGAACGGTTTTATGCCCTCTCTTGGATTAATAGTTATAATTGATACCGCCCCAATTATGGGGCAGACGAAACCTTTCTATCTTCATTTTCCTATTTATAAAATAGACCGATTGGTCTCTCATATGTTGTATGGGCTATCAATTAAAAGAAACTCTTAAAGGAACATTATACCATTTTTCGTTATTCTTAAAATGTAAAACTATAGAATCCCCCTCAAAGAAATTATTTATAATGTTTTCTTTAAAGTTACTATTGAATTCTTTTAAAGAAACGTGAATAGTATCTTTTTGTTTAACAATCATTTCATTATAATATTTATGCAAACACTCTTTAATAGTATCATTATCTTCTACGATGTATTTAATAACTCCATTAAAGTTTTTATATGAGATAGATAGATTTTTATTTTTATCTTGCGGTACTAAGTAACATCCTCCTGTTCCAGAACTTAGTGTTATATTATGGAATAAAGAAGATAGCTCCATAGAGTTCACCTCCTTCCCGCGTGGAGTAGAGGACGGGAGTTAAGGGCTTGTCCTCTCTGCCCCTTTCGCTCCGTACCCGTTCGGGAGATGGCTCTTGAGTGCGCTTTTCAGAAAAAAGTTGAAAAAAGCAAAATGCGCCCGTCCGCAAGACGCGGACGGGCGCAAAGGAAATGTAAGCAGTAGCTAAATGTATTGACAGTTCACATTCATAGCCGGAATATCCCGCTTGCGGAGCATAGCTTTTTTTGACCGCAAAGCATTAGGCGGGTTACAGTAAATAAAAATGGACACGGCGATACCTCCCCGATACCGCCGTATCCTTAAAAAAGGGCGACTTTAATACACTACCCGCAATCCATTCTATAATAGGGAACAGCGGCTTTTGCGCAATATTAAATAAAAAAGCCGATAACACATAGGTTTTTTGACCTAATGCGTTATCGGCTCTGCGTCTATGCGTCTGGCACTTTTAATCATTTTTTTTTGAATTTATTATATGTGTTAGCTAACTGTCCACAAGCCGCGTTAATCTTTCTGCCATGAGAAACTCTCATAGTAACTTCAAGTCCTGCTTGCTCTAATTGATGTTTGAATGCAACTATTTCCCGTTTCTGTGGTGCTTTAATTCTTGAATTGCTTGTTGGGTTGTATTGTAACACGTTAATCATAACTTTTTTGCCCCGAAACCATTTTGCAAGTTGTCTTACATCTGAGGGCCGGTCATTTATACCCGGTAAAAGCAAATACGCAAAGACAATTTTGCGATTATGCCTTTCAGAATAGGATAAGGCTTGCTTAACAACATCTTCAATAGCATATATGCGCATGTGAGGAATAATACGATTTCTTGCAGATTGTGTTGCTGCGTGTAAAGATATTGTCAACTGAATTTTAAGATGTTCCTCGCGCAATTTTTTTAATTGATCGACCGGACCAACTGTTGATATGGTAATGCCGTCGGTTGGAAAGTTGAGCCCATATCTATCTCGGAGAATATGGATTGCTTTTATCAAGTTGTCATAATTGAATAAAGGCTCTCCCATACCCATAAAAACGATACGGTTTACTTTTCGACGCAACAATATAATCTGTTGTACGATTTCTGACGATGTTAGATTACGAACAAAGCCATTTCGCCCGGACTCACAAAAAATACAACCAACAGGACAACCGACTTGTGTGCTCACGCAAACAGTTCCACCATCTCGCCGCTTGATAAAAACCGTTTCAATGTATTTGTTGTCTTTCAGTTCGTAAACATACTTTTCAGTATCACTGCTTTTGCAAATATTTTTTACCAACATTGATAGATTTTTTTTGCGTGGTAATTGCTTATATAATTCTTCATATAAGGCTTTTGCTTCATTCTCGCCAATAACTTCCGACATTTCTTTGTAAGTAAATCCGTATGGATCATTCCGTACTTCCGCAGGCGTATATTTAGGTAAACGTTTCATTTTTATATCCTTTCTTCTAAATAATAAAAGTTTGTTTTTCTGTATTTTTGATTACAATCTCTAATTTTTCTACATCAATGATATGCGTCAATTTGCATTTAGGGCAGAAAAGAGGAAAATCTTTTAATACAGTATTATGAAATACTTGAACTCTCGTCTTTCCGTTACAAAAATGTATTATCCAAATAATAAATATCTATATTTTTATTCTTTTTTATTTTATGGTGGGTTCTATCAATTCCATTTTTTATTTCTTGCATAAGGCAGCAGAACCCTTTAACTGTCTTGAGCAAGATAATC
>NZ_JBCOWR010000022.1:0-64150 GCF_040918965.1 Bacteroides sp. RTP21281st1_H5_RTP21281_210402 | reverse complement strand
AAGACTAAAAGCGGGATGGGATGAAAAATATTTGTCACAACTTTTACAGGAAAATAATTTTTAATGCGTCTGCCCTGCCAACTGCAAACAAATAGTGATAATCTAAAAGGAATTATTATGAGCATACTTTACAAGACAACCCGCTTTGCGGATACTTTCAGTGGTGACAAAGAAACAAATGTACGGGTGCAGCTATTATCATGGGATACGCTGAATACCAAAGCCTTTGTAGAATATCTGGCTTTCAAGAACAACATTTCCAAAGGAGATGCATACAAAAATCTCAGCATGGTATTGGAAGGGATTGAAGCCATTCTGAAAAATGGCAATATTCTCAATCTGGAAGATTTCGGCAGTTTTTCTCTAAACGGCAGTTTCTGTGAAGACAAAGAACCCGGTGAAAACCATCGGGCGGAATCCATAGAGGTGAAGAACGTTGTGTTCAAGGCTGAAAAGCACTTGAAGAAACGGATAGCCGCGGCAGGATTTGAGAAGTATAACCCTGAAAGACATAACAAACGAAAGTACTAGAACGACATGGAATACGACAGAACTTACTCCATCCGAAAAGGTGAATACTTCGCGGATGCACTGAAACGCGCCGGTAAAGACTTTATCCCGACCAATTGTATCATCAACAAGTTACTGCCCGGACTGGGAGCTACGCATTGCGAACTGACAGCACCACGGAAATCTATCATTATCGAGCCTAATGTGCCTGTTATCGAGTCGAAAGCGAAGAAACATAAGAATGCGTTGGCTGTATATAAAGGTGTAACTATCCGGAAAGTGGCTGATTTCCTGGAAGAAAACCGTGATAAGCATTACAAGCTGTTGACCACTCCCGAAGGTTTCACGAAAATCAAGGAAGCGATGCAAGCGGTGGGGATAGATATGTACACAGAATGCTTTATCTTGTTTGATGAATGTGAGAAGTTAGTGCAGGACGTGCATTACCGTGATTCCATCCGCGAACCGATGAACGATTTTTTCCGTTTTCAAAACAAGGCATTGATTTCCGCCACTCCTATCATACCCGAAAAGGACAATCGTTTCGATGGCTTTATGCGGGTATTGATTCTGCCTGACTATGCATACCGCCAAAAGCTGAAACTTATCACTACGAATAATGTACTGGAAACATTGCAGGAAGTAATTGACGCCAAGCGAGGAACGGTCTGCATCTTCTGCAACAGCATCGACTCGATAGACAGTTTTTACCGGTTGATACCTGAATTGAGTAATGCATGTACCTTTTGCAGCGAAGACGGGCAATACAAACTGTGGAAAGGCAACCGACGCAAAAAATCAATGATGATTACCGAACTGGAACGTTACAACTTCTTCACTTCACGTTTCTATTCGGCAGTAGATATCGTGTGCAAGAATCCCCCGCACGTGATTTTCATCAGCGACTTATACGGTGCTGCGCAATCGGTTATCGACCCGGCTACCGAAGCTATCCAAATCATCGGACGTTTCCGCAGCGGAGTAAACAGTGTGACACATATTGCTTCTATCCGCCCGGAACTGGAATGTATGTCTGCACCGGAAATTGACCACTGGATTCAGGGAGCATCCACCGTCTTCAACGGATGGAAGGTGCAACTGGCACGGACATCGAATATAGGAGAACGGACATTATTGCAGGAAGCTATCGGAGAAAATTCCTATCTTCCTTATCTGGACGAGAACGGAAAACCCGACCCGTTTCTGATAGCCAACTTCTATGAGAAGGAACAAGTGAAACGGCTATATACCTCTGCTGATTTATTGTGTAATGCCTATCAGCAAACCAGCTATTTTGAATTCTCACACGAAGAACGCCTTATGCCGGTTTCAGATAATGAGCGCATGGCTATCCAACATCGTCTGGCTAAGAAAAAGCGAGCGGAGCTTATCGTCCGCAAACTGGAAGAGATGGAAAAGATGAGCAGAACTACCGATAAGAAACTACAAAAACGCTATCAACGCATGTTGGGAAATCTCATAACTTCTACTGCTGACAGATATATATACGATTGCTTTTGCCGGTTTGGTGGTGAATTTATCCGTGAATCCGACTATAATGAAAATAAGTTGCGTACAGCATTAAATGTCAGCAGCGAACAATCCATCAAGAAGTCGGGACAGATGAAAACCCGTATCCAACGAACTTTCCCCATAGGGACTGAATTGTCGGTTCAGGAAGTAAAAAGTATGCTCAAGCAAGTATATAAGAAAATGGGACTGAACACCGGACGAGGTATCACGACTAAAGAACTAGAACAATATGCAGAGGTGGAAAATTATAGAAATCATGAAACCAGAACAATCAAAATACTGAAATTCAAATAATTAAAAGAAAAATGCAGTTTTTATTCCGAAAAAGATAAAAACTCCCTATTGATTTTTGCAAACTTATCTTAAAATCAGGCTATTTTTAAAGATAAGGCATTGATAATAAGCTCTGCGACATTTTTGTTTTTCCCCGTATAATACTTAGAATACAAACAAAAATGTCACAGAGAATTTTCCAAGTTATCTAAATGCCTTACTGATGTGACCTGTACAAAACTTATATGTTTACCAGTGTTTTTTACGTCAAGACCATAAAGTTCAGCCTTCCCCCTTAAGTCCGAAGGGGGCATATTCAAAAAAATATCTTATTTTTCAAATTACCCCCTAAAAAATAGGGGTACTTTCAGAAAAAACATATAATTTTGCGCCATCAACCGATAAAAAACAGACCATTTATGTCTAAAATGAGATTTTTTGCATTACAAGAGCTTTCCAACCGGAAACCTTTGGAAGTAACTGCTCCTTCCAATAAACTCTCTGATTATTATGGTAGCCACGTGTTTGACCGCAAGAAGATGCAGGAGTATCTTCCGAAAGAAGCCTACAAAGCCGTGACCGACGCTATCGAAAAAGGTACGCCTATCAACCGCGAAGTGGCAGACTTGATTGCCAACGGCATGAAAAGCTGGGCAAAGTCACTCAACGTCACTCACTACACACATTGGTTTCAGCCTTTGACGGACGGAACAGCCGAAAAACATGACGGCTTTATCGAGTTCGGCGAAGATGGTGGAGTTATCGAACGCTTCTCCGGGAAATTACTTATCCAGCAGGAACCGGATGCTTCTTCTTTTCCGAACGGCGGCATCCGCAACACTTTCGAAGCACGCGGCTATACGGCATGGGATGTTTCTTCACCGGCATTTGTAGTAGATACGACTCTTTGTATCCCTACTATCTTTATTTCTTATACAGGCGAAGCACTGGACTACAAAACTCCGCTATTGAAAGCACTCGCCGCCGTGGATAAAGCGGCTACGGAAGTTTGCCAGTTGTTCGATAAGAACGTGACACGCGTATATACAAACCTGGGATGGGAACAGGAATATTTCCTCGTCGACTCTTCCTTATATAATGCACGCCCCGACCTCTGCCTGACAGGACGGACACTGATGGGACACTCTTCCGCCAAAGACCAACAGTTGGAAGACCACTATTTCGGCTCTATCCCTCCACGTGTCACCGCCTTTATGAAGGAACTGGAAATTGAATGCCACAAGCTGGGTATTCCTGCCAAGACCCGCCACAACGAGGTAGCCCCCAACCAGTTCGAGCTAGCTCCTATCTTCGAAAACTGCAACCTGGCAAACGACCACAATCAGCTCGTCATGGATCTGATGAAACGTATTGCCCGCAAGCATCACTTCAACGTGCTTCTGCACGAAAAACCTTATAGCGGTGTGAACGGTTCGGGCAAGCACAACAACTGGTCGCTTTGTACCGATACGGGTATCAATCTGTTTGCCCCGGGAAAGAATCCGAAAGGAAACATGCTATTCCTCACTTTCCTGGTCAACGTATTGATGATGGTTTATAAAAATCAGAATCTGCTGCGCGCTTCCATTATGAGTGCCAGCAACAGCCACCGCCTAGGAGCCAATGAAGCTCCGCCCGCCATCCTTTCCTGCTTCCTTGGTTCACAACTTTCGGCAACGCTCGACGAAATTGTACGCCAAGTAGGAAACGAGAAGATGACACCGGAAGAAAAGACTACATTAAAACTGGGTATCGGACGTATCCCCGAAATCCTGCTCGATACAACCGACCGCAACCGTACCTCTCCTTTCGCCTTCACCGGAAACCGGTTTGAGTTCCGTGCCGCCGGCTCTTCTTCCAACTGTGCCGCCGCCATGATTGCCATCAACGCTGCCATGGCAAACCAGTTGAACGAGTTCCGTGCGTCCATAGAAAAACTGATGGAAGAAGGAGTGGGAAAAGACGAAGCTATCTTCCGGTTACTGAAAGAGACAATCATCGCTTCCGAACCTATCCGTTTCGAAGGTGACGGTTATTCGGAAGAATGGAAACAGGAAGCTGCACGCCGTGGACTGACTAACATCTGCCACGTCCCGGAAGCCCTGATGCACTACGTTGACAACCAATCTAAGGCTGTACTTATCGGCGAACGTATCTTCAACGAAACAGAGTTGAACAGCCGTCTGGAAGTGGAACTGGAGAAATTTACCATGAAAGTCCAAATTGAAGGACGTGTATTGGGCGACCTTGCTATCAATCACATCGTTCCGACTGCCGTTGCCTACCAGAATCGATTGCTCGAAAACCTTCGCGGGCTGAAAGAGATATTCCCTGCCGAAGAGTACGAAGCGCTGAGTGCCGACCGCAAAGAGCTGATTCGTGAGATTTCGCACCGAGTGACTTCAATCAAAGTACTGGTTCGCGAAATGACTGAAGCACGAAAAGTTGCCAACCATCTGGAAAACTATAAGGAAAGAGCGTTTGCCTACGAAGAAAAAGTACGTCCTTACCTTGACCAGATCCGCGACCATATCGATCATCTTGAAATGGAAGTGGACGACGAAATATGGCCATTGCCTAAATACAGGGAACTGTTGTTTACCAAATAAAATGTCTGCAAGATTGCACGAAAGCTCCCACTTTTGTGCAATCTTTTTATAGATTCGTGTATTTTTTCATTTTTTATTTCTACTTTTGTGCTGTATAACACAGTTTTGTAGCACCCATGGTAAAAATGAACATGTCAGACATCGATATTTCGGAACCGTTATCCGATATGATAGCTCCTTTGAATAATGAGCAAAAGGAGTTTCTGATGAACAATTATACGATACAGACCTACAAAAAGAATGAAACCATCTATTGTGAAGGAGAAACACCATCCCACTTGATGTGTCTTATCAGTGGTAAAGTTAAAATCTTCAAAGATGGCGTAGGAGGTAGAAGTCAGATTATCCGCATGATTAAACCACGCGAATACTTTGCCTATCGTGCCTATTTTGCCAAACAAGATTTTGTGACTGCCGCAGCAGCTTTCGAACCTTCCGTAGTCTGTCTTATACCGATGAGTGCCATCACTACCCTGGTTGCCCAGAACAACGACCTGGCAATGTTCTTTATCCGCCAGCTTTCCATCGACCTCGGTATCTCTGACGAACGTACTGTCAACCTGACTCAAAAACATATCCGCGGACGTCTCGCCGAATCCCTGATTTTCCTCAAAGAAAGTTATGGGTTGGAAGAAGATGGCTCAACCCTGAGTATTTACCTATCACGCGAAGATTTGGCAAATCTTTCGAATATGACTACTTCGAACGCTATCCGCACGCTGTCTCAGTTTGCTACTGAACGACTGATTACCATTGACGGAAGAAAAATCAAAATTATCGAAGAAGAGAAGCTGAAGAAAATAAGCAAGATTGGATAAAACCATTTTTGCACAACCCAGCTTTAAATTGTGAATATATACAAAGGAAATATTATCGCAGATATTAAACGTGGTAACAAAAATGCTTTTAAAAAGCTATTTGACGACTACTTTCCTATTCTTTGTGTATTTTCATTTCACTATGTTGAAGACAAAGAAGTTTGCAAAGACATTGTACAGGAGTCATTTTTATCTTATTGGGAGCGGAAAGAGAATTTCGATGATCTGTTGAAAGTAAAAAGTTTCCTCTATACCGTTACACGAAATAAATGCCTGAACCACTTGAAACACGAACAACTGGACATTTCCCATCTTGTCGAACAGGAAGATACAGACAGTGATCACGAAACTATCATTATTGAACAAGAGACTTACCGGCTCGTGCGCAAAGCGGTAGAAGAATTATCTTCACAGATGAAAAAAGTCATCTTATATTCCATGCAAGGACTTAAAAAACATGAAATTGCTGACAAAATGAAAATCTCAGAAGGTACTGTCCATACGCTAAAGAAAATCGCATATCGCAAACTCAGAGATAAACTTAAAGATATAAATTATATCTTATTGCTCTTTTTATGCAAATAAAATAACTTTTTGATTACCCCGTTTTTTCATTTGGGTTGTTTTATATACAAACAAATCGAAAGAAACGATGAACTCATTCAAAGAAAAATTTAAAATTGCGAAACTACTAGCTTCCATATTCACTCATTCATCGACTACGGACGATACGGAATATCGTGAATGGATAGGCAAAAATCCGGAGGAAAACCAAAGAATAGCCGACCGGATATTGAACCGGGATAATTATGAAGAAAATATCCGCCTGCTGGAAAGCTTCTCTTCAAAAAAAGCATGGGAAAAACTCCATCCTTTATTGGAAGAGAACCCATCCGGTATCTCTTTCTGGAAAAAAAGTCTGAAATATGCAGCACTATTCCTGTTGTTGTCAGTACCTTCTTCCTACCTTATTTATAATTGGATGACAGAAGAACCTATCAGCGAAATCACCCCAGGAATAAGTGGCGGTGAAGTAACTTTAAGTAACGGAAGTACATTCAAGATACCTAGCGGTATCCTTCCCGAAAGTGCGAGTAGGTTTTTCAATATTGACTCCCAAGGAATCAATTACCACTCCCATACCAATAAACCTCAAGTGAAAGAAATTATGAATACCCTTCGCACCCTGCAGGGCATGGAATGTCACATCACCCTCTCAGATGGGACAAAAGTACACTTGAATGCGGAATCCGAATTAACCTATCCTGTTTGTTTCAGCGGACAGAAACGGCTCGTCCAAATAAAAGGAGAAGCTTACTTCGACGTAGCCCCCGATAAGGAACATCCCTTTATCGTACAAACACCGCACACTTCCATTCAAGTGACAGGCACTTCATTTAACGTAAGAGCGTATCCTGATGAAAAAACTGAAAGTACAACATTGGTAAGTGGTAGCGTAAAAATAAACAGCGGCGAAGAAGAGTATGAATTAACGCCGAAGCAACACCTTATGTATAACAAGGAGTCCGGACAAAAAACAATCGCTGAAGTAGATACGACACTATATACTTCCTGGCAATCCGGCTCTTTTATCTTTAAGAATATTCCACTGGAGGAAGTATTCTCATACTTATCCAAATGGTATGGATTCAATTATATATTCGAAGACGATGCGGCCAAAAGGGTAAGGATCGGAGCTAATCTTAACAGGTATGAGAACATGAATCCTATCCTCGACATGATAACAGGACTCAATCTGGTAAATATCAAGCAAAAAGAAAACATATTACACATATCTTATAAGCAATAAACCATTAATACATACTTATAGCTATACATTATGAGAAAACAGGCGCAGCCTTTATTAAAGGCGTTATCTTATCTGAGCAGGAATCTTATAAGAACCTGCCTTTTATACATGTTTGTCCTTTCTTCATTTGCAGTTCAGGCGCAGGAGGATCAGAGAATCTCCGTAGATCTAAGAGGAGAATCTCTGGAATCCGCTATCTGGCACTTACAAAACCAGACGAAATTCGTCTTTATGTATGCGACCGAGGACATTGAAAACATCAGCAACATCAATGTCAAAGCCAAAAACAAAACGATTGCCGAAATCATGGATGAATGTTTGAAAGGAACAAACCTTACTTACGAGATTTCCGGTAATGCCATTGTTATTAAAAAAAGACAAAACCAGCCAACAGCCACTATCACCGGATGGGTACGCGACACGAACGGTGAGCCTCTACCCGGAGCGTCAGTTGTAGCTTGGGGAGTGAGACGTGGAGCGATTGTAGATGCGGATGGAAAATACACATTGACCATTCCGGCACAAGAAGGTTTGACCCTGACTTATTCTTTTATCGGCATGGAAAAGAAAACGATAAAGTATACCGCCAACAAGAAAACAATCAATGTAACATTGAACAACTCCAATACAGAGATAGATGAAGTGGTAGTGACAGGATATCAGAATATACAACGCCGTGACCTGGTTGGTTCCATCACCACTATTAAGGCAAAGGATATCCTGATGCCTTCCTACAATACTATCGACCAAATGCTACAAGGACAAGTGGCCGGAATGATAGTCAACAATACCAGTAGCCGTGTAGGTACTACCCCGCAGATAAAAATCCGAGGTACCAGCACATTGCTAGGAAATAATGATCCGCTGTGGGTAGTAGACGGTATCATCCAAGAGGATTTTTCTGTGAATCTGGACAACGGTGACGTGATGACACAAGATCTGAAAAATATCATCGGTAACCAGATTTCATGGCTCAATCCCGCTGATATAGAAAACATATCTGTACTGAAAGATGCTTCCGCCACCGCTATCTACGGTTCAAAGGCATCCAACGGAGTTATTGAAATCACCACTAAAAAGAATACAACCGATCGCCTGACCGTGAATTACTCGTCCAGCTTCAATATCGGACAGCGTCCCAACTATGGCATGTTCAACTTCATGAATTCACAAGAACGGCTTCAGTTCTCTCAAGAAGCATTCGACTGGGGAGTGTCATATGAACGGCTTCCCTACAAAGAGCCATATACTTATGAAGGGTTATTACGCATGTATCTGGAACATGACATTTCGGAAGCGGAATACAGCGAGGCTTACCGGAACATGGAAACAAGAAATACAGACTGGTTCAAATTACTGACCCGTCGCTCGTTCAGCCATAACCATAATTTGAGCGCTATGGGAGGTACCAACAAGTTTAGTTATTCTGTCTCAGTGGGATATAACAACAGTGAAGGTCAGGAAATCGGCAATGACAACGAACGCATGACCGGACGTATCTCTTTGTTAATGCGCCCGACTCCGAAATTGTCTATCAGTACCACTTTGAATGGAAGTGTGTCAACCACTACAGGATTTGCCGGTGGAGTGAACCCGTTAAGTTACGCTACGACAACTAACCGTATCATCGACCCCGATGCTTATTATCAGCAGCGCACCAATTATGCATACAACAACACACATGAATCTCTTTCATACAATTTCATTAATGAAAGGGACAACAGTGGTTCGAAGTCACGTTCGACCCATATGTCCGCTTCTTTAGACTTGAAATGGAATATTCTTGACTGGCTGACCTACCAGTTCACAGGAGGCTATACGGAAAATAATAATAGCAATGAAAGTTGGATAACAGAACGCACATTCTATATAGCCGACAAATACCGCGGATACGATTACAACTCCGTAGCACCGACCAGTCCGGAATTCAAAGCTGCCCAACTTCCATTCGGCGGACAACTATTCACCAACAATACCAACCAACACTCCTACAACATTCAGAACAAGCTTCAGTTCAGCAAAACATTCAACGAAGATAATCGTCTGAATGCCTTGCTCGGTATGGAGCTCCGCTCTACTACCGGGAAGGGAGTAAGTAATACCGTGTGGGGATATGTGCCCGACAGAGGAGAACGTATCGTCCCTCCCACTTCGAAAGAAAATTTCCAACCCATAGGTAATCCCACTTTCAACAACTGGGGAATTTTAAGCCAACTTTACAGCGGACTATGGAAGAAAACCGACCTTACCAATAATTTCTTCTCCGTATTTGCCACATTCGCCTACTCGTTCAAAAACCGGTATGTAGTGAATGCCAATATCCGTAACGATGCCTCCAACCGCTTCGGTCAGGATATCAACCGACGCATCGACCCGACTTACTCTCTCGGTTTTTCATGGAGAGCTTCTGATGAAGCTTTTATGAAGAAACATATGAAATGGATCACAACTTTGAATTTCAGAGGAACATTTGGTATTCAGGGAAATGCGCTGACCAATTACGGCCCTGAGCTTATCCTGACCCAGAATAATGTGAAACAGGGATATAACCAATATTACTCTACAATCAATCAGATACCTAACCCCTACCTGACTTGGGAACGTACGAAATCATGGAATTTCGGCGTAGACTTGGAACTGTTTCATATGTTCTACATGAATCTGGAGTATTACACCCGTCGTTCGGATGCTCTTATCACCCTGGAACTGCCTTATGAATATGGTATTCCACAAATGAGACAGAATGGTGGTATCATCCATAACCGGGGAGTGGAATATACCTTATCATTCACCCCGCTCCAAAAACGTGACTACGCATTAAGTATCAGCCTGAATGCATCCAAGAACTGGAATAAGGGTGGTGAAACGAAAATAACAACAGACCATAATGGTTTCCTACAAGGATCGGGCTCTTTAATTATCAAAGAAGGATATCCGCTCAACTCTTTCTGGTCCTATTCTTTTGCCGGACTGGACGGAAACGGAAAACCGACATTCAACCTGCTGGACGTTCCTGAAGAACAAAAGAACAAGGATATCGACCCGACTACCTTCCTGGTATACTCCGGTCAGAGAGAACCGTTCTTCACGGGTGGATTGAGTCTGAGTTTCCGTTATAAGTCACTGACCCTGAACACAGGATTTTCATTGTTGCTTGGAAGCAAGAAACGCTTACCCTCTCCCTACAATGATTTCGGTGGTTCAAGGACAACTATGCCCGACCCAGTACTCAATGCGAACCGTGACCTGATAAACCGCTGGAAGAAACCGGGAGATGAAGCACATACCATCATACCAGCATTGCCTACCGGTACGGAAACATTGACTACATTGCCCAACGGAGAATATGCAGAAACTTCCATCCAAATGTGGGAAATGTCGGACGCGATGGTGGTTAACGGTTCTTTCCTCCGTTGCCGTAACCTTAGTCTCACTTGGAGAATGAATCCGGAATGGTGTAAAAAGATTCATGCCAAGAATTTGTCTCTGAACTTCCAGACAAACAATCTTTTTGTCATTGCAAGCAAGCGATTTAACGGATTCGACCCGGAACTGGAGAACAGCATCATGCCACGTAGTTATTCATTCGGTATAAACATCGGTTTTTAATTAATCAAAATAGAATCAGATATGAAACTAAGAAATATATTTTATGCAGCGTCTCTAGTCATCTTTTGTTCTTGCGGTGACTTTCTGGAGCCTAAATCACAAAGTGAATATGTGCCCAAAGACGCAAATGCCTTACAAGAAATGCTGATCGGAGAAGCATATCCTACACAAACTTCAACGGGAGTACTCTCCTTTTTGGAAATATTCAGTGATGACATACAAGAGCAGCAGTTGGAAGGATATACATTTTCTGACAACCACATCAATTCCATGGAAGGACTCGGCGCTATCTTCTGTTGGCAACCGGATATGTTCACTGTTGCCCGGCAAAGAGGTTATGGCTACAGCAATGTTTGGGCGGGACTCTACAAACTCCTGCTGGGTGCCAACGCTGCCATCGACTATATAGATGATGTGTCCGGCACTGAAGAGGAAAAAAACTATGTCGTTGCCCAAGCATTGGGACTGCGCGCTTTTTACTATTATCTGCTTGTCAATTACTTCGGAGCTCCCTACAATTATAATCCACAGGCCTTGGGTGTTCCCTTGAAACTGGACAGTGGGATGAGGGAAGCAGAGAATATTCTCATGACTCGCAATACAGTAGGGGAAATATATGATCAGATTGTAAAGGATCTCAATGAAGCCGAACGCCTGTTCCTCACATTACCGGAAAAGCAACAATACCAACCGGATTATATGGTGAGCCTGCCTATGATAGAATTGCTGAAATCACGCATATATCTATACATGAATAATTGGGCTGAAGCGAAGAAATATGCCGAAAAAGTTATCAAAGACTGGAATTTCACACTGATTGATCTCAATGGTATCTCCCTACCAGATCCCAAACAGACAAATGCCTACCGTGAGTTTACAAACTACCAGTCACCGGAAGTTATCTGGCTGTACGGAAACATCACCGACCTGGTGGCAGCACACACATCACCTTATTTGACAGGGACAGGCAGTAATAACCAAAGAAGAGCTTTCAAGGCTTCAGACAGATTACTTGAAAGTTTCCATGCTGACGACTTGCGTAAAGATCTATACATCGTCAGAGAACTGAAGCAGGATACCAAAAATCCCGATAATAATGAATATTATGATACTTATCTTGCTTTCGGAAAGTTTATGGTAACCAACTCTTCACCGTCAAGTGCGGGAGATTATTTCGCTCTCTCATTCCGAGTGTCCGAAGCTTACTTGAATTATGCCGAGGCATCTGCCATGAACAATGCTGAAGCTGATGCCATTAAAGCAATGAACAGTCTGCTGGAGAATCGCTATACCAATCCGGAATCTTATGCAGACCTCTCAACACTGACAGGAGATGCATTGATTGAACGGATTCGCGAAGAACGCAGAAAAGAACTTTGCTTCGAAGGACAGCGATGGTTTGACCTGCGCAGATACGGAATGCCTTCTTTCACTCGTAAATGGGGAGAGCTGACGTATAAACTGGAAGAAAAAGACCGTTCATACACCATGCCTATTCCAAACGAAGTTTTAGATAAAAACATGCGTCTTGAACAAAATCCGTTAGCCCCCAAGCGCTCCGGCAGTCTATCTAAGTAAACAAATAGCATATTGAACTATAAATAAACTATCAGAGATAATGAAGAAAATATATAATATATGGATGCTGATGTGTTTCCTGGCCTTGTCATCCTGCTACGAAGAAGAGACTATCATTCCGACACATTCAGGAAATACAGGACGTTTTGAATTTCCGCAAGGAAATAACAGTTGGGATAATGAAATCGTTGAAATTTATAAAAAGTTCGGTGTACGGCTTATCTATAAAGATATCATCGATAAAGACTTCACTAAGAGCTGGACGGGCGGTGATGGCAGATTGTATGCTACATTCTACGGCACCGGATGTATCAATGACGAAATGGTACAGTTTTATGTCCGGTTCATGCAAGAACATGTATTTCAATATATAAATCCGCAAATCACGGAAAAAGTGTTCCCAATGTACTGGTATCTTACTTATGACTTCTATTCCGTACTATCATTCATGCCTGTACCTACTGCACAGCTTAATCATTCAGCAGCCACTTTTCTGGATGCCTGGCTCACCTGTTTTTGGGGAACAGAACATACAGACCCAAAATACGGCGGCATATCCGACCCGGTTTCAGCATGGAAAAGTCCGGTCAGTGGGAATAAAGACAGTTATACCAAACGTCGATATGACATCCTTTCTTGCATATTGACAGGAGCTATTGACAGAGGAAATATCGTGATTCCGGAAGAGTTTGATACGGGATTCGATCATGGCACAAGGCTGGTTACCGGTGATACCGAGAAGGATAAAGCAAATCCGAACCACTATTTAAACAGAGGTTATCCCGGAGTCATAAATTCTACAAGTCTGGATTATGCCAAGCCAAGCTCACTCGCACCAAATGCAAAAACGACTTTTCTCAATTACATGGGGTTGTCATTACGCCTGACCTCTGCAGAACGAGAAGCACTGTTTCCTTCAGCAGACTATCCGTTTATCAAAGGAAAGTTCGATTATATACAACGATATATGAAGGAGCAATACAATATTGATTTGGAAAAGATTGCCAATGGACCGGAAAATTGGGAAATCACTCCTTATCCGGCATTCGCCTCTCCTACTCCTAATGAATAAAAACTGTCATATCAACAATATGAAAATAGTCAAAAACATACTATTTATCTTATTCCTCTTGTGCGTAACTAACGCATGGGGAGAAGACGGATTACAAATCAAAGGTAAAATAAGAGTTATCAAACCTGCCGCCTTACAAGTGAAAGATTTGAACGGAAACACTATATTAAGCTGTACAATCAATACTGACGGATTTTTTTCCACCGGAAAGAAAGACATAGTACCTGACGTGTATACGCTTTCTATCGGTGACATGACACAGAATATCTATCTGGAGAATAATCCGATTACCATCAACGGATATTTTGATGCTACAAAACCGGAAAATACTTCACTCTCTTTCACTGGCATCGATCCGTTTCTTACGCTTCAGAAATACATACCCGAAGATAACCAACGGCAGAAGAAAAAAATATCTCCTTCCGTTCAAGGTAAACTGACACCCGAAATGGCGGCAGCATTGGCGTATCTGGTCAACACGGAAGATTACTCCTCCAACAAAATGCTGTTGGACATGATACCGGAACAAGCAAGAAACTCTTTGTCCGCCCAATGGCTTGTAAAACGAATGAATACTCTTTCACGTTATATTCCGGGAGCACAATGCCCTGATTTTACTTTTGAAAACGCCAACGGGCAGAAAGTCAGCCTGAAAGATTTTCGCGGAAAAATCGTTGTGTTGGATTTCTGCGCTTCCTGGTGCGCTCCATGTCGCAAAGAAATGCGCAGCCTGCTAAAGATATACAATGAATTGAAAGGGGATGACCTCGAGTTTATCAGTATCTCTCTGGACAGCGAAGAAAAAAACTGGCGAAAAATGTTGGAAGAAGAAAAACTTCCCTGGATCATGCTTTGGGATAAGGAAGGATTTCCCAAGAATAACCAACCTAACCAAATTCAAGCAGCCTATGGTTTTTTCTCCATTCCTTTCCTTGTGGTCATCGACAAGGAAGGAAAACTTCTGGCACGGAAAATACGCGGAGAACAAGTACGCAAGGCTATCCTGGAAGCACGAAAATAAGTATGTATCATCAATTATAACTCATCAATAATGAAGAAATTTGTATATTTGGCCGCTTGCTGTTTAATCAGCATGACAGGCTCCGCCCAATTAGTAAAACAAAAAGCAGAAAAAATAAACAAACAATCAGAAATGGACTGGTTCAACTGCTCTTTCGACAAAGATAGTGTATACGGAGCAGAAGTAAACAAAGCCTATGAATATCTGACAGCCAACAAAAAGAAAGCTAAAAAAAGGCCGGTTGTTGCCATGATAGGCGGTGGAATGGATGTAGAGCATGAAGATTTGAAACATGCCATCTGGGTGAACCGCAAAGAAAAGCCCAATCAGAAAGATGATGACAAGAACGGACTGGTGGACGATATCAACGGTTGGAACTTTATCGGTGGAAAAGACAATCAGGTCATGGAATCTTTGATGCGTGAAGGTGACCGTGAATTTTTCCGATTGAAAGATAAATATACCGGTTATATTTTTGACGGAAAGAAATATTATAAGATCATAGACGGAAAGCGTCAAGAAGTTCCTGCTCCCGACGATCTGGAAATGTACAGATATTATCGCCATAAGATAACACCGGAATCCCCCATTGCAGAAGCTTATAACAGTTTGCAGTTTTCATATGTCATCCAAGAATACATGGATAAGTTTGAGCAACAAATGAAACAAAAATTCCCGAATCAGGAACTTACGATGAAAGAATTCCAGACTTGCTATGATCCTAAAGCCGAACGTGACAGTATCTCGGATGTGGTCTATGTATTTGCCGCTTACGCCTTCAGTATTTATAGGACAGACAAGTGGGAAATTGTCCGTGAGAAAATGAAAAAATCGGCAACGGATGCTGTCAACTCTTACAATTCCGCCATGAAAAGATATAGTGACGACCACCGTAAAGAAATCGTAGGAGATGATCCCATGGATATCAACGACACTCATTATGGCAACAATGTGCTGTTGACATCGGATGCCGCCTCCGAAATACTTAAGGCTGGGGTAATTGCCGCCAAACGCGACAACGGTATAGGCAGCAACGGAATTGCCGATAATGCCGAGATCATGACATTGCGTGTTCATCCGGGTAAAGGAGAACCTTACTTGAAAGATATAGCACTTGCCATCCGATATGCGGTAGCGCATGGAGCAGACATCATCACTCTTCCCGAACAAAATTCACTATATCCCGAGCCACAGAGACAATGGGTGGCAGACGCCCTGAAGGAAGCTGAAAAGAAAGGAGTATTGGTGATTGTTCCGGTATGGGATTTATCCAGAGACATGGACAAAGAGGAATTCTTCCCGAACCGTAAAATGACTAAAGACGGTGAACTGACTAATCTGATGGTAGTAGCTTCATCTGATGAAAAAGGAAATCCGGTAATGAATACCAATTATGGCGCAACTACCGTAGATCTCTATGCTCCGGGAACGAATATATTGTCTTCATACATGGGAGATACGTACCAAAAGGCAACAGGTGAAGGGCTTGCCACAGCCACAGTAGCAGGAGTGGCTGCTTTATTGAAAACCTATTTCCCGAAACTGACCGGTTCACAACTTCGTGACATTCTGCTGAAAAGCGTTACCTCACGCAAAGGTGTAGAGGTAGAGAAAGGAATCATTATCAAAAACAAGCCTTCACAAGACCTGTTCCTTTTCGATGACTTGTGTATCGCCGGTGGTATAGTGAATGCCTATCAGGCAATTCTTGAAGCTGAAAAAGTTGGTAAATAAGAAATTATAGAAATGAGACACATTTTCATAACAGGAATTATCATCGTTTTTGGGGCAATAGCTCCTTTATTCGCTCAACAATACAAAGCAGTCATTCCTTATCGGATAGTGGGTGGAAAGATGATTGTGGAAATGTCGGTAAATGGCAAGATGCGCTCGTTTGTCTTCGATACCGGGGGACGGACGGCGCTCACTGCCCCGGCATGCGAAGCCTTGCAACTGACGGTCACAGACTCAATAAAAGTGACTGACGTCAACAGTAAAGACAACTATTACCGGATGACACGCATCGAAAACCTGACAACGCCTGACAAGGGAATCAATTTCACCAATGTGCCTTCGCTCATTATCAATGAAGTAAAAGGCTGGAAATGTTTCGGCACAGAAGGAATCATAGGAAGTGATTTATTCGCACATATGATTATCACCATCGATTCAGAAAAGCAGAATATCACTGTTACATCAGCCGAGAAACCTTCCACAGTATCTCTGCGTAAAATGCAGGGATTTGTTAAAAATAGCAGCATGCCTATTGTTCAGATGCAGATCACGCCGGTCAGTAATCTGCCTGTTCTTTTCGATACCGGTAGCCCGAGCTTGTTATCATTGAAACAAAGTGATTTTGAACAGTTAAAACAGGAAGTATCTTTGGACGTACTTTCCGAAGGATATGGCGAAGGAAATGTCGGAGTAGGCGGGCAAGCGGCAAAAGCTTCTTCCTACCGCGTCAGAATCCCGTTAATTTCTCTGGGCCCCACTAAATTCCGTAATATAAAAACTACCACCAATACTCATCCTTATACTTTGCTGGGAGTCAAATTGCTGGAATATGGCAAAGTAACCATCGACTATCCACGCAAAAGATTCTACTTCGAATCCTTTCAACCGGAAAATGAGATAAATGACCAGTTCCATAACTTCAACCTGACAGTGAAGGAGGGCGATTTACTCGTATCCACTGTATGGAGTAGCGCTAAAGGGAAAGTAGAAGTAGGAGACAAAGTAATAAAGATTAATGGAAAACCAGTCAGAAAATATGACTTCTGTGAAAGCATCCTGACAGGGATACCGGAATTGAAAGTAAAAAAACAAAGTAAACTAACCCTTCGGACAGCTTCCGGAGAGGAAAAAGACATTGTGTATAAAAAAGAATGATATGAAAGACAAAGGGATATTAACCAACGTATACCTGATATTATTTTTATATTGCGTTGCTCCTGTAGCCAATGCACAAATCAGGAACAAGGTATGTGACACAATCCACTATGAGTTTATTAAAGATAAAATTATCATCCCCGTTACTGTCAACAATGTAAAAACCAAATACTTGGTCGATACTGGTGGAAGAACCGGAACTATGAGAAATGCCGCAGCAAAAATGAAAGCAGTCTCTGCGGGATATAAACAAATCGCAGATATAAACACTCAGTCAAACAGCTTCCAAGAAGCATATATTCAAGATATTACTATCGGAGAACAGTATAAGCTCAACCAATTGAAAACATTGGTATTTCCTCATAATCCTTTTCTTGAAGAACTAGGAGTAGCAGGTATTTTGGGAGGAGATGCTTTTGCACAATCAGTCATCACATTTGATTCGCGTTCACAAATTATGGTCATCAACTACCCTTATCGCCCCGAACGGTTGAAGGTGAACGATGGGACTCCATTAACCGATGATAATAATTATTCCAAATTCAAGATACGGATAGGAAGTGCTGAAAAAAACATTTTGTTTGATACAGGGGCACACGGCTTCCTGCTCTACTCTAATAATGACCTTGAAAAGTTACAGACCGTCTCCGGTTCAAAAACCGTTAATCATGGACATGGCATTATCGCTGCCGGTATTGCGGGATTGGGAACTCCTGTTGACATAAAGAAAGTGGTTGTACCTTCCATACACATATTAGGAAAGGATTTCACCAATGTAGGTAGTGTCACCACAGTGATGAGCGAAACAATTATTGGAGTGGACTTGTTGAAATATGGTAAAGTGATTATCGATTATATGCGAAAACTCATCTATTTTTTCCCTTACAATGAAGAAGCAACAGATATGAAAGGAGCAGTCCCACTGTGGAACGTAAATGTGCTGCCACGTAACAAACGATTTGAAGTCACTACTGTATGGGACAGCATAAAAGACAAAGTAAACATTGGAGACGAAGTTGTCAACATCAACGGAACTTCATTGGAAGGTTGTCCGATGACACAAGAAGCTGTAGAGAAAATCATGGATGCCATTCCCGGTGAAACCGGATACATTATAGTCAGAAAAGAGAATAAAGAAAAAAGAATTGAAATCAAAAAGGAGAAATAAATTCTAAAATCAAAGAATATGAAACAAATAATATACTCGTTTTGCCTGCTTTTCATGCTTGGTTTGACCGGAATTCTTCAGGCGCAGACACAAAATAGCATGACAGAAGTCATTCCATTCAAAACAATTGACGGCAAGATTATCGTCGAGGTCATTGTCAATGGTGAACCGGCCGATTTTGTACTGGATCTGGCAGGACATAACGCACTACTTCCCGAAGCTGTCAAGAGGTTACATATCAATACGGAAAAAAACGGTTCTTTCAAAAGTTATGATGATTTTGTATTCAAAAAAGTACCTGTAGAAAATGTATATGAGATTGAGACACTGGCTATCGGCAATAACACATTCAGCAATAATCTACCAGTGTTTATCCTAAAAGAAGAACCTTATTTGCGTAAACTTGGTGTAGAAGGAATTTTGAATTCTTCTCTCTTCCGTTCTTCTGTACTGACTATTGACCTGAAACGGAAAAAACTGACCATTACTCAGCCTTATCGTCCTTCATATATAAAACTGAATTATCGTTCGGACTTTGACATTGTCACGGGATTGGGAGCAGTATGTCCCATTTCAATTCAAGGTAAATCCGTCTCTTTCGTACTTGACACTTGGAACGAAAACATCATCAACCTAACTGAAAAAGATTTCAATGAATGGAGTACTTCACATACTAAAGGTACTCCTCAAAAAGTATCCGACGGTTATAAGGAAGCCAGCTATGAAGAAGAGAGTCTGCTCCTTCCGGAAACAATGTTTGTAAAAACTAAAATAGAGAATGCTCTCGCTGTTAGAAATCCTTTCTTAAAGCGTTCTGTATTAGGGAAGGGAATATTGGAACAGGGTATTATTTCCATTGACTATATTCACCAGAAAATATATTTCCAACCATTTGACTTCGCTCCTATCCCCGAATCGGAAGCAAAAGTAACGGAAGTCAAAATAGAAAACGGCAAGATGAACCCGATTACCCGCCAATTCTTTCTGGAACATATTTTTGATTACCGGACAGGCAATGATTTCGTTTATAATGGAGACAAGCCCGTGGTCATCGACTTTTGGGCAACTTGGTGCGGTCCTTGCATGAGACTGCTTCCGAAAATGGAAGAACTGGCTGAAAAGTATAAGGGCAAAGTCATGTTCTACAAAGTGAATGCGGATAAAGAGAAAGACTTGTGCAAACATTTCGGAATACAGGCATTGCCGACTCTTTTCTTTATTCCGGTGAGTGGCAAGCCTATCGTCGAGGTCGGAGCTACTCCGGAAAAGTATGTACAGATTATTGAAGAACAACTCTTGAAATAAAAAACTCTCTTAAATTACATAACTATGTTAATCTAAAACTTTAACTAAAAGCCGGAATCAATCCCGGCTTTTTTTATTTCCATATAATTGGAACTTATCATTTAAACAAGTACATTTGTCCTGTCAAATTTATTTATAACTTAACACACATTATTGACCATGAAGAAAAGTATTTCTCTTCTTCTTTTGTCTTTGCTGATGATTACCCCCAGTTGTCAAAAGCCAAAAGAGGCGGCGAACGAGTACAACATCGTTCCCAAACCCAATCAAATTATCCCGAGGGAAGGGCGTTTCGAGTTAAGCAACAAAGTCAGGCTGGTTGTTCCGCCCGATACTCCCGAAGTGAAAGACATTGCCGACAGTCTGGCCGGACGGTTGAAACTGACAGCAGGAATTACTTTAAAAGAAGCTGATAGCGCAGACGGCAAACAGGCTATCTGTTTCGTCATGGAGAAAGGTATGCCGAAAGAGGGGTATAAACTTTCCGTCACTTCCAACCTCATCACAGTGACTGCCTCTCAGCCGAATGGATTTTTCTATGGAGTGCAAACCCTTTTCCAACTTCTCCCTACTGCCATCTACGGAAAACAACTGGATAAAAAAGCGGACTGGTCAGTTCCTGCCGTAGAAATAGAAGATGCTCCCCGTTTTGTTTATCGCGGACTGATGCTGGACGTTTGCCGCCATTATGTACCGATAGACTATATTTATAAGTTCATCGACCAACTGGCCATGAATAAGATGAACACTTTCCACTGGCATCTGACAGACGATCAGGGTTGGAGAATCGAGATAAAGAAATATCCGAAACTAACGGAAATCGGTTCCAAGCGTGAAAAGACGTTGGTAGATTATTATTATGTAAACTATCCACAAGTATTTGACGGAGAAGAGCATGGCGGATATTACACGCAGGAACAAATCAAAGATGTAGTAGCTTATGCCGCAAGCAAGTATATCAATGTTATCCCCGAAATAGAAATGCCGGGACATGCGTTGGCTGCCCTCGCTTCCTATCCGGAGCTGTCTTGTGATTCTACGCAGGCGTATAAGGTATCTCCTACATGGGGCGTATTCGAACAAGTATTCTGCCCGAGCGAAACGACTTTCAAATTCTTTGAAGGGGTAATGGATGAGGTAGTGGAACTCTTCCCCAGCGAATACATTCATATCGGCGGTGACGAATGTCCCAAGACTGCCTGGAAGAACAGTGCTTTCTGTCAGCAGTTAATCCGTCAGCTAGGCTTGAAGGACGATGTGACTCCGAGCAAAGTGGATGGCGTGAAGCATAGCAAAGAAGATAAATTGCAGAGTTATTTCGTGACCCGTATGGAGAAATACCTGAACGGCAAAGGACGTAACATCATCGGTTGGGATGAAATTTTGGAAGGCGGACTGGCACCGAATGCCACCGTCATGTCATGGCGTGGTGTAGAAGGCGGGCTGAACGCTGCCAAAGCAGGGCATAATGCCATTATGACTCCGATGCCATATGCTTATCTGGATTTTTATCAGGAAGATCCGGCTATTGCTCCGACTACCATCGGCGGATATACGACTCTGAAAAAGACATATAGCTATAATCCTGTCCCGGACGATGCCGACGAGTTGGTAAAGAAACACGTGATTGGCATGCAGGGGAATCTCTGGAGAGAATATATGAAAACTTCCGACCGTACGGATTATCAGGCTTTCCCTCGTGCGATGGCTATCGCAGAAACAGGCTGGACACTGGATGCCAACAAGGACTGGAAAAATTTCTGCGAACGTATGGTCACGGTGTTCGAGCGTCTGGAAATAATGAATACGAAACCTTGCCGCAATTTTTTCAACGTAAACGTAAATACGCATGCTGATGAATACGGCCCTTTAATGGTACTTTTAGAATCTTTCTATCCGAATGCGGAAATCCGATATACAACGGACGGCAGTGAACCTACCTCAACTTCTACTCTGTATGAGCAGCCTTTCGTACTCGAAGGGAATATTGACCTGAAGGCTGCTGCCTTCAAGGACGGTAAGATGCTGGACAAGGTTACCCACAAGCCATTATATGGCAATTTACTGGCAGGAAAACCGTTTACTGTCAATTACAAAATGGGATGGACGGGCGACATTTTCGACGAGAACGATGTAATGGGAGCTGACAAGACTACCTTCGGATTAACGAATGGCAAACGGGGAAACAATGCTTCATATAATCCATGGAGCAGTTTTGCTATCACGGAAGGGAAAGATCTGGAATTTATTGTGAATTTGAATCAATCGACCCAGGTAAGCAAAGTTGTTTTCGGCTCTTTATTTAATCCTGCCATGAGGATGCTTCCTGCCGGCGGAGTTGCCGTAGAGGTCTCGGCTGACGGAAAACAATATACACAGGTAGCACAGAAAGAGCTGAAGCATGATTGTCCGCAAACCGGAAGAATCGCTTTCACTGATTCTATTGAATTTGAACCGGCTCAGGCTACTTTCCTGAAAGTGAAAATACAGAGTGGTGGCAAGTTGCGTAACGGCATTGATTTTGAAAAGAACAATGGGCCGGAGATTATTCCTGCCGAGTTGTGGATTGATGAAATTGAAGCTTATTAAGCATAGCTAATTGATAAATAAAAATGAGACTGTCTTACCGTAATTTAGACAGTCTCGTTTTTTGTTTGTATAGAAAAAATAAATACTCCATGATAGGATTCAGAGCCCTTGCCGCTAAATGAGCAAGAACACTTCCCTTAACTTTAGCTGCGTTAAATATATTTGCCGTTCTACCGTATGGACAGATATATTCAGTTTGTTGGCTATCTCTCTATGGCTTTTGCCTTTAAAACGGCTGAGTTTAAATATGCTTCTTCTACGTTCAGGAACAGTTTCCAACATTATAAATATGTTTTGCAGTATTTCCCGACGGTATATGTCCGCCCAGAAATTATCACTATTTGCCTGTTCATAGGATGGAAACTCCTGTATAAAACGCTCTCTATATTCCAGTTTTATCCGTTGATGCTTGAGAATGTTTAAAGCTATATTTTTAGTCATAACCAAAAGATAGGAGTCTAATTTCCGCTCATTGTTCAACCAGATTTCCTGTTGTTCCCAAAGTTTGATAAACACTTCCTGTGCCACATCTTCTGCATCACACTCTGATTTCAACAATCTGTACGCGTATTTTCTTATTTTCGAAAAGTTCGCATAATAAAACACTGAAAATATTTCTTCTACTTGGTTACTGTTATCTATCATGGTAATAAATATTTTGGTGACGTAGGTAAAACCCATCACTTTGAAGAACACAAAAATAGCCCCAGCATTACCTCGTATTCTCACAGATACTCGAATAAACCGGGGCTTCCCTTGTGTATTACCAATACCTATTTCACATTATTATGTAAAAAAGTCTTTTATTTTTTATCGAAGCGGACATTATGTTCCCAACGTCTGATAAGACCGTCACCCGCAGTCATATCACGATTTTGTCCGGTAGCGTCTCTGAATGTGTTGCCTTCACCCTCATCCAATGGCCATAGACCAATCAAATTCGGGTTCTTCGGATTTACTTCAAAGAACATGTTATTCTGAATTTCTGCTTCCGAACGGGCGTAGCTCCAGAAACGTACCTGGCTCATTCCACATTCAGCCGGGAAATATGTGGAACTACTGGAAATCATCTGCAAGCCATTGATTACCATTCCACCTTTCGGAGCGGGAACCTGCTTTCCTGCCACACGCACTCCGTCACGATAAATAATAAGTTCACTTCCGTTATAAACAATAGCCAAATGATACCATTGGTTGGTATTCCAGTCTCTTGCAGTCTCTGTTCCACCGTCACCATGAGCCTTAACTTGCAAATAGTTGTAAGGACGATTGGCATCACCAAATCGAACATAGACCTCATTATTGGCACGAACATTGAAGATAGCCTGATTATTTTTATTCAAGTTACTCATGCGCACCCATGTTTCCAACGTGTAAGTTTCTACAGAAACACCCCAGTCTGTTTCCGGATCTGTCTGCACATTTTCTGAACCACGAGGCTTCATCACCGGAACAGATACATTCAACGGCTTGGACAATACATAAATAAACCGACCTTGTGCAGCAGACTTTGTCACATTACCTTTCAAGACATTACCCAATGCCAAGGGAACGGCATAAGTAATACCATTCGTAGCAAAGTCGTCAATGTGCAACTGGAAATTGGCACTAATTTCACCGGCAGGAATAGTCACCGTAGCATCCTGTGGCAGTTGTTCCGCCGGCAATGCTTCATACTCTGTACCATTATTTTCATTATAACCTGCAATTATTTCCGGAGCAAATCCGATTTCCACTTCTACATCTTCCGCGAGCTTCTGCGCCAGACGCACTGTAACATTGATATCCGCACCACCATCCATAGTGATTGTTGCAGCTTTGGCTGTTCCGGCAGCGTCTGCAATATACAGACTATTTCCCTGCGCTTTGTAGTCTGCATTATCGCATCCCATAAACAGGAATGCCGACAGTGCAATTACAAGACTTGATAAATAGATATATTTCATAACTTTTATGCTTATAAGATTCATTTAACCGTTATTTATTCTTATTCATCGCCATTGGATGTGCCATTCAGACGATCATAATAGATACTGTAAAGAGTCGTAATACCTTGGCGCAAGAAATAATATTCCGGAGAACCGTCATAGTCTCCCTTGCCCTGATTATAGTCGAAACCACAACGATAAAGGCCACAACCGCCAATCTGCTGGTCAATATTAACCGTTTCTCCTTTCACGTTATATGTTCCTTTATAAATATAGTTGGCCATTGTGGACAAAAATCCTCCACCGGTGCTGGCATAAGACTCAAAATTTTCGGTTGTAATAGTTCTGCGGACAATTTCTTCAGGCGTTATGATTCCCTGCTGAATCCAGTCATCCATATCACGGAACACTCCTTCTATTCTCCAATCAGACATTCCGCCATAAGCTTGCAGCACAAAATAGTCCACATAGTAAGAGAGCCATTCTTTATCCATACCAGTACGGACTCCAATCTCACCGTCAATCAGAAAAAGAAGACGCTTTTCCGGCATGGGGCGGTCACCGCGGTCACGTTCGGGATCCATTGCGCCATGTCCGAACCAATAAGAAAGTTCTTCCACGAAAATGGTCCTTTGTACTTTATTAGCCCAAAGCTGACCGGCTCCCATTCCACCACCGGGTTCATAGTCCCAGTCATAGCCATCATAGCCACATTCCAGGCAAGCTCTGTAAAGGTCTTCCGCATAAGCCTTGATGGCAGGACGTACCACTTCCGGATCCCGACTGGTTCCTGCTGTATGATAAATTTCCTTGTCCGGCAGGTCATCCCCGATGTTCTGCGAGAACAGTGTTACTACTACTTTCGTCCCTTTCACTTTCTGTACATATTCCATATCAGCTCTTCTTTCGGGAGTCAATTCGAATTTCGGATGACCTCCCCAGTTGGAAGCAATCGTTACCGAATCCGGCAAACCACGCAGACTAGTTTCACCCGTAGGCGTAATACCGGTCCAACTGTCAAACCATACGAACACCTGTGGCAATCCCGGTGTCTGTTTCCACTCACGCAAAGCGGCATAGTATTCATCCGTCTTGACGGTTCCGTTCAAGTCAACGTTATTGATAGATTCTACATCCGTACAGCTTGCCGCAAACAGCGCAACCGCAAACGAGAATCCTATAGTCTTGATATTTTTCATTTTCATATTCTTGAAATAATTTAAAGATTAGTTCTTTTTAGCCCACCACAAGTCTGTGTTACCTGTATCCGGACCGCCTAGCATAGAAATTGCAGCTTCCAAATTAGCAGAGTTGCTGTCCTTTTCCGTAGAAGGATAAGGAAGACGGCGCACCATGCGACCATCAGTAATATCTCCGATATATCCGGCTGAACTTAAGTTGTTTTTGGGAGGAACCATTTCTGGGTAGCCTGTACGGCGGAAGTCATTCCAAGCCTCAAAACCGATCGGATAATTAGCAATCCACTTTTGGGTAATAATCTTCTGAAGCTTGTTATCACCATCTTCCCAAGCTACAGAAGCTGCTGCAGTTGCAAACGTATAACTATCGCTAGCATTTATGGCATCCGTAAAACCTGCCGGTTTTGTTGTGCTTGACAAATAATTACCAGCACTCACTCCATATTGTTCCATAGAAGTTTGGATACCTTGTTCGTAATATCCTTTGGCAGCAGCCTCTCCACCGTCAATCCAGCCTTGAAGAGCAGCTTCCGCTTTCAGGAAATAAGTTTCGGCGGCATAAAATACAGGCATCGATGAGTTTCTTTCAAATGCCGGTTTCGAATAGTTTGCGCTTGATCCATAAACGCCCGGTTGTCCGTAATTATTCTTAAAATTATCACTGTTGTTACCCATGCGTGCTCCACAATAATTCTGTTTAGACTCCGTCATGTATTTACCAATACGAGGGTCATTATAACCATTCATATAGGCAGAAATCGTAGCATTAACAGCCAAGTCACCCCAGTCTTGTGAAGCCAGACGGAATGGATTATTAGAGGTCTTCAGGTAAGCATTATCACTATTGGACTCAATCACGCCACTCTGAATAGCTTCCGCCATCACTTGTTTGGCATATTCCGTATCCACAGCTGCAATACGCACAGCCATACGTAACTTCAACGAATTGGCATATTTCACCCATTTACTGAAATCACCCTGATACATCACATCATAGTCTGCATACGCAGTCGAAGTTCCACTAACACCTGACAGTACTTCAATGCTCTTCGTCAGATCAGTAATCATGTTGTGATACAGATCCTTAACATCATCATAAGCTACGGCAAATTCACCCTGCCCCATCTGAGAATAAGGAATAGGACCATACGTGTCAGCTACACGAAGCATTACGCCTACGCGGATAATGGAAGCCCAGGCATAAATCGTTCCGACACCTCCGGTCTGGTCTTTCACCTTCAGAAAGTTAGGATAGAAATCCGTAAACAGATCCTTGAAAGGAGTATCCACCCAGTTAAGTTGCGGATTGAACGAGCTAAAATTGGTACCGTTCCATTTGTTAGTACACGTAAAATAACCACCATACTGTGATCCCACCATTTGTTCAGTCATCTGGCTATTGTTTTCCTGTTGCGGATTGAGCAGATAGGTCATCACGGGAAATACCGAGCCGACCTTCTCAATCTCAGTCATCTGGTCATCATAAACATCCGTGGGATGTGTATTTAAATCTTCAAAGTTTCTTGTACATGAAGCGAGTAACAACGATGATGCAAAAGTTACTGCGCTTACAGTCTTAATCATATTGATTTTTCTCATAATTCGTTCCATTTTTTTAGAATTGTACTTTTACGCTGAAACCCATGTTTCTCAAGCTAGGCTGCATGAAATAATCCACACCTGTGTAGAACGTGCTGGTAGACGACGCCACCTGTTCGGGGTCGAACGGAGCCTTGCAGTAAATCATGGCAAGATTGTTTCCAATCAAGCCCAATGTTACATCGGCAATGTTGCGCAGTTTCTTTCTGGAAATAGTATATTCTAAACTTACTTCCTGCAAACGAATGTTGGTAGCGTCGTACACATAGAAGTCACTTTCACCGGAACCGGCTGCCACAATGCCCAGATAATCCTTGGCAGTAATCGTTCGTCCGTTAATCACTACACCACCGGCATCACGCAACTTCGCACTATATTCTGATACACCGAAACGATCCATGAACGCCTGTGTGCCGGAAACCACGTTACCGCCGAAACGTCCGCTCAATAATACATTCAGGCGGAAGCCCTTGTAAGTAAACGAGTTTCTCCAACCCATATTGACTTTAGGCAACACGGAACCAATCTTTCTGTGTTCTGTTTCAATCATAGTAGGTAGCCCGGTCTTGGGATCCTGA
Source organism: Bacteroides sp. RTP21281st1_H5_RTP21281_210402 (assembly GCF_040918965.1). Lineage (NCBI taxonomy): Bacteria > Pseudomonadati > Bacteroidota > Bacteroidia > Bacteroidales > Bacteroidaceae > Bacteroides > Bacteroides sp. RTP21281st1_H5_RTP21281_210402. Next base: position 36,062 of record NZ_JBCOWR010000022.1, on the reverse strand, counting down.
CTGATATAACCGTTATTGTCACGCTTGAAGTCACGGTTAGTATAGATATCACCCATAGAGCCACCTTCCACCAAGCGCAGTGTCGGAGCATTTCCGCTACCCAAACGAGCCTTTTCAACAAAGTCCATTTGAATCAACTCACCCGTATAAGGATTCTGTACGCCATTTGCCAGTGACTTGATTTTATTCTTGTTATAAGTAAATGTCAGGTTGGAGCTCCAACCGAAATCTCTCCACTCATTGTTATAACCCAATGCCATCTCAATACCTTGGTTCTGTACACTACCTGCCTGAATCGCTACATCTTTGAAACCTGAACTTGCAGGAAGCGGTGCGTAGAATGTCTGGTTCTTGGTGTCAGAGGTATAATAAGTGATATCAAGATTCAATGAGTTGTCGAAGAAACGCATATTCAAACCTGCTTCGAAAGAGTTGGTCTTTTCCGGTTTCAAGTCAGAGTTCGGATAGTGAGACATGACTTTGTAAGCATGGTTCTGCGGATCGTATTCATAACGCACTTTGGTCATATACGGATCATAAGAGTTACCTACGGAAGTATAGGATACACGGGCTTTCAGGAATGTGAACCAGTCAGGCAATTTGATGACTTCACTCAAGATACCGGAAAGACCTATAGAAGGATAGAAGAAAGCCTTTGTTCCTCTGTCGGAGAACGCAAACGCAGAATCCCAGTCCGAACGTCCCGTGAGACTTAGGTAAAGGAAACTTCTCCAACCGATTTCCGCATTAGCAAAAACAGACTGTGTCTGGCGTTTCAAACCGTCAGCTTCTACCTTATAGTTATTGGTACGGGACAGATTCTCAATCGTGAAATGATTAGTCACCAATTCCAAGTTTCCGGTTATCACGCTGGATTTCATACGAGTATCCTTGATAGAGGCACCGACGTTGGCAACTATATTGAAATCGCCGAATGTCTTATTGAAGTTTGCCATTACATCGGCATAAGTTTGACGGTCGAGGCGGACGTCTTCCTTATAGTGTCCCTTCGGGCCGGAAAACGTAGCCAATGTTCCGGCATAGAATTTTTCCGTAAAGATGTTTTCAGTGTTGTCAATGCTGACACGTCCCTGCACGTTCAGTCCTTCCATAATGTTATATTGCAGACTGGCAGCCAGTTTATAACGTCTTCTTTCCGTCTCACGGTTCATGCGATTCATCGTCCAGTAAGGATTCTGCTGGTCGAGCCCCATTTGACCGTAAGGCCAGAACTGTGTTGTGGCACCTGTCAACGGATCGAAATGCTCGTAAGTGGCAACATCTTCGAAACTTTCGCCACGCGGAAACAGATAGAGAGCCGGGAATGGAGACATATAAGAACCTTGGGAAATCATATTCTTGTCATTTTGAATGATATAGTTGGCACTGGTATCCAGGGTAAACTTGTCATTCAAGAAGTTAACCGTATTGCGGAACGTAAAGTTGTAACGGTCGTAATCGTTATTAGGCAAAATACCTGTAGCGTTGGTGGCAGCTACAGAGAAATAACTCTGGCTCTTGTCAGTACCGGTAGAAAGAGCAACAGAATTAGTGATGTTCGTTCCTGTGTTGAAAAAGCCGGAAGGATCGTAACGATAATCCGTAGGATTGCCCCAACTATCCGACTCACCCGTCATGTTGCCATATCTGTTCTGAAATTCGGGCATCATCAGAGGGTTACTGAATGTAGCGCTCAAGCTGTAGCTCAGGCTAGTCTTACCACTACGTCCTTTTTTGGTTGTGATAAGCACCACTCCGTTAGCACCTTCGTAGCCATAAAGGGCGGCTGCGGAAGGGCCGGTCAGCAATGACATACTTTCAATATCATCCGGATTAATGTCGGCAATGGACTCCGTACTACCACGTGAGTTCATTGAATCACCACTACTTGATGTATTGACGTTGTACATCGGAATACCATCGATCACATACAACGCATTGTTATTCTGACTGATAGACTTAGCACCACGCATCACAACTTTTACGCCACTACCGGGACCGGATGAACTGTTGTTAATCTGCACACCGGCAGCCTTACCGGCCAATGAACTCATGAAGTTGGAGCTCTTTACGGCAGTCAGTTCATCGCCTTTCACCTGCTGAACGTTATACGTCAACGCCTTTTCAGCACGCTTGATACCCAAAGCTGTCACCACAACTTCTTCCAGCACTTCGGTATCTTCATCCAACACAATGTTTAAAGGATTAGCATTAGCTACCGTCACAGACTGACTGGCATAGCCAATATACGAGAATTCAAGAACATCACCCATGGAAACTTTCAAAGAGAATTTTCCATCCAGGTCAGTTACCGTACCATTAGTAGTACCTTTCACCAGTACACTTACACCAATCAGAGCTTCTCCCTTGGTATCTTTTACAGTACCGGAAACACTGATTACATTGTCTTGTACTTGACTGACAGTATGAGAGTCGGATGCATATACACTCCCACCACTTGCAAGTAACAAAAAGCTAAAAAGCAGGCAGAAACCTTTGCGATTCAGATTTGTTTTCATTCAGTAATAAATTTAAAATTAAAAGTTATAAACAAATAACATTCTATTATATTTACATATAAGAACTCATTATCGCACAAAAACCAAAACACTGTAAACAATAACAGCATCAACAACAAATTCGAAATTTGATTAAAATTTTCGTTTTACACCCATTATTCAAGACTTAACGCCACAAATATACACACTATAAGCAAATATGCAATAAATTATATGTTAAAATTGAAAGAAGACATCAAGATAATATCAGATAATTTATAAATACAAATTATAATATTAATATGAGACATATATAATAAACGAACCATAAATAAGTCAAAACAAACTAATAAATAGCAGATTAGACACGCCAATCTTTTCATTAAAGTTCTATCTACTTGTAAAAATGATGTAGGATAAGAATAATATTCATGAATGCTAACCCCATATTTCCCAATATATAACCTGCGGTCAACAAAAAAACACATATAAGACGATAACAGTATAGCGAAGACATAACAATAAAATCGCCTAAATCCTCCCCAGGTTTATGAGCCTTAGCACATTCCTTAGGGTAAGATTTAAGCGATTCTATAAGGAGAAGACACTCAGAATTAATTCTCCTCCTATTTGATAATAACCGGAAAAACTATCCGATGATGATTTCTTTTTAAATAATTCCTTTCGCGGAAAGGTAACGTTCAGCTTCAATAGCAGCCTTACAACCACTTCCCGCAGCAGTAATAGCTTGACGATAATGCGGATCAGCAACATCACCTGCCGCAAAGACTCCGGGAACTTTTGTACGCGGGCTATCGCCATCCGTAATAATATAACCCACTTCGTCCGTATCAATATAATCTTTGAATATATCGGCATTCGGTTTATGACCGATAGCGAGGAAGAAACCGTCGATAGGCAAGTTATAACGTTCTTCGTCAGGTTCACCCCAACGTTTCACCAGATTTACACCTTCCACTCCATTATCACCATACAAACCGACAGCGTTGTGTTCGAAAAGAACTTCAATCTTCTCATGCTTCATCACACGCTCCTGCATAATCTTCGATGCACGCAGGAAAGGCTTACGAACAATCAGATACACTTTTGAAGCCAGGCCGGCAAGATAAATCGCTTCCTCACAAGCTGTATCACCACCACCGACAACAGCTACAACTTTCTTACGATAAAAGAAACCGTCACAAGTAGCGCAAGCGCTTACACCCATACCGGCATATTTCTTTTCGTCTTCCAGACCCAAGTATTTGGCGGTAGCTCCGGTAGCAATAATCAGCGCTTCCGTTTCAATTTCTTTTTCGCCGTCAATCGTAATTTTATAAGGAGCTTTGCTCAAATCCGCTGCCGTCGCAATCCCGAAACGGACGTCCGTCCCGAAGCGGCTGGCCTGGGCACGCAAATCTTCCATCAACTGCGGGCCGCTGATACCTTCCGGATAACCGGGAAAATTCTCCACATCCGTAGTCGTTGTCAACTGACCACCGGGCTGTAACCCTTCATAAAGCACCGGACATAAGTTGGCACGTCCTGCATAAATCGCTGCCGTGTATCCGGCAGGCCCTGATCCTATAATCAGGCACTTAACTTTTTCTATTTCTGCCATTTTATTATACCTTTATTGTTTTGTTATTCAATAACATCTTATCTCAAGTCTATAATCTCCGCACCCGGATACTGCTTCCTGTCAAAGGCGAAAACACTATCCGCATAATTCTGCCGGGTCTGATAACTCGTAACGGTGATTTCATTACGTGTCTGCTGACCGCGTTGTTGAAGCAGAATATACAGAGGTTCATAAGTATCCTTCGTCACAAAAAGAGTGATGCGTTCCAATTCCTGTTTCTTATCCTTAGCCGTCAGAATCACTTCCCAAACTGCTTTTCCACGAAATGTTTTCGTCGTTCCCAGCTTGTAAGAGAATCCTTTCTGATACATATAAAGAAATGTATAGGGATTAATCTGCTGCAATTCTTCCTGAGTCGGGCTACTGACATTCACCTCATCATTCTTTGCTACATAGCTCCACTGCGTTTTCCCGTCAAACCATGTGACCACATCGGAAGTTTTCAACACGAACTTCTCCCCTTTCAGTTGGATAGTTCCGTTCTCTGCTCCTTCCGCAAGACCGTTCGTCACCGCCTTTACAACAAAATCCGCTTTCACACCGCCTGCTTTCCGAAAGGCATCCGCTGTCCTATCAAGAACAGCTTTAGCCTGCGACTGCTGTTGTTGAGCAATCACAGGCAATGACAGTAAAGCTATTAAAACACTAAAAATGTACTTTCTCATTTGATTAATAAACGTACGGTTACTGCAAATTGTTCAAACGCATTTCAAGGTCATTATCGTCGATACACAAAACGTCACGCGCCTTGCTACCCTGCGTAGGGCCTACGATACCGGCCTTTTCCAATTGATCCATAATACGGCCGGCACGATTGTAGCCGATAGCAAATTTACGTTGAATCAATGAAGTGGAACCTTGCTGATGAATAACCACCAAACGCGCAGCATCTTCAAACAGCGGATCAAGGCGTCCCATATCAATATCCCCTACCTCACTGCTACTATCTTCGCTCACATATTCGGGCAAGAAGAACGGAGTAGGATAACCCTGTTGACGGGCAATAAATTTCGTAATCTCTTCCACTTCCGGCGTGTCGATAAAGGCACACTGCACACGCACCGGATCAGCTCCCTGCAAGAAAAGCATATCCCCCTTACCAATCAACCGGTTCGCACCCGGACGGTCGAGGATAGTACGGGAGTCCATCATGGCAGATACACGGAAGGCGATACGCGCCGGGAAGTTAGCTTTAATCGTACCCGTGATGATATTCGTAGTCGGACGCTGCGTAGCGATAATCATATGAATACCGACCGCACGCGCCAACTGGGCGATACGGGCAATCGGAAGTTCCACTTCTTTACCTGCCGTCATAATCAAATCACCGAACTCATCGATAACGACTACGATATACGGCATAAACTTATGTCCCTTTTCGGGATTCAGGCGGCGGTTGACAAACTTCTCGTTATACTCCTTGACATTACGCACATGTGCCATCTTCAAGAGGTCATAACGGGTATCCATCTCCACACAAACCGAATTCAGGGTTTGCACCACTTTGGTTACATCCGTGATAATCGGTTCGCCACCATCGGGCAGCTTGGCGAGAAAATGATTCTCGATTACCGAGTAGATACTGAATTCAACTTTTTTCGGATCGACCAGCACGAACTTCAGTTCAGCCGGATGCTTCTTATATAATAAGGAGGTAATAATCGCGTTCAACCCGACAGACTTACCCTGACCGGTCGCACCTGCCACCAATACGTGCGGCATCTTGCAAAGGTCGAACATAAAGACTTCGTTTGTAATCGTCTTACCTAACACGATAGGCAAGTCATATTTCGATTCCTGGAATTTCTTACTTCCAATAACACTCTGGCCGGAAACAATTTTCGGATTTTTGTTCGGTACTTCAATACCGATAGTTCCCTTACCCGGTATTGGAGCGATGATACGGATACCATCGGCAGAAAGGCTTAATGCGATATCGTCTTCCAATCCGCGAATCTTGGAGATACGCACCCCCTGTTCCGGCGTAATCTCATACAGAGTTACCGTAGGGCCGACGGTCGCTTTAATCGTACTGATTTCAATTCCGAAGCTACGCAATGTATTGATGATACGGTCTTTATTCGCATTCTGCTCATCCATATCAATCGTCGGGTCGTCATTCTCGAAATGTTTCATCAGGTCGATGGTAGGAAAACGGTAGTTTTCCAAGTCCTTGGTCGGATTGTAAGGTTCCATTTCCGGCCCTTGATATTCTTCTTCCGTAGCTGCCGGTTCCACTTGAAAACCGGGCTCTTCTTCCCCGGCAACTTCTTTCGGCATTGACGGAACTGAATTGGAAACAGTCGGTTCAAACACCATGGTTACTCCTTCGCTTTCATCAGATGAGGAAGAAGGTTCTTCCATTTCCGGTTGGCTCACCGGATAATCTTCTTCTTCGGGTTCTTCAGCTTGTATATCCATCACAGGTACCGGTGGCGTCTGTTTATAAGTCCGTTTCAGATTAAATTCGACTTCCTGCGGTTGAGAAGTTGTAAATTCCGGATTATCATCTCCGGCCGGAGCGGTTTCCGTTTCCTCTTTCTTCTTACGTTTCAGGAAACTTAACGCGAAGAGTTTGCGCAACCAGATAACCGTGCGCGCACTGATATATATAAAGAAGCAGACAGCCGTTATCAGCAGAATCATCCATACTCCGGGCACACCTACCTGCGAAATCAACCAACGGCTGACATTATATCCGTGCATACCACCCAAATAGATGAAAGAATCCTGATAATGATCCATAAAAGCAAATCCGAAGAATACGGAGAACCAAACCAGCAACAAGGTACATCCGATAAACCATTTCCACAGGCGGACGATACGCACACGCATCAACTTCAATCCCGCCACCGCCAAAAAGACGAGGATAAAGAAAGATGAGATACCGAAACAGTCGTTAATCAGATAACTTGCCAACTGCGCCCCGCGTGAACCTGCATAGTTTTTCACATGATTATCGACGACTGACAGGTCAGCCGGGTTTCCACTGTCGATAATACTTTGATCGGCTGCCCCCGTGAAAAAGAACGAGGAAAAGGCCAGCAATAAATAAACGGAAAAGATGACCAACATCAGTCCGATGACAAAATGAACGGTTTCGTTCTTGAATATTGTAACAAATTTACTTGGGGAAGAGGGAGTGCGTTCTGTCTCCTTATCTAATTTCTTCTTTACCATGAGTCTTTTATTCATTTATAAAATTGGAATCACAATCTAAGCTGCAAAAATAATAAAAAAATAACGAGCGCTACGCTCATTCAATCCTTTTTCTTACCTTTGCGTTTCAAATCAATGCTGATTATGGAAAAAGAAAGCCAAACGATATTTGATAAGAATGTAATTGAGTTCGTAACGGTAGCCGCCGAATTTTGCGCATTCCTCGAACGTGCCGAACGCATGAAGCGTAACGACTTCGTTGATACATCCCTGAAAATACTTCCCCTACTCTATCTCAAAGCATCCATGCTCCCGAAATGCGAGACCATCGGTGACGAAGTACTCGAAACGTATGTAACAGAGGAAATCTACGAGATTCTGCGTATTAACCTTGCGGAACTGATGGGCGACAAGGATGATTATCTGGACGTATTCGTGCAGGACATGGTTTATAGCGACCAGCCTATCAAGAAGTCCATTTCGGAAGATTTGGCGGATATCTATCAGGATATCAAGGATTTTATCTTCGTTTTCCAACTGGGATTGAACGAAACGATGAACGATTCATTGGCCCTTTGCCAGGAGAACTTCGGAATGTTATGGGGGCAGAAGCTGGTAAATACGCTACGCGCACTCCACGATGTGAAGTATAACCAGCAGCAGGAAGAAGAGGAAGAGGACAATGAAGAAGGATTTTACGAACCAGGCAATGCCGACAATTGTTGTGAAGAAGACGGTTGTCATTGCCACGATGACGATTGCCACTGTCACGAAGACGGCTGCCATTGTCACCACGATGAATAAACAAAAATGATTGTAAGAAGAACCATAGATAAAGATGAATTAAAGGAACTCCCGAAAACTGTTTTTCCGGGACGAATCCATGTTATCCAATCGGAGACGGAAACGGAAAAGGCGGTAGCTTATCTGCAATCCAGACCTGTGATAGGTATCGATAGCGAGACACGCCCTTCCTTCACCAAAGGCCAATCGCATAAAGTAGCGCTCCTTCAGGTTTCGTCCGAGGAATGTTGTTTTTTGTTCCGCCTCAATATGACCGGATTAACGCAGCCGCTAGTCGACTTGTTGGAAAATCCGGGTGTAATTAAAGTCGGGCTTTCACTAAAAGACGACTTTATGATGTTGCACAAGCGTGCGCCTTTCAACCAGCAGAGTTGCATCGAACTGCAAGATTATGTACGCCAGTTCGGCATTCAGGACAAAAGCCTGCAAAAGATTTACGCAATCCTGTTCAAGGAAAAGATTTCCAAATCACAGCGCCTGTCCAACTGGGAAGCCGATGTGTTAAGCGACGGACAAAAGCAATATGCAGCTACCGACGCCTGGGCTTGTCTCAACATCTACAACCTGTTGCAGGAATTGAAACAAACGGGTAATTATGAAATAGCTCCCGAAGAAAAAAAGGAATGTCCTGAGCAGGTTTACACCAAATGATTAATCACTTATCACTAAAAAACCAATTACTACCAACATGCATAAAGTATACCTCAAACCCGGCAAAGAAGAGTCTCTCAAAAGATTTCACCCCTGGATTTTCTCCGGTGCAATCTCCCGTTTCGACGGAGAACCCGAAGAAGGTGAAGTAATAGAAGTATACACCTCGAAAAAAGAATTTATCGCCGAAGGGCATTTCCAAATCGGAAGTATTGCCATACGTGTGCTTTCTTTCCGTCAGGAACCTATCGGCCACGATTTCTGGAAACGTAAACTGGAAATAGCGTATGACATGCGCCGAAGCATCGGTATTGCCACGAACCCGACCAACAATACGTATCGCCTTGTACATGGTGAAGGGGATAATCTCCCGGGACTGGTAATTGACGTTTATGCCAAGACCGCTGTCATGCAGGCACATTCGGCAGGAATGCACGTAGACCGGATGGCAATCGCCGAAGCCTTGTCCGAAGTGATGGGTGACAAGATTGAAAATATCTATTATAAATCAGAAACAACGCTTCCCTTTAAAGCCGACCTTTTCCCCGAAAACGGTTTTCTGAAAGGCGGAAGTAATGACAATATCGCACAAGAGTATGGCCTGAAGTTTCATGTGGACTGGCTGAAAGGACAGAAAACGGGATTCTTTGTAGACCAGCGAGAAAACCGTTCTTTACTGGAGCGTTATGCAAAAGACCGTTCGGTATTGAATATGTTCTGCTACACCGGCGGATTCTCATTCTATGCCATGCGCGGTGGCGCAAAACTCGTTCACTCTGTTGACAGTTCCGCCAAAGCTATTGATTTAACGAACAAGAATGTGGAACTGAACTTCCCCGGCGATCCTCGCCACGAGGCTTTTGCCGAAGATGCTTTCAAATACCTTGACCGCATGGGAGACCAGTATGACTTAATCATCCTTGACCCGCCTGCGTTCGCGAAACATAAAGATGCGTTGCGAAATGCACTGCAAGGTTACCGGAAACTGAATGCCAAGGCATTCGAGAAAATCAAGCCGGGCGGCATCCTGTTCACTTTCTCTTGTTCGCAGGTAGTGACCAAGGATAATTTCCGCACTGCTGTATTTACCGCAGCCGCCATGTCAGGGCGCAGTGTACGTATCCTGCACCAGTTAACTCAACCCGCCGACCATCCGGTGAATATCTACCACCCTGAAGGAGAATACCTGAAAGGTTTGGTACTCTACGTAGAATAACCAACGACCAGCGAGGCGCTGGAGCCGGGTTTCCATTCGGATGGATCAATAAAAACACTTTGTTGCGGTCAGATGGAGCGTATTAGCAGAAATTTAGAAGCATCAAAGTTAATTAGAGTTAACAAGTAAAAGATTTACAGTAAAACATTATGTTGTATAACATAAAACCTCTTATCTTTGCACTGTGTTTTTCATGGTATTAGATTTAAGGTTAACAAAGATTGGCTGTCTGGGATAGATAGCCTTCTTTTTTTTATACCCCTTCCTTTAGCTTTTTCTCTTGCAAGTCTTCCGGATTCTTCGCATTTATCCCTTTTTTATCGCCTTTTTATCAAATAACTAGTCCACCTATCCAATGAAAATATTATATTTGCATCTATTATCAATAAAAGAGAAACACAAATTAAAAAAGTCATGAGTATAAAAGTTCGTTTGATTATTATGAACTTCCTGCAATTCTTCGTATGGGGGTCATGGTTAATATCTCTAGGTGGTTATATGGGCAGAGAACTCCACTTCGAAGGTGGGCAGATCGGAGCCATTTTTGCCACTATGGGTATCGCTTCATTGGTGATGCCCGGTATTATCGGTATCATTGCCGATAAATGGTTTAATGCGGAACGTCTATACGGACTTTGCCATATTGCGGGAGCAGCCTGTCTCTTTTATGCTTCTACGGCAACCACTTACGATCAGATGTATTGGGCTATGCTACTCAACCTGCTGGTATATATGCCAACCTTATCACTGGCCAACACTGTATCATACAACTCCCTTGAACAATATAAGTGCGACCTTATCAAAGATTTCCCGCCTATCCGTGTATGGGGAACAATCGGTTTCATCTGTGCCATGTGGGCGGTAGACCTTACCGGATTCAAGAATTCGAGCGCGCAGCTTTATGTAGGTGCCGTATCTGCATTACTACTCGGGATTTATTCTTTCACCCTTCCGGCTTGCCGGCCTGCCAAGTCGGAAAACAAATCCTTGCTTTCCGCTTTCGGGTTGGATGCATTGGTGCTGTTCAAGAGAAAGAAAATGGCTATTTTCTTCCTTTTCTCCATGCTTTTGGGGGCAGCGTTACAGATTACCAATACGTACGGCGATCTCTTTTTGGGTAGCTTTGCCAGCATTCCGGAATTTGCGGAATCTTTTGGGGTGAAACATTCGGTGATACTCTTGTCCATTTCACAAATGTCCGAAACACTGTTTATCCTCGCTATACCATTCTTCCTGAGACATTTCGGTATCAAGCAAGTCATGTTAATCAGTATGTTCGCATGGGTATTCCGCTTCGCCCTGTTCGGTTTCGGAGATCCGGGTTCCGGACTGTGGATGCTTATCCTTTCCATGATCATTTACGGCATGGCCTTTGATTTCTTCAACATTTCCGGTTCGCTGTTTGTTGAACAGGAAACCAATTCTTCCATTCGTGCCAGTGCGCAGGGATTATTCTTTATGATGACCAACGGATTGGGGGCAATCATCGGCGGATATGCTAGTGGTGCTGTAGTGGATGCATTCTCCATATATGCCGACGGCAAACTGGTAAGTCGTGAATGGACAGAAATATGGCTGATATTTGCAGCATATGCACTCGTCATCGGTGTTCTGTTTGCCTTGGTATTCAAGTACAAGCACCAGCGGGAGAGTCAAACAAATTAAGTAAGAAAAACAATGGACAAAAAGGTAGAATTACAAGTTATAAATATCACAAACAGCCAGGCGCAGATAGGCGCATTTGCCATGCTATTAGGCGAAGTGGACGGTGAACGGCAATTGCCGATTATCATCGGGCCGGCGGAAGCCCAGGCTACCGCTTTGTATCTGAAAGGAGTCAAGACACCCCGCCCGTTGACACACGACCTGTTCACCACAAGCCTCACAGTATTGGGAGCGAGCTTGATACGTGTGCTAATCTACAAAGCTAAAGATGGTATTTTCTATTCCTATATTTACCTTAAAAAAGATGAGGAAATCATACGTATCGACGCACGCACCTCAGATGCAGTGGCACTGGCAGTACGTGCCGACTGCCCGATTCTGATCTATGAATCCCTCCTTGAACAGGAATGCCTGCGGATGTCTGCCGAAAAAAGAAACCGCTCCGAAGAAACAGAGGATGACGAAGAATCCGAAGAAGAGCATAGTTCTTCCGCCCCTACTTCCCTCTCTCTCGAAGAGGCATTGCAACAGGCTATCAAAGATGAGAATTACGAATTGGCCGCACAGATACGGGATCAAATCAATTCAAGAAATAAAAATCAGTAACTAGTATTATGCACGTATTTTATACTCCCGATATACAAAAGAGCAAGGAACTTCCCGAAGAGGAAGCGCAGCATTGCATCCGTGTCCTGCGGTCAAGTATCGGAGATGAAATCACCCTCACCGACGGTAAGGGCAATTTCTATAAAGCAGAAATTACGGCTGCAACCAACAAACGTTGCCAGGTGGCCATCAAGGAAACGATATTTCAGGAACCGCTTTGGCCCTGCCATCTCCATATCGCCATGGCACCGACCAAGAACATGGATCGTAACGAATGGTTTGCAGAGAAAGCCACCGAAATAGGGTTTGACGAATTGACTTTCCTCAACTGCCGTTTTTCGGAACGCAAAGTCATCAAGACCGAACGGATAGAGAAAATTCTCATTTCAGCAATCAAGCAATCACTCAAAGCCCGATTGCCCAAGCTGAATGAGATGACAGATTTCGATAAGTTTATCACCCGGAATTTTAAGGGACAGAAGTTCATCGCCCATTGTTATGAAGGCGAGAAACCGATGTTGAAGAATATCCTGAAACCCGGAGAAGACGCACTCGTACTGATAGGCCCCGAAGGGGACTTCAGTGAAGAGGAAGTGAAGAAAGCCATCGGGCAGGGATTCGTTCCCATTAGCCTGGGCAAGTCACGGCTTCGCACAGAAACAGCGGCACTGGTAGCCTGTCATACGCTGAATCTGCAAAACCAATAACCGTAGAAACCGACTGAATCAATGATTATACAACTTTTAAATAACATAAGTATGGCAAAGAAAATGATTTCACGACTTTCGGTACTGGCAGTACTGATTGTTTTCCTGGCAGCATGTTCCAAGACATCAGAGTACACTAACGTGATACCGGCTGATGCCTCGGTAGTCGCTTCTATCAACCTCAAATCCCTTGCCGGCAAAGCAGGGCTGAACGATAAAGAGAATGAAGCTGCCAAACAAAAGGTATTGGAAGCGCTGAAAAGCGGAATGAATGCCGCCACTTTCCAACAATTGGAGAAGGTCATGAATAACCCCGGCGAATCGGGTATTGATGTAGAATCCCCGTTCTATGCTTTCTCTTCATCTTCTTTCCCATATCCTGCCGTCGTAGGTAAAGTGAGCAACGAGGATAACCTGCATGCTTCACTGGATGTGATGGCTAAAGAACAAATCTGCCAGCCGGTCAGCGAAGTTGACGGTTACAGCTTCACAACCATGAACGGCAGCCTGCTTGCTTTCAACAACTCTACTGTGATAATTGTCACCGTAAACGGTACTTCACAAACGGATAAAGCTAAAGAAGGCATCACTGCCCTGATGAAACAGACTGCCGACAACAGTATCGTGAAATCCGGCGCTTTCCAGAAAATGGAAAAACAGAAAAGTGATGTTAACTTCTTCGCTTCAATGGATGCTATTCCATCAACCTACCGCAACCAGGTAAGTATGGGCTTACCTGCCGAAGTGAAGCCGGAAGATATCACTTTCGTAGGTGGACTGAATTTTGAAAAAGGAAAGATTGTCCTCAAATCAGAAAACTACACAGAAAACGAAGCTGTTAAGGCGTTACTGAAAAAACAGATGGAATCGTTTGGCAAAACCAACAGTACTTTTGTCAAATACTTCCCGGCTTCTACACTGATGTTTCTTAACGTAGGCGTAAAAGGAGAAGGACTTTATAACCTGCTAAGTGAAAACAAGGAATTCCGAAACACAATATCCATCGCCAAGGCTGATGAAGTAAAAGAATTGTTCAGTTCGTTCAACGGTGATATTTCTGCGGGATTGATTAACGTTACCATGAACAGCGCTCCGACATTCATGCTATACGCAGACGTAAAGAACGGAAACGCACTCGAAGCTCTTTACAAGAACAAACAATCACTAGACTTGAAAAGAGGGGAAGATATTCTGGAACTTGGAAAAGACGAATATGTCTACAAAACCAGAGGTATGAATATATTCTATGGCATCAAAGATAAACAGATGTATGCTACCAACGACGAGTTACTTTATAAAAACATAGGTAAAGCAGCAGACAAGTCTATCAAGGAAGCTCCTTATGCATCGGAGATGAAGGGTAAAACGGTATTCTATGCTATCAACGCAGAAGCAATTCTCGAACTTCCTGTTGTCAAAATGCTGGCAGGTTTCGGCGGTCAGGAAGTAAAGACCTATCTTGAACTGGCCAATAAAGTATCCTACCTGTCTATGAGTACCGAAGGAGAAGTCAGTGAATTCGACCTCTGCCTGAAAGACAAAGACGTGAATGCCCTCAAACAAATAGTAGACTTTGCCAAGCAATTTGCCGGCATGTAATAATCTGTAAACAAACGGTATGAATAGTATTCACCTACAGCAAACACTTCCCCAAGTGTTTGCTGACCGTAATTCGGTGACTTCAGATGTATGGCATCAAGACCTTTTCTTCCGGAAAGGAGAAATGTATCTGATTGAAGCCGCTTCCGGCACCGGAAAATCGTCTTTGTGCAGCTATATCTATGGCTACCGCAACGACTATCAGGGGATTATCAATTTCGATGAAACCAATATCAAAGCATACTCCGTGAAGCAGTGGGTCGACCTGAGAAAACATTCATTGAGTATGCTTTTTCAGGATTTACGCATCTTCACCGAGCTTACCGCTCTCGAGAATGTGCAACTGAAGAATAACCTTACCGGCTGCAAGAAGAAAAAGGAGATTCTGACATTCTTCGAACAACTGGGTATCGCGGATAAGATAAACGTCAAAGCCGGTAAACTCTCTTTCGGACAGCAACAGCGTGTTGCCTTTATCCGCGCACTCTGCCAACCGTTCGATTTCCTTTTCTTGGATGAGCCTGTCAGCCATCTGGACGATGATAACAGCCGCATCATGGGAGAACTCGTCATTGCCGAAGCCGAAAAGCAGGGAGCCGGAGTTATCGCGACTTCCATCGGCAAGCATATAGACCTGCCTTATCATTATATTTTCAAATTATAACAGAAATGACTATGTATTATCATAAAGAGACTAGGCACGGATTACACGGATTACGCTGTTTTCCTATAAATCTTAAACCGTGAAATCCGTGTAATCCGTGCCAAAATCTTCCATATCAAAATAATCAAGTATAAAACAATGAATACCCTTGTCTGGAAACTTCTCCGTCAACATATCAGTATCGGTCAACTGACCGGTTTCTTTTTGGCCAATCTATTCGGCATGATGATTGTACTGCTTAGTGTGCAGTTTTATAAAGATGTCATTCCGGTATTCACCGAAGGGGACAGCTTTATGAAAAAGGATTTCATCATAGCTACGAAGAAAATTAGCACACTCGGTTCTTTTGCAGGAAAGAACAACACGTTTACCGCCGAAGACATCGCCGATCTGAAAAAGCAACCATTCACCAAAACCATCGGAGCTTTTACCCCTTCCCAATTCAAAGTATCAGCAGGGCTGGGAATGAGAGAGGCAGGCATTCATCTTTCCACCGATATGTTTTTCGAGTCCGTTCCCGACGAATTCGTTGACATCAAACTCGACAAATGGCACTTTGACAAAGAAACCCATACCATTCCCATTATCATCCCGCGCAACTATCTGAATCTTTATAATTTCGGTTTTGCCCAAAGCCGCAGCCTGCCCAAACTATCGGAAGGATTGATGGGACTTATCCAAATGGACATCATGATGCGCGGTAACGGACGGGTGGAACAATACAAAGGGAACATTGTCGGTTTCTCCAATCGTCTGAATACGATTCTCGTTCCTCAATCTTTTATGAAATGGGCCAATGAAAACTTTGCTCCGAACGCAGCAGCACAGCCTGCCCGATTGATTATCGAAGTCAGTAATCCGGCAGATTCTTCCATCGCCAGTTACTTCCAAAAGAAAGGATACGAAACGGAAGACGGAAAACTGGATGCCGGAAAAACGACTTATTTTCTCCGCCTCATCGTGGGCATCGTATTGGGAGTCGGTCTATTTATCAGTATCCTTTCATTCTATATCCTGATGCTCAGCATTTTCCTGCTACTGCAAAAAAATACGACCAAGTTGGAAAGCCTGCTACTAATAGGATACAGCCCCAACAGAGTGGCATTGCCTTATCAGATACTCACAGTTGGACTAAATGTTATCGTACTCGTCCTGTCCATCGGCTTAGTCTGCTGGCTACGCGGTTATTACATAGACAGTATCCGATTACTTTTCCCGCAACTGGAAACAGGAACGTTATGGGCTGCTATCAGCATGGGAATCCTGCTATTCATCGTTGTATCGGTTATCAACATATTGGCAGTCAAGAGAAAGGTTCTCTCCATCTGGATGCACAAGGCATAGATGTAATAATATTGCAAAAGTTTGTAATATCATACACATTCAGTATTGTTTCGATAAATCCTTTTTGCATTCTCGAAATAAGTGGTACTTTTACGCAGTTTTCACAAAGGCAATATATGATATGAAAAGTAAAACTACGTTCCTTATAGATAAAGGTTTGAGGGTTTTCTGTGCCGGAATACTTTCAAGCCTGTTTTCGTTATCTGCATCCGCGCAAAATATGCAAGATACGATCATCGCGTATTTCAATCTCCTGAAAAATGTACCTCAGGAAAAGTTGTACCTGCACCTGGACAAGCCATACTATGGAGCCGGAGAAAAACTATGGTTCAAAGGATATTTGGTAAATGCGGTCACGCACCAGGATAACACACAGAGTAATTTCATCATTACAGAACTCATCAACCGTTCCGACTCTATCGTAGAACGGAAAAAGATTCGCAGAGATTCCTTAGGCTTTCACAATGCCTTTACTCTCCCGCCCACCCTTCCTGCCGGTGATTATTATCTGCGGGCATACAGCAACTGGATGCTCAACCAGGAACCGGAATTCTTTTATTCACATAACCTGAAAATCGGTAATTCCATTGATAATACCATCATTTCAAACATTGAATACCAACAGGAAGACGAAACGCATTATACCTCAAAAGTAAAATTCACAAGCAATACACAAGAAGCCTTCAAAAATACGACCGTCCGCTACCGTTACATCGAGAATGGCAAAGTAAAAGACAAAGGCAAAAGAAAGACAGACGAAAACGGACTGATTTCCATCTCCTTACCGGATTTAAAGCCCACAGCAACGCGCCATATCGAGGTCGAATTCGACGATCCGCAGTATATATATAAGAAAACCTTTTATCTGCCTTCATTCAACAAAGACTTCAACGTCCAATTCTTCCCGGAAGGTGGCGCCTTATTGGCTGTCGCTCATCA
This sequence comes from Bacteroides sp. RTP21281st1_H5_RTP21281_210402, assembly GCF_040918965.1. Lineage (NCBI taxonomy): Bacteria > Pseudomonadati > Bacteroidota > Bacteroidia > Bacteroidales > Bacteroidaceae > Bacteroides > Bacteroides sp. RTP21281st1_H5_RTP21281_210402. The sequence continues at coordinate 18,568 of NZ_JBCOWR010000022.1, read as the reverse complement.
AAACATAGCTTTCAAAGCTCAGGGGACAGACGGATTCTCGAAAGAAATAGAAGGATTCCTGTTTGACGCCAAAGGAGACACGTTGACCGCTTTCCGTTCAGAACACGACGGTATGGGAGTTTTCACCTTAAATCCAATCAGCGGAAATTCCTACTATGTGATGGCCAAAACCAATGACGGCATCAGCAAGCGGTTTGACCTGCCTGCTGTAGAACAAAGAGGAATCGGGCTTTCCATGTCACATTACAAGAAGGAAATACGCTATGAAATTCAGAAAACGGAGACTACCGAATGGCCGCAAAAATTATTTTTGCTCGCACATACCCGTGGGAAACTGGCAATTCTCCAACCAATCAATACCGGCAGGACTTTCGGAAAAATGAATGACAGCCTGTTCACCGCAGGCATTACCCATTTTATGCTCATCGACCAACAAGGAAACGCACTCAGCGAACGCTTGGTCTTTGTGCCCGACCGGAATCCCCATCAATGGCAAATCCAACCCGATAAACCGACATACGGGAAAAGAGAAAAAGTATCCCTGCAAATTTCAGCAAAAGATACTAACGGTAACCCCATAGAAGGCAATTTCTCCATCAGCATCACCGACAGGAGAAGCATCCAGCCGGATTCTCTCGCAGATAATATCGTATCAAATCTGCTGCTGACTTCCGATTTGAAAGGATATATAGAAGACCCCGGATATTATTTTCTTCATCAAGACCCCAGAACCCTGCGAACACTTGACTTCCTGATGATGACTCACGGATGGCGCAGACATCACATCAATAACGTACTGGCCGCCCCTTCACTGAATCTCACCAATTATATGGAAAAGGGACAAACCATCAGCGGACGAATCAAAGGTTTCTTCGGAAGTAATGTAAAGAAAGGGCCTATCTGCGTGTTAGCTCCCAAGCAGAATATCATTGCCACCACTACTACGGACGAGAAAGGAGAATTCATCGTGAACACATCTTTCAGAGACAGTACAACTTTCCTTGTTCAGGCACGTACGAAAAGAGGATTTGCCGGAGTAGATATAGAAATCGACACTCCCCAATATCCTGTGACCTCGCATAAATCCCCTTTCCGTGACGGAACGGCAACCTTTATGGAAGACTATTTACTCAACACCCGCGACCAGTATTATATGGAAGGCGGAATGAGAGTGTATAATCTGAAAGAAGTGCTTATCACAGGAAATCGCGCCAAGCCCCGTTCGGAAAGTATTTATACCGGTGGAATCAACACCTACACTATCGAGGGAGACAAACTCGAAAACTACGGGGCACAGACAGCTTTCGATGCAGTCAGCAGACTGCCGGGAGTCAGCGTGACCAACGGAAACGAGATTCACATCCGCAATAACCCCGAACAACCTGTCATTGTCATTGACGATGTTGTCTATGAAGACGACAACGATATATTGACTATGATACAAACCAGCGATATGTCAAGTTTGAGCCTTCTTCGCGGGGCAGATGCGGCAATATTAGGTTCGCGCGGTTCGGCCGGTGCCATCGTCATTACATTAAAAGATGGAAAAGACCTTCCCGCAAAACCCGCACAAGGTATCATTACGTGCACGCCACTGGGATACAGTGATTCGGTTGAATTCTATGCACCTGCTTACGATACTCCCGAAAAGAAGGACGCACAGCGCACGGACTTACGAAGCACTATCTATTGGAATCCGTCACTACAACTAAACGCAGAAGGAAAAGCAACCATCGAATATTATACTCCGGACAGCACTGCACCGGAAGATATAACCATAGAGGGGGTAGATAAGAACGGCAAGGCATGCCGGATAATACAGACGATAAACAAATAGCTGTTTAAAATATAACATAGTTCTGCAAATTTCCAGCCCTCTAATCTTGATAAAAAAGCATCTGAATGTCAAGCGGGTAAAAAAATATTTCGTAATTTTGCAGATATAAAAGAATGAAGCTATGCCGGACTATGATTTAATCACCATACTCGGGCCCACAGCCTCGGGTAAAACTCCCTTTGCCGCTGCTTTGGCCTATGAACTCAACACGGAAATTATCAGTGCCGATTCCCGTCAGATATACAGGGGAATGGACCTTGGCACAGGAAAAGACCTCGCCGACTATACGGTAAACGGACGTGCTATCCCCTATCACCTGATTGATATTGCCGAGCCCGGATATAAATACAATGTATTTGAATATCAACGCGATTTCCTGATTTCTTACGAATCAATCAAACAAAAAGGCTGTCTCCCCGTTTTATGTGGTGGTACAGGCATGTATCTCGAATCCGTTCTGAAAGGATACAAGCTCATGCCTGTACCGGAGAATCCGGAATTACGGGCTCGTTTGGCGAATCATTCGCTTGAAGAATTGACGGAAATATTAAGTCAATATAAAGCCTTACACAACTCTACTGACGTAGATACTGTGAAACGGGCTATCCGTGCCATAGAGATTGAGGAATATTATGCCGCCCATCCTGTGCCCGAACGGGAATTTCCGGAGTTGAACAGCCTTATTATCGGTGTAGATATCGACCGGGAACTGCGTCGTGAAAAGATAACCCGACGGCTGAAGCAACGCCTGGATGAAGGTATGGTGGATGAAGTACGGCGGTTGATTGAACAAGGTATCGCGCCGGATGATTTGATATACTATGGGCTGGAATACAAATACCTGACACTCTATGTCATAGGGAAATTGACTTATGAAGAGATGTTCAGCGGTTTGGAAATAGCCATCCATCAGTTTGCCAAACGGCAGATGACGTGGTTTCGCGGTATGGAAAGAAGAGGATTTACCATCCATTGGGTGAGTGCCGGACTGCCGATGGAAGAAAAGATAGCCTTTGTAAAAGAAAAACTGGAAGGGAATTAGTATCTTTGGCAGTTGTTTATAATGAGATTTTTAATACAGTAGGATAGAAATACGGATATGAGTGTAGAACCGAAGAAATGGGGTGTGATTTATAACCCGAAAGCCGGTACCCGAAAGGTAAAGAAGCGCTGGAAAGAAATCAAGGAGTACATGGACAGCAAAGGTGTTGACTATGACTATGTGCAATCCGAGGGTTTCGGTTCAGTAGAACGTCTTGCCAAGATTTTAGCAAATAATGGCTATCGAACGATTGTCGTTGTGGGCGGTGACGGAGCTTTGAATGATGCCATCAACGGTATTATGCTATCCGATGCCGAAGACAAAAATGATATCGCTCTCGGTTTTATCCCGAACGGTATCGGAAACGACTTCGCCAGGTATTGGGGACTCAGTACTGAATATAAACCTGCGGTAGACTGCATTATCAATCACCGGTTGAAGAAAATAGACGTAGGATACTGCAATTTCTATGATGGAAAAGAGCATCAGCGCCGTTACTTCCTCAATGCCGTCAATATCGGACTGGGGGCACGTATCGTGAAAATCACCGACCAGACGAAACGTTTCTGGGGGGTGAAATTCCTGACGTATGTCGCCGCCCTGTTCTCACTGATATTTGAACGGAAACTATACAGGATGCACCTGCGTATCAATGACGAACATATACGCGGACGTATCATGACGGTATGTGTGGGCAGTGCATGGGGCTGGGGACAGACTCCGAGTGCCGTTCCTTATAACGGGTGGCTGGATGTTTCCGTAATCTACCGTCCTGAATTTCTTCAAATCATCTCCGGTCTGTGGATGCTGATTCAGGGAAGAATCCTGAACCATAAAGTAGTGAAAAGCTACCGGACGAAGAAAGTGAAAGTACTCCGGGCACAAAATGCTTCTGTGGATTTGGACGGACGCATATTGCCGAAGCATTTCCCCTTGGAAGTGGGCATACTTCCTGAAAAGACAACACTTATTATTCCAAACTGATAATAATAGTAAGAAAATGATAGAACTTAAAAACAATCCTGCCGGCAACTTCTTTCTGTTGGCCGGCCCATGTGTAATAGAAGGCGAAGAGATGGCAATGCGTATTGCCGAACGAGTGGTAAAAATCACCGAAACATTGCAGATTCCTTATGTATTCAAAGGGTCTTACCGCAAAGCAAACCGTTCGCGTCTGGATTCGTTTACAGGTATCGGTGACGAGAAAGCGCTGAAAGTACTGCAAAAGGTACGCGATACCTTCGGAGTCCCTACCGTGACAGACATTCACAGCGCGGAAGAAGCTGAAATGGCAGCCGAATATGTGGATATCCTTCAGATTCCGGCTTTCCTTTGCCGCCAGACAGATTTGCTGGTTGCAGCCGCCAAGACCGGAAAGACGATTAACATCAAGAAAGGACAATTCCTCTCCCCGTTGGCTATGCAGTTTGCCGCCGATAAAGTGGTGGAAGCCGGAAATAAGAACGTCATGCTGACCGAACGCGGAACAACTTTCGGTTATCAGGATTTAGTAGTCGACTATCGCGGCATCCCCGAAATGCAGACATTCGGTTATCCCGTCATTCTGGATGTCACCCATTCATTGCAACAGCCCAACCAAACCAGCGGAGTGACCGGCGGAATGCCTCAACTAATAGAAACCGTCGCCAAAGCAGGTGTAGCCGTAGGCGTTGACGGAATCTTCATCGAGACACATGAGAATCCTGCCGTAGCCAAGAGCGATGGTGCCAATATGCTCAAATTAGACTTGTTGGAAGGCCTGCTTACCAAGTTGGTACGCATACGTGAAGCTATAAAATAACGTTTTTTCCTGTCAATTTGTGATTTGCAGACAAATACAACGACAAATTACTCAGAAACATTTATTTAAATTAAATAGAACATGAAACATTTATTACGTGGATTATTCATTGCAGTCCTTATTATATGCTGCAATTTTCAGCCCGTACTTGCACAACCCATGCAACAACTGCCCGTGGACAAGAATGTCCGTATCGGCAAGTTGGACAACGGACTTACTTATTACATCCGGCACAACGCACTTCCGGAAAAGCGTGTAGAATTCTACATCGCCCAGAAAGTAGGTTCTATTCTCGAAGAACCGCAACAACGCGGTCTGGCTCACTTCCTGGAGCACATGGCTTTCAACGGAACCAAACACTTCCCGGGTGACGAAACCGGACTGGGTATCGTGCCCTGGTGCGAAACCAAAGGTATCAAGTTCGGAACAAACCTGAACGCATACACCGGTGTCGAGCAGACTGTATATAACATCAGCAACGTGCCGACAGAGAATGTCAATGTCATTGACTCCTGCCTGCTTATCCTGCACGACTGGTCTAATGCCATCAACCTTGCCGACAAGGAAATCGACAAAGAACGTGGTGTCATCCGTGAAGAATGGAGAAGCCGCAACAGCGGTATGCTCCGCATCATGACAGACGCGCAACCCACCCTGTACCCCGATTCCAAATACGCTGACTGTATGCCTATCGGAAGCATCGACGTTATCAACAACTTCCCTTATCAGGATATCCGCGACTACTACGCGAAATGGTACCGCACAGACTTACAGGGAATTATCATCGTCGGCGACATCAACGTAGACGAGATAGAAGCGAAACTGAAGAAGGTTTTCGCCGATGTGAAAGCTCCTGTAAATCCTGCCGAACGTATCTACTATCCGGTAGCGGACAATCAGGAACCGCTTATCTACATCGGAACTGACAAGGAAGTGAAGAATCCTTCTGTAAATATCTTCTTCAAACAGGACGCTACTCCTGATTCCATGAAGAATACCATCGCCTATTACGCTACCCAATATATGCTTAGCATGGCGATGAATATGCTGAACAACCGCCTGAATGAACTTGCCCAGACAGCCAACCCACCTTTCACCAGCGCAGGAGCAGGATACGGCGAATTCTTCCTTGCCAAAACGAAAGAAGCATTCAGCCTGAGCGCAAGCAGCAAAATAGACGGTATCGACCTGGCAATGAAGACTGTACTGGAAGAAGCCGAGCGCGCACGCCGCTTCGGATTCACGGCTACAGAATATGAACGTGCACGCGCCAACTATATGCAAGCCGTAGAATCCGCTTACAACGAACGTGAAAAGACAAAGAGCGGTGCATACGTTGACGAATACGTGAGCAACTTCCTCGATAAAGAACCGATTCCGGGCATCGAATTTGAATATATGCTTGTCAATCAGATGGCTCCGAACATTCCGGTAGATGCAATCAACAAACTTATGCAACAGCTTATCACGGACAACAATCAAGTGGTTCTGCTTGCCGGCCCCGAAAAAGAAGGCGTGAAATATCCTGCCAAGGAAGAAATCGCAGCCCTGCTGAAAGAGATGAAGTCTTTCGACTTGAAGCCCTACGAAGACAAGGTTTCCAACGAACCGCTAATCTCCGAAGATATCAAAGGCGGAAAAATCGTATCTGAAAAAGCCGGAGATATATACGGCAGTACGAAACTCGTACTTTCCAACGGTGTGACGGTATATGTGAAACCGACTGATTTCAAAGCAGACCAGATAATGATGAAAGGTGTAAGTTTCGGTGGTACAAGCGTATTCCCGAACGAAGAAATCATCAATATTTCACAGTTGAACGGCGTAGCCCTGGTAGGTGGAATCGGTAACTTCAGCAAAGTAGACCTTGGCAAGGCTCTTGCCGGCAAACGTGCGTCTGTAGGTTCAGGTATCGGCAATACGACCGAGACTATTTCCGGTAGCTGCTCTCCGAAGGATTTCGAGACAATGATGCAGCTCACTTACCTCACATTCACTTCTCCGCGCAAGGACAACGAAGCATTCGAATCTTACAAGAACCGCCTGAAAGCGCAACTCCAGAATGCGGACGCCAACCCGATGACAGCATTCAGCGATACAGTGACACGTGCTTTATACGGTAACCACCCGCGTGCCATCAAGATGAGAGAAAGCATGGTAGACCAAATCAACTATGACCGTATCATTGAAATGTACAAAGACCGTTTCAAGGATGCAAGCGACTTCACTTTCTACCTGGTAGGAAATGTAGATTTGGAATCCATGAAACCGGCAATCGCCAAGTACTTGGGAAGCCTGCCTTCCATCAACCGTAAAGAGACTTTCAAGGATAACAAGATGGATATCCGCAAGGGACAATATAAGAATGAATTTGCCAAGAAACAGGAAACCCCGATGGCTACCATCATGTTCCTTTACAGCGGCACTTGCAAATATGACTTGCGCAACAACATCCTACTCAGTTTCCTCGACCAGGCTTTGGATATGGTTTACACTGCGGAAATCCGTGAAAAAGAAGGCGGCACATACGGCGTGAACTGTAGCGGAAGCCTCAGCAAATATCCGAAAGAGGAACTAGTTCTTCAGATTGTATTCCAGACTGACCCTGCCAAGACAGAAAAACTGTCTGCCGTTGTTGTAGAACAGTTGAACAAGATGGCTAAAGAAGGCCCGTCTGCCGAACACATGCAGAAGATTAAGGAATATATGTTGAAGAAGTACAAGGATGCTCAGAAAGAAAACGGCTACTGGCTCAATAATCTGGACGAATTCTTCTACACCGGCATCGACAATACGAAAGACTATGAAAAGTTGGTCAACAGCATCACAGCAAAAGAAGTTCAGGATTTCCTTGCCAAGCTGCTGAAACAGAACAACGAAATCCAAGTCGTTATGACTATGCCGGAAGAAAGCAAATAATATTCTCTAGCATATCAACAGAATGATGATACTCAACGAACTACGCAAACATGGAAGGCTCGCCGCCAAACGGCATCCGATGTATGAAAAGAACAAAGTAGCTAAAATACTCGGTTATGTCATGGGCGCGTTCTGGGCCGGTTACCTGATATTCTTCGGTACGACATTCGCGTTCGGATTTTCAGATATGGTTCCCAACCGGGAACCATATCATGTAATGAACGCTGTCGTCCTGATATTCATCCTGGCACTCGACTTCCTGATGCGTGTTCCGTTTCAAAAAACACCGACGCAAGAGGTAAAACCTTACCTCTTGCTGCCGGTTAAACGAAACCGTGTCATCGACTTCCTTCTTATCCGCTCCGGGCTTAGCCTGTTCAACCTGTTCTGGTTGTTTCTCTTTGTCCCTTTTTCCTTCATTACCATTACCAAGTACTTTGGTGTCTTCGGTGTCATCACCTATCTTATCGGTATCTTGCTGCTGATTCTTGCTAACAATTACTGGTACTTATTGTGCCGCACACTTATCAACGAACGTATTTGGTGGCTTCTATTGCCCATCGCTTTCTACGGTGGAATAGGCTGCCTTCTTTTTATTCCCAAAGATAGCCCGCTCTTCTATTTCTTTATGGACTTGGGCGACGGATATATCCAGGGAAATATCCTTTATTTCCTCGGCACTATACTTGTCATCGTCATTTTATGGCTGATTAACCGCAAGATTATGTCCGGGCTTATCTATGCAGAGTTAGCAAAAGTAGATGACAGTCAAATCAAACATGTATCCGAATACAAATTCTTCGAACGCTACGGAGAAGTTGGCGAATACATGAGACTGGAACTGAAAATGCTTTTACGTAACCGCCGATGCAAAGGTTCGCTACGCAGCGTCGGTATTGTAGTCGTAGCCTTCTCCGTCGCACTTAGTTTCTCCAGCGTCTACGACGGAAACTTCATGACTTCTTTTATCTGTGTCTATAACTTCGCCGTGTTCGGCATGATTATCCTTTCGCAGATTATGTCGTTCGAAGGGAACTACATTGACGGCTTGATGTCCCGCAAAGAATCTATAATGAGCCTGCTGAAAGCTAAATATTACACATATAGTATCGGCGAAATCATTCCTTTTATATTAATGATTCCCGCTATTGTCATGAATAAACTAACGCTACTAGGCGCTTTCGCCTGGTTTTTCTATACCATCGGCTTCATCTATTTCTGTTTCTTCCAACTGGCGGTTTACAATAAACAGACAGTAACGCTGAACGAGAAAGTGACCAGCCGCCAAACCAACAGCGCCATACAAATGTTGGTTAACTTTGGAGCTTTCGGCGTGCCGCTTATCTTGTACAGTATATTAAATGCACTTTTAGGTGAAACGGTTACTTATATTATCCTGTTGGCTATCGGTCTTGGATTTACCCTGACGTCTCCTTTATGGATAAAGAATGTATATCGCCGCTTTATGAAACGCCGGTATGAAAATATGGAAGGTTTCAGAGACAGCCGCCAATAGGCGCATGGGCATTAACTATATAAACATAGAAAATCATGATTACCATTGACAAACTTAAAAAGAATTTCGGTGAGAAGGTTGCCGTAGACATAGAACACTACGAAATCAATCAAGGCGATATGCTCGGATTGGTAGGAAACAACGGTGCAGGTAAAACGACTCTCTTCCGGTTGATGCTGGACTTACTGAAAGCGGACGATGGAAAAGTGGTTATAAACGACATCGACGTCAGCCAAAGTGAAGACTGGAAAGCCTTTACCGGTGCTTTTATCGACGATGGTTTTCTGATAGACTATCTCACTCCGGAAGAATATTTCTATTTCATCGGAAAGATGTACGGATTGAAGAAAGAAGAAGTGGACGAACGGCTCGTTCCTTTCGAACGTTTCATGAACGGGGAAGTAATAGGAAACAAGAAGTTAATCCGCAACTACTCTGCGGGCAACAAGCAAAAAATCGGCATCATCTCCGCCATGCTTCATTATCCGCAATTATTGATATTGGACGAACCTTTCAATTTCCTCGACCCAAGTTCGCAATCCATCATCAAGCATCTGCTCAAAAAGTATAATGAAGAACACCAGGCAACGGTTATCATTTCCAGCCATAACCTGAATCATACGGTAGATGTATGTCCGCGAATTGCTTTGTTGGAATACGGGATTATCATCCGTGACATTATCAATGAGGACAATTCAGCAGAGAAAGAGCTCGAAGCTTATTTCAATGTGGAAGAGTAAGGGGATTTACTATTTACAAGTTACGATTGACTATTTATGAGTTACTTTTGACTATTTATGAGTTACTTTTGCTGTTTATAAGTTAAGTACAGATGATGAAAGCAAAATTCAGACTAATATTCTTACTGGTAGGACTGACCGCCATTCTTAGTTCCTGCCGCACGTCCGCCCCTCGTTTGGATTACCAGGCATTGGCACGGGCTTCTATCCTGTTAGGCGTAGATATTAATCTTGAGGACAACCACAAACTCTACCTGGAAGCAGCCGACTGGATAGGCACTCCTTATCGCGGTGGCGGAGACTCGAAAAGAGGAACTGACTGTTCAGGCATGGTCTATCAAATATACCGGAAAGTGTACCGTATCCAAGTGCCGCGAAACTCGGAAGAACTAAAAGACAAAAGCAATAAAATAGCCAAGCGTAACCTCAAAGAAGGTGACTTGGTATTCTTCAGCAGCAACCGTTCCAAAAAGAAAGTAGCCCATGTAGGCATCTATCTGAAGAACGGGAAGTTCATCCATTCCAGTACGAGCCGGGGAGTAATCGTCAGCAGGTTGGGCGAAGATTATTATAGCAGGCATTGGATATGCGGTGGCAGAATACGTTAATCATCAAATCATCAACTCTAAATAATATATCATTATGAAGTCATTTATCGGAGCAGTCATATTTATCTGTGTGGCATTCAGCGCAAATGCGCAACTTTTGTGGAAAGTATCCGGCAACGGGATGGAACAACCGTCTTATATCATAGGTACACATCACCTCGCTCCGTTCAGCATCATGGACAGCATTGCCGGACTCAAAAAAGCACTGAATGAAACCCAACAGGTATATGGAGAGATAAAAATGTCCGAAATGCAATCGCCGGCTACCATGCAGAAGATGCAGCAGGCCATGATGATTGCCAATGACAGCACGCTATCTTCACTCCTGTCGCCCGAAGACTTCGCAACTGCCAACAAATTCTGTAAAGAGAACCTGATGATAGATTTAAGTGCAGCCCCAAAACTAAAACCTGCCTTCCTGTTGAATAATGTAGTAGTGGTAGCTTACGTGAAACATATCGGCAAATTCAATCCACAGGAACAACTCGACACCTTCTTCCAGTCTCAAGCCATGCAGAACGGTAAGAAAGTAGACGGTCTGGAGACTGCGGAGTTTCAATTCAACCTACTATTCAACGGCTATTCACTACAACGTCAGGCACAACTGTTGATGTGTACGCTTAACAACATCGACTCTGAAGTGGAAAACCTGAAGAAACTCACCAACGCCTACATGAAACAGGATTTGAATGAAATGCTTCGACTCAGCGAAGAACGCAAAGGCAACCAATGCGACCCGACTCCCGGTGAAGAAGATGCCCTAATTTATAACCGCAACAAGGCATGGGCGGAAAAGCTACCGGCTATCATGAAGACAGCTCCGACTTTTGTCGCTGTCGGCGCCCTGCACCTTCCCGGCGAGAAAGGATTGCTAAACCTACTAAAAAAGCAAGGATATACGGTAGAACCAGTGAAATAAAAGTAGCCCTGCGAAATAAGAGTAGAACCTGCGAAATAAGAAAAGTATTTAGTACTTTTGCGGAAAAGTTTTCCCCAATGAATTACAAAACCTATTTATTCGATTTCGACTATACACTAGCCGATTCGTCACGTGGTATCGTCAAGTGTTTCAGAATTGTGCTCACCCGCCACCAGTATTTAACCGTTACCGATGAAGCCATCAAACGCACTATTGGCAAAACACTGGAAGAATCTTTCAGTATCCTGACCGGAGTTACCGACCCGGCACAGCTTGAAACTTTCCGACTGGAATACAGAAAGGAAGCCGATGTTCATATGAATGTAAACACACGTCTCTTCCCCGACACGTTATCTACCCTGAAAGAGTTGAAGCAACGGGGTGCCCGCATCGGAATCATCTCTACCAAATATCGCTTTCGGATATTGAGCTTCCTCGAAGAATATCTACCAAAAGATTTCCTTGATATTATAGTAGGCGGAGAAGATGTAAAAGCCGCGAAACCTTCACCAGAAGGGGTACGGTTCGCTTTGGAACATTTGGGAAGTACGCCACAAGAGACATTGTATATCGGAGACAGCACTGTAGATGCAGAAACTGCCCGGAATGCAGGAGTGGATTTTGCAGCGGTGCTCAACGGGATGACTACCGAAGAAGAATTTCAAGCGTATCCGCATCGGATGATAATGAAAAATCTTGGAGAGTTGGTTTAGACCATTCATCATGGGTATAAATCTACGGATATTCCAAATATTATCCGTAGATTTATACCCAATATTAATAAAATGATTACCTTTACAGATGAATGGTAATAAACAAGTCTATGCAAAAGATATCAGAGATAGTAGCAGCCAAGGGCGGAGTGGTGACGATGGATGAGATTACCGACCGCGCCGAGTACAAGCGGATATTACGTGCCGTAGAACATGGAGAACTCATCAGACTGCGGCAAGGTGTCTATGCCGTGCCTATAGCCATACTCAATACAATGATTGACGTTGAGCGCATTGTACCACAAGGTGTACTGTGCCTCTATAGTGCATGGGCTTATTATCAATTGACAACGACTGTGCCGCCATCGTTTTGCATAGCAATCGAGGCTAAACGGAAAGTGAAGTTGCCAATAAGATTGCCAATAAACCTATATTATTGGAAAGCCGGCAATCTTGAATTTGGAATCGTTGATGTGGAAATCTCCAACTACCAGGTACGCATGACCGACCTCGAACGTAGTGTATGCGATGCCGTAAAATATCGCAATAAGATAGGTCTGGATTTGTGCGCTGAAATCATCAGAACCTACCTTCGAAAGAAAGAACGTAACCTCAGTCGTCTTATGGATTATGCAGAACGACTGCGGGTTACTAAAATATTGAATAATTATCTTGAAATTGCGATAGAATGACAAAATCGGCAAAGAATCATGCAAAGTCGGTGAAATCGAGGCTGCTCAATCTGATGAATGAAACCGGCTACCGATATATGTATCTGCTAGCACGATATTTCAACGAACGACTACTTTACCGGGTATCGGTAAGCCGTTATAAGGACAATTTTTTACTAAAGGGCGGGTCACTGCTCTATGCTATGGACGGCTTGGATACACGCCCGACCATTGATATTGATTTTATGGCAACGCAAATCAGTCGTGACCGTCAACATCTTGAGTCTGTGTTTCGTGAGATTCTTAGTACAGAGTGCGATGAGGACGGCGTAACATTTGATATCAAGAGCCTGACTTCCGAACCGATTACAATAGAAAAGCAATATCCCGGCACACGTTTTTTCGTGACAGCTCACATGGATACCATTGTGCATAATATGACGATGGATATCGGCTTCGGTGATGTAGTCACCCCATCTCCTGCATCCATAGATTTCCCGTTACTTCTACCTACACTGCCGCCAATCAACATTCAGGCATATTCCATCGAAACGGTTATTGCCGAGAAGTTTCACACGATGATTGACCGGGATGTGGCAAACAGCCGCATGAAGGATTTCTTTGATTGCTATCAGATTATAACGACACGCGAAATTGATGATCCGGTGTTGTACAATGCCATAAAAGCGACTTTTGACAACCGTAAGTTACAACCAAACCCGGATTTGAAACTCTTTAGCGAAGATTTTGTGACAGACAAGGGACGACTAAACCGTTGGGCGACATTTTTGAAGAAAATTCAATGGGAAGAACAGATACCATTCACCAAAGTAATGGACGCTATTAGAGAACGTCTGGAAGGAATGCTCATAAAATATTGGAGAGAAAAAGCATTAGAATCATAAGCTACTATGACAGCTGAATACACATTCCCTGAAGCTCAAAACATTGTGGTGTCAGGCGACATCCACGGTGATTTCAACACACTTGTTCACAAATGCTGTGTAAGATACGGCATGACCGGCACGCTCATTATTGTAGCCGGTGACTGCGGATTCGGTTTTAATCGCCCGGACTTTTACGAGAATGTGTACACAAAGAACAGAGAAAGACTCGCGAAATCCAACAACTGGATTGTTATGGTTCGTGGCAATCATGACAACCCTGCCTACTTCGTCTCCGGGCAGATAACGCACAACCGTTTCATGACCGTCCCGGACTACTCTATTATACGAGCTTGTGGTCACACGATATTGTGTGTAGGAGGAGCAGTATCTATAGACAGATCCTATCGGATTAGTAACCCGAACTACCACCATATAACACCAAATCCGTTCGCTCGTAATCTGTATTGGGCTGACGAAAAGCCAGTTTATGATAAAACTCTTCTTGATGAAATCACGAAGAGATACGTTGTAGACAGTGTTGTCACCCATACATCACCAACATTTTGCGAACCAATCAACAAAATCGGGTTGGAGAAATGGGCAGAGAATGACGAAACACTATTTGCCGACATCGCGGAAGAACGTGCGACAATGGATAAACTTTACGCTTATCTACTTGTCAACGGACACGATGTGACGAATTGGTTTTACGGACACTTTCATCGCAGTTGGCATGACATCATTGGGAACTGCCGGTTTAGAATGCTTGATATAATGGAATTGACAGAGTTGAAACTAATGTTATAATAATTGATAGTTGACAAGGCCTCAGATGCAAGTTGAGCCACTTGCGAAACTTCAATTTATTATTTAGCCGATGGCATCAATAATTTGCTGGGGTGTCATCACCAAAGCGTCACTTTCACGAAGCGGCTTTTGTTTCAAGAATAATACCGGAACTATTTCCTGTTCTTTCAGGAAAGGGAGTTTCCGGGCTTTGGCTGTCAGTTCATAGATCAGCCTGTCCGCATCTTCCCCTTCCGTCCATTTACATTCCCCTACCAAGAGTCTTTTGCCATCCATACTTTGCGCCACTACGTCCAGTTCGATAGCTTCATCCCTCGATACATTCCCCCACCAACGCCCGGCAATATTGTACATCTCTCCACCGATCATTCCGCCACTGACAGCCTGGCGGCATAGCTTTTCCCACCAGGCAGATACATAACGGGAGAATTGCGAACGGATAACATCCGTCACAAAACCGGAACGTCCGAGTTCTATCAGCGAACGGTTGGGAACCACAAAGTGAAAATAGAAATCCATAAACGGATCACTTACTTTATACAAGCTCTTCTTACTATTCTTGGGGTTCTCACCGAAAGGAATCTCCCGTTCGATGAAATCCAGTTGGCGCAGTTTCTCTAATGGGCCAGACAAATGAGTAGCCGGCTTTTCCAGGCGTGCGGCAATTTCCGATAATCTGTTGGCACCGTTCCCAATCACAGAGAGAAGGGTCGACGCCTGAATTACATCCCGCATATCATCCATAAACAGACGGATTGGTTCTTCGTACAGTGTACCCAACGGATTGAGTATATTGTAAGCTATCGACTCCTGCAAGCCGTCATCCTGCAACCGCAGTTCCCAATAACGGGGTACACCTCCCCACACAGCATATTCTTCCACCGTACTCACAGCATCCGAATGCAATACTTCCTGTAAATACTTAATATGTATAGGAGATAGTTTTAGCATCTGGTCTGCACGTCCGTACAGCGGGGCACTACCATCAAGTATTAACCCTTGCATTAATTGTTGGGAAGAACCGCAAATAATTAAGTTATATTTCAGGCTACGAGAATCTATCAATCTTTGCAACAGGGCAGGAAGTTCGGGAGAACTCTTAACCAAATATGGAAACTCATCCAAACAGAGTGAAAAGCGCTCCTGCGTCCGATGGTTAAGAGCAGTCAGCAATGCTTCCCAATCGGGATATACCACCTTATCAAAATCCGGCATTACCATGCCGATTTCTTTGGCAAGCAGGCTGATTTGATGCGCACGTTCCGTTTGGTCGGCCATATAGTACACATCATTTGGAGTCAGCACCTTTTTTATCAAGGTAGACTTTCCTAACCTGCGTCTGCCATATACAACGACAAATGCAGCTTTCTCACCGTTCAACGCCTTTTGAAGGCGTTTTTGTTCTTCAATCCGATCTACAAATTCCATAGCTAAAACATTATAGAATACAAAAATAATGTTTCTACTCCATAATAACAAACATCTTACTTGTTTTCTCGTTTGAGTTCTCTTCTTCATTATCTTCTATACCCAACATCTATAAATCTCGCACTAACTTTCCGTAACTGGCTTATGGACTGTTATAGACTACAATTCGACTCTCCTGCACCTACGAAAAAAAGTTTATAGCAATTTTGCCCTCATACTCTCATATTTTACCTGAATCCCTTTATTCATCGACATTTCAGCTATGAGAGCAACTATGAGGGTAACTATGAGGGTAAAAGTTACTCTCATACATCACCGACTCTTCCCGACTGCAACTCCAAACAATAATGCTTGATTCACAGGATGTTAACAGTTATCATCTCAGCTATTAATACTTGACATCCCAACTAGTAATAGCTGAGAAGTCAAGTATTAATAGCTGATAAATGACCTATTTACATCCAATAAATGATATAGCAATACCCAAAAAGTAGATTAGATGGATTACTTTTTATTTTCATCCATCCACTTCTTCAACATTCCGGACTCTTCATGACAAAAAGTAGTTAATTGGCTTATCAACCGACCGGATTGTGATAGAAGAACCACGGCAGACATCAGTTCTGAAGTAAGTTTCAGTGCTTTCAGGCGGGTATTCGGTTCGTTCATATGGATGAAATAGAGCGAAAAAGCCTGATAAAGTATCGGAATATAACGTTCCCACGGAAGCTCCAAACTGGAAAATAATGCTTTTGATTTTTCCAGTTTACGGAAAAGATAGTGAGGTAAATCATCTCCCGGGTTAAGTTTACATCGGGAAGAGGAAAGCACTTCTTGAGCAAAACGTTCAAAATAGGCCTTTAGAGCGGTCATTTCTTCTGCTGAAATAGAATCCGTCAAAAGAGATTCTGCAGATTGGTCGACGACAGTATCTGCCGGAGTGACTTCGGGACACATAGTGTGTTCTGTATCCATAATAATAAGGTATTAAATAGGCAGAAAAAAAGAGCGGTTCCGCCTGACCCGTTACCTAACACTCTCGCAAGCTGGGGGCACATTAATGCTCCCCACGGGGGACGAAACCGCATATCATCAAACAGCAGCAGGCATAAAAATGCCCGCTACCGAATCTGAAGCAGGTTCACCGCTTGCGAGGTAGAATGTTAGGTATTGCAAATATACTATCTTTTTTAAAACAATCACATTGTATAAGAATAAAACTTTGCCTTTTTCTTGACTTAGCTATAGGACAATCAATCTCCCGTGTACTAAGAAAAGTCGTAAGGCTACAGTTGAGTTATAGTTTCCTACCCTGAAACTCCAGTTTCATCAGCTTGAAACTTTAGTTTCATACACTTGAAACTAAAAGTTTCATTACTTGGAAGTAAGCATTCGGCCTTGTGCGTGTTTGTTTCCCTTGTTTTCCTTCCTACCTTTGTGACTTCATAATCATCTTAATCCATTATGTGTTCAGTATTAGTATTTTCTAATGAAAGTGAAAAGCTGCGTAGTCTCTTGTCTGAGTCTAATCATTTTGATTCTGTTCTTTTCATATTTGATGGTGGTCGTCGTTATAAAGTATCGGCTTCCAGTCTTGGTATCCATTCCCCTCAGGACCTACTTCTCCCTTTAGGTCTTGGTCTTTTCCGTAGCAGTCCTTTCTAGTCTTATTACCTTTATCCCCAAGGTTGTAATTTCCATAAAGGAATTGACGGTCTTTGTGGTGAGGTCATCCGGCACACGGGTTCTTACGTGTCAGAGCAGAGTTGCCATATTTTTCTTGACCGTTCCCGTAGCAGGTTGCATATCCTTTATCGGTGCGACGACGAATACCGTCTGGAATGCCGTCGTCTGAACCACGGTTCTTTCCTCTTGAAAAAGAACGAACGGAAGAGGGATTTTCTTCAAATTTCCTGGAATCGCCTGAATGAACTGCTTACAGTTAAAAAGTATCGGAAAACAGTTGAAAAGTAATCTCCCCTCCTATAAGCCGTACAGCTTTATTTTGATAACTTTGCCACATAATAAAAAAGTGGATATACAGTGAAAGAACCAGTCATTACCCTTACTTTGGAAGAGTACGAAGAGTTGCGCAAGGAACGTGAACGTCTTGAAAAGGAGCATGCGGAACTTCAGAGAAAATACGAAGCCTCTTTGCGGGAGTATTCCCGCCAGGCCGGGGAAATCTCAGCCTGTACAGCCGTCATAGCTGACTTGAGATGGAAATTGGCTGACTTGACACGCCGTTTATGGGGTAAATCCAGTGAAAAACGTCATCTTCCCGAAGATGCCAGCCAATTGAGCATCTGTTTCGAATCCCCGTCCGATGTCAATGACCCGGTAGCGGAAGAACAGAAAATAGCTGAGAAATCTGTCAAATCGGAGAATGGTTACAACCGTTTCCGTAAGAGCTTCACCAAAAAGATTACTCCCCACGCCCGTAAGCCCATCGACCCGTCCCTTCCCCGTGAGGAAATCATCATTCCCATGCCGGAAGGTCTTTCCCTGGAGGGAGCGACAAAGCTGGGGGAGGAAGTGAGCGAACAATATGCCGTCAGCCCTGCGCGATTCTATGTGAGACGCATCATCCGCCCTAAATACCGGCTTGCCGACGGTCGTATCATGACTGCTCCCATGCCCGTAATGGCACACCCTCACAGCAATGCGTCGGAAAGTATAC
>NZ_JBCOWR010000021.1:0-74351 GCF_040918965.1 Bacteroides sp. RTP21281st1_H5_RTP21281_210402 | reverse complement strand
CCAGAGTGGCCAAATGGGGCAGACTGTAAATCTGCTGTCTTTCGACTTCGGTGGTTCGAATCCATCTTTGCCCACAAGATCAGAGTGACAACTTTGGCGAGAATGCGGAAGTAGCTCAGTTGATAGAGCATTAGCCTTCCAAGCTGAGGGTCGCGGGTTTGAGCCCCGTCTTCCGCTCTTTTTTCTTGCTGTTATAGCTCAGTGGTAGAGCACTTCCTTGGTAAGGAAGAGGTCCCGGGTTCAAATCCCGGTAACAGCTCATAAAGATGTAAATGCTGATTATTAATCAAATAAATAACAAGTAAAGCTATGGCTAAAGAGAAATTTGAACGTACCAAACCGCACGTAAACATTGGTACTATCGGTCACGTAGACCACGGTAAGACAACGTTGACAGCTGCTATCACTACTGTGTTGGCGAAAAAAGGTCTTTCTGAATTGCGTTCTTTCGATTCTATCGACAACGCTCCTGAAGAAAAAGAAAGAGGTATTACTATTAATACTTCACACGTTGAGTACGAAACAGCTAACCGTCACTACGCACACGTTGACTGTCCGGGACACGCCGACTATGTGAAGAACATGGTAACTGGTGCTGCTCAGATGGATGGTGCTATCATTGTTTGTGCTGCAACTGATGGTCCGATGCCTCAGACTCGCGAACATATCTTGTTGGCTCGTCAGGTAAACGTACCTCGTCTGGTTGTATTCTTGAACAAGTGCGATATGGTAGACGATGCTGAAATGTTGGAACTCGTTGAAATGGAAATGAGAGAACTTCTTTCATTCTATGATTTCGATGGTGACAATACTCCTATCATCCAGGGTTCTGCTCTTGGCGCATTGAACGGCGTTGAAAAGTGGGAAGACAAAGTTATGGAATTGATGGATGCTGTTGATAACTGGATTCCGCTGCCTCCGCGTGATGTTGATAAACCTTTCTTGATGCCGGTTGAAGACGTGTTCTCTATCACAGGTCGTGGTACTGTTGCAACAGGTCGTATCGAAACTGGTGTTATCCATGTAGGTGACGAAGTTGAAATTCTTGGTTTGGGTGAAGATAAGAAATCAGTTGTAACTGGTGTTGAAATGTTCCGTAAATTGTTGGATCAAGGTGAAGCTGGTGACAACGTAGGTCTGTTGCTTCGTGGTATCGATAAGAACGAAATCAAACGTGGTATGGTTCTTTGCAAACCGGGTCAGATTAAACCGCACTCTAAATTCAAAGCTGAGGTTTATATCCTGAAGAAAGAAGAAGGTGGTCGTCACACTCCGTTCCACAACAAATATCGTCCTCAGTTCTATCTGCGTACTATGGACTGTACAGGTGAAATCACTTTGCCGGAAGGAACTGAAATGGTAATGCCGGGTGATAACGTAACTATTACAGTTGAGTTGATTTACCCAGTAGCATTGAATCCGGGTCTTCGTTTCGCTATCCGCGAAGGTGGACGTACGGTAGGTGCTGGTCAGATTACAGAAATTCTTGACTAATACACAATATTTAATCAGTTCCCGGTTTTAATCGGGAACTGATTATGTACACACGGGAGTAGCTCAGTTGGTAGAGCACCGGTCTCCAAAACCGGGTGTCGGGAGTTCGAGCCTCTCCTCCCGTGCTAATATTATTCAAATGAAAAAGGTAATAGCTTATATTAAAGAATCTTACGACGAACTTGTTCATAAAGTATCGTGGCCTACGTATTCTGAACTTGCTAACAGTGCAGTAGTTGTTTTATATGCTTCCCTGCTTATTGCATTGGTAGTATGGGGTATGGATGTCTGTTTCCAGAACTTCATGGAAAAAATTGTTTATCCACATTAAAAAATAGGAATTAAAAATGGCTGAGATTGAAAAAAAATGGTACGTTCTGCGTGCTATTAGTGGTAAAGAAGCTAAGGTAAAGGAATATCTTGAAGCTGATCTTAAAAACAGCGACCTTGGTGAATATGTATCTCAGGTATTGATTCCTACTGAAAAGGTGTACCAGGTTCGCAATGGCAAAAAAATTGTGAAGGAAAGAAGTTATCTTCCTGGTTACGTTTTGGTGGAGGCTGCTTTGGTTGGTGAGGTTTCTCATCACTTGCGCAACACTCCGAATGTGATAGGCTTTCTTGGCGGCTCCGAAAAACCGGTGCCCCTCAGACAGTCAGAAGTGAATCGTATACTTGGTACAGTTGACGAACTGCAGGAAACGGGTGAAGAACTCAATATTCCATACGTAGTTGGGGAAACTGTTAAGGTTACTTTTGGTCCTTTCAGCGGATTCAGTGGCATCATTGAAGAAGTGAATAGTGAAAAAAAGAAACTGAAGGTCATGGTGAAGATATTCGGGCGCAAAACGCCGCTTGAATTAGGCTTTATGCAAGTGGAAAAAGAATAACGCGGAATTGTTACGCTGTTGTTGTTCTTCGTTTAATGTTTATATATAAATCAATAAAAAAATGGCTAAAGAAGTTGCTGGACTAATCAAATTACAGATTAAAGGAGGCGCTGCAAATCCATC
Organism: Bacteroides sp. RTP21281st1_H5_RTP21281_210402; assembly: GCF_040918965.1. Taxonomy (NCBI): domain Bacteria; kingdom Pseudomonadati; phylum Bacteroidota; class Bacteroidia; order Bacteroidales; family Bacteroidaceae; genus Bacteroides; species Bacteroides sp. RTP21281st1_H5_RTP21281_210402. Next base: position 71,844 of record NZ_JBCOWR010000021.1, on the reverse strand, counting down.
ACCCCCAGTTGGACCTGCTCTAGGTTCTAAGGGTATCAATATCATGGAATTTTGCAAGCAATTCAATGCCAGAACCCAAGACAAGGCAGGTAAGATTTTACCTGTTATCATTACTTACTACGCAGATAAGTCTTTCGATTTTGTAATCAAGACTCCTCCCGTTGCTATTCAATTACTTGAAGTAGCTAAGGTAAAGAGTGGTTCTGCTGAGCCTAACCGTAAGAAAGTTGCCGAGCTTACTTGGGAACAAGTTCGTACGATTGCTCAGGACAAAATGGTTGACTTGAACTGTTTTACTGTGGAAGCTGCCATGAGAATGGTTGCAGGTACAGCTAGAAGTATGGGTATCGCTGTAAAAGGGGAGTTCCCGGTTAATAACTAATAAACTTCAATTGTAATGGGTAAACTGACAAAAAATCAAAAGTTAGCTGCAGAAAAGATTGAAGCAGGGAAAGCATACTCACTGAAAGAAGCTGCATCTCTGGTGAAAGAAATTACTTTTTCCAAGTTTGATGCTTCACTGGATATAGATGTACGTTTAGGTGTTGATCCACGTAAAGCTAACCAGATGGTGAGAGGTGTTGTTTCACTTCCTCATGGTACTGGTAAGGAAGTACGTGTATTGGTACTTTGTACACCGGATGCTGAAGCTGCTGCAAAAGAAGCTGGTGCTGACTATGTTGGTCTTGACGAATATATTGAAAAGATCAAAGGTGGATGGACTGATATTGATGTTATCATCACTATGCCATCTATCATGGGTAAAATTGGTGCACTCGGTCGCGTACTTGGTCCTCGTGGATTGATGCCGAACCCGAAGAGTGGTACTGTAACTATGGATGTTGCTAAGGCTGTAAAAGAAGTAAAACAAGGTAAAATCGACTTCAAAGTTGATAAGAGCGGTATCGTTCATACTTCTATCGGTAAGGTATCATTCAGTCCTGATCAGATTCGCGACAATGCGAAAGAGTTTATCTCTACTCTGAACAAACTGAAACCGACTGCGGCAAAGGGTACGTATATTAAGAGTATTTATCTTTCTAGTACAATGAGTGCGGGTATCAAAATCGACCCGAAATCAGTGGATGAAATCTAATAAAACAGAGAAAAAATGAGAAAGGAAGATAAAAGTACGATTATAGAGCAAATTGCTGCTACAGTAAAGGAATATGGTCACTTCTATTTGGTAGATGTTACAGCTATGAACGCTGCTGCTACCAGCGCATTGAGAAGAGAATGTTTTAAATCTGACATCAAATTGATGTTGGTTAAAAACACGCTGCTTCACAAAGCACTGGAAAGCCTGGAAGAAGACTTTTCACCTCTTTACAATTCTTTGAAAGGTACTACTGCCGTTATGTTTAGCAACATTGCAAACGTTCCTGCTAAACTTATCAAAGATAAAGCGAAAGACGGTATTCCCGGACTGAAAGCTGCATATGCAGAAGAAAGCTTCTACGTTGGTGCAGATCAATTGGATGCTCTCGTTGCAATCAAGAGTAAGAATGAAGTTATCGCTGATGTTATTGCCTTGTTGCAATCTCCGGCCAAGAATGTTATTTCTGCTCTTCAATCAGGTGGTAACACCATTCACGGCGTACTCAAAACACTTGGTGAGAGACCCGAATAATTTTCAAAAACAACAAAGTATTTAAACAATTAAAATCATACAAAAAATGGCAGATTTGAAAGCTTTTGCAGAACAATTGGTTAACTTGACAGTAAAAGAAGTTAATGAACTTGCAACTATCCTTAAAGATGAATACGGTATTGAACCTGCTGCTGCAGCTGTTGCTGTTGCTGCTGGTCCTGCAGCTGGTGCTGCTGCTGTAGAAGAACAAACTTCTTTCGACGTAGTGTTGAAAAGCGCTGGTGCAGCTAAACTTCAGGTTGTTAAAGCCGTTAAGGAAGCTTGTGGCCTAGGTTTGAAAGAAGCTAAAGACTTGGTAGACGGTGCTCCTAGCACAGTTAAAGAAGGTTTGGCTAAAGACGAAGCAGAATCATTGAAGAAAACATTGGAAGAAGCTGGAGCTGAAGTTGAACTTAAATAACATTGGCCTGGTAATCAGGTAATTCGGTTAGGAATCCTTCGCAAGAGGATTCTTAACCTTTTTGTGTATATATTTCAAATTAAGTTCTCCAAATTCATTAATAGATGTCTTCAAATACTGTAAATCAAAGAGTTAATTTTGCTTCGACTAAGAATCCGCTCGAATATCCGGATTTCCTGGAAGTACAATTGAAGTCATTCCAAGACTTTCTACAATTAGATACCCCACCTGAAAAGCGTAAGAATGAGGGATTGTATAAAGTATTTGCTGAAAACTTCCCTATTGCCGATACTAGAAACAATTTTGTTCTTGAGTTTCTGGACTATTATATTGATCCGCCGCGTTATACCATCGATGATTGTATAGAGCGTGGGCTCACTTATAGTGTTCCTTTAAAAGCGAAACTTAAGCTTTACTGTACGGATCCCGATCATGAGGATTTTGATACGGTGATTCAGGACGTATTCCTCGGACCGATTCCTTACATGACTGATAAGGCTACTTTCGTCATTAACGGTGCCGAACGCGTAGTTGTGTCACAGCTTCACCGTTCTCCGGGTGTGTTCTTCGGCCAAAGTGTACATGCCAATGGTACGAAACTTTATTCGGCTCGTATTATTCCGTTTAAAGGTTCGTGGATTGAGTTTGCTACCGACATCAATAATGTGATGTATGCATACATTGACCGTAAGAAGAAATTGCCGGTAACTACTCTGTTGCGTGCGATTGGTTTCGAGAATGACAAAGATATTCTTGAAATTTTCAACCTTGCAGAAGATGTGAAGGTTAACAAGACAAATCTGAAGAAAGTGCTGGGCCGCAAACTGGCTGCACGTGTCTTGAAAACATGGATTGAAGATTTCGTTGATGAAGATACCGGTGAAGTGGTTTCTATCGAACGTAACGAGGTTATTATCGACCGTGAAACCGTATTGGAAGAAGTGCACGTGGATGAAATCCTGGAATCGGGAGTTCAAAATATTCTTTTGCATAAGGATGAACCGAACCAGTCCGATTTCTCTATTATATATAATACACTGCAGAAGGACCCGAGTAACTCGGAAAAGGAAGCTGTGTTGTATATCTACCGTCAGTTGCGTAATGCCGATCCGGCCGATGACGCAAGTGCACGTGAAGTTATCAACAACTTGTTCTTCTCAGAAAAACGATATGACCTTGGTGATGTAGGTCGTTACAGAATCAACAAGAAGTTGAACTTGACGACTGATATGGACGTGCGTGTCCTCACGAAGGAAGATATCATTGAAATCATCAAATATCTGATTGAGTTGATTAACTCTAAGGCAGATGTGGATGATATTGACCACTTGAGCAACCGTCGTGTGCGTACGGTGGGCGAACAGCTTTCTAACCAGTTTGCTGTTGGTTTGGCTCGTATGTCCCGCACGATTCGTGAACGTATGAACGTTCGCGACAATGAAGTGTTCACTCCGATTGATTTGATTAACGCGAAGACTATTTCTTCTGTAATCAACTCTTTCTTCGGAACGAATGCCTTGTCTCAATTCATGGACCAGACAAACCCGTTGGCTGAAATCACGCACAAGCGTCGTATGTCTGCGCTGGGTCCTGGTGGTCTTTCCCGTGAACGCGCCGGATTTGAGGTTCGTGACGTTCATTACACACACTATGGTCGTCTTTGCCCGATCGAGACTCCTGAAGGTCCGAACATCGGTTTGATTTCTTCATTGTGTGTATTCGCAAAAATTAATGAACTCGGATTCATTGAAACTCCGTATCGCAAGGTTGAAAACGGAAAAGTGGATCTTTCTGATAACGGTCTGATTTATCTGACTGCCGAAGAAGAGGAGGAAAAGGTTATTGCACAGGGTAATGCTCCGTTGAATGATGACGGTACATTCGTGCGTAATAAAGTTAAGTCTCGTCAGGATGCTGATTTCCCGGTTGTTGAACCACAGGAAGTGGACTTGATGGACGTTTCTCCCCAGCAGATTGCATCAATCGCAGCTTCATTGATTCCGTTCCTGGAACATGATGATGCTAACCGTGCATTGATGGGATCAAACATGATGCGTCAGGCAGTTCCATTGTTGAGAAGCGAGGCGCCGATTGTTGGTACAGGTATCGAACGTCAGTTGGTTAGAGATTCTCGTACGCAGGTTACTGCGGAAGGGGATGGGGTAGTTGATTACGTGGATGCTACTACGATTCGTATTTTGTATGACCGTACAGAGGATGAAGAATTTGTAAGCTTCGAACCAGCTTTGAAGGAATATAGATTGCCTAAATTCCGTAAGACCAATCAGAACATGACGATTGACTTACGCCCGACTTGTGAGAGAGGACAACGTGTGAAGAAAGGCGATATATTGACCGAAGGTTATTCTACTGAAAAGGGTGAACTGGCACTGGGTAAAAACCTGTTGGTTGCTTATATGCCTTGGAAGGGTTACAACTATGAGGATGCTATCGTTTTGAACGAGCGTGTGGTACGCGAGGACTTGCTGACTTCAATTCACGTAGAAGAATATTCTTTGGAAGTTCGTGAAACAAAGCGTGGTATGGAAGAATTGACTTCTGATATCCCGAATGTGAGTGAAGAAGCTACTAAGGATCTGGACGAAAACGGTATCGTAAGAATTGGTGCTCGTATCGAACCGGGTGATATCATGATCGGTAAGATTACTCCGAAAGGTGAGTCTGATCCTTCTCCTGAAGAAAAACTGCTTCGTGCAATCTTTGGTGATAAGGCCGGTGATGTGAAAGATGCTTCACTGAAAGCTTCTCCTTCTTTGAAAGGTGTTGTTATCGACAAGAAGTTATTCTCACGTGTTATCAAGAATCGTAGCTCTAAGCTTGCTGATAAGGCATTGTTGCCTAAGATCGATGATGAATTCGAATCAAAGGTAGCGGACTTGAAACGTATCCTGGTTAAGAAACTGATGACTTTGACAGAAGGTAAGACTTCTCAGGGTGTGAAAGATTATCTGGGTGCGGAAGTGATTGCTAAGGGGGCTAAATTCAGCGCGTCTGACTTTGATTCACTTGACTTTACTTCTATTCAGTTAAGTAACTGGACGAATGACGACCATATCAACGGCATGATTCGTGACTTGGTGATGAATTTCATCAAGAAATATAAAGAACTGGATGCTGAATTGAAGCGTAAGAAGTTTGCTATTACTATTGGCGATGAACTTCCTGCAGGTATCATTCAGATGGCTAAAGTATATATTGCCAAGAAACGTAAGATCGGTGTTGGTGATAAGATGGCAGGTCGTCACGGTAACAAGGGTATCGTGTCACGTGTCGTACGTCAGGAAGATATGCCGTTCTTGGCAGACGGTACTCCGGTCGATATTGTATTGAATCCGTTGGGTGTGCCTTCTCGTATGAACATCGGTCAGATTTTTGAAGCTGTACTTGGACGTGCCGGAAAGACATTGGGTGTGAAATTCGCGACTCCTATCTTTGATGGTGCTACAATGGAGGATCTGAATGAATGGACAGACAAGGCAGGATTGCCCCGCTACTGTAAAACTTATCTGTGTGATGGTGGTACAGGTGAGCAGTTTGACCAGCCGGCAACTGTGGGTGTAACTTATATGTTGAAGTTAGGCCACATGGTTGAAGATAAGATGCATGCTCGTTCTATCGGTCCGTACTCATTGATTACTCAGCAGCCTCTTGGTGGTAAGGCACAATTCGGTGGTCAGCGTTTCGGAGAAATGGAGGTTTGGGCACTCGAAGGATTTGGTGCTGCTCATATCCTGCAGGAAATCCTGACTATCAAGTCTGATGACGTGGTAGGACGTTCAAAGGCTTATGAAGCAATAGTGAAGGGGGAACCGATGCCGCAACCTGGTATACCGGAATCCTTGAACGTATTGTTACACGAGTTGAGAGGTTTAGGTTTGAGTATCAACCTAGAATAATATAATGAAGAATACGTGATGTCAACAAGCCGATGAAGGCTTGTTGACATCCGTGTCTTTTCAATTTCCAATGATTCAATTATCAAATCTCAATTATATAGAGTATGGCTTTTAGAAAAGAAAATAAGTCGAAAAGTAATTTCTCGAAGATCTCGATTGGTCTGGCTTCCCCGGAAGAAATCCTGGAGAATTCGAGTGGTGAAGTTTTGAAGCCTGAAACCATTAATTACCGTACGTACAAACCCGAGCGTGACGGTTTGTTCTGCGAGCGCATTTTTGGTCCTATCAAGGACTATGAGTGCCATTGCGGTAAATACAAACGTATCCGTTATAAAGGTATCGTCTGCGACCGTTGTGGTGTGGAAGTTACTGAGAAGAAGGTGCGTCGTGAACGTATGGGACATATCCAGTTGGTTGTGCCGGTGGCTCACATCTGGTATTTCCGTTCGCTCCCTAATAAAATCGGTTATTTGCTCGGATTGCCGACAAAGAAACTGGATTCGATTATATACTACGAACGTTATGTTGTTATTCAGCCGGGTGTAAAAGCTGAAGATGGCGTAGCTGAATATGATTTGCTTTCTGAAGAAGAATATCTGGATATTCTGGATACGCTTCCAAAGGACAATCAATATCTTGAAGATAATGATCCGAACAAATTCATCGCTAAGATGGGAGCCGAAGCTATTTATGATTTGCTGGCTCGTTTGGATCTGGATGCTTTGTCTTACGAATTGCGTCACCGCGCCGGAAACGATGCGTCCCAGCAACGTAAGAATGAAGCTTTGAAACGTCTTCAGGTAGTAGAATCGTTCCGTGCATCACGCGGACGCAACAAACCGGAATGGATGATTGTACGTATCGTACCGGTTATCCCGCCTGAACTTCGTCCGTTGGTTCCGCTGGATGGTGGCCGTTTTGCTACATCTGACTTGAACGACCTTTATCGTCGTGTGATTATCCGTAACAACCGTTTGAAACGACTGATTGAAATCAAGGCTCCGGAAGTAATCTTGCGTAATGAAAAACGTATGCTTCAGGAATCTGTCGATTCTTTGTTTGATAACTCACGTAAATCAAGTGCTGTAAAGACAGATGCCAACCGTCCGTTGAAATCACTGTCCGACAGTTTGAAAGGTAAGCAAGGACGTTTCCGTCAGAATTTGCTGGGTAAACGTGTTGACTACTCTGCTCGTTCGGTAATCGTCGTTGGTCCTGAATTGAAAATGGGTGAGTGCGGTATTCCTAAATTGATGGCTGCCGAACTGTACAAACCGTTTATTATCCGCAAGCTTATCGAACGTGGTATCGTTAAGACTGTTAAGTCTGCGAAAAAAATCGTTGACCGCAAGGAACCGGTGATTTGGGACATCTTGGAACATGTAATGAAAGGGCATCCGGTACTGTTGAACCGTGCTCCGACATTGCACCGTTTGGGTATCCAGGCTTTTCAGCCAAAAATGATTGAAGGTAAAGCTATCCAGCTGCATCCGTTGGCATGTACGGCATTCAACGCCGACTTTGACGGTGACCAGATGGCTGTTCACTTGCCTTTGAGCAATGAAGCAATTCTTGAAGCACAGATGTTGATGCTTCAATCACATAATATCTTGAATCCGGCAAATGGTGCGCCTATTACTGTGCCTGCACAGGATATGGTTCTTGGTCTATACTACATTACCAAGTTACGTGCCGGTGCAAAGGGGGAAGGTTTGACATTCTACGGTCCGGAAGAAGCATTGATTGCTTATAACGAAGGTAAAGTGGATATTCACGCTCCGGTGAAAGTAATCGTGAAAGACGTTGACGAAAATGGTAACATTGTAGACGTAATGCGCGAAACTTCAGTAGGACGTGTGATTGTGAATGAAATCGTTCCCCCTGAAGCAGGGTATATCAATACTATTATCTCTAAAAAATCTCTTCGTGATATTATTAGTGATGTAATTAAGGTATGTGGTGTGGCTAAGGCCGCGGACTTCCTGGATGGAATCAAGAATTTGGGTTATCAGATGGCGTTCAAGGGTGGTCTGTCATTCAACTTGGGTGATATTATCATTCCGAAGGAAAAAGAAACTTTGGTACAGAAGGGTTACGACGAAGTTGAACAAGTCGTTAACAACTATAACATGGGTTTCATTACCAACAACGAACGTTACAATCAGGTAATTGATATCTGGACACATGTTAACTCTGAGTTGTCTAACATCTTGATGAAGACTATTTCTTCGGATGATCAAGGATTTAACTCTGTTTACATGATGCTTGACTCAGGTGCCCGTGGTTCTAAAGAACAGATTCGTCAGTTGTCAGGTATGCGTGGTTTGATGGCAAAACCCCAGAAAGCAGGTGCTGAAGGTGGTCAGATCATTGAGAACCCGATCTTGTCGAACTTTAAAGAAGGACTTTCGGTGTTGGAGTACTTTATCTCTACCCACGGTGCTCGTAAAGGTTTGGCGGATACCGCTTTGAAGACTGCCGATGCCGGTTATTTGACTCGTCGTCTGGTGGATGTGTCACATGATGTGATTATTACAGAAGAAGACTGTGGTACACTCCGTGGATTGGTTTGTACAGACCTTAAGAATAACGATGAAGTTATTGCTACTCTGTATGAACGTATCTTGGGACGTGTCTCCGTACATGATATTATTCATCCGACTACTGGTGAATTGATAGTTGCCGGTGGAGAAGAAATCACAGAAGAAATCGGTAAGAAGATTCAAAATTCTCCGATCGAGAGTGTTGAAATCCGTTCGGTATTGACTTGTGAAGCTAAAAAGGGTGTTTGTGCTAAATGTTACGGACGTAACCTGGCTACGAGCCGTATGGTTCAGAAGGGTGAAGCTGTCGGAGTAATCGCTGCTCAGTCTATCGGTGAGCCGGGTACACAGTTGACATTGCGTACGTTCCACGCCGGTGGTACTGCTGCCAATATCGCAGCAAATGCAAGTATCGTTGCTAAAAATAATGCACGTCTTGAATTTGAGGAGTTGCGTACTGTGGATATCGTTGATGAAATGGGTGAGTCTGCGAAAGTGGTAGTAGGTCGTTTGGCTGAAGTCCGTTTCGTAGATGTAAATACTGGTATCGTTCTTTCTACTCATAACGTACCTTATGGCTCAACGTTATATGTAGGTGATGGGGAACTGGTAGAAAAAGGCAAGTTGATTGCTAAATGGGACCCGTTCAACGCTGTTATTATCACGGAAGCAACTGGTAAGATCGAATTTGAGGGCGTAATTGAAAACGTTACTTATAAGGTTGAATCGGATGAAGCTACAGGTCTTCGCGAAATTATCATTATTGAATCTAAGGATAAGACGAAGGTTCCTACAGCTCATATCCTGACGGAAGATGGTGATTTAATACGTACTTACAACTTGCCGGTGGGTGGTCACGTGATTATCGAAAATGGTCAGAAAGTGAAAGCCGGTGAAGTAATCGTGAAGATTCCGCGTGCCGTAGGTAAGGCGGGTGATATCACGGGTGGTCTTCCTCGTGTTACCGAATTGTTTGAAGCTCGTAATCCATCTAACCCTGCTGTCGTTTCTGAAATTGATGGTGAGGTTACAATGGGTAAGATCAAACGTGGTAATCGTGAGATCATCGTAACTTCCAAGACTGGTGAGGTTAAGAAATATCTGGTTGCATTATCCAAACAGATTCTGGTACAGGAAAATGACTATGTACGTGCTGGTACTCCATTGTCTGACGGTGCTACTACTCCTGCGGATATCCTGGCTATTAAAGGTCCTACAGCTGTACAGGAATATATCGTGAATGAAGTTCAGGATGTATACCGCTTGCAGGGTGTGAAGATCAATGATAAGCACTTCGAGATTATCGTTCGCCAAATGATGCGTAAAGTACAGATTGACGAACCGGGTGATACTCGCTTCCTGGAACAGCAAGTTGTAGACAAGCTGGACTTCATGGAAGAGAATGACCGTATCTGGGGCAAGAAAGTTGTGGTTGACGCTGGTGATTCTCAAAGTATGCAGGCTGGCCAGATTGTAACTGCCCGTAAGCTGCGTGATGAGAACAGTATGCTGAAACGCCGTGACTTGAAACCTGTTGAGGTTCGCGATGCTGTGGCTGCTACATCTACTCAGATTCTTCAGGGTATTACACGTGCCGCTTTACAGACTTCAAGCTTTATGTCGGCTGCTTCCTTCCAGGAAACAACGAAGGTATTGAATGAAGCTGCTATTAACGGTAAGGTTGATAAACTCGAAGGTATGAAGGAAAATGTGATCTGTGGTCACTTGATTCCGGCAGGTACAGGACAGCGTGAATATGAAAAATTGATCGTTGGTTCGAAAGAGGAGTATGACCGTATCTTGGCAAATAAGAAAACAGTACTCGACTACAATGAAGTAGAATAATACAATTCAATTGACTATATGAGAAGGAGCGATTGCCGAATGAGGTAATTGCTCCTTTTTTGTTCCTTTTTATTTGGGTGTATGGCCTTTGTTTCAGGAAAATTGTGTTATTTTGCAGGATAACTATTAATCATATAATATAATGGAAGAGCAAAATAACAACGGACAATTACAGATTGAGTTAAAAGAAGAGGTAGCGCAAGGTACATATGCCAATCTTGCTATCATAACCCATTCAAGTTCAGAATTTATCCTGGATTTTATACGCGTGATGCCGGGTGTGCCTAAAGCTGGCGTACAATCGCGTGTCATCGTAGCTCCTGAACACGCAAAACGACTGTTGCGGGCATTGGAAGATAATATCGCTAAATATGAACGGGTATTTGGGCCGATACGTATTTCCGATGAATCTCCTATTTCTCCTCTGACAACTGTAAAAGGCGAAGCGTGAGACTGATATAAAAATATTAAAAAATAAAAAAAGGTTGTGGTGCATTGAATATTCAAATATTATTCGTATTTTTGCAGCCCAAAATGTATAGTTACGAAATTAATATAACAATAATATAAATCAAAAAACAATTAAAATGCCTACAATTCAGCAATTAGTAAGAAAAGGACGCGAAGTGCTGGTGGAGAAAAGTAAATCTCCAGCCTTGGACTCATGTCCTCAAAGACGCGGCGTTTGCGTGAGAGTATATACTACTACTCCGAAGAAGCCGAACTCTGCAATGCGTAAAGTAGCTCGTGTACGTTTGACTAACCAGAAAGAGGTTAACTCTTACATTCCGGGAGAGGGACACAACTTGCAGGAACACTCAATCGTTTTGGTACGTGGCGGTCGTGTAAAAGACCTTCCGGGTGTACGTTACCACATCGTTCGTGGTACACTTGATACAGCAGGTGTTGCTGGCCGTACTCAAAGACGTTCTAAATACGGAGCTAAGCGCCCAAAACCAGGACAAGCTGCCGCACCTGCTAAGGGTAAGAAGAAATAAGGATTAAGACCTAATTAAAATTAAAGTAATAACTTACGTTTTAGTTTGTTGGAAATGCTAAAGGTTGAGTAAATTCTCCGGAGGGAGAGTTGAAGAAGTCGAGAAGTAGACAACCAAGAACAAAAACATTATTTTTCAAACAAATGAGAAAAGCAAAACCCAAAAAACGCGTAATCCTTCCGGATCCCGTTTTTAATGACCAAAAGGTTTCAAAGTTCGTAAACCACTTGATGTATGATGGTAAGAAGAATACATCTTATGAAATCTTTTATGCCGCTCTGGAAACAGTGAAAGTGAAACTTCCTAACGAAGAAAAATCTGCTCTTGAAATCTGGAAAAAGGCTTTGGATAATGTGACTCCGCAAGTGGAAGTTAAGTCTCGCCGTGTAGGTGGTGCTACTTTCCAGGTTCCTACTGAAATCCGTCCGGATCGTAAGGAATCAATCTCAATGAAGAATTTGATCCTGTTTGCTCGTAAAAGAGGTGGTAAATCAATGGCTGACAAGTTGGCTGCTGAAATCATGGATGCCTTCAATGAACAAGGCGGTGCATACAAACGTAAAGAAGATATGCATAGAATGGCTGAAGCTAACCGTGCATTTGCTCATTTTAGATTCTAATACTATAAGATACAATCAATTAAAAACTTAAAGTAAAAGGAATTAAAAGATGGCTAAGCAAGATTTACATTTGACTCGTAATATTGGTATCATGGCTCACATCGATGCCGGAAAAACAACAACTTCTGAACGTATCCTGTTCTATACTGGATTGACTCACAAAATTGGTGAGGTGCATGATGGTGCTGCTACTATGGACTGGATGGAGCAGGAGCAAGAACGTGGTATTACTATTACGTCTGCTGCAACAACAACAAGGTGGAAATATGATGGTGATACTTACAAAATTAACTTGATTGATACTCCGGGACACGTTGACTTTACTGCTGAAGTAGAACGTTCGTTACGTATTTTGGATGGTGCTGTTGCTGCTTATTGTGCGGTAGGTGGCGTAGAACCACAGTCTGAAACAGTATGGCGTCAAGCTGATAAATATAACGTACCTCGTATTGCATACGTTAACAAAATGGACCGTTCTGGTGCAGACTTCTTCGAGGTTGTGCGCCAGATGAAGGACGTTTTGGGTGCTAATCCGTGCCCGATTGTTGTTCCTATCGGTGCAGAAGAATCTTTCAAAGGCTTGGTTGATTTGATCAAGATGAAAGCTATCTATTGGCATGACGAAACAATGGGTGCTGATTATACAGTGGAAGAAATACCTGCTGATCTTGTTGATGAAGCAAACGAATGGAGAGATAAAATGCTCGAAAAAGTAGCAGAATTTGATGATGCTTTAATGGAGAAATATTTCGATGACCCTTCTACTATTACTGAAGAAGAAGTGTTGAGAGCTCTTCGTAAGGCTACTGTTCAAATGGCTGTTGTTCCGATGCTCTGCGGTTCTTCATTCAAGAACAAGGGGGTTCAGACATTGCTAGACTATGTTTGTGCTTTCTTGCCTTCTCCATTGGATACGGAAAATGTAATCGGTACAAATCCTGATACTGGTGCTGAAGAAGATCGTAAGCCTAGTGATGATGAAAAGACTTCTGCATTGGCATTTAAGATTGCAACAGACCCGTATGTAGGTCGTTTGACATTCTTCCGTGTGTACTCAGGTAAGATTGAAGCTGGTTCTTATATCTATAATTCTCGCTCAGGCAAGAAGGAGCGTGTTTCCCGTTTATTCCAGATGCATTCAAATAAACAGAATCCGGTTGACGTAATCGGTGCTGGTGATATTGGTGCAGGTGTAGGTTTTAAAGATATCCATACTGGTGATACTTTGTGTGATGAAAGTGCACCGATTGTACTCGAATCAATGGACTTCCCAGAACCGGTTATCGGTATTGCTGTTGAGCCTAAGACTCAGAAAGATATGGATAAATTGTCTAATGGTTTGGCTAAACTGGCTGAAGAAGATCCGACATTTACAGTGAAAACTGACGAACAGACAGGTCAGACGGTTATCTCTGGTATGGGTGAGCTTCACTTGGATATCATTATCGACCGTTTGAAGCGTGAGTTTAAAGTGGAATGTAATCAAGGTAAGCCTCAGGTAAACTATAAGGAAGCTATCACAAAAACAGTTGATCTTCGTGAGGTTTATAAAAAACAATCTGGCGGTCGCGGTAAGTTTGCAGATATTATCGTTAAGATCGGTCCGGTTGATGAAGACTTTAAAGAAGGTGGATTGCAGTTTATCGATGAAGTGAAAGGTGGTAATATTCCTAAAGAATTTATTCCTTCAGTACAGAAAGGTTTCACTTCTGCGATGAAGAATGGTGTATTGGCAGGTTATCCATTGGATTCACTGAAGGTAACTTTGATTGATGGTTCATTCCACCCGGTTGACTCTGACCAGTTATCTTTTGAAATCTGCGCTATCCAGGCATATAAGAATGCATGTGCTAAAGCCGGTCCTGTATTGATGGAGCCTATCATGAAGCTGGAAGTTGTAACTCCGGAAGAAAACATGGGTGATGTTATCGGTGACTTGAACAAGCGTCGTGGTCAGGTTGAAGGTATGGAATCGAGCCGTTCAGGTGCTCGTATTGTAAAGGCAATGGTTCCGTTGGCTGAAATGTTCGGTTATGTGACTGCATTGCGTACTATCACTTCGGGTCGTGCGACTTCATCAATGGTTTACTCTCATCACGCTCAGGTTTCTACTTCTATTGCTAAAGCAGTATTGGATGAAGTAAAGGGACGTGCTGATTTACTCTAAAATATCTAAGGCAGCAGGCTAGCGAATGACTCTTAGCCTGCCGCTTTATCTTATTTATAACTATCTAAAATTAAAATATAATGAGTCAGAAAATTAGAATTAAATTGAAATCTTACGACCACAACTTGGTTGACAAATCAGCTGAGAAGATTGTAAGAACCGTAAAGGCTACGGGTGCTATTGTTAGTGGTCCAATTCCTCTTCCTACGCACAAGCGTATCTTTACAGTGAACCGCTCGACTTTCGTTAACAAGAAGTCTCGTGAACAGTTTGAACTCTCTTCTTATAAGAGATTGATCGACATCTATAGCTCAACAGCTAAGACAGTGGACGCTCTGATGAAGTTGGAGTTACCGAGTGGTGTGGAAGTAGAAATTAAAGTTTGATAATTAAAAATTAGTGAAATGCCAGGATTATTAGGAAAAAAAATCGGAATGACATCCGTTTTCAGTGCCGATGGTAAGAATGTACCATGCACTGTTATCGAAGCAGGTCCTTGTGTTGTTACTCAGGTTAAAACCGTAGAGAAAGATGGCTATGCAGCTGTTCAGTTGGGTTTCCAGGACAAAAAGGAAAAACATACAACTAAACCGTTGATGGGTCATTTCAAAAGAGCTGGAGTAACACCGAAGAGACACTTGGCCGAGTTCAAAGAATTTGAAACAGAATTGAATCTGGGTGATACAGTTACTGTAGAATTGTTCGATGGCGCTGACTTTGTTGACGTTGTTGGTACTTCTAAAGGTAAAGGTTTCCAGGGTGTAGTAAAAAGACATGGTTTTGGTGGTGTAGGTCAGGCTACTCATGGACAACACAACCGCGCTCGTAAACCGGGTTCTATCGGTGCTTGTTCTTACCCTGCAAAAGTATTCAAGGGAATGCGCATGGGTGGACAACTTGGCGGTGACAGAGTCACTGTACAAAACTTGCAGGTATTAAAAGTAATCGCGGAGCATAACCTTCTTTTGATCAAAGGTTCTATCCCGGGTTGCAAAGGTTCAATCGTATTAATTGAGAAATAATGGAAGTTAACGTATATAACATTAAAGGTGAAGACACTGGGAGAAAGGTTACGTTAAACGAATCTATCTTCGGAATTGAGCCCAACGACCACGCTATCTATCTGGACGTAAAACAATTTATGGCCAACCAGCGCCAGGGTACTCATAAGTCAAAAGAAAGAAGTGAAATCAGTGGTTCTACTCGTAAGATCGGTCGTCAGAAAGGTGGCGGTGGAGCACGTCGTGGTGATATGAATTCACCGGTTCTCGTTGGTGGTGCACGTGTTTTCGGCCCGAAACCAAGAGACTACTTCTTCAAGTTGAATAAAAAAGTTAAGACATTGGCTCGTAAGTCCGCTTTGTCTTATAAAGCTCAAAACAATGCAATCGTTGTTGTGGAAGATTTCAATTTCGAAGTTCCGAAGACAAAGGATTTCGTTGCAATGACAAAAAATCTTAAAGTTTCCGATAAAAAGCTACTTGTAATTTTACCGGAAGCAAATAAAAACGTATATTTGTCAGCTCGTAACATCGAGGGTGCTAATGTGCAGACTATTTCAGGATTAAATACTTACAGAGTATTGAATGCTGGAGTTGTTGTGCTTACTGAAAACTCTTTGAAGGCTATTGACAATATCTTAATTTAAAAAGGAGGCTTAAATAATGGGAATTATTATTAAACCGTTGGTAACAGAAAAAATGACTGCAATCACTGATAAGCTGAATCGTTTCGGCTTTGTTGTGCGTCCTGATGCTAACAAACTGGAAATTAAGAAGGAAGTTGAAGCTCTTTATAATGTTACTGTAGTTGATGTGAATACTGTAAAGTATGCTGGCAAAAATAAGAGCCGTTATACCAAGGCAGGTATCATCAATGGTCGTACGAATGCATTCAAAAAAGCAATCGTGACATTGAAAGAAGGAGATACTATTGATTTTTATAGCAATATTTAATAAAAATGGCAGTACGTAAATTTAAGCCCACAACACCGGGGCAAAGACATAAAATTATTGGTACTTTCGAGGAAATTACTGCATCAGTACCAGAAAAGTCTCTTGTATATGGTAAGAAATCATCTGGCGGTCGTAACAGCGAAGGTAAGATGACTATGCGCTACATGGGTGGCGGTCATAGAAAGGTGATTAGAATTGTTGATTTCAAGAGAAATAAGGACGGTGTTCCGGCAGTGGTTAAGACAATTGAATACGATCCGAATCGTTCGGCTCGTATCGCTTTGTTATTCTATGCTGATGGAGAAAAAAGATATATTATTGCTCCCAATGGATTGCAAGTTGGCACGACTCTGATGTCAGGTGAAACAGCAGCGCCAGAGATTGGTAATGCTCTTCCTCTTCAAAACATTCCGGTGGGTACTGTGATTCACAATATCGAATTACGTCCGGGACAGGGTGCTGCTCTGGTTCGTTCGGCTGGTAACTTTGCACAGTTGACTTCTCGTGAGGGTAAGTATTGTGTAATCAAGTTGCCTTCAGGTGAAGTAAGACAGATTCTTAGCACATGTAAAGCTACTATCGGTAGTGTAGGTAACTCTGATCATGGATTGGAAAGTTCAGGTAAAGCTGGACGCTCTCGTTGGCAAGGACGCCGTCCTCGTAACCGTGGTGTTGTTATGAACCCGGTTGATCACCCGATGGGTGGTGGTGAAGGACGTGCTTCAGGAGGTCATCCAAGATCACGTAAGGGATTGTACGCTAAGGGACTTAAGACTAGAGCTCCTAAGAAACAATCATCTAAGTACATTATTGAGAGAAGAAAAAAGTAATCTGATTAATTGAGTAAACTATGAGTCGTTCATTAAAAAAAGGTCCATATATTAACGTAAAGCTTGAAAAGAGAATTTTTGCCATGAATGAATCTGGCAAAAAAGTCGTAGTAAAGACTTGGGCCAGAGCTTCAATGATTTCGCCTGATTTTGTAGGCCATACAGTTGCAGTTCACAATGGAAATAAATTTATTCCTGTTTATGTTACCGAGAATATGGTAGGACACAAGTTGGGCGAATTTGCTCCAACTCGTACATTCAGAGGACACGCTGGTAACAAGAAAAGATAACAGGATTTATTTGAAATAATAAAGTAATAAATAATAATGGGAGCAAGAAAAAAAATATCGGCTGAAAAGAGAAAAGAAGCCCTTAAGACCATGTATTTTGCAAAATTGCAAAATGTTCCTACTTCTCCACGTAAGATGCGTCTGGTTGCAGACATGATCCGTGGTATGGAAGTGAACAGAGCACTTGGTGTTTTGAAATTTTCTTCAAAAGAAGCTGCTGCAAGAGTGGAAAAATTGCTTCGCTCTGCAATTGCTAACTGGGAACAGAAAAACGAACGTAAAGCAGAAAGTGGCGAGTTGTTCGTAACACAGATTTTTGTTGATGGTGGCGCTACACTCAAAAGAATGAGACCGGCACCGCAGGGTAGAGGTTATAGAATTCGCAAACGTTCAAATCACGTAACATTGTTCGTTGGTGCTAAAAGTAATAACGAAGATCAAAATTAAGGTAGATGGGACAAAAAGTTAATCCAATAAGCAACCGTTTAGGAATTATCAGAGGATGGGATTCTAACTGGTATGGTGGAAATGATTACGGTGATTCTTTGCTGGAAGATAGCAAAATCCGTAAATATCTTAATGCAAGACTTGCAAAGGCAAGTGTATCAAGAATCGTAATTGAACGTACGCTGAAGCTCGTTACTATTACTGTTTGTACTGCTCGCCCGGGTATTATTATCGGTAAAGGTGGCCAAGAAGTTGATAAGCTAAAGGAGGAGTTGAAGAAGGTTACCGACAAAGATATTCAAATCAATATCTTTGAAGTGAAAAGACCTGAACTGGATGCTGTGATTGTTGCTAACAACATCGCTCGCCAGGTAGAAGGTAAAATTGCCTATCGCCGTGCCATCAAGATGGCTATCGCAAACACAATGCGTATGGGTGCTGAAGGTATCAAAATTCAGATTTCAGGACGTTTGAATGGAGCTGAAATGGCTCGTTCTGAAATGTATAAAGAAGGAAGAACTCCGTTGCACACTTTCAGAGCTGATATCGACTACTGTCATGCAGAAGCATTGACTAAGGTAGGTTTGCTGGGTATCAAAGTTTGGATTTGTAGAGGTGAAGTATTTGGTAAGAGAGAATTAGCTCCGAACTTTACACAAAGCAAAGAAAGTGGTCGTGGAAACAATGGTGGAAACAACGGCGGAAAGAACTTCAAAAGAAAGAAAAATAATCGCTAAACGAATTTGAATTTTAGGAAACTATGTTACAACCGAAAAAGACAAAATTCAGAAGACAACAAAAAGGCCGTCAGAAAGGAATTGCTCAGAGAGGCAATCAGCTGGCCTTTGGTTCTTTTGGCATAAAGGCTTTGGAGACTAAGTGGATTACAGGCCGTCAGATCGAAGCTGCTCGTATTGCAGTAACAAGATATATGCAACGTCAAGGACAGATCTGGATCCGTATATTCCCGGATAAACCGATCACTAGAAAACCTGCCGATGTACGTATGGGTAAAGGTAAAGGTGCTCCGGAAGGATTTGTGGCTCCTGTGACTCCAGGTAGAATCATTATTGAAGCTGAAGGAGTATCTTACGAAATCGCGAAAGAAGCATTGCGCTTAGCTGCTCAAAAGCTTCCTATTACAACGAAGTTTGTCGTAAGACGTGATTATGATATTCAAAATCAAAATGCGTAAGTGTTATGAAAATTGCAGAAATTAAAGAAATGACTACTAGTGATTTAGTAGAAAGAGTAGAGGCAGAAACAGCTAATTATGACCAAATGGTTATCAATCATTCTATTTCTCCTTTGGAAAATCCTGCTCAAATCAAACAATTACGCAGGACTATTGCGCGTATGAAAACTGAGTTACGCCAAAGAGAACTTAACAATAAATGATCAGCTTGATGGAAGCAAGAAATTTAAGAAAAGAAAGAACAGGGGTTGTTGTGAGCAATAAGATGGATAAGACTATCACAATTGCAGCCAAATTTAAGGAAAAACACCCTATATATGGTAAGTTCGTTAGCAAAACGAAGAAGTACCATGCTCACGATGAAAAGAATGAATGCAATATCGGTGATACTGTAAGCATCATGGAAACTCGTCCTTTGAGCAAGACTAAAAGATGGAGATTAGTAGAAATAATTGAAAGAGCTAAGTAATTATGATACAAGTAGAATCCAGACTTACAGTATGTGATAACAGTGGAGCTAAAGAGGCTATGTGTATCCGCGTTTTGGGTGGTACACGTCGTCGTTACGCTTCAGTGGGGGATGTCATTGTTGTTTCAGTGAAGAGTGTTATCCCTTCTAGTGATGTTAAAAAAGGTGCAGTATCAAAGGCTTTGATTGTACGTACAAAGAAAGAAATCCGTCGTCCTGATGGTTCTTATATACGTTTTGATGATAATGCTTGCGTGTTGTTGAATAATGCAGGTGAAATTAGAGGAAGTCGTATTTTCGGTCCTGTAGCAAGAGAACTTCGTGCTACTAACATGAAAGTTGTGTCACTTGCGCCTGAGGTACTTTAATTTTGTAAAAGATTTAAGTAATGAGTAAATTACATATTAAAAAAGGCGATACAGTTTACGTAAATGCTGGTGAAGATAAGGGCAAAACTGGTCGTGTATTGAAGGTTCTTGTTAAAGAAGGACGTGCATTTGTAGAAGGTATCAACATGGTATCTAAAAGCACAAAACCGAATGCAAAGAATCCGCAAGGTGGTATTGTGAAGCAGGAAGCTTCTATCCACATTTCAAACTTGAACCCGGTTGATCCAAAAACTGGTAAAGCAACGCGTATTGGGAGAAAAGTAAGTTCTTTGGAAGGTAAAAGAACTGTAGTGCGTTATTCTAAAAAATCAGGAGAGGAGATTAAGTAATGAGTAATACTGCTAGTCTTAAGAAAGAATATGCAGAGCGTATAGCACCTGCATTGAAATCACAGTTCCAGTATTCTTCTACAATGCAGATACCCGTACTTAAGAAGATTGTTATCAATCAGGGTTTAGGTATGGCTGTTGCCGATAAGAAGATTATTGAAGTTGCAATCAATGAAATGACAGCTATTACAGGTCAGAAAGCTGTAGCTACCATTTCTCGTAAAGATATCGCAAACTTTAAGTTGCGTAAAAAAATGCCGATTGGCGTTATGGTAACTTTACGTCGTGAAAGAATGTACGAATTCCTTGAAAAATTGGTTCGTGTAGCTCTTCCTCGTATCCGTGACTTCAAAGGTATCGAAAGTAAGTTTGATGGTAAAGGTAACTATACCCTTGGTATTCAGGAACAAATTATTTTCCCTGAAATAAATATCGATAGTATTACAAGAATTCTCGGAATGAATATTACCTTTGTAACCTCTGCGGAAACAGATGAAGAAGGTTATGCATTGCTGAAGGAATTCGGTTTACCTTTTAAAAACGCTAAAAAAGACTAATAGATATGGCAAAGGAATCAATGAAAGCACGTGAAGTAAAACGTGCTAAATTAGTAGCCAAATTCGCCGAAAAAAGAGCTGCTTTGAAGCAAATCGTTAGAACAGGTGATCCTGCTGACGCTTTCGAAGCTGCACAGAAGTTGCAAGAGTTGCCGAAGAATTCTAATCCGATTCGTATGCACAACCGTTGCAAACTGACTGGTCGTCCTAAAGGTTATATTCGCCAATTCGGAATTTCAAGAATTCAATTCCGTGAAATGGCATCTAACGGACTGATCCCAGGCGTAAAGAAAGCAAGCTGGTAATTATTGTTTAAATATTGTCAGGGAAGTCCTGATTAATTTAATTTATTTTATATGACTGATCCAATAGCAGATTATTTGACGAGGTTGCGGAACGCGATTGGTGCTAAGCACAGAGTTGTTGAAGTTCCCGCTTCGAACTTGAAAAAAGAAATCACTAAGATTCTTTTTGAAAAAGGCTACATTCTTAACTATAAGTTTGTAGAAGATGGTCCTCAAGGAACTATTAAGGTTGCCTTGAAGTATGATTCTGTTAACAAAGTTAACGCAATCAAAAAATTAGAAAGAATATCTTCTCCGGGTATGCGTAAGTATACTGGTTATAAAGATATGCCGCGTGTTATTAATGGGCTGGGTATTGCTATAATATCTACTTCCAAAGGTGTAATGACTAACAAAGAGGCTGCAGAACTGAAGATCGGTGGTGAAGTCTTGTGTTATGTATATTAATTAGGAGGAATTAGAATGTCAAGAATAGGAAAATTACCCATTAGTATTCCTGCTGGAGTGACAGTCACTCTGAAGGATGATGTGGTTACCGTAAAGGGACCCAAAGGCGAATTGAGCCAATATGTGAATCCTGCTATCAATGTTGCCATTGAAGATGGACACGTGACTTTAACAGAAAACGATAAAGAAATGCTTGATAACCCGAAGCAGAAACATGCTTTCCACGGTTTGTATCGTTCATTGGTTCATAACATGGTTGTGGGCGTATCTGAAGGATATAAGAAAGAGTTGGAACTTGTCGGTGTAGGTTATCGTGCTTCTAACCAAGGTAACATCATTGAACTGGCTTTAGGTTATACACACAATATTTTCATTCAATTGCCTGCTGAGGTAAAGGTTGAAACTAAGTCTGAAAGAAATAAGAATCCTCTTATCATATTGGAATCGTGTGACAAACAGTTGCTTGGTCAAGTTTGCTCTAAAATACGTTCTTTCCGTAAGCCTGAACCATATAAGGGTAAAGGTATTAAGTTTGTTGGCGAAGTAATTCGTAGAAAGTCTGGTAAATCAGCCGGCGCTAAGTAAATCATATAAAATTAGATTATTATGACAACAAAAATAGAAAGACGAGTTAAGATCAAATATAGCGTACGCAATAAGATTTCAGGTACTACTGAACGTCCGCGTATGAGTGTATTTAGAAGTAACAAGCAAATTTATGTCCAGATTATCGATGATCTTTCTGGTAAGACACTGGCTGCTGCT
Organism: Bacteroides sp. RTP21281st1_H5_RTP21281_210402; assembly: GCF_040918965.1. NCBI lineage: Bacteria > Pseudomonadati > Bacteroidota > Bacteroidia > Bacteroidales > Bacteroidaceae > Bacteroides > Bacteroides sp. RTP21281st1_H5_RTP21281_210402. Next base: position 49,725 of record NZ_JBCOWR010000021.1, on the reverse strand, counting down.
TCTTCTTTAGGTGTGACTGAGAAGGTTGCTAAAAAAGAACAAGCTGCTAAAGTTGGTGAGATGATTGCTAAAAAGGCTCAGGAAGCAGGTATAACTACTGTTGTTTTCGACCGTAATGGTTACTTGTATCATGGGAGAGTAAAAGAAGTAGCTGATGCTGCTCGTAACGGTGGACTTAAATTTTAATCATTATGGCAGGAGTTAATAATAGAGTTAAGATTACTAACGATATAGAACTGAAAGATAGATTGGTTGCTATTAATCGTGTTACTAAAGTTACCAAAGGTGGTAGAACTTTTAGTTTCTCTGCAATCGTTGTTGTAGGTAACGAAGAAGGTATCATTGGTTGGGGACTTGGTAAAGCAGGTGAAGTAACAGCTGCTATCGCTAAAGGTGTTGAGTCAGCTAAAAAGAATCTGGTGAAGGTACCTATTTTGAAAGGTACTGTTCCTCATGAACAATCAGCTAGATTTGGTGGTGCTGAAGTATTCATCAAACCTGCATCTCACGGAACTGGTGTTGTAGCCGGTGGTGCTATGCGTGCTGTTTTGGAAAGTGTTGGTGTAACTGACGTTTTGGCAAAATCAAAGGGTTCTTCAAATCCGCATAACCTTGTTAAAGCTACAATCGAAGCTTTAAGCGAAATGCGTGATGCAAGAATGGTTGCTCAGAACAGAGGTATTAGTGTTGAAAAAGTATTTAGAGGATAAGGAGGAGATATGTCAACTATAAAGATTAAACAAGTTAAAAGTAGAATTGGTGCTCCGGCTGATCAGAAAAGAACTCTTGATGCACTGGGACTTCGTAAACTGAACCGCGTGGTTGAACACGAAAGCACTCCTTCAATTCTTGGAATGGTAGATAAGGTAAAACACTTGGTTACCATTGTTAAGTAATCATTTATTGAATAATAAAACGAAATTACAATATGAACTTAAGTAATTTAAAACCTGCAGAGGGATCTACTAAGACAAGAAAAAGAATTGGACGTGGAACTGGTTCTGGCTTAGGCGGTACTTCTACAAGAGGTCATAAGGGAGCTAAATCAAGATCTGGATACTCTAAGAAAATCGGTTTTGAAGGTGGTCAGATGCCTCTTCAACGTCGAGTTCCTAAATTTGGTTTTAAGAATATCAATCGTGTAGAATATAAAGCAATCAACTTGGATACTATCCAGAAACTTGCTGAAGCTAAGAGCTTGGCAAAAGTTGGTGTTAACGACTTTATCGAAGCAGGATTTATTTCTTCAAATCAGTTGGTAAAAGTATTGGGTAACGGAACTCTGACTAACAAGCTGGAAGTAGAAGCTCATGCATTCTCTAAGACTGCAACTGCTGCTATCGAAGCTGCTGGTGGAACTGTAGTAAAACTCTGATTCAATGAGAAAAGCTATTGAAACATTAAAGAATATATGGAAGATTGAGGATCTGAGACAGCGGATCCTCATCACCATATTGTTTGTGGCAATTTACCGTTTCGGATCATATGTCGTATTACCGGGTATCAATCCGGCTATGTTGGCAAAATTGCACGAACAAACAAGTGAAGGCCTTTTAGCCTTGTTAAATATGTTCTCTGGAGGAGCATTTTCTAATGCCTCTATTTTTGCATTAGGAATCATGCCTTATATCTCTGCATCTATCGTAATCCAGTTGTTGGGAATCGCTGTACCGTATTTCCAGAAGCTGCAACGCGAAGGTGAGAGCGGCAGAAGAAAAATGAATCAATATACTCGTTATCTGACGATCGCTATATTGTTAGTTCAGGCCCCTTCTTATTTGCTCAATCTTAAAATGCAGGCTGGCCCTTCCTTAAATGCTTCATTAGATTGGACTCTGTTTATGGTTACCTCTACCATTATTTTGGCAGCAGGTAGTATGTTTATTTTGTGGCTTGGTGAAAGAATTACTGATAAAGGTATTGGTAATGGTATTTCATTTATCATCTTAATCGGTATTATCGCCCGTTTCCCTGATGCTCTGTTGCAGGAGGTTGTATCAAGAGTAGCAAATAAGAGTGGTGGTCTGATTATGTTTATAATTGAAATCGTATTCTTATTGTTAGTGATTGGCGCTGCTATTCTTTTGGTGCAGGGTACAAGGAAGATTCCTGTACAGTATGCTAAGAGAATTGTAGGTAACAAGCAATATGGTGGTGCAAGACAGTACATTCCTTTGAAAGTGAATGCTGCTGGTGTAATGCCTATCATCTTTGCTCAGGCAATCATGTTTATACCTATTACATTTATCGGTTTTTCCAATGTAAATGATGCAGGCGGTTTCTTGCATGCGTTTACAGATCATACAAGTTTCTGGTATAATTTTGTCTTTGCGGTAATGATTATATTATTTACATATTTCTATACTGCAATTACAATTAATCCGACTCAGATGGCTGAGGATATGAAGAGAAACAATGGTTTTATTCCTGGCATTAAACCGGGAAAGAAAACAGCAGAGTATATTGATGATATTATGTCTCGTATTACTTTACCGGGTTCTTTCTTCCTGGCTTTGGTTGCCATTATGCCTGCATTTGCTGGTATATTCGGAGTACAAGCCGGTTTCGCTCAATTCTTCGGTGGTACGTCTTTGTTAATTCTTGTAGGTGTGGTTCTTGATACACTGCAACAGGTTGAAAGTCATTTGTTGATGAGACATTATGATGGTCTGTTGAAGTCAGGTCGTATTAAAGGACGCGCTGGTGTAGCGGCATATTAATTCTTTAGATTAGAAATGATATTTCTTAAAACAGAAGATGAAATAGAATTGCTCCGTCAGAGCAACCTGCTGGTCGGAAAGACTTTGGCAGAGGTTGCCAAACTGGTGAAGCCCGGTGTAACTACACGTGAGTTGGATAAAGTTGCTGAAGAATTCATTAGAGATCACGGAGCAACTCCAACTTTCAAAGGATTTCCGAATCAATACGGGGAACCGTTTCCCGCATCTCTCTGTACTTCTGTAAATGAACAGGTGGTGCATGGAATCCCAAACGATATTGTCCTGAAAGAAGGTGATATCGTATCTGTGGATTGTGGAACTTATATGAATGGTTTTTGTGGTGATTCTGCTTATACTTTTTGTGTAGGAGAGGTAGACGAAGAAGTTCGTAATTTGTTGAAGGTTACTAAAGAAGCGTTATATATTGGCATTCAGAATGCAGTGCAAGGCAAAAGAATCGGAGATGTCGGATATGCTATCCAGCAATATTGTGAGTCTCATTCTTATGGTGTAGTGCGTGAGTTTGTAGGTCATGGCATTGGTCATGAAATGCATGAAGATCCTCAAGTTCCCAATTACGGTAAGAGAGGATATGGACCTTTGATGAAAAAAGGCCTTTGCATAGCGATAGAGCCGATGATAACACTGGGTGACCGGCAAGTGATTATGGAACGTGACGGATGGACGGTGAGGACCAGAGACCGTAAGTGTGCTGCACACTTTGAACATACGGTAGCTGTAGGAGCTGGTGAAGCTGATATTTTGTCATCATTCAAATTCATAGAAGAAGTTTTAGGAGATAAAGCAATATAATATGGCAAAGCAATCTGCAATAGAACAAGATGGAGTTATAGTTGAAGCATTGTCGAATGCAATGTTTCGTGTTGAATTAGAAAACGGGCATGAGATTACCGCACATATTTCAGGCAAGATGAGGATGCATTACATCAAGATCCTGCCGGGAGATAAAGTGAGAGTCGAAATGTCTCCTTACGACTTATCGAAAGGAAGAATTGTATTTAGATATAAATAAAATAAGATATGAAAGTAAGAGCATCATTAAAGAAACGCACGCCAGAATGTAAGATCGTTAGACGTAATGGCCGTTTGTATGTTATTAACAAGAAAAATCCTAAGTATAAACAACGTCAAGGATAATTTGTTATTTTTGCAAAAAAAATAATTTAGTATATGGCTATAAGAATAGTTGGTGTAGATTTACCTCAGAACAAAAGAGGTGAAATTGCGTTGACCTATGTATATGGAATAGGTCGCAGTAGTTCAGCAAAAATTTTAGATAAAGCTGGTGTAGATAAAGATCTGAAGGTTAAGGACTGGACAGATGATCAAGCTGCTAAGATTCGTGAGATTATCGGTGCAGAGTATAAGGTAGAAGGTGATCTTCGTTCTGAAATCCAATTGAACATTAAGCGATTAATGGATATTGGTTGCTACCGTGGTGTACGTCACCGTATTGGTCTGCCTGTAAGAGGTCAGAGCACTAAGAACAATGCACGTACTCGTAAGGGTAGAAAGAAAACCGTTGCTAATAAGAAAAAAGCTACTAAATAATAATTGTTGATATGGCAAAAAAAACAGTTGCAGCTAAAAAGAGAAATGTGAAAGTAGACGCTAATGGACAGTTGCATGTTCATTCATCTTTCAACAATATTATTGTTTCTCTTGCAAACAGTGAAGGGCAGATCATCTCTTGGTCATCTGCTGGTAAAATGGGATTTAGAGGTTCTAAAAAGAATACTCCTTATGCAGCACAGATGGCTGCCCAGGATTGTGCAAAGATTGCATTCGATCTTGGCCTTAGAAAGGTAAAAGCATATGTGAAGGGTCCAGGTAACGGACGTGAGTCTGCTATTAGAACTATCCACGGTGCTGGCATCGAAGTTACTGAAATCATTGACGTAACTCCGCTTCCACATAATGGTTGTCGTCCTCCAAAAAGACGTAGAGTTTAATTTACCTTTAACTTACAATGATCTTGATTTTGTTTTTGGATTACATTAATTTCTCTCTGTAATCGCGGCTGCAACAAATTGAGTTCATGAATAAACAATTAAATATTTAAAAAGAAATGGCTAGATATACTGGACCAAAATCAAGAATCGCCCGTAAATTCGGAGAAGGAATCTTTGGAGCTGATAAAGTTTTATCAAAGAAGAACTACCCTCCCGGACAACACGGTAATTCTAGAAAAAGAAAAACTTCTGAATATGGTGTGCAACTTCGTGAAAAGCAGAAAGCTAAATACACCTATGGAGTTTTAGAGAAACAATTCCGCAATTTGTTTGAAAAAGCAGCTACTGCTAAAGGTATTACTGGTGAGGTACTCCTTCAATTGCTGGAAGGCCGTCTTGACAACGTAGTATTCCGTTTGGGTATTGCTCCTACGCGTGCTGCTGCTCGTCAGTTGGTTGGTCACAAGCACATTACTGTAGATGGTGAAGTGGTAAACATTCCTTCATATGCAGTAAAACCGGGTCAATTGATTGGTGTTCGTGAAAGATCTAAATCTTTGGAAGTTGTTGCTAACTCTCTCGCTGGTTTCAATCACAGCAAGTATGCATGGTTGGAATGGGACGAAGCTTCAAAGGTTGGTAAAATGTTGCACATACCTGAAAGAGCAGACATTCCTGAGAACATTAAAGAACATTTGATCGTTGAATTGTATTCTAAATAATAATTAATTTCATGGCGATATTAGCATTTCAAAAACCTGATAAAGTATTGATGTTGGAGGCGGACTCCAGATTCGGTAAATTCGAATTTCGTCCGTTGGAACCGGGTTTTGGTATTACCGTAGGTAATGCATTACGCCGTATCCTTCTTTCTTCATTAGAGGGTTTTGCTATCACTACCATCAGAATCGACGGTGTGGAGCATGAATTTTCTAGTGTACCTGGAGTAAAAGAGGATGTTACCAACATTATCTTGAATCTGAAACAAGTAAGATTCAAGCAAGTAGTTGAAGAGTTCGAGAGCGAAAAAGTGAGCATCACTGTCGAGAATTCCAGTGAATTTAAAGCAGGTGACATAGGTAAGTATTTGACTGGATTTGAAGTGTTAAATCCGGAATTAGTTATTTGTCATTTAGATTCTAAGTCAACTATGCAGATTGATATTACAATTAACAAAGGACGTGGTTATGTACCTGCCGATGAAAATCGCGAGTATTGCACGGATGTTAATGTAATTCCAATCGACTCTATTTATACACCGATACGTAATGTCAAGTATGCTGTAGAAAACTTCCGTGTAGAACAGAAGACTGACTACGAAAAGCTAGTACTTGAAATTAGTACCGACGGTTCTATACATCCGAAGGAAGCGCTGAAAGAAGCTGCAAAAATTCTGATTTATCACTTCATGTTGTTCTCTGACGAGAAGATCACGCTTGAAAGTAACGATACTGACGGCAATGAAGAGTTTGATGAAGAAGTATTGCACATGCGTCAGCTGTTGAAGACTAAGCTCGTTGATATGGACTTGTCAGTTCGTGCCCTCAACTGTTTGAAGGCTGCTGACGTAGAAACTCTTGGCGACTTGGTACAGTTCAACAAAACTGACCTGCTGAAATTCAGAAACTTCGGAAAGAAATCGCTTACCGAGCTTGATGATTTGCTGGAAAGTCTGAATCTGTCGTTTGGAACCGACATTTCTAAATATAAATTGGATAAAGAATAAAAAATGAGACATAATAAAAAATTCAATCATTTAGGTCGTACTGCTTCTCATAGAAGTGCTATGTTATCTAACATGGCTTGCTCTTTGATCAAGCACAAAAGAATCACTACGACTGTTGCAAAGGCAAAAGCTTTGAAGAAGTTTGTTGAGCCTTTGATTACTAAGTCTAAAGAAGACACTACGAACTCTCGTCGTGTTGTATTTAGCAACTTGCAAGATAAGATTGCAGTAACAGAACTGTTCAAAGAAATCTCTGTTAAGATTGCTGATCGTCCGGGTGGTTATACTCGTATCATCAAGACTGGTAACCGTTTGGGGGACAACGCTGAAATGTGCTTCATTGAGTTGGTTGACTACAATGAAAACATGGCTAAAGAAAAAGTTGCTAAGAAAGCCACTCGTACTCGTCGTTCTAAGAAGAGTGCCGAAGCTGCTCCTGCTGCTGTTGAAGCTCCTGCAACTGAAGCTCCGAAAGTTGAAGAACCAAAAGTAGAATCAGCAGAATAATTCAACAATTATTCTTATAGATATAAAAAAGGCTATTCCGAAAGGGATGGCCTTTTTTGTTACGAGCCTGTTTACTTATCCTAAGATAAATTAAAAGATACCCCGAATGAACTTTTCATAAGTGGAATCTGTTATATTTGCAGGAGAATATGGCAAAATTTATAAAGGTAATATTGTTTCTGTTGCTGACAGTTGCCCTTCACGGGATTGCAGGCAATGTTTTCACTGAAAAAACAGTGGAGCAGACAGAGAATGCTGTTACCTATTCAATGAAACAACATGGACAGATCAGTGCTCCTGAGTTTCCTTGTTCACCTGTGGCTGAACTGACAAATTTGCAGAGTCATCAAATATCCGTGGCGCGTATCCAACGTGTACAGCTTGGAGAATACTTCACTACATTGAGGAATTTGCGGCAATGCGGTGCTGAACGTGATAATTCACTTTCCCAACATTTAGGGCGGATTTATAACACAACAACTTCCTATTATTGCCAACCAGCGAGTGAATACTATGTATTTACTCTAAGGCATATTATTATTTAGCAGTTAATTTATTGGTATTATTTCTTTTATGATTACTGGTATAATCCGCATACTGGTAACCCTTACTATCTTTATATTTTTACTAATAAATTAAATTTTAAATATTATGGCAACTACTCAAGTTATTGATGCTACTATTTTTGCATCTTCACATCCTGATATCGCTAAACGTACCAGTGTTTCCGGAGTTATTATCTCTTCTGTCATGTTATTGGTGGGGATTTTAGCATTCGCTTCCACTTTTCAACTGGAAGACAAATCATCTACTGTCAGCATGGCTTTAATGGTTCTTGGAACCGGACTATTCCTGATGGGAATTTTCCGTTTTTTCTGGAAATCTAAGGAAGTCGTTTATTTACCTACCGGAAGCGTGGCTAAAGAGCAGAGCATCTTCTTTGATTTGAAGCATATGGACTCTTTGACAAATATAGTTAATTCGGGCTCATTCTCTACCGACTCGGCTATTAAGAGCGAGTCAAGCGGCAATATACGTATGGACGTGATACTTTCTGAAGACAAGAAGTTTGCAGCCGTACAGTTGTTCCAGTTTGTGCCTTACAATTATCAGCCGATAACGTCCGTGCAGTATTTTACGAATGACGGCGCTTCTGCTGTGGTAGCTTTTCTTTCAAAAAGCAAGCAGGGATAATGTGAACTAAAACTGAACTTTAATTTTCATACATAAGGATGGGGATTAGTCGTCAATAACGGCTATCCCCATTTTTTTCATTAAGAAGCAGGCATTCATATTTTGCGCAACTCCGTCTCTCATCCGATAAGAGAAAGTAAGCTCATTATTTGTGATATCTGCTTCAAAACAATAGTTCCGGATATTCTGTGGGAAAGAATCTATTAAAGTTCCCAATAGAAGGTCATGAGTTGCGATGATGCCATTCGCATTCATGTTCATAAACTGCTTGATGAGTGCAAAAGAACCTTTTTGTTTATCCATAGAGTTTGTACCCTTCAGAATTTCGTCCAGGATGATGAAGAGTTCTTCTCCGGCTTCCAACTTATCTATGATTAACTTTAGCCGTTTCAGCTCGGCAAAGAAATACGATTCGTTGTCGGTCAATGAATCACTGGTACGAAGGCTGGTGACAAGTCGGGCCGGATATATCTCCATTTGATCCGCCCAGACAGGAGCACCAATGCATGCTAAGAGATAATTTACACCTACGGTACGTAAATAAGTACTTTTACCTGCCATATTCGCTCCGGTGATAATAATAAAGAAAGGACGCTTGTCGATGTCTATTCCATTGCGCACACATTTGCTCCGATCCATTAAAGGATGACCGAGTCCTTTAGCCTGTAAATGAAAAGACTGGGAGCAAATCTTCGGATAAATATATTCAGGATGATTGTATGCGAATGTTGCCAGCGAGCAGTAAGCATCTATTTCCCCGATCGTTTCTATCCAGCGGGGAAGGTCTTTGGCATGCGTATCCTTCCATTGCTCAATTCGCATAACCTGACGTAGTTCCCAAAATATAAGTCCGTTGAGAATAGTGCTCATTAGCAAATTACTCCGTTGATCCAGTGCATTCATTAATTTGGAAAGCTGGCGGACAGCCTGCGAAGCTGTTTGATTCTGACTGGTAAGTTCCGCTTTTAATTGCTGCAATATAGGGCTGTGCATCTCTTTTTTCTCCGTAAGAAGAATCTGATCGGCATATGTGGAGAGGATTTGCAGCTTTTCACCATAAGTCGTTTGCAGTTTTGTAATTCCTTTGGAGAAGACAGAACTGAATATGACAAAACTAATAAATACCCCGCCGGCGGCGCTGGCAGGCAAAATACTTGAAAAGGCAAGACTTATACATACGAGATTGATGATACTTACCGTTATCGGGATAATACGTAATAACGTATGCTTTCGGTAATAACTTGGGCTGTCGGCCCATGTTTTAATTTCGGTAGTATCAGCGGGCTTTCCTTTATAAAGTAATCCAAGTAAACGGATTTGTTGCCGGTATTCCAGTTCTGTGGATAATTCGCGAATAGCTTCCTGGCGCTGTTCAATGGCTTCCTTATTTTCCAGATGACTATTGAACCAATCTGCAAGATGCTGTTTGCCGACAGGTGTTGATGTACGGTTAATATACTGGAAAAGAGAATGTTCCCCGAATACATCCAGATCGAAAGTATAGAGATGTCCCGAATCAATATATTCTTCACCGTCTTCAAAATCAGAGAAATTATATTGGATAGCCCTCAACTCCTGTTCGTTGATTACTATTTTCTTTTTCAGGAAATCTTTCCGGTGAAACCAAAAGTTGTGACGTTTTACCAACCATATAAATAGGATAAAAGGCAGGATGGCAAATACAGAGATATACAGCCACCTGTCAGCCCAGAAAGTGACTGCGCCGGCTATGGCACCGACGAATAAAACCAATCGTAATAGACTAATGTAATAAATACGTTTCCGGGCACTTTGCAGATCCAACTCTGCTTTTTGAATAATCTGTTGATATGTAGCGATAATCTGTTCCAGTTTTTCCATGACAAATTCAATACTTTTTCGCAAAGGTAATATAATTCACAACGCTCGTGATAGCAGCTTGTTTTAGTCGGGAGCAGATTTACTGTTTATTAACGGTAGGAGATTAAAATATGGATTCGACAATAATTATCCGAATATATCGCCTGATAATGCATATGGAGAAAGTGCATCAGGGAAGCAAATATTGGTTTCCAGTTCCTTTTTTTTCGATATTTCTGTACTCCCCCTTGCATTTATCCGCTAAAATTTATAACTTTCCACTCTAAAATGCGTTTAGCAAGGAAAGGAGGATGGCTTATGAAGAAAGGATGTATCTTATTGTTGCTGATGAGCGTGATTAGCCTTCCGTTAATTGCGCAAAACATAATTTATTCCAACTTGAAAGAGTTGCTTGCTCAAGATGGCGATACCGTTGCCGTACTGCGGGTAGAAAAGCGTTCCCGGAATCAGATTGTGCTGACCGGTGGTGCCGATTACCGGGTAACGGCAGGTGATGACGAGTCTATGGGACGGCGGTTGAAAAAGCGTTGTTTTGCTGTGCGCGATGAAAAAGGTGATTTATATTTGAATTGCCGTAAGTTGCGATATAAAAAACTGCGTTTCGGAGCTTGGTATGCTCCGGCTGTCCAGTTAGATAAAAAAATCTATTTCTGTGCCGTGCCTTTAGGCTCTGTTGTCGGTGGAAATTTTGTAGAAGACGATGATGTGAAGCTGGGTGGAAATATCGGTGACGCCCTTGCAGCTTCGAGCTTGATCACAAAACGTGTCTGCTATGAATTGAATGCCGAGACAGGAAAGATTGAATTCATGGACAAAGACAAGATGCTTGAATTATTAAAAGAATACCCCGAATTGAAACAAGCCTATTTGAAAGATGACAGCCCGGAGGCAAAGCATACATTTAAATATTTGCTGGAATTGCGGGATAAATAGAAATAATAACTTTCTGACAAGAAAAGTGAAGTTTTTCTTGTCTTTTATCTTCTTTTTTTCTATCTTGCGAAGAGTTATACAGCTGTATTACTTACAGTTTGTAATCCTTAATTCTGCTTTAGTATGAAGATGACTCTTGGCAACACACTACCGTCTTATCCGGGTTTTGTAAAAGGTATCCGGAGAGCTCCCGACCGTGGTTACACACTTACTCCGGCTCAAACAGTTACAGCACTAAAAAACGCTTTGCGTTATATCCCCTCTGAATGGCACGAGCAGTTAGCCCCCGAATTTATGGAAGAACTGCGTACTCGCGGACGGATTTACGGATACCGCTTTCGTCCTGAAGGCGATTTGAAAGCAAAACCAATAGATGAGTATTGCGGTCGATGCCTGGAAGGTAAAGCCTTTCAAGTGATGATTGACAATAATCTCTGCTTTGATATAGCCTTGTATCCCTACGAACTTGTCACGTACGGTGAGACCGGACAAGTTTGCCAAAACTGGATGCAATATCGCCTGATTAAACAATATCTCGAAGAACTAACCCAGGAACAAACCCTGGTCATAGAGTCCGGTCATCCCTTAGGGCTTTTCCGTTCCCGTCCCGACGCTCCCCGCGTCATTATAACGAACTCCATGATGATCGGCCAATTCGATAATCAGCACGACTGGCACATTGCCGCCCAGATGGGAGTAGCTAATTACGGTCAGATGACAGCCGGCGGTTGGATGTACATCGGCCCGCAGGGAATCGTCCATGGCACATTTAATACCCTGCTCAATGCGGGGCGCTTGAAACTCGGTATTCCACAAGACAAAGATTTGCGGGGACATCTGTTTGTATCTTCCGGTTTGGGCGGAATGAGCGGAGCGCAGCCTAAAGCTGCCGAGATAGCCGGAGCCGCTTCCATAATAGCCGAAGTAGACAGTTCCCGTATTGAAACACGTTATCGCCAAGGTTGGGTAGGACACGTCACGCAAGATATGGAAGAGGCATACCGGATGGCAAACGAAGCGATGCAGCGTCGCGAACCCTGTTCAATAGCCTATCATGGCAATGTAGTCGACCTGCTTGAATATGCCGAACAAAAGAATATCTCCATTGAACTATTATCCGACCAGACCTCTTGTCATGCCGTTTACGAAGGCGGCTATTGCCCTGCCGGACTGACTTTTGAAGAGCGTACACAACTTCTTCACGAATCTCCCGAGCAATTCCGCTGTTTGGTGGATATCTCCTTGCACCGTCATTTCGAAGTAATCAAAAAGCTGGTAGCACGAGGTACCTATTTCTTTGACTATGGAAACTCCTTTATGAAAGCGATTTATGACGCCGGAGTAAAAGAAATCTCCCGCAACGGTGTAGACGAGAAAGACGGATTCATCTGGCCGAGTTACGTAGAAGACATTATGGGACCTCAACTCTTTGACTACGGTTACGGTCCGTTCCGGTGGGTTTGCCTGAGTGGAAAACATGAAGACCTGATAAAGACAGACCATGCAGCCATGGAATGTATCGACGTCAATCGACGCGGTCAGGATTTGGATAATTATAATTGGATACGTGATGCGGAAAAGAACCAGTTGGTAGTAGGAACAGAGGCACGCATCCTTTATCAGGATGCTGTGGGAAGAATGAACATAGCACTCCGCTTCAATGAAATGGTTCGTCGTGGTGAAGTAGGGCCTATCATGTTGGGACGCGACCACCATGACGTGAGCGGCACGGATTCCCCTTTCCGGGAAACATCGAGTATAAAAGACGGAAGCAATGTGATGGCAGATATGGCAGTGCAGTGCTTTGCCGGAAACTGTGCCCGTGGAATGAGTCTTGTAGCTTTGCACAATGGTGGCGGAGTCGGTATTGGTAAAGCAATAAACGGTGGTTTCGGTATGGTATGCGATGGTAGCGAACGGGTGGATGAAATACTTCGTTCCGCCATGCTTTGGGATGTAATGGGCGGTGTAGCCCGACGCTCCTGGGCACGTAATCCGCATGCAATAGAAACTAGTGAAGTATTCAACGAATCCCACGCCGGAGACTATCAGATAACACTGCCCTATTTGGCTGACGAAGAATTAATAAAGAAAATAGTTTCAGATATTACGGTGAAGTAATCCCACAAAATATGGGAAAATGTTCCCTCATATTGCGGGAGTAAATTCTCATAAGATAAGAGAATAAGTTCCCACAATATACGGAACTACCCGAAGATGTAGGCGTTTGAAGTAAAATATGCAATTGAGCCCAATAATACATGTGGTTGTATTAAACAATACATGTAGTTGAATTAAATAAGGCATATAATTGAATAAAACCTATAGTTATCCTGTAAATGTAACCTATAACATAAATATTTATCATGAGTTGGAATAAAATCATCGAATGTGTCCCCAATTTCAGTGAAGGACGCGATTTAGGGAAAATAGATAAGATAGTAGCTCCTTTCCGTGGCAAGGCAGGCGTAAAGCTACTCGATTACAGCAACGATGAAGACCATAACCGTCTGGTCGTCACCCTCGTCGGTGAACTGGAAGCCTTGCGTGACGCAGTGGTTGAAGCCATCGGAATTGCTGTCCGTCTGATAGACCTGAACCATCATAAAGGACAACACCCCCGTATGGGAGCAGTGGATGTTGTCCCTTTCATTCCCATTAAAAACACTACGATGGAAGAAGCCGTCGAACTTTCAAAAGAAGTTGCCGCTCGCGTAGCCGAACTATATAACCTTCCGGTCTTTCTATACGAAAAATCCGCCACCGCGCCACACCGCGAAAATCTCGCTTCCGTTCGCAAAGGTGAATTTGAAGGAATGGCCGAAAAGATAAAACTTCCCGAATGGCAACCGGACTTTGGCCCCGCCGAACGCCACCCCACTGCTGGAACCGTAGCCATCGGAGCCCGTATGCCGCTCGTCGCTTATAATATCAACCTAAGTACGGACAATCTCGAAATAGCTACCAAGATAGCCAAAAATATCCGCCACATCAACGGTGGACTCCGCTATGTCAAGGCGATGGGAGTAGAGCTGAAGGAACGGAACATAACGCAAGTATCCATCAACATGACCGATTACACCCGTACCGCCCTCTACCGTGCCTTTGAATTAACACGTATCGAAGCCCGCCGTTATGGCGTCACGATTGTCGGCAGCGAGATAATCGGTCTTGTACCGATGGAAGCCCTGATTGACACAGCATCCTACTACCTCGGACTGGAAAACTTCTCCATGCAGCAAGTTCTGGAAGCACGCATCATGGAATAATTAAAAACAACTATATGAGTGAAAACCTGATTATATTCAATGCCCGCATCGTCACCCCTATCGGCTTTTCCGCCCGTAAAGGGGAAGAAATGTCGCAACTGCAAATCATAGAAAACGGGACGGTGGAAGTAACTAAAGGCATCATCACCTACGTCGGCGAGAACCGTGGTGAAGACCGCGACGGCTACTATCAGCACTACTGGCATTACAATGCCCGCGGGCACTGCCTGCTGCCCGGCTTTGTCGATTCCCATACCCATTTCGTATTCGGTGGTGAACGTTCCGAAGAATTCTCCTGGCGTCTGAAAGGCGAAAGCTACATGTCCATCATGGAACGTGGTGGCGGCATTGCCAGTACCGTGAAAGCGACGCGGAAAATGAACTTCCTGAAACTCCGTTCGACAGCCGAAAGCTTCCTGAAGAAGATGAGTACGATGGGAGTGACCACAGTAGAAGGAAAAAGCGGCTACGGTCTGGATCGTGAAACCGAACTGTTGCAACTAAAAATAATGCGTAGCCTGAACAATGACGAACATAAACGTGTCGACATCGTTTCCACCTTCCTCGGTGCCCATGCCCTTCCTGGAGAATATAAAGGGAAAAGCGAAGAATACAAAGAAAGAGGTGACGACTACATCGACTTCCTGATTCGTGAAATGCTTCCGGTTATCCGTGAGAACGAACTCGCCGAATGTTGCGATGTCTTTTGCGAACAAGGCGTTTTCTCCATCGAGCAATCCCGCCGCCTGCTCCAAGCCGCCAAAGACCAGGGTTTCCTGCTGAAACTCCATGCTGACGAAATAGTCTCCCTCGGCGGCGCTGAACTGGCAGCCGAACTGGGTGCCTTATCGGCTGACCATCTGCTACACGCTTCCGATGCCGGAATCCGTGCAATGGCAGATACCGGTGTAGTAGCCACCCTGCTGCCTCTGACCGCCTTTGCCCTGAAAGAACCCTATGCACGCGGACGTGAAATGATCGACGCCGGCTGCGCCGTAGCTCTTGCCACCGACCTCAATCCGGGAAGCTGTTTCTCAGGTTCTATCCCTTTGACTATCGCCCTGGCATGCATCTACATGAAACTGAGCGTAGAAGAAACCATCACCGCCCTGACCTTGAACGGAGCTGCCGCCCTTCACCGGGCCGACCGTATCGGCAGCATTGAAGTCGGCAAGCAAGGTGACTTTGTCGTCCTGAACTCCGCAAACTATCACATTCTACCTTACTATATAGGAATGAATAGTGTAATAATGACCATAAAAGGCGGTATGCTATACCCCGTCAATTAATAACCAATTAAAAAAACAGAATACCATGTTAGCAGATTTAACCGTAAAAGATTTCTTAGATAAAGTGGCTTGCAGTGACCCTGTGCCCGGTGGTGGCAGTATTGCCGCGCTGAACGGAGCATTAGCTTCCGCTCTCACCACAATGGTAGCCCGGCTTACCGTCGGCAAAAAAGGCTACGAAGTCAGCGAAGAACTGATGCAACACGCCCAAACCATCACCCTCCGCCTGCTTGACGAGTTTATCGCACTCATTGACAAAGACTCCGAAGCTTATAACGAAGTATTTGCCTGCTTCAAACTCCCCAAAGCGACCGATGAAGAAAAAGCCGCCCGCAGCGCCGCCATTCAGGAAGCAACTAAAAAGGCCGCCCTCATTCCCCTGGAAGTAGCCCGAAAAGCCCTGGACATGATGACAATCATTGCAGACGTAGTCCACCTCGGCAACCGCAACGCCGTCACAGATGCCTGTGTCGCCATGATGTCTGCCCGTTCCGCCGTCCTCGGAGCTTTGCTGAATGTCCGCATCAACCTCGGTTCGCTCAAAGATCGGGAATTTGTCCTGCAACTGCAAACCGAAGCCGATAAGATAGAGCAAGCCGCCTGTCAGAAAGAGAAAGAAATACTGGATGCCGTTAACCAAGATTTGCGCGTATGAGTAAAAATGTATATCATGTCGGTTCCGGCGAACTGACCTTCGAAGTCATCGAACGGATTATCAACGAGAACCTGAAACTGGAACTGGCTCCCGAAGCAAAGTTGCGCATTCAGAAATGCCGCGATTACCTCGACCGTAAGATAGCTTCTTCCGAAGAACCCCTGTATGGCATTACAACAGGCTTCGGCTCCTTATGTACCAAAAACATCTCCTCCGATGAACTGGGCACACTCCAGGAAAACCTGATAAAGAGCCATGCTTGCAGCGTAGGTGAAGAAATCCGCCCCGTCATTATCAAACTAATGATGCTGCTCAAAGCCCACGCCCTCTCCCTCGGACATAGCGGTGTTCAACTCATTACCGTGCAGCGCATCCTCGATTTCTTCAATAACGACGTCATGCCCATTGTCTACGACCGCGGTTCTCTCGGAGCATCCGGCGACCTCGCCCCACTGGCCAATCTCTTCCTTCCCCTGATCGGTGTCGGCGATGTCTACTACAAAGGAAAGAAATGCGAAGCCATCAGCGTTCTCGACGAATTTGGCTGGGAACCCGTCAAGCTAATGAGCAAAGAAGGGCTCGCCCTGTTGAACGGCACCCAGTTTATGAGCGCCAACGGCGTATTCGCCATGCTCAAAGCCTTCCGCCTTTCGAAGAAAGCCGACCTGATTGCCACCCTTTCCCTCGAAGCCTTCGACGGCCGTATTGACCCGTTTATGGACTGTATTCAGCAAATCCGCCCTCACCGGGGACAGATTGAGACAGGCGAAGCCTTCCGCAAACTACTGGCCGGCAGCGAATTGATTGAACGTCACAAAGAACATGTGCAAGATCCCTATTCCTTCCGGTGTATCCCGCAAGTGCATGGTGCCACGAAAGATGCCATCCGCTACGTCGCTTCCGTCCTGCTGACGGAAATCAACTCCGTCACCGATAACCCCACCATCTTCCCCGACGAAGACCGGATCATCTCCGGCGGAAACTTCCATGGGCAACCGCTTGCCATCTCTTATGACTTCCTTGCCATCGCTCTCGCCGAATTGGGAAATATTTCCGAACGCCGTGTTTCCCAACTGATTATGGGACTCCGTGGACTCCCCGAATTTCTGGTAGCCAATCCCGGCCTGAACTCTGGCTTTATGATTCCCCAATACGCCGCCGCTTCAATGGTCAGCCAGAATAAAATGTACTGCTATGCCGCATCAAGCGACTCCATCGTCTCTTCCAACGGGCAGGAAGATCATGTGAGTATGGGTGCCAATGCTGCCACCAAGCTATATAAAGTAATGGACAACCTCGAACATATCCTTGCCATCGAACTGATGAACGCCGCTCAAGGCATCGATTTCCGTCGCCCGCTAAAAACGTCTCCCGTACTGGAACGTTTCCTTCACGCATACAGGAAAGAAGTACCTTTTGTGAAAGATGACATCGTGATGTACAAGGAGATACATAAAACAGTCGCCTTCCTGAAAAGGAACCAAATTGAATATTAACCATAAACCCATCCCTTTTTCGTTTTTCGTTAATAAGGGTGACTGTTATGGCCGGGTAAGCGTCGAATTTCATCGGCATTTATCCGGCCTTTATCGGTCAGAACCCTTCTGATAGCGATAAAACTTTACTTCTTATTCCTTTACTTCTTATCTTTGCCGTGTATTTGTTCCGTATTTCCTCTTAACACTTGTTTTCATATCAGTCTGCAGAATGATAATAATTCTCAAATGGATTATAAATACAAGGAAACTAGATTTGTTAATTGAGTTTTCTATATATCTTTGTTCCGTTTTTCCTTTGTGAATGAAGAAAAAACGAAAACTGCATTAAAACAATTAAGAAGAACGAACGATGACAGAGCATGGAAAAGACGCTTCCCAAAGAGCAGAGTTAAGAGAACGAATCGTAGTGACGGCAACGGAAGCTTTCACCTCGAAAGGCATCAAGAGTATTACGATGGACGACATTGCGGCTGCATTGGGTATATCCAAACGTACACTCTATGAAGTTTTTTCGGACAAAGAATCATTGCTGAAGGAATGCATACTGAAGGCACAGGCAGACAGGGACAAGTATTTGCAGCAGATATTTGAGGAGTCGCACAACGTGCTCGAAGTGATACTTGCGGTATTTCAGAAAAGCATCGAGGTGTTCCATAAGACTAACAAGCGTTTTTTTGAGGACATCAAGAAATACCCGAAGGTGTATGAGATGATGAGAGCCCGTCAGGACAGCGATTCGGAGAAAACGATGTCCTTCTTCAAGGTTGGAGTCGATCAGGGCATCTTTCGTTCGGACGTGAATTTTGCCATTGTCAATTTGTTGGTACGCGAGCAGTTTGATGTGCTGCTGAATACGGACATTTGCAATGAATATCCATTTATAGAAGTGTACGAGTCTATCATGTTTACCTATATCCGCGGCATCTCCACAGAGAAAGGAGCCAAGGTACTGGAAGATTTCATACAAGAATACCGTAAGAACCGCATTGTAGAATAAGGAAGAATGAGGTTCTGTTGACAAACAATTAAAGATTTAAATTAGAAACCAGTTTTATGAACAAAATGAAAAGACTGACAGGTAAGAAGATTCTTTTGATGGCTGTAGTGCTCTGTGCATTTGGTTTTGCAAAAGCGCAAGAAACGCAGACAGCGGGGAATACGCTAACCTTAACCTTAGAAAAAGCCTTGGAAATTGCCTTGGATGAGAATCCGACAATGAAAGTGGCGGCAGAAGAAATCGCTTTAAAGAAAGTTGCCGGCAAGGAAGCGTGGCAAAGTCTGTTGCCGGAAGCCAGTATCGCAGGGTCTGTGGATCATACGATCAAGGCAGCCGAAATGAAATTGAATGATATGTCGTTCAAGATGGGACAGGACGGTACGAATACCGCCAATGCCGGATTGAGCATAAATCTGCCTTTGTTCGTGCCGGGTGTATATCGCGCCATGTCAATGACAAAGACGGATATTGAACTGGCAGTGGAGAAGTCGCGTGCTTCCAAACTGGATTTGGTGAATCAGGTAAGCAAAGCCTACTATCAGTTGATGCTTGCGCAAGACAGCTACGAAGTGCTTCAGGGAAGCTACAAATTGGCAGAAGACAATTACAATGTTGTCAACGCCAAATATCAGCAGGGGACTGTGAGCGAATACGATAAAATCAGTGCGGATGTGCAGATGCGCAGCATCAAACCGAACCTGATTGCGGCAGCCAACGCAGTGACTCTCGCTAAGTTGCAGCTCAAGGTATTGATGGGCATTACAGCCGATGTGGAGATTAAGATTAATGATAATCTGACTAATTACGAGATGGCTATGTTTGCCAATCAGTTGAAGGAAGAAGAGGTTAATCTGAACAACAATACCACCATGAAGCAGTTGGAACTGAACATGAAGTTACTGGAGAAGAACGTAAAGTCCTTGAAAACGAATTTCATGCCGACCCTGTCAATGAGCTTCTCCTACAACTATCAGTCTTTGTATAATCCGAATATCAACTTCTTCGATTATACATGGAGTAACAGTTCAAGCCTGATGTTCAACCTTAGCATCCCTTTGTATAAGGCAAGCAACTTTACGAAAGTGAAATCCGCCCGTATTCAGCAGCGCCAGTTGGACTGGAACCGTATCGACACGGAAAGACAGTTGAATATGCAGATCGTGAGTTACCGAAACAATATGGCTGCCAGTACAGAACAGGTAGTCAGCAATAAGGAAAACGTGATGCAGGCAAAGAAAGCGGTGACCATTGCCGAAAAACGTTATGATGTAGGTAAAGGCACGGTGCTCGAACTCAACAGTTCGCAGGTATCACTGACTCAGGCACAACTCACTTACAATCAGTCCATATATGATTATCTGGTTGCTAAGGCAGACCTCGACCAAGTATTGGGAAAAGAATAAAGATAGACAACTAAAAAATTACAACTAAGGAATATGAAAACAAGTATCCAATTGGCAGCCCTATTGTTAACTGTATTTATGGGCTCATGTACAGGTGGAAAAGATAAAGTTGCCACGGAGCAGGTGGAAGACAAACCCATCGTGAAACTGGCAGACGTAACGGCACGTCCCGTAGACCAGATACAGGATTACACGGCAACGGTAGAAGCGGAAGCGAAAAACAACATCGCTCCTTCATCTCCCGTGCGTATCGACCGTATCTTTGTAGAAGTGGGCGACCGCGTATCCAAAGGACAGAAATTAGTGGAAATGGATGCGGCCAACCTGCAACAGACAAAGCTGCAACTAGATAATCAGGAGATAGAATTCAAGCGTATCGACGAACTCTATAAAGTAGGCGGTGCGTCCAAGTCGGAGTGGGATGCTTCGAAGATGCAACTCGACGTGAAGAAGACAGCTTACAAGAATCTGGTGGAAAACACCTCTTTGCTGAGTCCTATCAACGGTGTAGTTACTGCACGCAACTATGATAACGGCGATATGTACAGTGGCGGTGACCCTGTACTGGTAGTAGAACAAATCACTCCGGTGAAACTCCTTATCAATGTTTCCGAAACTTACTTTACCAAAGTGAAGAAAGGCGTACCTGTCGATGTGAAACTCGATGTATATGGTGACGAGACATTTACAGGAAAGATCAGCCTGATTTATCCTACGATAGATGCCACTACCCGCACATTCCCGGTCGAAATCAAACTGGATAACAGGGATCAGCGTGTACGTCCCGGGATGTTCGCCCGTGCTACACTGAACTTCGGTACGGCCGACAACGTGGTCGTTCCTGATTTGGCTATCGTAAAGCAGGCAGGTTCCGGCGACCGTTATGTGTTCGTTTATAAAGATGGTAAAGTATCTTATAATAAAGTAGAGTTAGGTAGACGTATGGGTGCGGAGTACGAGTTGAAATCCGGTGTGCCCGATAATTCTCAAGTTGTAGTTGCCGGCCAGGCACGTTTGGTGAACGGCGTAGAAGTAGAAGTTGAGAAATAAATAAACGGTTAACGATTAGTGATTGGCGTTTTTTCATCAATCACTGTTCACTAACAAATTAATCCCTAAAGAAATGAGTTTATACGAAGGTGCGGTTAAGAAACCGATTATGACCTCGCTCTGCTTCCTGGCAGTGGTGATCTTTGGTCTTTTCTCCTTGTCCAAATTGCCTATCGACCTGTATCCGGACATTGATACAAACACGATCATGGTAATGACCGCTTATCCCGGCGCAAGTGCTTCGGATATAGAAAATAATGTGACTCGCCCGCTCGAAAATACACTGAACGCGGTGAGCAACCTGAAACATATAACCTCTCGTTCTTCCGAAAATATGTCATTGATTACATTGGAGTTCGAGTTTGGTAATGATATTGACGTCCTCACAAATGATGTGCGCGATAAGCTCGACATGGTAAGCTCACAGCTTCCCGATGATGTCGAGAACCCGATTATCTTCAAGTTCAGTACGGACATGATTCCTATCGTGTTGCTTTCCGTACAGGCGAATGAGAGCCAGTCCGCGCTTTACAAGATATTGGACGACCGTGTGGTTAACCCTCTGGCACGTATTCCGGGAGTTGGAACGGTGTCCATCAGTGGTGCGCCGCAACGTGAGATACAGGTATATTGCGACCCCAACAAACTGGAAGCCTATAACCTGACCATCGAAACAATCAGCTCCATTATCGGAGCCGAGAACAAGAACATTCCGGGGGGTAACTTCGATATCGGCAGTGAGACATACTCATTGCGTGTCGAAGGAGAATTTGATGACTCCAGCCAGTTGGCAGATGTCGTGGTGGGTACGCACAATGGGGCGAATGTCTTTTTGCGTGACGTAGCCCGGATTGTGGATACGGTAGAAGAGCGTGCACAGGAAACCTATAATAACGGTGTGCAGGGTGCCATGATTGTTGTTCAGAAGCAGTCGGGAGCCAATTCGGTAGAAATCTCCAGGAAAGTAGCCGATGCACTGCCGAGACTTCAGAAGAACCTGCCGAGTGACGTGAAGATTGGTGTTATCGTCGATACGTCCGATAACATTTTGAACACTATCGACAGTTTGACGGAAACCGTAGCCTATGCCTTGCTGTTCGTAGTATTAGTCGTATTCCTCTTCCTGGGACGCTGGCGTGCGACGTTGATTATCTGTATCACCATTCCGCTTTCGTTGATTGCTTCATTCATTTACCTGGCGATCAGTGGAAATACGATTAATATTATCTCGCTTTCATCCCTTTCTATCGCTATCGGTATGGTGGTGGATGACGCGATTGTAGTACTTGAGAACGTAACGACACATATCGAACGCGGTTCCGACCCGAAACAGGCGGCCGTGCATGGAACGAATGAGGTGGCGATTTCCGTTATTGCTTCTACGCTGACCATGATTGCCGTATTCTTCCCGTTGACGATGGTAAGCGGTATGTCCGGTGTACTTTTCAAACAGTTGGGTTGGATGATGTGTGCCATCATGTTTATCTCCACCGTGGCGGCTTTGTCACTGACGCCGATGCTCTGTTCGCAGTTGCTACGTTTGCAGAAGAAGCAGTCGAAAGCATTTAAACTACTCTTTACCCCGATTGAAAAAACATTGGACGGACTCGACACCTGGTATGCGAAGATGCTGAACTGGGCAGTGCGTCATCGTTGGATAATCGTTCTGGGATGTATCGCTTTCTTCGCTGTCAGCTTGCTGTGTGCCAAAGGTATTGGTACAGAGTTCTTTCCAGCGCAGGATAACGCCCGTATTGCAGTGCAACTGGAGTTGCCTATCGGTACGAGAAAAGAGATAGCACAGGAACTTTCGCAGAAGTTGACCAACCAGTGGATGACCAAGTATAAGGGCATTATGAAAGTATGTAACTATACAGTGGGACAAGCCGACTCGGACAATACATGGGCTTCCATGCAGGACAACGGTTCGCATATTATCTCGTTCAACATCAGTCTGGTGGATCCGGGCGATCGTAACATCACGCTCGAAAAAGTCTGCGACGAGATGCGTACTGACCTGAAAGCCTATCCTGAATTCAGTAAGGCGCAGGTAATTCTCGGTGGTAGCAATACAGGTATGTCTGCCCAAGCCAGTGCTGACTTCGAAGTGTACGGATACGACATGGCAATGACCGATAGCGTGGCAGCCCGTCTGAAACGCGAGTTGCTGAATGTGAAAGGCGTAACCGAAGTAAACATCAGCCGTAGCGACTACCAGCCGGAATATCAGGTAGACTTCGACCGCGAGAAACTGGCGATGCACGGACTGAACCTGGCAACTGCCGGTAACTATCTCCGTAACCGTATCAATGGTGCCGTCGCTTCCAAATATCGTGAAGATGGAGACGAGTATGATATCAAAGTGCGTTACGCGCCCGAACATCGTACAAGTCTTGAAAGTATAGAGAACATTCTTATTTACAATAGCAAAGGTGAGTCCGTCCGTGTGAAAGACGTCGGAAAGGTAGTAGAACGTTTTGCTCCGCCTACCATCGAGCGTAAAGACCGCGAACGTATCGTGACGGTGTCCGCCGTAATTTCCGGTGCTCCGTTGGGTGATGTGGTTGCTTCCGGTAACCAGATTATTGACAAGATGCACCTGCCGGGTGATGTGACCATTCAGATTTCCGGTTCGTACGAAGATCAGCAGGATTCGTTCCGTGACTTGGGTACACTCGCCATTCTGATTGTGGTTCTCGTATTCATCGTGATGGCTGCGCAGTTCGAGTCTCTGACTTATCCGTTCATCATCATGTTCTCACTGCCGTTTGCGTTTAGCGGTGTCTTGATGGCATTGTTCTTCACGGGCAGCACATTGAGTGTCATGAGTCTGTTGGGAGGTATCATGTTGATTGGTATTGTGGTGAAGAATGGTATTGTGCTTATCGACTACATCATCCTCTGTCGGGAGCGCGGTCAGTCGGTGTTGCACGCCGTAGTGACGGCCGGTAAGAGCCGTCTCCGTCCGGTATTGATGACTACTGCTACCACCGTTCTCGGTATGATTCCGATGGCAATAGCCGGCGGACAAGGTTCCGAGATGTGGAGCCCGATGGCGATTGCCGTAATTGGTGGTCTGACGGTATCAACCGTTCTGACTTTGATTCTGATTCCTACCTTATATTGTGTATTCGCAGGAACAGGAATCAAGAACCAGCGTCGTAAACTCCGTCGTCAACGTGAACTGGATCTTTATTACCAGGAAAATAATTAGGATATCATTAAGAAATAACAACTAAGAAATATGAAATCAGTATTGATAACATTCGACCAGGCTTATTACGAACGAATCATTGCGTTGCTCGACCGTTTGGGTTGCCGTGGTTTCACATATCTCGAGAGAGTACAGGGACGCGGCTCGAAGACAGGCGACCCTCATTTCGGAAGCCATGCCTGGCCGAGTATGTGTTCGTCCATCCTGACCGTTGTAGACGACAGTAAAGTTGACCCGCTGTTGGATATCTTGCATAAGATGGACTTGCAAACCGAGCAATTAGGCTTGCGTGCATTTGTGTGGAACATTGAACGGACCATTTGATATTCGGTTCGGCAGATAAATAAAACGAAAAGGAGAATCTCATAAATAATGTAGATTCTCCTTTCTTTTTATGGCTTTTGTCTATCTTTGCGGTCGTTTGGGATTTTGGAACATTATGGAGATTATAAAGAATTATTTGAAATATTCGTTGTGGTTTGTACTGATTGTTTTTGCAGCCCTGCTGGGGCTTCATTGGCTTCCGGTCATCACCATAGACGGACACACGATGAGGCGTGTAGACCTTTTGAGCGATATTCGCTATCCGGGTACAGATACAGCCGTGGCCGATTCGGACAGTATTCCTCTGCCGCCTGTGGTGAAATCGGTTTTTGTAGATACCTGTCGGGCGGGTATGACCTGTATCGAAGATTACAGCGACTCCACCCATCGTGGCATGGCTCCTTTTTACGAAGCCCTCGACCGGGTCTCTTCTGCAACTTCCGAATCATCCGATGATAAATTAGTGCGTATTGCCGTATTCGGTGACTCCTTTATCGAAGCGGACATCTTTACAGCCGACTTACGAGAAATGCTTCAGAAACGTTTCGGCGGTTGTGGAGTAGGTTTTGTCACCATCACTTCCATGACAAGCGGTTACCGTCCTACGGTGCGGCATATGTTCGGTGGATGGGCGAGCCACGCAGTGACGGACAGCGTCTATTTTGACAGGAAAAAGCAAGGCATCTCCGGTCATTATTTCGTTCCCCGAAATGGGGCTTATGTAGAACTGCGCGGACAGAGCAAATACGCCTCATTGCTTGATACCTGTCAGCGCGCTTCTATTTTCTTCTATAATAGAGATTCCGTCCACCTCTCTGCCCGTGTGAACAAAGGAGACAGTAGAAGCTACGCTCTGCCACCTTCCGGCAGCTTGCAGGAAGTTCAGGTAGACGGGCGCATCGGCTCTATCCGTTGGACGGTAGACCGTGCCGACTCCACACTCTTTTATGGCTTGGCAATGGACGGAAAGAAAGGAATCATTCTCGATAACTTCTCCTTGCGTGGCAGTTCCGGTCTTTCCCTGCGTGGCATCCCGCAACAAATGTTGAAGGAATTTAACCGTCAGCGTCCCTACGACCTGATTATTCTTGAATACGGGTTGAACGTCGCTACCGAACGCGGACGTAACTACGATAACTACCAGAAAGGACTACTTACCGCCATCGACCATCTGAAAACGTGCTTTCCACAAGCCGGAATTTTGCTGTTAAGTGTCGGTGACCGTGATTACAAGAACGAGAATGGTGAACTTCGCACCATGCCGGGTGTCAAGAACCTGATCCGTTATCAACAGAATATCGCCGCCGAAAGCGGTATCGCCTTTTGGAATATGTTCGAAGCAATGGGCGGTGAAGGTAGTATGGCGAAACTTGTCCATGCCAAACCGTCTATGGCAAACTACGACTATACGCATATCAACTTCCGGGGTGGCAAACACTTGGCAGGACTGCTTTATGAGACATTGATATATGGTAAAGAACAACACGACAGGAGGAGAGCTTATGAGAAAGAATAACCTGCTGCCTGTCATTCTATTTGTTTGGGCTGTAATCCTGAACATCCCCTGTTTCGTGCCGGAAGCAACTGCACAAGACCGTATTCCTGCTTGCCCGCCATTAAGCAAGACTTTAAAGAAAATCAAGCCCTTGCGTGAAATGACCTGGGCGAACGATACCATTTCCGCGCAAATCTTCTTCCCGACAGCTTTCCGTGAAACCGGACGGAATGAGATTATCGACAGCATAGCCCTGTTGTCTCCCGTATTCGAGCATCTCCGCCAAGTGCGTGCCGGATTGTCCGAAGATACAGTCCGCATCGTTCATATCGGCGACAGTCATGTACGTGGGCATATCTATCCACAGACTACCGGAACCCGCCTGACCGAGACTTTCGGAACTGTCTCCTACATAGACAAAGGAGTGAACGGAGCCACCTGTCTCACCTTTACCCATCCCGACCGTATCGCCGAAATCGCAGCCTTGAAACCCGAACTGTTGATTCTTTCTTTCGGAACGAATGAAAGCCATAACCGGCGTTATAATATGAATGTGCACTATAATCAGATGGATGAACTGGTAAAACTCCTGCGCGACAGTCTTCCCAACGTGCCTATTCTTCTCACTACTCCACCGGGTTCATATGAAAGTTTCCGGCAAAGAAGGCGCAGACGTACCTATGCCATTAATCCCCGCACGGCGATAGCCGCAGAGACGATTCGTCGCTATGCTAAAAATAATCGCCTGCTGGTGTGGGATATGTACGATGTAGTCGGCGGCAAGCGTCGTGCTTGTACCAACTGGACGGAAGCCAAATTGATGCGTCCCGATCATGTACATTATTTACCCGAAGGATATATCCTTCAAGGAAATTTATTATACCAAGCCATCATAAAAGCATATAACGACTATGTTTCCCATTGATATAGATTTCAGTAGACTAAAAGAGGTACTTACCTACGACCCGCAAGCGCCGATGATATTCAGCAGCGGTATCTTCCTTTGGCTGTTCGCTGCTTTCATGGTAGTGTATGTGTTGTTACAACATAAATACACTGCCCGTATCCTGTTTGTCACCCTCTTTTCCTATTACTTTTATTATAAGAGTAGTGGCACGTATTTCTTCCTGCTTGCCATAGTCACTGTTGCCGACTTCTTCCTTGCGCAACTGATGGATCGTACCCAGGGACATTGGAAGCGTAAAGGATTGGTTACTTTGAGCTTGGGTATTAATCTGGGACTTCTTGTCTATTTCAAATATACCAATTTCCTGGGTGGAGTGATCGCTTCATTGATGGGTGGAGAGTTTACCGCTCTCGACATCTTCCTGCCTGTCGGCATCTCTTTTTTCACTTTTCAGTCATTGAGCTACACCATCGATGTTTACCGAAAAGAAATAAAACCATTGACCAATCTTTTGGACTATGCCTTTTATGTATCTTTCTTCCCGCAATTGGTGGCAGGCCCTATCGTACGTGCCCGCGATTTTATCCCACAAATCCGGAAACCCTTATTTGTTTCACAGGAGATGTTCGGACGCGGAATCTTTCTGATCGTTTCCGGTCTTTTCAAGAAAGCCATTATCTCCGATTATATCAGCATCAACTTTGTAGAACGTATCTTCGATAATCCTACCCTCTATTCGGGAGTCGAGAACCTGATGGGGCTTTACGGGTATGCTTTGCAGATTTATTGCGACTTTTCAGGATATAGTGACATGGCTATCGGCATCGCCCTGCTACTGGGATTCCATTTCAACCTGAACTTCAATTCTCCTTATAAATCCGCTTCCATTACCGAATTTTGGCGTCGTTGGCATATATCGCTGTCCAGTTGGTTGAAAGATTATCTATACATCTCCTTAGGTGGAAACCGGAAAGGAAAGTTCCGTCAATACTTGAATCTGATAATCACCATGTTTCTTGGTGGATTATGGCACGGAGCATCCTGGAATTTCGTACTGTGGGGAACCTTCCACGGTGTAGCTTTGGCATTGCATAAAATGTGGATGACAATCACCGGGCGCAAGAAAGGTGAGCAAAGCCATGGCTGGCGTCGTGTATTCGGCGTTATCATCACTTTCCATTTCGTATGCTTCTGTTGGATATTCTTCCGCAATGCTGATTTTCAAAACTCGATGGATATGTTGAAACAGTTATTCACCACTTTCCGTCCCCAACTTTTTCCGCAGTTGATAGAAGGTTACTGGCGCGTGTTCGCTTTAATGCTGCTCGGCTTCATGCTCCATTTTGCGCCCGATAGTTGGGAAAATGCCGTGTGCCGTGGAGTAATCCGCCTGCCTTTCATAGGGAAAGCATTGCTGATGACAGGCTTGATTTACCTCGTCATCCAAATGAAAAGCTCGGAGATTCAACCGTTTATTTATTTCCAGTTCTAACGGACTATATTAGAAAACTAACAATTTTGCCTTATGGAAAACTCTTTCAATTATCAACCTGCTGCCGACCGCTACGAACATATGCCCTATAAATATTGTGGCAAAAGCGGTTTGCAATTACCTCTCATCTCTTTGGGACTATGGCACAACTTCGGTAGTGTGGACGATTTCGATGTGGCAACCGACATGATTAAGTACGCTTTCGATCAGGGTATCACCCATTTCGACTTGGCAAACAACTACGGCCCTGTTTCCGGAAGTGCGGAAACCAACTTCGGACGAATCCTGAAAGAGAACTTCCAGGGGTATCGGGATGAAATGATCATCTCTTCCAAAGCCGGACATGAAATGTGGGCAGGCCCTTATGGTGACGGTAGTTCCCGCAAGAACCTGATGGCAAGTGTCAACCAAAGTCTCCGCCGTACAGGTCTGGAGTACTTCGATATTTTTTATAGCCATCGTTATGATGGAGTAACCCCGGTAGAAGAAACCATCCAAACATTGATTGATATAGTGAAGCAAGGCAAAGCCCTCTACATCGGCATATCCAAATATCCCCCCGAACAAGCCCGCATAGCTTATGAAATGATGGCAAAAGCAGGTGTACCCTGTCTTATCAGCCAATACCGTTACAGTATGTTCGACCGTGCGGTGGAAGCCGAAACCCTTCCATTGGCTGCTGAGTTCGGTTCCGGCTTTATCGCCTTTTCCCCTTTGGCGCAAGGCTTGCTGACTGACAAATATTTGAACGGTATCCCTGAAGGTTCGCGAGCCGCCCGCTCTTCCGGTTTCCTTCAGCGTTCGCAAGTTACTCCTGAAAAGATAGAGGCTGCCCGGCAGTTAAATGAAATAGCCCGTCGTCGTGGGCAAACTTTGGCAGAAATGGCATTGGCATGGATACTGAAAGACGAGAGAATGACATCGGTCATTGTGGGGGCAAGTTCCGTGAATCAATTAGCAGATAATTTAAAAGCATTGGAACATTTGGATTTCACACCGGATGATTTGGTTGAAATAGAGCAAATATTAGCCCGGATGATTTAACTTACTTAAAATACTTTTGCAGGCTTGCTGTTAATTTGCGAATAGCATTGGTCATATGTGTATTGACAGTTCTTTCGGATATGTCCAGTGCTTCGCTGATTTGTTTATAACTCATAAGTTCCTCTTTCGCCATGCAATAAACGATTCTTGTTTTTTCGGGTAGTTGCTGGATGGCCTGTTGCATATTCTCCTCCATATCTTTTTTCAGCAGTTTCTCTTCCGGAGTGAGATCATTTCCGGGTATTTCTATTACGATTTGGTTGATGGAACTTAGATTGTACTGGCGGTGTTTCTCCAAAAATGAAAGAGCATGGTTCTTGACTGTGATAAATAAATAAGAATCCCAATCCTTCACATCTTTCAGGTTCTGACGTTTATCCCACAAAGTGAGAAATACCTCAGACAACACATCTTCAGCGACCGAAGCGGATTGGACGAAATATAACGCAATGGAATAGCACTTCTTGAAGTACCGCTTATACATTTTTTCAAAGCAAGAAGCATTACCTTCACTGATTTGACGTAATAGACAACTAATGTCATCTTCTCTGTGTAACATATTCAAGAATTTGATTATAAGGTGTTTACAATAAAATAATAGAAATGTAGAAGCGTCTATTAACAATATTTATTTGCAAAAGTAACTTTTTATTTGAATTCAACTACGTATTTTTTATTTTATTTCTGTCTTTATTAATAGAAGCGCTTAATAATATTTGTAGAACGATGAAAGAAGACAGTAAAATATGGGACTTGCTCGCTAAAAGAACAGACCATTCTTTAAATAAAGAGGAAGAAGAGGCACTGGAACAGATGTTGAAAGAGGACTCCTCTTTGCAGCGTGCTTCCCGGTTGGTGGAAGACTCGCTGGTGCACATGGATACCCATCAGACAGAAGAAGCCATGAACCGAACTTGGAGTAAGATAGAAACAGGCATGAAGACAGACAGGAAACCTCGGCTGAAACTAATCATCCGCCGTTGTGCCGTTGCTGCCAGTATTGCCGTTTTGTTTGTGTTGGGCGGACTTTTGGGCTATCAGCTTTTGGGAAAACCGGATATGCTGATTGTGATGAATCAGGGAAAAGAAGCCCTGTTGTTTACACTTCCTGATAATTCCAAAGTTTGGCTGGGTGGCGGTTCGAGCTTGAAATATCCGGATGGACTTTCGGGACGCAACCGTGAAGTATACCTCGAAGGTGAAGCTTTCTTTGATGTGAAGAAAGATAATGGAAGAACCTTTCAGGTAGTTACGGACATTGTAGAAGTAATGGTACTTGGCACCCGCTTTGATGTCAGGGTATCCAAAATGGAGAATACGGCGGAAGTTGTATTGGAATCCGGTTCCGTGAAACTGAATGAGCGTAACAAGACAGAAGACGGGGTGATTTTAAGGCCGGGTGAGATGGGGCGTGTCCAGCAGTACTCCGGCATTGAAGTGCGCCATGTCGATCTTCAGCTCTACACTACCTGGAAAGATAAATATATGAATATCGAATCCCAGAAAATGGATAATGTGATGTTTATGTTGAGCAAGCGTTACCATACGGAGATTCGCATTGAAGGCGAGGGATTGAAAGAGGAAATATTCTCAGGACGTTTTGACATAGAGCAGTCTTTAGAGAATATTTTTGAGACGATTGATTTGATTACTCCTATTCGTTTTCAGAAACAACCGGACGGCACTTACTTAGTGACTCCGAAATAAAAGAGATAGGCAGCCTGATAGTATGATAAACTGAAAAAGAAATTGCTAACCCTAAAAAGAAAAATGATGAACACCACTTGAAAAAAGAAAAAAAGGATCGGAAAATTCCCGTTTTCCAATCCTCTTCAGATTAAAATTAACTCTACCTTTTATTAATTTTAAATTGCAAATTTATGAAAAATATTTCAATCCCAAAGGGAGTGAGAGGTTTTATTTTGCCCTCATCCTTTTTGGGGAAGCTCAGACTATGTACCTGGCAAATATTATTTCTACTCTTCTTTGTACCTGTCCAGTCATGGTCACAACAGTCAGAATTGTTGACTTTAAACATGAAAAGCGTTACGCTGAAACAGTTTGTGGAAGCCGTTCAAACCCAAAGCGGGTATTCATTCCTTTATAAAGATAATCAACTAAATGCGAATCAGCGCATTACCGTTTCAGCAAAGAAACAGTCAATAGATGTCGTGCTGGAACAGGCTTTTAAAGGCAAAGGAATTTCCTGGAAAATTCAGGGCAAGCAAATATTACTCTTTCCTGCGAAAGAAGAAAATGCAGCCGACACGAAGAAATCGCGTACCGTAAAAGGAAACGTCACTACTACCACCGGTGAGTCAATTCCGGGAGCAAGTGTGAAATTATTAAATGCCACTACCGGAGTGATTACTGACATCGACGGATTTTATATGATTACAGTGCCCGATGGTCAGACAACACTCGAATACCGCTTTATGGGATATGAACCCCGGACTGTAAAAGTAGGTAATCAGACTACTATTAATGTCTCTTTGGAGGAAGCGACTTCAAGTTTGGAAGAAGTTGTGGTAGTTGCCTATGGTGCTCAAAAGAAAGTGACGATGACAGGTTCGGTAGCTTCGGTGAATATAGGAAGCCTGAAAACTCCGGTCGCAAATCTGAGTAACGCCTTGCAAGGCAAGGTGGCAGGTATCATCTCCGTGCAATCCAGCGGTGAGCCGGGATACGATAACTCGACCTTTACTATCCGTGGTATCGGTACTTTCACGGGAAACACTTCTCCACTGGTTATTGTAGACGGTGTACAGCGTGACGACGTAAACTCCACTTATGGGGGTGCCTATAACAATATCGACCCGGAAGACATTGTCAGCATCTCTCTGCTGAAAGACGCTTCCGCCACTGCCGTATATGGTGCGAAAGGTGCTAACGGCGTAATGATTATTACTACAAAGCGCGGAACAGTCGGCAAACCGAAAATCTCTATCAAGGCAGAGACAGGCTTTACAAACTTCACCAAAGTACCTGAAATGTTGAGCGGTACGGACTATATGATGCTTTATAATGAAAGCCGTCGAAACTCAGGATTGAATGAAGTTTATTCCCGCGAGCAGATACTGAAGACCGAAAGCGGATTGGATCCCTACTTATACCCGAATGTAGACTGGATTAATCAGATCTATAAGAAAGTATCTTCCGTATCCAATGTCAATCTGAATATCAGTGGCGGTAGCGACCTGGTTCGTTATTACCTGTCAGCTTCTTTCTATAATCAAGGCGGACAATACAACGTAAAGGATGAAAACGGCTATAATCCTAACCTGAATTATAAACGTTATGACTTCCGTAGCAATGTAGACGTGAATATAACGAAAACCACCTTATTGCAGATGAACTTATCTGCCATCATGGTCGATTCACGTTATCCGGGCATTAGTTCCAGTAAACTTTGGTACGAAGCATTTTCCACTTCACCGGTTGCTTTCCCTGTCCGCTATCCGGACGGACGTTGGGCCGGCCCACCTGCCAATGCAGGTTCCAACCCGATGAATGAAGTGCAGAACACAGGTTATACCGATACCTTCCGTCCTGCCTTGCAATCCGTATTTACAGTCAATCAGAAATTAGATTTCATAACCAAAGGTCTTTCGGCCTATGTACGTTTTTCATTCGACAGTTATAGTGAATTTAATAACAAACGTACGGGAGGAGTGGACTTGTGGTATGCCAACCAACGTGACGGCAATGGAGAACTTATCTTCGGGAAACCTATCAAAGAAGGTTCCGACGAACTCTATTACGAGCACAGTGATACCGGAGAAAGGGTAATCTATACCGAAGCGAATATAGCCTATGACCGCACATTCGGTTCACACAACATCAACGGAATGGTGCTCTATAATATGCGTAACCGTATGATTGCTACCGCCGGAAGTGCCATTGCATCTATCCCTTACCGTAATCAGGCCGTTGCCGCCCGTTTGGGTTATGGATATAAAGACCGCTACTTGGCAGAAATAAACGGTTCCTATACCGGTTCGGAGAATTTTGCTCCCGGACACCGTTTCGGCTTTTTCCCTGCCGCTTCCGTAGGATGGGTGATTTCGCATGAACCCTTTTTCCAAAACATCGTTCATACGGTTGATTTATTAAAGTTGCGCGCTTCCTATGGTATTGTAGGTAATGATAACATTGGCGGAACAGGCGACCGTTTTGCCTATTTTACCCAGTTCGGAAGCGGAAATAACTACGGCTTCGGTCCGAATGGTAATCTCGTATATGGTATCAGGGAGACTCTTCTAGGCTCAAACAAACTGACTTGGGAAAAGTCTTATAAAACAAATATCGGTTTGGAAATGATGCTTTTAGGCAAACTCAACCTGACACTGGATTATTATTGGGAAAGACGTAAAGACATTCTGATTCAGCGTTCTTCTTTACCGAGCATGGCAGGATTTGATGCCGCTATCTACGCTAACATGGGTGAGATGGATAATAAGGGATTGGACGCCAACCTCGAATATCAGACCCGTATCAATAACAAAGTGGGATTACGCCTGTATGGTAACGTGACTTACAGTAAAAACAAAATCGTATTCCGTGACGAACCGGATATGCAATATTCTTATCAGAAGAGTGAAGGAACCCGTTATGGCGAATACTACGGTTATGTAGCCGACGGTTATTTCCAGAGTTGGGAAGAGATTGAAAACAGTCCGAAGCAATTGCGTGAACTGGCTCCCGGTGACATCAAATACAAAGACCTCAACAACGACAATGTGATTGATGCCAACGACCAATGTTATCTGGGCAAGTCCTGGTTCCCTTCCTGGTCTTACGGTATGGGTTTCAACGTCAACTATCATAACTTTGACCTGTCCCTGTTCTTCCAGGGTGTATCCGATGTATCCATTATGGCTAATGGTGGCTCTATGGACACAGGCAATGGCGATTGGGGAGCAGGCGGAGTAGGTATCGTACCTTTCACCGGCATGGGACTGAACCCGAGTAACGTTATTACCAAGGCACTGGATCGCTGGACAGAAGACAATCCGCGTGCAGATGCATGGTATCCGCGTATGACCGCCAATGCCAGTACCAGTGACAATAACTATGTAAATAGTACACACTGGCTGAAAAACGGTAACTACCTGCGTCTGAAACAAGCATCGTTGGGATATACCCTTGAGAATAAGAGACTGATGGACAAGGGAATAGAATACCTCTATTTCTACTTGTCCGGACAAAACCTGCTGACCTTCTCCAAATTCAAACTGTGGGATCCCGAACTTGGCTCTAATGGCGCGAAATATCCGCTATCACGCATGGTGACCTTGGGAATGAGAGTTTCATTTTAATCTAATCAAGCAATGAAAACAATGAAAAAAATATTTAACCGTATATTGGCTGCCGGATTATTATCTGTTGGCGTGATGGGAATAGTCACTTCCTGTGACTATCTGGATCAGAAGCCTGAGAATCTGAAAACATCGGATATGATCTGGGAAACCCGTACAGATGCAGAATCTTACTTATATAATATCTACGGATACATTTGGTTATCTACGGATGACCCGGTCGTATTTGGCTTTGCCGATGAAAGCTCTTGTGTATTCTCCAATACGAATGTCCGTAAGATGGTGGAAGGCAATTGGGGCCCTTCCAATACACTGGGAGATAATAAATGGAATGCCGCTTATCGGGGTATCCAGAAAGCGCTTATTTTTGAACAGAATATAGACCGTGTTCCCGAAGGCGTACTGAGCACAGACCTGAAGATACAATACAAGGCAGAGTCACGTTTCCTGCGTGGATGGTTCTACTGGAACATCTTACGCTTGTACGGCCCGTTTGTGATTTTTGATAAGCCCGTCGAACAGGACGAAGACTTTAATAAATACGTGCGTCGTCCCTTTGAAGAATGTGTGGAGTATGTTTGTGGACTGATGGAATCTACGTTGGACGAACTTCCTGAGGTATGGACTTCTACGGCATACCTGGGACGTCCTACGAAAGGCGCCGCCTTGGCCGTTATCTCACAAGTACGTTTACTGGCAGCCAGTGAACTTTGGAATGGAAATCCCCGTTTTAAGGATTTCAAGAATAAGGATGGCGAACTGCTGGCACCGCAGACCAAGGATAACGAAAAGTGGCGGATTGCCGCTGAGGCTGCCGAAGATGTGATTGATTTGGGTATTTATCACCTCTACCGCAATACGGAAAGCGGTGATAGAACTTTTGACCCTTATTTGTCTTTCCGCGATTTATTTATGTCCGGCAATCATGCGGAAGTCATATTCGCTACGCATAAATCCGGAGACTGGCAGTGGGGATACGACAAACGCTGCAACCCGAAAAACGGCGGATATAGCATGCAGAATGCGACACAAAATATCGTGGATGCATTCTTGACTCGTGACGGCTTGGATATCAATGATGATGAGAACTATACCGAAGCAGGATTCGCGAAAGAAGACGACCCCGCAGAATACGGAAAAGTCCGTAATGAAATAAACCGGGGATACCGCAAGGGAGAATCGAATATGTACGTCAACCGTGAGCCCCGTTTCTATGCTTCCGTACATTACAATGGACGCCCTGTACTTTCTGCCATTACCGTAGACGACCGCAACTTCTTTTCATCCGACAAGAATAAGGATGGATTCGGAAGAGCAGAATATTACTATTCCGGTTCATCGGGTGCAGGAACGCAGATGACTGACTTTACCGGATACAATGTAGCGAAGAAAGTAAGTACCTCTTCCAGTATCCGTAATGACCAGGCGGTATATCGTCCATATATCCATATTCGTTACGCTGAGATACTTTTGAACTATATGGAAGCGATGAATGAATACAATCCTGAAGATTCCAAAATTATCAGCTACTTTAATGAAATCCGTGACCGTGCAGGTATTCCGAATATTACAGCTACCTACCCGCAGGATTTGGGAAAC
The DNA here is from genome assembly GCF_040918965.1 of Bacteroides sp. RTP21281st1_H5_RTP21281_210402. NCBI lineage: Bacteria > Pseudomonadati > Bacteroidota > Bacteroidia > Bacteroidales > Bacteroidaceae > Bacteroides > Bacteroides sp. RTP21281st1_H5_RTP21281_210402. The sequence continues at coordinate 13,257 of NZ_JBCOWR010000021.1, read as the reverse complement.
AAGGAAAAGATGCGTGAATGGATTCTCCGCGAACGTCAAATCGAACTTGCTTTCGAAGGCGACCGCTTTTGGACACTTGCCCGCCGCCTGCTTTATGAGAAAGAAGAAAACCGCAAGATCTATCGTATGAATGTACTTGCTGACGATCAGGGACAAGGCTTTGCTTTTGAAGGTTTCTATGAACGTAAAATCTTGCAGACCAGATATTGGGATAATAAGATGTACTTGTATCCTATCTATCAGACGGAGATTGACCGCGGACGTGGCTTGGTACAGAATCCGGGATGGTAGAATTTACCCGATAATATAAAATTAATAAGATAGCAAAATGAAAACAATTTCATACTATATATCTATGGCTGTTATTCTGACAGCAGCCATTTTTACCGGGGGGTGTACGGACGATGATGAAAAGTCATTATCGCTCCGCTCCGGAGAGCTTTCTATTTATGACTTTGCTCCGAATACAGGAAAAGGCGGCACGCAATTATTGATAAATGGAGAGCAGTTCCCCTTGGATGCGGCTTCTATCAGCGTGACCATCAATGAAGTGGAACTCTCCATCCTGCGTTCCAATGAAGAACAGTTATTGGTCGAGGTTCCCGATAATGAAGCGATAGGGACAGCTCCTATTGTCATCAATGCAAAAGGAAAGACCGCTCAATCAGAAGTAAACTTTGCTTTCCAGAAAACAGCCATCACAGGTTTTTCTCCTGCTTACGGAAAAGTAGGGACGAAAGTACGCATCTATGTAGAGAACCTACCGGCAGAAATCAAGAATCCGACGGCAACGTATAATGGCATAACGGCAGAATGTACGGCAGAAGAAGGTTATTTCCAAGTGACTATTCCCGAAACGGATTTCGGTTCCTGGCCTATTATCATCAGTTTCAACGGAAGAACGCTTTCTACGGGCGAGTTTGAATATAAAGACCTCTTGTTCGAGCGTACGATCACCACGTTGCCGGGAAGTTCCGAATTTAATATCATGTGTGCGGATTGGGAATATCGCCGGGGTGGTATCGCAGTAGATGACGATGGCAACGTATATCTGACAGATATCGGTAATTTGCGTATTCGTAAAATCACGCCCGACGGAACTGTTAGCGAAGTGGCCGGTACAGGAACGGAAAATGATGTAGACTGGGGGCTTAACTGGCGATTGGACAATGGCGGTGCAGGTTCATATAACGCAGTAATGCGTCCCACTGATATAAAAATTGACAGTAAAGGAAATATGTATGTCAGTGATGACTGGACTTCGGCAACCATATGTTTTGAACCGGATGGAAAAGCCCTTTATATGGGATGGCAGGTAGCTGTCAGCCTGGCGATTGACGAGGCAAGTAACCGGCTTTACAGTATGACTTCAAATGGCAATATTCTTCTGAAGGACTTGAATGATTATGGTGGTTATCCGAGTAGTCATGGTACTGTGATTGTCACAGGCAATGGTAGCCCGGGCGGAATGGACGTAGATAAAACAACGGGAGATCTTTATGTAACGAATATCGGAACCCATCAAATTATTAAATATGTCAAGGATCGTTGGGATGACCCGATTGTGATAGCCGGCAGCGGACGGAGCGGACACTCCGACGGTGCGTACAATGAAGCTACATTTACCAGCCCGTGGGGAATCGCTGTTGCGCCGGACGGAAATATTTTGGTGGCAGGCAATGGTACGGCAGAAGCTTCGACAGCCAGTGCCGACCAGAGTATTCGTTACATAGACCAGAAAACTGGAATGGTTTCCACATTCGCCGGTTCGGGAACATCTGGCAATACGGACAGCAGTTTCGAAGTGCTCTCCTATGCAGGTGTCAACTCTACCATCGAGAGTCTGCCCGCTGCCTTTGGTGCTCCTTCTTCTGTATGCGTTGGTAAGGATGGTACGGTGTACGTGCTGGATCGCCGGAATAATTGTGTAAAGAAAATAACAACCGTAGAAAAATGATAAGTCTTATGAAACTGAACATTATTCAATATATTACTTTGACTTTGCTGGTATGCAGTACGAGTCTGTTTAGCAGTTGTAAGGACGACGACGGGCACGATGCCGGCAGTCCGGTGGTAGTGAACCGCTTCTATCCGACCAGTGGTAGTGCCGGAACGGAAATCCTTATTACCGGAAAGAACTTCTCGGAAAATCCGGAAGATATCTCGGTGACCTTAGGAAACATCCCTTTAAAAGTGCTGAGTTGCAACATGAACAATATCATGGCTATTGTTCCGCCTAAGTTGGGAGACGGTGTGTTGACGGTTACTGTTGCCAACCGCGAGCCCGTCCGCACCATTGAAGCATTCACCTATTCGTTCTCAGCGGTAGTTACTACTTTTGCCGGTAGCAGCAATGGCGAACCGGGATACCAGGATGGCATTGGAAGCGAAGCGTTGTTCTTCTTCGACGGTGCTAAGGGAGATCCTGCCGAAGACTGGAGAAAAGGTTCAATTTGTGTCGATAATGATGGAAACGTGTACGTAGGTGACTGTGTCAACTACTGCGTCCGCAAGATTACTCCCGACGGGACTGTTACCACTTTGGCCGGACTCGCCGGAAACAGAGGTGACGTAGACGGGACAGGAGCACAAGCCCGCTTCAACGGACTCTATGGTATGGATTGTGATGCGGAAGGCAATATCATCATGACCGATGTATTCGGATGGAAAATCAGGAAAATAACCCCTGACGGCGTGGTTACCACACTCGGCGCGACTGACTTTGAACCTTGGATGCTGACTGTGGATAAGAACAACGGAGATATTTTTGTCTCATCCAATAGCGGTATATATAAATGGACAAAAGACGGTTCTACCCAGATTGCTACCGGTAACTTCAGAGGACTTGTTTTGGACAAGGAAGGCAATTTGTACGGAGCCGATCAGATACTGAATGGCATAGTCAAATTCAAAGCGGGCACTTGGGAAGCGGAGACTCTGACAGGCAAGGGTACGGCAGGATATTTGAACGGAGCTTTTGAAGACGCCCTCTTTACGTATCCGTGTGATTTGGCTATTGATTCGAATGGGGATATTTACGTGGCCGGTAATGGTTCGTGGAATGGCGGCGAGAATCTCGACCAAAGTATCCGTTTGCTCGATATGACCAACAGGACGGTACGCTTGGTGGCAGGAGGTACTCAGGAAGGATATGTAGACGCGAATGGCTCGTCAGCCGTTTTCGCAGGCCCGCAGGATCTTGCTGTCGACAAGAATGGTGTGATTTATGTCTATGACAAGAAGAATAATGTAATAAGAAAAATTGTTTACGAGTAAACAACTTTAAAAGAAATACAGATGAGAAAGAAAATGATTCTAATGGCTTTTGCCTTGTTCATAGGTCTTAGTGCATGTGGCAATGACGACAAGGAGCTTACGGGCAAACCGGGAAACGAACAAGGGGGCAATGGCGGGGGTGCCCCGGATAATCCCGGTGATCCTTCCGGCAGTGAACCGGTGAGCTGGTATGTGGCTACCACAGGCAATGATGCAAACAGCGGTACTGTTGAAAGTCCTCTGAAAAGTATCTCCAAAGCATTGCTGCGGGTCAATCCCGGTGATACGATTTTCCTTCGGGAAGGCGCGTACCATGAGTTTGTCACTCCTACACGTTCGGGGAAAAAAGGCAAACTGGTAACGGTAAAAAGCTATCCGGGCGAAACGGCCAAGATTGATGGAACCGGACTGACTATCAAAGGATGGTTCAGCGCTCTGGTGCAACTGAAAAGCATCCAATACATGACCTTTGAAAATCTGCATATCTGCAACGCTACGAATTCGGACGTCAACACCGACCCCGAAGGGGTATATATCAACGGAGTATCGAGAGACATCACTTTCCGTAACTGCAAAGTCTATAATATAAAAAGTACCTGCCTTGCGGGACACAACAACGGTGACTGGCGTAGTGCGCATGCATTCCTGGTGATAGGCGACGATAACGGAACTCCGATACGTAACCTGACCATCGAAAAATGTGAAATCTATGATATACACACCGGAACGAGTGAGACGCTGACCATCGCCGGAAATGTGGATGGCTTCACCATACAGGACTGCGAAGTGCATGATGTGGAAAATATCGGAATCATCGTGGCGGGTGGAGATAACCTGAACGCGGGCGGCGATATATCCGTGAATTATGCACGTAACGGAGTAGTGAGACGTAACAGGGTATACAGATGTTCCCATCAGGTCTCAAAAGATTTCTGGGAAGGCGTTTATAATAACCCCGCTGCCTATGGTGCTATCGGGATATATGTCTGCGGAGGCGCAAGCACCGTCATCGAACAGAACATTGTATGGGAGTGCGACCGTGCCATCGGCCTGATAAGTGAGAGTGATGTACTGGCGACCAAAGACTGTATCGTGCGTAATAATTTTGTTTACAACAACTATCGTACAGGCATTTATCTGGGCGATTATATCGGCTATACCATCGGCGGTACGTCCGGATGCTATGTAGTAAACAACACCCTCTACCACAATAATCTGGTTGGCGGTGCACTGAACGGAAGCAATAATTCAGCGAACATCAATGACGAAAAGGACAGTGAGGGTGAAATCCGACTGGCGGAGAATTGTACCAACAATACAATCATGAACAACCTCATATACGCAGTGACCGACAGGGATATTTTCGTCCGTAAGTACACCAAGTCCGGCAGCAAGAATAAAATAGGATATAACCTCTATTATTCTCCGACTACCGCCAATCACAAGTGGTTCTGGGATGGTGTCGAATACACGAACTTCGCAGCATGGCAGAAAGCCAGCGGTGATGAAAATTCAATCTATAATGTCGATCCTTTGTTGCAGAGTCCCAGTCTTCCTAATCCCAACCTGCATTTGCAGCCGGGTTCGCCAGCAAAGGGGAAAGGCCATTTCATTGCTGCCTATTTCGTTGGCAACTATGATATTGACGGTGACGTACGTTATAGCGGAACGACGATCAGCATAGGTGCCGATCAGTGACAGTGCAATGAAATAAATAAACTCAATGATTTTCAATTAAAAGCAAAATAGAAATGAGAAAAAGTTTTTGCTCGCTCATTAGCTTTCTTCTATTTAGCTTGTTGGCGTGCGGAGCTACCCCTGCCCATTGGTATGTAGCTCCGACCGGTAACGATGCGAATGATGGAAGTAAAAGAAAACCACTCAAGACGATAGCCAACGCGCTGCAACGTGTCAATCCCGGTGATACCGTTTTCCTGCGTGAAGGCTCATACGGCGAATTTGTCGTTCCTACACGTTCGGGCAAACCCGGCAAGATGATAACATTGAAAAGTTATCCCGGCGAGACAGCCAGGATAGACGGTTCCGGACTGTATATCAAAGGGTGGGGGAATGCTCTGGTACAGCTTAACAGCATCGACTATATGCAATTTGAAAACCTGCATATCTGCCATGCCCATGATTCGGAGAACAACACCGACCCGGAAGGTATCTATATAAGCGGTACTTCCGGTAATATCACCTTTCGGGGATGCAAAGTATATGACATAAAGAATGATTGCCCGCTGGTCGATGCCAAAGGTGACTGGCGCAGTGCGCATGCCATTCTGGTGTTAGGTAATAACGACAACACCCCGATTCGTAATCTGCTGATAGAAAAATGCGAGATATTCGAGATTCATAGCGGCACAAGCGAAGCCTTCACACTGGCAGGCAACGTGGTCGATTTCACGATTCAGGATAATGAAGTGCATGATGTGGAAAACATCGGTATCATTATCGCAGGCGGAGATAACCTGAATCCTCATGGCGATATTTCGGTCAACTATGCGCGTAACGGAATAGTGCGCCGCAATAAAGTATATCGCTGCACGCACGAAAAGTCACAGGATTACTGGAGCCAGTCCGTATCCAATGGCGGAGCGATTGGCATCTACCTGTGCGGCAACGGAAATACGATTGTAGAACAGAATGAAGTCTTTGAATGCGACCGGGGAATCGGGCTGTGCAGCGAAAGCTACAAACTGCAAACCAAGGACTGCATCGTACGCAACAATTTCGTGTACAACAACTTCCGTACCGGCATCTATATGGGAGCCTATCTCGGTTTCGACGGGCTGAGCACCAAAAGTTGCTATGTGGTGAACAACACCTTGTTCAACAACAACCTGAAAGGCGGACAACTGGACGGCACAAACAACTACCTGAAAGTGAACGACCGTGACAACAGCAGTGAAGGTGAAATCCGCCTGTCCGAATTGTGCGAGGAGAATGTGATAGCCAACAATATCATTTATGCCCTGTCGGACAGAGACATCTTTATCCGCAAATACACCACCTCGGGAAAGAATAACTTTATCGGCGGCAATATCTACTTCTCACCGAACAAGAAAAACCATAAATGGATGTGGGACGGCAAAGAATATACCGACTTTTCCGCCTGGCAGGCCGCAAGCGGCGACCGGACATCGGTGTTCAATGTAGACCCGCTGCTGAAAAGCACCCGTACGCGACAACCGGACTTACACTTGAAATCCGCTTCGCCGGCCATCGGCACAGGTCTTGTATATCGGGGATATGTCATCGGAATGTTCGACATAGACGGTGACAAGCGTTGTGAGATTCATTCTGTTAATATAGGTGCCGATCAATAAAGTATCTGCCCTTTTACTTGTTCAAATATACAAATCATGAAAATATTGAAACACTCTCTGGCTATTCTTTTTGTGTTGCTGTGTACGGCAGCCCATACCTATGCCGCTCCGTTCGACGGTGTGCGGGAACTCGTGTCCCGTCGTGCTCCGTGGCTGGGTAAACATATTCAGTTCAAGGCAATGCCCTCTTCGGACGGCGATTGCTTCACATTGCAGACAGTAAATAAGAAACTACTGGTTCAGGCTACCGGCGCAAATGCGGCGGCAGTCGGTGTCAACTGGTACTTGAAGTATTACTGCCATCGCAGTATGTCGCATCTTGGTGACCAGCTCGCCCCCGTAACAGAGCTTCCGGTCATTGACCAACCCGTAACAGTCAAAACCTCATCTATATATCGCTATGCGCTGAATTACTGTACCTTTAATTATACCATGAGTTTCTACGATTGGGACGACTGGCAGTGGGAGCTTGACTGGATGGCGCTCAACGGCGTTAACCTGATGCTGGTAGCCAACGGCTCGGAAGCTGTATGGCAAAACACGCTCCGCCGGATGAACTATTCGGAAAAGGAGATTGCCGAGTTTATCACCGGCCCTGCCTATAATGCCTGGTGGCTGATGGGAAATATCGAAGGATGGGGCGGCCCTATGCCCCAGTCGCAGATAGACAGCCGGAAGAAACTCGTACAGAAAATGCTGAAACGCATGAAGTCACTGGGCATCGAACCGTTGATGCCCGGATTCTACGGAATGGTGCCGAGCAACCTGAAAAACAAAAGTAAGGCGCATATCATCCCCCAAGGCACTTGGGGAGCTTTCATAAGGCCGGATATTCTCGACCCGACGGATCCCGAATTCGACCGTATAGCCGGAATATTTTATGAAGAAACCCGCCGTTTGTATGGGGCGGATATCCGTTTCTTCTCCGGCGATCCTTTTCACGAAGGCGGAGCAACGGACGGTGTAGCGTTGGGTGACGCAGGCCGGGCTATACAGAAAACAATGCAGAAATACTTCCCGGAATCCGTCTGGGTATTGCAAGGCTGGCAGGACAACCCGAAGCCGGGACTGCTTGAGAAACTGGATAAACGCTACGTACTGGTACAGGAATTATTCGGCGAAAACACTAACAACTGGGAGACTCGCAAAGGCTACGAGGGAACTCCTTTCATCTGGGCTACCGTCACTAACTTTGGCGAAAGGCCGGGCATCAACGGAAAGTTGCAACGTTTTGCCGATGAGGTTCACCGTGCTTCGAATGGAGAATACGCATCATATATGAAGGGAGTAGGCATTTTGCCCGAAGGCATTAATAATAACCCGGTTACCTATGAACTGTTGCTTGAATTGGTGTGGCACAAAGACCGCGTAGATGTAGACCAATGGGTGGAATCTTATATTACAGCCCGTTATGGACGCATCACCGATGATATACGGACTGCCTGGAAAATGATGTTGAAATCCATTTATAGCAGTGAAGTCGGTTATCAGGAAGGCCCGCCCGAAAACATCTTATGTGCGCGTCCGGCGTTGGAACTCAAATCCGTCTCTTCCTGGGGAAGACTGGCTAAGAAATACGACACGGAGCTTTATCGAAAAGCGGCACTCCTGTTTGCCAGGGCAATGCCCCAATTCAGTGATGTCCGTACCTATCGCATCGACCTGATACACTTTCTGCGGCAAGTGATAGCGAATGATGCCGATTCGGTATTCAATGCTATAATGACTGCTTATCAGGAGAAAGATACGCAAAAGTATGAAAAGCAAGTATCCCGCTTCCTCGATATGATAGATACCGAAAACGAACTATTGGCACAAGACCCGTTCTTCCGCCTGAGCACCTGGCAGCAGCAAGCGAAAGATGCAGGTAATACCGCCGCAGAGAAAAAGAACAATTTCCACAATCTGATGATGCTTATCACTTATTGGGGCGAGCACATACCGACGGAAGACAATTTGCATGATTATGCCTATAAAGAATGGGCGGGCATGATGAACACCTACTACAAAGATCGTTGGATGGTTTACTTTGACTATCAGCGCGCCTTGCTTCGCGGAGAGACAGCGCAAGCGCCCGATTATTTTCATTGGGAACGCGAATGGGTGGAAAAGAACCTGCATATGGCAGACGATGCGCCACGTATGTCTTTGACGGAGATTGTAAATAAGATTACCCGCTAATATTTTTTTGTAAGAAGAAAGAACGTTATGAACAGGATATATTTCAATTTAATGATTTCCCTACTTCTGCTTGTCGGCTTTTCCGGCTGCGGGCAGAAGAAAGGAACTATACAACCCCTTGTAGTAGCTACTATGGAGCGCCCTTCGGGGCAGGAAGATGTCATTCAGTTGACAGCTCCCAAGATAGACACTGTACGGGTCGGATTTATCGGACTGGGGATGCGTGGCCCGGGAGCAGTTGCCCGTTTCACTCATATTCCGGGCACGCAAATCAAGGCTTTGTGCGACATTCGCCGGGAATGCGTGGAAAAGGCGCAGGATATTCTCAAAGAAGCCGGTTTGCCCGAAGCTACGGCTTATTATGGAGATGAAAACTCATGGAAGCAGTTATGCGAAAGGGATGATATAGACCTTGTATATGTAGCTACGGACTGGAAGCATCATGCCGAAATGGGGGTATATGCCATGGAACACGGCAAACACGTGGCTATTGAAGTGCCGGCTGCCATGACACTGGATGAGATTTGGAGTCTCGTCAATACGTCCGAAAGAACCCGCAAGCACTGTATGCAACTGGAAAACTGCGTGTACGACTTCTTCGAACTGACTACGCTGAACATGGCGCAACAGGGAGTGTTCGGAGAGATTCTGCACGTAGAAGGCGCTTATATCCATAACCTTGAAGAATACTGGACTTCCTATTGGAACAACTGGCGTATGGATTACAATCGTAATAACCGGGGAGACATATATGCGACACATGGCATCGGTCCGGCTTGCCAGTTGCTCAATATTCACCGGGGAGACAGGATGAAGACACTGGTGGCTATGGACACCAAAGCGGTCAACGGGCCTGCATATATCAGAAAAACAACGGGCGAGGAAGTGAAAGATTTCCAGAATGGTGATCAGACGACTACTGTCATCCGTACGGAAAATGGCAAGACGATGCTTATCCAGCACAATGTAATGACACCGCGTCCCTATAGCCGTATGTACCAATTGGTCGGCACAGACGGATATGCCAGCAAATACCCGGTCGAAGAATATTGCCTGCGTCCCGAACAGGTGGATACTCATATCGTCCCCAACCATGAGAACCTGAACGCGCACGCTTCCATGTCCGAAGAAGCCAAACAGGCAATAATGGACAAATACAAACACCCCATTCACCGGGAACTGGAAGAGACAGCCAGGAAAGTGGGTGGTCATGGCGGTATGGATTACATCATGGATTATCGGTTGGTGTATTGTCTGCGCAACGGTTTGCCGTTGGATATGGATGTATATGATTTGGCAGAATGGTGTTGTATGGCGGAGTTGACCCGCCTTTCCATCGAAAATGGTTCGGCTTCGGTTGCCGTTCCTGACTTTACGCGTGGCGGATGGAATAAAATAAATAAATTCCGTCATGCGTTTGTGCAATAGGTATGACAAGATAAAATAAGAATATAACAATTTAATATCCATGAATAAGCAAAAACTTTGTCGGACATTACTCGGTTTGCTAATTCCACTCCTGTTCCTGGCTTGCTCTCCCAAAGAACGTATCAAGCTGGACGGTGGAACTTTCAACATCGACGGGAAAGACGTACAATTGATTTGTGGCGAAATGCATTATGCCCGTATCCCTCACGAATATTGGCGCGACCGCCTGAAAAGAGCCCGTGCGATGGGGCTGAACACCATATCGGTTTATGTCTTTTGGAATTTCCATGAGAGCCAACCCGGTGAGTTTGATTTTAGCGGACAGGCGGATGTAGCCGAATTTGTCCGTCTCGCACAGGAAGAGGATTTGTATGTGATACTTCGTCCGGGGCCTTATGCCTGTGCGGAGTGGGACTTCGGTGGTTATCCTTCCTGGCTCCTGAAGGAAAAGGATATGGTTTATCGTAGCAAGGACGCCCGTTTCCTGCAATATTGCGAACGGTACATCAAGGCGCTTGGCGAACAACTGGCTCCGCTGACTATCAACAATGGCGGTAACATACTGATGGTGCAGGTGGAAAACGAGTACGGCTCTTACGATGCGGATAAGGAATATCTGGCTGCTCTCCGCGATATGATAAAGGAGGCGGGATTCAATGTCCCGTTGTTTACTTGTGACGGTGGCGGACAGGTTGAGGCCGGACATATCGACGGGGCGTTGCCGACATTGAACGGTGTATTCAGCGAAGATATTTTTAAGATTATAGACAAATATCATCCGGGTGGCCCGTATTTCGTGGCAGAATTTTATCCGGCATGGTTTGATGTGTGGGGACAGCATCATTCGACGGTCGATTATAAGCGTCCGGCGGAACAACTGGACTGGATGTTGGGACATGGCGTATCCATCAGCATGTATATGTTTCATGGCGGAACCAACTTCTGGTATACGAACGGGGCGAATACAGCCGGCGGCTATCGTCCGCAACCCACAAGCTACGACTATGACGCGCCTTTGGGCGAATGGGGAAACTGTTACCCCAAATATCATGCTTTCAGGGAAGTGATTCAGAAATATCTGCCTGAAGGAACCGTATTGCCTGATGTGCCTGCCGATAATCCGACAACGTCCTTTGCTGCGATTGAACTGAAAGAGAGTGCTCCCCTGAAATCTGCTTTCCATCAGACTACTCAATCAGAAAATGTACTTTCAATGGAAGACCTGGGCGTTGATTTCGGATATATACATTATCAGACTGCCATCAACAAGGCGGGAAAACAAAAGCTGATCATACAGGACTTGCGTGATTATGCCGTGATTCTGGTGAATGGAAAACAGGTGGCAAGCCTGGATCGCCGTTACAATCAGAATAACGTACTATTGGATATTCCCCAGGCGCCTGCCGTCTTGGAGATATTGGTAGAAAACACAGGGCGCGTCAACTACGGCCCTGATATACAGTTCAACCGCAAAGGGATTACAAACCAAGTGCTATGGGGAGATGAAAAACTGACCGGATGGTCTATTACTCCGCTGCCTCTTTATAAAGAAAAGGTGTCCGAACTGAATTTCGGCGAACCGGTGCGTGGAGTTCCGGCTTTCCATAAGGGCGTATTCAACCTTCAAAAGAAAGGGGATTGTTTTGTCGATATGAGCCAATGGGGAAAAGGCGCTGTTTGGGTAAATGGAAAATCACTCGGACGTTTTTGGAACATCGGCCCGCAGCAGACTTTATACGTGCCTGCCCCCTGGCTGAAAGAAGGGGAGAATGAAATCGTTGTCTTTGAAATGGAAGATACCGGAAACCGTATCCTGCAAGGTTTGGGCCAACCCATACTCGACAGCCTGGGAGTGGATAAGAACTACCAACAAGGACAACGCCGTATCGTCCAGGGAACTCCGATTCTTGAAAAGGGAGATATTGCGCTGAAAGCCACCGTACAGGAATCCAATGACTGGCAGCTATTTGAATTTCCCGTTGCCACAACATTACGCCATTTTTGCATTGAAACGCTTTCTTCTTATACCGATGACAATCAGGCTTGTATTTCGGAAGTCGAGTTATTGGACGATAAGGGACAGGCGATTGATAAGACAAAATGGGAAGTTGTCTATGTAAGTAGTGAACTGTCTGATAAAAATTTGGGAGTAGGAGAGAACTTATACGATGGCGATGTCTCCTCATTTTGGCATACAGATCCGACTGTCGGTTCTGCCCATCCTCATCAGATTATTATTGACATGAAGGAGATATATAAAGTTTCTGCCCTACGGGTGAAAGTGCGTGAAGGCTCGTTCTTATCCGGTAAAGTAAAAGATATACAGCTATATACTCGTCCGCAATTCTTTTTGTTCCGCCAATAGATTGCCGGATTGAATCATATTACATTTACCCTTTTCCACGTTTAATCTCTTTGTTTTTAGGGATTGGCGTGCGGAAAGGGTAGGTGTTTGGAGTTTATTTCCTTACTGGATAGGCTCAGGCAGAGCGGGAGACTACGGAAAAACTTAAATCTCTACTAGGAACGATTTTTCATTTTCATTTCTCATGTTCTCATTGTTTATAAGTCAATTTCTTGTTAATCAGTAATATATCAGCATGACAAATAAAATAAGAAACGGTATTTCTCATTGTTTTTCAGCCATTTTACCTCAAAAAACATGTGTTTCTCATAGCTATTTCAACTGTTTCTCATTGGCTTTAGCATAATTCTCATGGCTTCTTTCTCTTTTTTATCGCATTTCTCATCCATCACCCTGTCAACTCCCTATCAACTCCCTATCAACTTCCTGTGTTTTATAGCTTGTTTTTATGTCGTTCACCTGTTGTCTCTATGTTTTTGATTAATCATTGCTATGTTTTTCTATAGCCATCTGTCTTGTTCCACTCGAGTAAACAGCTTTGTTCACTCGAGTGCCTAGGCATGTGCACTAGAGTGCACAAGCCTGTGTACTGGAGTGCAACAGGGCAGACGCATTATATTTATTACTATATTCTTATTTGCTATTTCTTTTCTATATTATTGGTTATTAATATAT
>NZ_JBCOWR010000020.1:0-82295 GCF_040918965.1 Bacteroides sp. RTP21281st1_H5_RTP21281_210402 | reverse complement strand
GTCTGTTTCTGCAAATATAAGCATTTTATCCGCTTATGCAACTTATAATCAGGGATTTAATTTATAGAAGTCCCCTTCCATAGATTAAATCATTGCCGGAACCAATCTCATTCCGGTCTAAATAAATGGTTTCTCCAAACTTGGTTATCAATAGAAAGTGTTTGTTCAGTTCATATCTCAAACGGATACTACACCGGAATCCACGACCTTGAAAAGACGGAGTATAAAACGTATAAAGCAATCCGCTTTCCGAAGCATATACACGCGAGTCATAATCGTCTGTAAAAAAGTAACTGCCCTGAACGTCAGCAAACAGCCTGGCCCAAGGCAGTTGGGAGGATATCATTTGTGTAACCTGATATCCTTTATTAGCAGCTCTGTCCTGAGAATGAAAATGATTATAATCTAAAGTTGTACGACTGCTTAACACATCTCCCAAAGAATAGTTCAAACGATAACGAAATTGGTGATGAAAAATAGGAAGCGTTAGCGTTCCTTTACTTCCTGTCAGGTCACGTTCTTTTTGTTTATAACGATATTTCAAATCCATTGAGAGATTAGTGCGCGGAGTAAAAGTGGTTTGAATCAGTCCGTCCATTCCACGGGAAGATTTACTGACCCGATATCTTTTCCACGGAAAAGAAAACAAGTCGAAAGAAGCAAAGAATTTCCAATGGGCGAAAGGAGAGGTTTCCAGTCCTAAATAGTATCCCTGTTCATTTTGAGCCATGCTTCCTTCTCCGAAAGAATGGGCAAACATCGCCCAATAATTATAGGAATAAAATCGGTGTATCAACATGAGATGAACATCCTGAACCGGTGAATATTGCAGACGGTTCAAAGAAACCCAGCCTTGTTTTCCTATTGCCGTCTCTCCCTGAAAAGAAAAACGATGCCAACGATAAGCATAATCTATTCCTAAATTATAGAAATTATTCCCATGAAGATTATATTTGGAATAACCTGTTAATTCCGGTTCATAAGGTTGGTTGAAAACATAGTAAATACCGGTGATACCCAGTCTGATACAGTTCTGTTGATAACTTACGTTTCCACCTGTCAATTGTAATGTGAACAGGTGCTTTTTATCTGCTTCTTTCCGGCTTCGGTGCAGTCCGGTTTTGTAGATAGAGGTAATTTCTCCATCTTTTATCACTCCGTCCAAGGAACGGTGTGAATAAAATCCAGATATGTCCCAATGCTTTGCTAAAGCAACAGTAGCCGCTATCCCCCGAAAATAGTTGTATTCGTCAGTAGAAGAGTGTTTCTTTATCCCACTGCTGCGATTGTTGAAAGAGGAAGCATAAATTGTCTTTCCCATCAGATAATCCGTACTAATTACCAGACCCTGACCAAAACTGAGCCGATAGTTACCAACAGCCAATGCTTTCAACCGCCCACAGTTTTTCAATAACAAATAAAAAGAATAATAATCGTATCCGTAACGATTGTGCAAAGCGGCAAAAGGTTCTCCCGCATCTTTCTCAACAACGACTCCCGCATAGAGCTGGTCACTATATCGAAAACTATACTTAACAGAGTTATAAACAGCAGGGCCTAGATAGGTATGTTCATAACCTTTTCGCTTATAAAACGGTATATCCATGCGGGTTAGCACTTCATTCTTACCATACTTCCCCGCATTTTTCAACATAGTTTTCCACCGAAATGCAGGTTCATTGTTAATAGCTTTTATGCAGACAAAAGGCAATAAATAGTGGATAGTCTGCCTATCCATATCCTCTATTAACTGAAGTTCATAAATGGTTTGCATCTGTCCATGTATATAAATGTACGCCAATAAGTGCTCAATTTGAATATCGCTCAAAAAAGAAAATTGTTCGAGTTGTGCACGGGTGGCGGCATTCAGATTAACCGGTTCTTGCAAACGGATGGAAAGTTCTTCCAGTTCATTTTCCCAATTCAGGGTATTAACAGAGTTATCAATATCGTTATTAACAGATAAATCTTCAAGAACATCTTCTAAAAGACTTTCAGTAGGGTTTTGAGCACTACAAGCAGGAATTATGAACAGGCTGTTTATAATACTTATCAACCGGATAAGTTGAGTAGTTTTCATCAATAAAGTGTGTATTATCTTGCTGTAACTTTATGAGCAAGGGCGCAAAGATACTTTAAATAGGTTAACATCTTTGTGAAAAGACCAAATAATAAAATTTTAATCCTATTTTTGTATCGTGAAAAGAAGGCTTAACATAGTAATAATGACACTGTTTGCTATTGTTTGCTGTACACTGCATGTACAGGCTCAGGAAAAGCAAAGCATTAATGGATACTTGGTTCCGATGTGTATCTATAATGGAGATACGATTCCATGTGTTCAGTTAAGAACTGTGTACATCTTCCGCCCGCTAAAGTTCAAGAACGAAAAGGAACGCCAGGAATACTACCGACTGGTACGGAATGTAAAAAAGGTATATCCCATATCAAAAGAAATTAACCAGGCTATTATTGAAACTTACGAATATCTACAAACTTTACCCAATGAGAAGGCTCGTCAGAAACATATCAAACGGGTGGAAAAAGGTCTGAAAGAACAATATACTCCCCGAATGAAAAAACTCTCTTTTACACAGGGAAAACTGTTGATTAAATTAATAGACCGTCAAAGTAATTCTACCAGTTATGAACTGGTAAAAGCATTTATGGGACCTTTTAAAGCCGGATTCTACCAGACATTCGCTGCGCTGTTCGGTGCCAGTCTGAAAAAAGAATATGACCCGGAAGGCGAAGATAAACTAACGGAACGTGTAGTACTGCTAGTGGAGAATGGACAAATCTAAAATAGACAAGGATTTATAAGTTTATCAGCACTACAAACCAATTTATCAACTACTCAAACCATACTGGTTATCACTTCAAGCGTTAACAGGCTTCTCGCAAGGTATTAATTTCTGCTTTCTCAGAAGTTAATGCTTGAGTTGTCAAGTAGTAATAGCCTACATGATAAGTATTAATAGTTGAGAACTCAAGTATTAACAGCCTAGAAACGGGCTATTAACAACTATAATAATAACTGCTCAACAACTATTGAATCTATATGAACTTGTATAGTTATAAACAATACATAACTATTGATTATTAGCAAATTAACTAAGCTATTAACTCGTTATAAACAACTTATTAACCAATCCTGTATGCCTATTAATGTAGCTTTTTAAACAAATCCCAAATCACAATACCGGTAGTTACGGAGACATTCAAAGAGTGTTTTGTTCCGTATTGGGGAATCTCTATACAGCCATCCGAATGGTTGATAACCTCTTGCTGCACCCCTTTAACCTCATTTCCCATTACGATAGCGTACTTTTTAGTCTTATCCAGTTCCAGTTCATCTAACATGATACTTCCTTCCGCCTGTTCTACGGAATACACGATATATCCTTCATTTTTGAGGTTATCAACAGCATCAACAGCGTTATTAACATACTTCCAGTCGACAGTGAACTCAGCACCTAGAGCAGTCTTATGCATTTCGGGGTGTGGCGGGGTAGCCGTAATGCCACACAGATAGATACATTCAATGCGGAATGCATCCGATGTACGGAACACAGAACCGATATTGTGCAAACTACGAATATCGTCCAACACTACCACCAGGGGCAGTTTTTCAACCTGTTTGAACTCTTCGACACTGATACGGTTCAGCTCTGTTATTTTCAGTTTACGCATACGTCTTTTCTTTTATTATGTTCATGTGTGCAAAGGTAGTTCTTTTCTGTTAACAGAGGTGTTGATAACGGTTTAAAACCTGTCAAAACTATCGGCAAAGATTTTGAAAAATAATTCTTGTATTATTCAAAAGAAGGTATAAGAGGGCTTCGTTATGAACATTCCAAAAAACTAACCCAAAACTTTCTACACAGACATCAACATATTTTTCAGCACTTATCTGACTGTTTATATCCATAAAGTTTTTAACTTTGCACTTTATCAACAGGGAGTTAATAGCAAACTCCCATTTGATGGTGCTTTCATTGATAATGAAGCGAGTAGGATAGGATATTTCTTCTTTATATCAGTTCATAACCGACTCATAAAGCAGAAACATGGACTAATAACTTATCCGGCAAGAAAAATCGTATTTATTTGCTAACATTATTAACAGGCTATCATCACTAACAAAGGATTTTTTTTAAAAGAAGGAAAAAGAATATTATAATGAATGAACTAATAAAAGCTATAAACGAGCTGAAGAAAGAAAAGAATGCAATCATTCTGGGTCACTACTACCAGAAGGGTGAAATACAAGACATCGCCGATTTCGTTGGCGACAGTCTGGCATTGGCTCAATGGGCGGCGAAAACGGAAGCGGACATTATTGTGATGTGCGGCGTTCATTTTATGGGTGAGACGGCTAAGGTACTCTGTCCGGGAAAGAAAGTACTGGTTCCCGATATGGCGGCAGGCTGTTCATTGGCGGACAGTTGTCCGGCGGACAAGTTTGCGCAGTTTGTCAAAGAGCATCCGGGGCACACTGTTATTTCGTATGTCAATACGACGGCTGCGGTGAAAGCAGTGACAGATGTGGTGGTGACTTCCACCAATGCGAAGCAGATCGTGGAAAGCTTTCCCAAAGATGAGAAAATAATCTTTGGCCCGGACAGGAATCTGGGTAATTATATCAACTCAGTTACGAACAGGAATATGCTTCTTTGGGACGGAGCCTGCCATGTGCATGAACAGTTCTCGGTTGAAAAGATTGTAGAACTGAAAGCGCAACATCCCGAAGCATTGGTGTTGGCTCATCCCGAATGTAAGAGCACGGTATTGAAACTGGCTGACGTAGTAGGCTCTACGGCTGCTCTGTTGAAGTATGCCGTGAACCATCCTGAAAATACGTATATCGTAGCTACTGAATCGGGTATCTTACATGAGATGCAGAAGAAGTGTCCGCAGACAACGTTTATCCCTGCCCCACCGAACGATAGTACATGCGGATGCAATGAATGTAGCTTTATGCGGTTGAATACGCTGGAGAAGCTGTATGAGTGTCTGAAGAATGAGTCACCGGAGATTACGGTAGATCCTGAAGTGGCAGAGAAGGCTGTGAAGCCGATTCAACGGATGCTTGAGATTTCAGCAGAATTGGGATTGTAGAGTCTTGAAAATATATAATGAGCAGGCTGTTTCAAATGCATTTTGAAACAGCCTCATTTTTTTATAACTACCTTGTAAAAAAAGGTAAGGATGACACATTTATATCAGTAATAGGCGTATTTGTATTTTAGTAAACACCACATCTTCCTTGTCTTTGCATATATTTATCCTTATAATCAGTTATTTATAATGAAAGTTACAGGGCTGATATAAATTGTCCATATACAATATGAATCTTCCGCATACAATTTGTGCTGTTATAAAGGAAAATTCTAACAGATGTTATTTAAAATAAAACGCGTTCTTTGAAGCGGAAAGTTAAACAACAATAAAATCTATTACGTATGAAAAGACATTCAACAATTCGCTTACCATCAGTAGTAAGAATCTATTAAGTATTTGACATGACACGTATTCTGTTATTAACCTTTATTCATTTATTAACTACTAAAAAATTAAAAGCGTATGAAAAGACGAGTCAGTTCTATGAAAATACCTTGTAGAATATGGCTATTGGTAGCCACATTGTCTGTAGGGCAAGCGGCTTTTTCAACGGAAACTATTTTCTTTCCGATGAGCCAAAATGTAGCACAGCAAAAAAAGGTAATTGAGGTCTCTGGTATCGTTACTGATAATTTAGGTCCGGTGATTGGAGCAACTGTTATAGTAAAAGGTATGAGTGCGGGGGTAATTACTGATGTAGATGGTAATTTCAAGCTGAAAGTTCCAGTAGGAGCTACTATTATGGTTTCTTATATTGGATATGAAAATAAAGAAATCCATTATAAAGGAGAAAGAAACCTGAAAATCCATTTAAATGAGAATGTTCAGGAACTTCAGGAAGTGCAGGTTATTGCATATGGTTCACAAAAAAAAGTAACTGTTACCGGTGCTCTTTCTTCTATTAATAATGAAGAATTGCTGAAATCTCCGGTTGCAAGTATGGCTAATGCATTGACAGGTAAAGTTACTGGTCTTGCCAGTGTACAATCCAGTGGTCAGCCGGGTGCTGACGATGCTACATTGTATGTACGCGGTGTTGGTTCATTAAGCGCCGACTTATCACAGCCTTTGATGTTGGTTGACGGTGTGGAACGTTCCTTTTTCCAGTTAGATCCGAATGAAGTAGAAAGTATTACTGTTTTGAAAGATGCTTCTGCTACAGCTGTATTTGGTGTGCGTGGTGCTAATGGTGTTATTCTGGTTACCACCAAACGCGGTACACAAGGAAAAGCGAAAGTCAATTTCTCTACTACTTTTGCGTGGCAAATGCCGTCGCGTGTACCTGAATTTGCAAACAGCTATGAATATGCTACTGCTTACAATAACGCTCAACTTCATGATGGTGTATCTGAGGACCAACTGGCATTCTCTTCGGATATTGTAGAGAAGTTCCGTACAAATAGTGATCCGTTAGTATATCCGAGTACTAGCTGGACAGATATGTTGATAAAGAATTCAGCTTTACAGACACAACATAATTTTAATATATCGGGAGGTTCCGAAAGAGTGAAATATTTTGCTTCGTTGGGTGTATTTACTCAGAACGGCTTATTCAATACTTTCGAAGAAAATGATAATGATAAAGGTTTTAAATACAACCGTTATAATTATCGTATTAATATGGATGTTGATGTGACAAAAACAACCTCTATGCAAGTTAACTTAGGTGGTTATTTGAATGATAAACAGGAGCCTAATTATAATAATGGTACGTATACAGACCTTAAGTATTTGTTCCGTGATATTTATACGGCTGTTCCGTTTGCAGGTGCCGGAGTTGTAGATGGAAAATGGATTGTTTCCGATCAGGACCTTTTCTCGGTGGGTAATTATGCAGATGGTTTGAATGTATATTATGGTAAGGGATACAACAATCGTACACAGAATACCTTGAATTTTGATTTCAAATTAGAACAAAAGCTCGACTTCCTGACTAAGGGTTTACAAGCTCATGTAAAAGGTGCTTATAACAGTGGAGTTACTATCACCAAACGTCGTGAAGGACGTGCCAATAAATATGAAGCCATTTACAATACTGATGGTGAATTAATTTATAAGAAGACACAGGACTATCAAAAACTTGGATATACTGAAAGTACAGGTCAGTCAAGAAACTGGTATTTGGAAGCTGCCGTTAACTACAAACGTGATTTTGGTAACCATCATGTTTCAGCATTGGCTATGTATAATCAATCCATGACTTATTATCCTTTTGAAGGAAACAGTCCCAGTGAATTCATTGGCATTCCGAGAAGTTACGTTGGTTTGGTAGGTCGTGCCACTTATGATTACAAGACCAGATATTTGCTGGATGCAAGTGTTGGTTACAATGGTTCCGAGAACTTTGCAGAAGGACAACGTTTCGGTTTATTCCCTGCCGGCTCTATCGGTTGGATTGTATCTGAAGAAAATTTCTTCCGGCCGGTTAAGAAATTTGTTACTTATTTAAAATTCCGTGGTTCTTACGGTATTGTGGGTAATGACCGTGTAAGTGATTATTCTCGTTTCTTGTATTTACCTGATAAATATTTGATTAGTTCGGGAAATTATAGTTTCGGAACCAATACGTCAACTCTTATTGCGGGTGCTACGGAATCTAAGAAAGGTAACCCGAAGGTAACATGGGAAACATCAGAGAAGCAAAACTATGGTATTGATGCTAAATTCTTTAAAGATCATTTGAGTGTTAACTTCGATTACTTTATCGAACACCGTAAAAATATCCTCAAGTCTCGTACGGTATCTCCCGGATATCTGGCTGTCAGCCTTCCAATTGCCAATATCGGTAAAGTAGATAATAAAGGTTACGAAATTAATGTGAAATGGGATGATCGTATTAACGAAGTACGTTATTATATTGGAGCCAACCTTTCATATGCTAAAAATAAAATCGTATTCATTGATGAAATCCATTATCCTTATGAATGGATGCAAACAGAAGGTAAGCCGGTAGGCCAACAGTTCGGTTATGTGTTTGACGGATATTTTACAGCAGAAGAAGCGGCCAACTATGAAAACTTAAAAGGTAAAGAAGACGGTATTGCCAACCAGGGTTCGGGTTATATTCCTCTTGCGGGTGACGTGAAATACAAGGATTTGAACGGTGACGGACAAATTGATGAAAAAGATGTTCGTGACATCGGCTATCCAAAATATCCTTTGTATACAGCAGGTATGAATATGGGTTTCTCATGGAAAGGATTTGATTTTAGCATGACGTGGGCCGGGGCTTTCAAGACTTCACGCTTGTTGAGTTCTATGTACCGTGTTCCTTTCGGAGAAAGTAATAACTCAGCTGTTATGAAGTATATGATTGAAGATGCCTGGACTCCGGAAAAAGGCAATTCGGCTAAAGCGCCGTCACTTTCATTCAAGAGTAAATCTCACAACTATCAGGATTCTGACCTTTGGTTGAGAGATGCCTCTTATGTTCGTTTGAAGAATATTGAAGTAGGATATTCATTCCCGAGTTCTTTATTGAAGAAAGCACATATCGGTTCGCTTCGCATCTTCATGTCCGGATATAACCTGTTAACTTTCGACAGTTTCAAGGTGTCTGATCCTGAAAGTGATCCGAGTGGAACAGCTTATCCATTGATTAAAGTGGTGAATGTGGGATTGAAAGTCGGTTTCTAATCAATTAATTAATAAAAATCATGAGATCATTAAGAAAACTATTATATGCTATCCTTTTGATGGGATCTCTGTTTACAACTGTTTCTTGTGAGGATTTGGCATTCGGTGACAAATTTCTGCAGAAGCCGCCAAGTTCAGATGTTACCATTGATACCATATTCTCTTCGGCAGAATATGCGCGCCGTATCTTGTGGAAGAGTTATCAGTCACTTCCTTATGGAATAGAAACTTCCGGTTACTGGACACAAATGTGGCTCGGAACATTGGAAGGTTTAACAGACTTGAACTACGATAATGTAGGCTATTCAGGTGTAATGAAGGTATATTACAGTGGTAACTATAACGCTTCTATAGAAGATACGCCCAGAAGTACATATATGGCGACAAAAATCCGTTTCAATAATAATGAAAGCGGGATGTGGGGAGCTATTCGTCATGCCTGGCTATTTTACGAAAATGTAGATCGTGTGCCGGATATGGATGCTGTGGAGAAATCACGTCTGAAAGCTGAAGCTAAGATGATTGTGGCTGTCTACTATTCTCATATGTTACGTCACTATGGTGGTTTGCCAATCGTGGATCATGCTATCGATCCTGAAGATACCAATCTTCCGGGACGTTCTACATTGCAGGCAACAGTAGATTTCATTGTAGGATTATTAAATGAAGCTATCAACTGTCCGGACTTTCCTTGGCGGGTTTCGGATGCGGATTTGGATAATTGGGACGGGCGAATGTGTAAAGCCGGTGCTATGGCGTTGAAAGCACGAGTACTTTTATTTGTAGCCAGTCCGTTATTCAATAACACAGAACCTTATTATAACGGAGAAGCTTCCGAACAATTAATGACTTGGTTCGGTAATTATGATAAAGAACGTTGGAAACTTGCCATTGATGCCTGCGAAGAGTTTTTCACGGCTCTTAATTCCAACGGGTATTATAAATTGGTTGAATCCGGAGATAATGGTACATCAACTGAACGTCAGGCGTTTACTAGCGGATATTTTGATCGTGGAACTACGGAAACATTGATTTCTGTCAGAAGAGGTATATTGAGTCCGTCCAAAAACTCTGTAATGAGTAATTCTATCCGTTGGGGCGGCTATTGTCCTACAAAAGAATATTTTGATATGTTCCAGATGTCGGACGGTACAGATTTTGACTGGAATAATCCGGATCATGCAAAGAATCCTTTTTTGAATCGTGACCCGCGTCTGTATGAAACATTTATTCTTGATGGTGATGATTTCAACGGGCGTAAAGCCGGCTTGACAGAGCCTGATGGAGAAAATTATCCGCAAGGACAAGACTGGAAAGCCGGACAAATGCATGAGTTGAGCTTGGCAACAGGGTTGGCATGTCGTAAATGGGGATTAGACCGTAACTCATCCTGGCAGAATCGTCCTATTCAATGGCCATTTTTACGATTGCCGGAAGTTTACCTTAGTTATGCAGAAGCATTGAATGAATATTACGGTGCTCCGAATACACAGGCATATGATGCTGTTGATAAAGTACGTGCCCGCGTGAATTTGCCAGGGCTTAAAAAAGGATTGGGACAGACTGAATTCCGCGAAGCTCTCTTACGTGAACGTGCGTGTGAATTTGGGTATGAGGAAGTTCGCTTCTTTGACTTAATTCGCTGGAAACTTTACGATGTCTTTGAAAGGAAGCTACATGGTTTGCACGTGTACAAACATAAAGATACAGGCGAATATAAGCTTGTACCGTTTGAACTGACAAAATACACCCGCGTATGGTGGAATGGTGGTTTTGAACCTAGATGGTGTCTGAGTGCGTTCCCTTCTAAAGAGGTTAATAAAGGATATGGCCTCGTTCAGAATCCGGGTTGGGAATAATTAATTAATGATATTAACAGAAAATAGAAATAACAATATACTCATGAGAAAAAGTATCAAGTTATTAGTAGCGTGTATGTTGTGTTCGCCGGTAACTATTGTAGCCCAGGAACAGGACAGCTTGTTTGCACGCAAAAGTAAAGTGGCTATAGAGTATGGACGCGGCATTTCTTTCAATCTGAAAGAATCGACTACGGCAACTGCGGTAGCAAGTGAGGAAGAACTTTCGCATAAGAAGAGTATCAACAACTCTAATATGCTTTATGGCTTGATTCCCGGATTGCAAGTGCTGCAAAATTCCGGTAATGCCTGGGATGACGCTGCAACATTGAGAGTACGCGGATATGGAACCAGCAGTTCTACTACACCATTGGTATTGGTAGATGGTTTTGAACGTTCACTCGATCAAATAAGTGCTGATGAAATAGAGTCTGTCACTGTTCTTAAAGATGCAGCTTCTACGGCTCTCTACGGAATGAAGGGAGCTAACGGTGTTATTTTGGTGAAAACAAAACGTGGAAAGACGGGCAAACCGGAGATTAATTTCTCTTACCAGTTTAATATGGCTACACCACAACGTCTGCCGGAATTTGTCGACGGATACACTTATGCTAAAGCTTTGAATGAAGGGTTGACCAATGACGGATTATCGGCACGTTATTCGGCTAAAGAGTTGGAAGCTTTCAGAACTCAGAGTAATCCGGATGTGTATCCGAATGTAGACTGGTGGGACGAAGCATTACGCGACCATAGCTACGGAAATAATGTAACTTTCTCTGCAAGAGGTGGTGGAGAATTTGTACGTTATTTTACCCAGTTGAATTATCTGAATGACAATGGTATATTGAAACCAACAAGTGATAATGACGGTTACTCCACCCAATTCAAATACTCAAAACTGAATATTCGTACCAATTTGGATATCACTGTCAGTCCTACGACTACTGTACAACTGAACCTGTTTGGGAATTTTTCCGAACATAACCGTCCGGGAGAAACGACATCAAACATCTTTAGTTCATTGTATCAGGTTCCCTCTGGAGCATTTCCTATAAAAACGTCTCACAATGTATGGGGTGGTACAACCGTATATTCCAATAATCCGATTGCAAGTATTTCCGGTAGAGGCTATGCACGTTCTCAAACCCGTAATATGTATGCTGATATGAAACTGAATCAGGATTTAAGTGCCCTTGTGAAAGGATTGTCGGCAGGTTTTCAGGTAGGTTTGGACAATAGTGCTTCTTATTGGGACAACAATACCATGAATTTCGGGTATGAACAGGCAACGATGAATTGGGAAACCGGAGAAACTGCCTATAACACTATACGTAATGAAGGTTCTCTTTCATTCAGTAAGAGTGTCGGGTCTTCAGTCAATCATTTCAACTTCGGTGCTTATGCTAACTATGCCAAGGACTGGAATAAGCATAGTCTGGTCGCAACCCTGCAATACAATATGGATAAAACGAATGCCAAGGGACAGAATAACTCGAAAGCATTTATGGATGTAGTGGCACAGGCCCACTATGTGTATGATCACCGTTACGTGCTGGATGCGTCTTTATCCGGTTCTGCCGCCAGTATTCTGGAACCGGGACATAGATGGGGAATCTTCCCCTCAGTGGGTGCCGCATGGATTATGTCAGAAGAAACTGCTTTGAAAAATGATTGGTTGAACCTGTTGAAACTTCGTGCTTCTTACGGTATCGCCGGACGTGCTGATTATGGTACTGATCTTTATCTTGATGTGTACGGAACAGGAGGTAGTTATTATTTCGGAAAAAATCCGGCGAGTATTAGTGGTCTGAAAATCACTCAACTGGGTATCACCGATATGACTTACGAGAAGTCCCACAAATTGAATGTAGGATTTGATTTCATGGCTTTCAACAAACTGTCTGTCACCATCGACGGTTTTTACGATCATCGTACGGATATTCTTGTTAGTGGAGATAATACTGTATCCTCTATATTTGGCTTGACAGCTCCCAAAATCAATAATGGTGTTGTAAATAGCTATGGAGTAGAAACAAGCATACGCTGGGCAGATAAAATTGGTGATTTTAATTATCAGATTGGCGGTATGCTGACTTTTAACCGTAACAAGATTATTAACCAGAACGAAGAATACCGTCCTCATGATTACTTGAAGCGTACAGGCAAGCGTTTGGGACAATTCTTCGGTTATGAAGTGGAAGGTATTTATCAGAGTCAGGAAGAGATTGACAACCGCGGTGTCAAACAGAACCTTTCAGATGTTCGTCCGGGTGATTTAAAGTATAAAGACCAGAACAATGATGGAGTTATCGACGCTTATGATCAGGTAGCTTTAGGATACAGTGCTATGCCGGAAATCTATTATTCATTCGACTTGAATCTGGAATATAAAGGTTTCGGTATCTATGCCTTGTTCCAGGGAACGGGAAATCAGAGCCGTCTTCTGAACACTTCAAGCGTATATTGGCCTTTGATTAGTAACAGCACTATCTCCACCGAATATTATAACAACCGTTGGACTCCGGATACTCCGAATGCTAAATATCCTCGTCTGACTTCAGAAGGTTCTGCCAATAACTATACGACTAACTCCTTGTGGGTGGCTGATGCGTCTTATATGAAATTGCGCACACTGGAACTTTATTACAATTTTTCACAGGAAATGATGAGAAAGAGTAAATTCATCAAAAGTGCCAAAGTCTTTGCACGCGGTCACGATCTTTTCTGTGTAGATAAGATTAAAGTATTAGATCCTGAAAATATCGGAACAAATCATCCGACCATGACTCAGTATACTTTTGGTGTTAACTTATCATTCTAAAAAGTAAAATGAACATGAAGTATTTTAAAATCAAACATATTGCCTTGTTGCTTGCGGTTGCATCCGCTCCTCTGTACACAGCTTGTGATTTTATGGATTGCGGCGAAACAGATTACTATTCAAAGCAACAAATTCTGGATAACATGGACCGTGTGAAACAACTGGCTACACAGGTATATAGTTATTTGCCGCATGACTTCTGCAATACATCAGGAGCTATGCAAGACGCAGCTACGGATGATGCTATCCATGTTTACGAATCATCTGCTATCCAACGGTTTGTCAATGGTACGTGGTCAGCCAATTATACGGTCAATGACGTATTCGGTACTTACTACAACGCTATCCATGATGCTAATTTTTATCTCGAAAACTGTGTCGGACTGACATTCGACGAATGGAAATATTCCGATGGTTTTGCCGATGATTATAAAAGTTACCTGAATTACGAGCATGAAGTTCGTTTCCTGCGTGCATTCTATTACTTTGAACTGGTGAAACGTTATCAGAATATACCTCTGATAACCAATACACTGACACAGGAAGAAGCCAACGAAGCAGAACCTTCGGATGCAGCTACTATCCTGAACTTCGTCATCAGTGAATGTACTGATTTGGCTAATAACAAATTGCCTGCTAATTATAATAATATGCCTGGTGGAGAAGGTAACTTGCAACGTGCCACTAAAGGCATGGCTCTTGCATTGAAGTCTCGTGCATCCTTGTATCTTGCCAGCCCTTTGTATTCTGCCGATGATACGCAGAAATGGAAGAATGCCGCTCAGGCAGCATATGATCTTATTAATGAGTCAACTACTTTGGGATATAGCCTGGATGCGAAATATTCCAATTTATACGGTGCTACCAATAACCAAAGTAAAGAAGTTATCATGTGCCGTCCTACGGGAGCAAGTACAAGTTTTGAATCTGCCAACTTTCCGATGGGTGTTACCAATGGTTCTACTACCACTTGTCCGACAGAAAATCTGGTAAGTGCCTATGAAATGACGGATGGTACGGCTTTTGACTGGAGTAATGCGGAAATGGTTGAAAACCCGTATGCGAACCGTGATCCGCGTTTGGGAATGACTGTTGTATATAATGGTATGGAATGGCCCAAAACGACTCCTGTAGAGGTCTTTGAAGGTGGCAAGAACGGTCTGCCCATTAAAAATGCCACAACTACCGGATATTACTTGAGAAAATATGTGAACAACAGTGTCACTTTTGAACCGGGTGAGACTACCACGAGCCAGCAGCATAACTGGATTTTATTCCGCTATGCGGAAATCCTGTTGAACTATGCAGAAGCGATGGTAAATGCTTATGGTGATCCCGACTATGCAGGCTCTTATAATCTGAGTGCACGTGATGCAGTCAATCAGGTACGTAATCGTGGAGATGTGAAGATGCCGGCTTATCCTGCTGACATGAGTAAAGACGCTTTCTTGAAGAGGCTGAAAAATGAACGTCGTGTGGAATTTGCATTCGAAGGACAGCGTTTCTGGGATCTTCGTCGATGGAAAGAATTAGATGATATGCAGAATATTTATAAAGTGAAAGTAGTCAAGCAAACTGACGGTACTCTTCAATATACGAAAGCTCTGCATGCTACTTACAATATTCAGGATAAAATGTATTTCTATCCGATTGCGAACACCGAACTTTTCAAAAACCATAAACTGGTACAGAACACGGGTTGGTAGAGTCGGAATGAGATAACGGACATAGGATGATGAGGGTGTCACTTCAAGGGAAAGGCACCCTCATTATATTTAAAACATGAATTTCCGGCATTAACTAAAATCTAAAGTGAATGATGAAATGTAGATATAATGTTTTTTTTATCGCATTATGGGGACTTGTTATAGCATGTTCGAGCGATAATCCTGCGGTTGGTTCTACCGAAGGAAAGGATGATAAAGAAGAGCCGCTTCCCGATAAAGGAACTTTGTTTGCTGACTTTGAGACATACGATACAACTCCCTATTTCTTTCGATATGGTAATTCGGGTAATAGTAAAATGGATGATTATTACCCACGTTGGGCATATTCTCACGTGGTGATAGATAATCCGGTGAAAGGTGAAGAAAATATGTCTTCCAAAGTGTTGGAGTACACTTCAATGGAAGCCCGGAACTACGGTTTAAAATTCCGTTTTTCCGAAACGGTACATATGGATGAACTAAAAGGAATCCGTTTTCGGGTTTACCAACCTGTCAATGTGATAGGGAAGGAAACCTGGAAAGGTACTTCCAAAGCTGTTTTCCAGCAGTTGGGAGTTAAACTGATAGGAAGATTTAATTCGGTGAATGATTACGAGCAGGAAGAAGGGGTTTTGTTAACCAATTCGTCGGTTGAGTTTAAAGAAGAAGGAATATGGAAGAAGTATACATTTACTTTCAGTAAAAGTGAATACAGTGCTGCCGCTACACAATTGAAGAATGGTATAGCAGGCATAGTTATTCTGCCTACATATGGTTCAGGAGTCACTTTGGCTGAAGAAAATAAGTACAAATGTTACATAGATGATATTGAAATTTTATAATAACGGGAGGAGAACAAAAAAATGAAAGATAAATGGTTTATATTATGTATGTTATTATGGGGAATATCTTGCGTGAAGGCTCAAAATTCGGATGTGGATAAAATGTTTCCGAATGCTGTGCTTGCACGTGAAAGTTATGATAAAGTGAAAACAGCATTGGAGAAGGCCGATAATACTACTTTTCCAATGAACTGGTATGTCAAACAGATAGAAAATCCGAGCAAAAAAATAGTGGAGAGCGACCGGAAGGCAACTCCGGTTAAGTCTATAGATGAAAACCCGAATAATGTAGATATCAGCAATGAGATGAAATCCATTTATCAGTTATGCCTGGCGTATGCTTTTACTCAGGATAAGACGTATTTGAATAAAGCAGTTGAATATCTGAAAGCATGGTCTGAAATCAATGTTGCTTTGTCGAAAAGAAATATTCATGAAGAATCATATAATAGTGCCGTCGAAGGCTATTCATTGATTCGTAAAGTGATCGATCAGTCTGATCGGGTACTGATTGATACTTGGATACGAAAGAGGGCGGAAGTTTTTATTAAGGATAATGACTTGAGAGTCAATAATTGGGGGACTTGTCTGTTGTATCAGTTCTATCTGTTTGGCACGGTATTGGAAGATGATGCGATAGTGGATAAATTCCGTTCCTCGTATGATAATTGGGTGAAGGGTAATCTGTTTCCTAACGGGACGACTACGGATCTGCTCGGTCGTGACGCTTTTGCTTATCATGCTTATGATTTATTGTTTTTCGCCCGTCTTTGTCATCTGACAGCGATGTGTGAAGGTTACGAAGCGGCTGCTGCTTTTTATACAAAGGATGTACATTGGGGAGCTTCTATCCGGAATAGTGTAGTTTTTTGGAAACCGTTCCTGCTGGATTCCAGGAAATATACCCACCTTGAATTTGTAGGTACAGAATATGAACCGGACAAGAAACGTTCGGATTACAATAAAGCTTACAATCCGTCGGGGACTTTGTATGTAGTCGATGAATTGTACGAAATAGATAAGGAACTTAAAGAGGTATTAGATCATTATAAACGTAATCCGGATGTTTCTTTAAAATTGGGATTAAGTTCTTTACGTTGGTATTGATAATTGTACCTGTTTATGTGCTGAAAGTAGAATGTTTCTGATACTTATGAAGTTTAGAATAAAGGTTGTGAATTTCCATGAAATTTGCAACCTTTATTAGTATATCCGATATAAATGAAGAAAGCCTTTATTGGAATCGTAAAGGCAGAATTGTAGACTGATTCGCCTATAAAAATATTGTTTATGTCTAGTGTTTTTGCGAATATTGCAGATAATTAGTATATTTAAGCGATTAATCTGTAATTAACAGAACAACACCAAATGAAAAATAATATGAAGTCACGTCATTTATTACTATTGTTTATTTCTTTTTTCTTTGTTTTGCCATTATATGCTGAATATTTCAAACATATTGGTTTGTCGGAAGGTCTTGCACAGCCCTCTGTGATGGCTATTTATCAGGATAGATTGGGCAGAATGTGGTTCGGGACAAGGGAAGGAATAAGTCAATATGATGGAAATCGTATAAGAGTATTCAAAGGCTGGATAGCATCTGTGGGCGAAGAACCATCTGTCTGGTTGGGAAACGAGGTGTCGTTTATCGTTGGCGATAGTTTGGATAATCTATATTTTTTGATTGACAAGAATTTAATCAAATATGACATACAGACGGAGAAATTCGTCCGGCTTACGAACGAGGGCATTATCACTGCGCTTACTTCTTCCGAAGGACAAGTGTGGTATATGAAACACGATTCTTTATTTTGCCTGAAAGCAAATGAAGAAACAACTTTTGTATTAAAAACGAATATCACTTCACGTATTTGTTGCCTGACCATGATGGACGGTCAGATTGGTATCGGAACATATAACGGAGTTTATCTGATTGATCGCCGTACATACCGGCAAAAGCAATTATTGGAAGGGGTGGAGATTTATCGCATATTCGAAAGTTCTCAAAAAGAGCTATGGATTGGTACCCGTATGCATGGATTATATCGGATGAACGACAAACAACAATTGTCGAAAATTCCTTATTTGCCGGGAACTTCGGAAGGTATCAGTAGCGAACAGATTCGTGATTTTGTAGAAGACAACGAAGGCAATATATGGTTTGGTACGTTTGACGGACTTCATCGGTACAACATTGGCAGCAAACAGTATTCTCTCATTCAAATTCCTCAATATGTGGGCGGGTTGAATCATCCTTCTATCTTTGCATTATATAAAGATGTTGCCGGAACTATCTGGGTGGGTAGTTACTATGGAGGAATTAACTATTTCAGTCCCCAACATGATACTTTTGTACATTATGACTATGGGAAAAACATAAACTCATATTACTCTTATATCGGAGAAATTGTTCTTGACAAAAATGAGCATTTATGGCTCAGTACAGATGGTGGCGGCATCACTTGTGTTGATAAGAAATGGAATACCCTTCAGCAGTTTACGGCCGGTGGAAAAAATTCTATTCCTCATAATAATGTGAAAAGTATTTGTTATGATGAGAAGAAGGACTGCCTGTATATAGGAACCTATTTGGGCGGATTGTCACGTTATGACTTGAATACGGGTCGTTTCTATAATTATTGGAAAGAAGAAACGCATTCTTCCGATAGGCCCGATGAAATTGTTTTTCATGTAAAGATGTGGAAAGACCAAGTATATATATCTGCCCATAATGGCTTTTTCCGGTTGGATACTCAAACGCAGAAGTTCCACAAGATCAACATTCCTTTTGCATTTTATGAGCATTTTGATATTGATGCGGAAGGTAATTTGTATATGGTGGGGTGGAAAAACGTTTTGTGTACTCATGTAGAACATCCCGAGTCTATAGTCTATGTTCCACTGGCAGAAGGAGATAGTAAAGCAACTCCTACTCGTGTGCTTGCCACTGCCAATGGTGTCTATATCGGTACGTTGGGAATGGGGCTCTTCTTTTATGACCGGCAGACGCGTAACATGGCTCATTATACCTCTCGAAACAATCAGTTGCCGGGTGATTTCTGCTATAATCTCTGCCGGACTCAAGATGGGAAGATTTTGATAACCGGTGATAAGGGAGTCACCTGCTTTGTTCCTTCCGAGGGCACTTTCACAACGATTGATTTGATGAGTAACTTCCCCTCGACTCATATTATTAACGGATGTGGAATTTTGGTATCCGGAGATGGAAGTATTTATATTGGAGATACAAAAGGAGTGACCGTATTCTCAGAAAACGAGTTTAACAAAACCGATACTGCCAATGAACATTCTAATTTTTACTTTTCAAAACTCTGGGTTGATAATAAGGCGATTGTTCCGGGAGATGATACGGGCATATTGTCCCAGTCACTTCCATATACTCGCAAACTTGAATTGAATCATGATCAGAATAACTTGATTATTCATTTTGCTTTGTCTGATTACGGGCAACAACTTTCGGAGAAATGGTTTCAATATAAGCTTGAAGGTCTGGATAAAAATTGGATTAAGACCAAACAGACGGAATTGTACTATACTAATCTGGATCCGGGAAAGTATACGTTGCATGTAGCTTCAATAAATGAAAAAAGCGGTCTAAGTTTGAAAGAAATAACGATGCAGCTTGTTATTGCCTCTCCGTGGTATAATACATGGTGGGCATGGATAATCTATGTAACGGCTTTCGTAGCATGCATTTTTTATTATGTATACAGTAAGATAGCAAAACGCACATTGGCCCTTTCACTGGAAAAGGAACGTTTCGAGAAACAACAGATAAAGCAGCTTAATCAGGAAAAGTTGGTTTTCTTTACGAATGTAAGCCATGAGTTCCGAACTCCCCTTACTCTGATTATCAGCCATATTGATGTGCTATTGCAGAAGTATTCATTGAATCCTTCCATCTATAATCAGATAACAAAGATAAGGAAGAATGCACAACAAATGAATAAGCTGATTTCCGAGTTACTTGAATTCAGAAAATTGGAACAGAACTATGGAACGATACAAATAAAACAACAGGATATAATTGTATTTCTGAAGGAAATCTATCTTTCTTTTGTCGATTATGCGCAACAAAGGAATATAAATTATGAATTTAGGTTACAGGAATTTCCTGTCCTATGTTGGTTTGAGCCGCAATTGATGGAGAAAGTATTCTTCAACCTATTGTCCAATGCTTTCAAATATACTTCCGACAGGGGAAGTATAATTTTGTCGGGAGAAATAACGAACAGTGATATAAGAATTAATATAACTGATACGGGTATCGGTATTTCCGAACAAGATAAAGATAAAATATTCGCACGATTCTTTCAGGGTAACAATCAGGAAAAGAAAGGAAGCTTGTTTAGCGGAACCGGTATCGGATTGGCATTAACCAGAACCATTGTGGAAAAACATCACGGAGAGATAACTGTGAAAAGTATTGTTGGTGAGGGGAGTACGTTTACAGTGCGACTGCCTCGTCGGAAGGATGTATTCCTGAATGACAAGAATGTGCAATTTTATACTCAGGACTCTGAAAGCGATGTTATTCCCAATTCAATGCCGGTATTTGCGGATGATGAGAATCTGTCTGTAGAATTAGTTGAGGCTAAGGATGCGGAAAACAAGGCTCATACGGTGCTTCTTGTGGAAGACAATGATGAATTGCTTCAAATTTTGAAGGAACTTTTCGAGCCTTTCTATAAGATAATCTGTGCTCATGATGGCAAAGAGGGTTTAAGCCGGATTTATGAGAGTTCCCCCGATTTAGTAATCAGTGACGTTATGATGCCCGAAATGACCGGGACAGAAATGTGCCTGCAAATCAAAAATAATATAGATTTGTGTCACATACCTGTGATATTGCTGACTGCACTCAATTCTACTGAACAGAACATTGAGGGACTCAGCCGTGGTGCTGATGATTATATTACGAAACCTTTTCATGCGCAGTTGTTGTTGGCACGCGCCAATAACCTCATACGCAGCCGTTTGCTGATGCAGCATCAATTTGATAAGAAACCGATGTCCGAGATTGATTTGGCTAGCATTAATCCTTTGGATAAAGACCTGTTGAAACGGGCTTCACAGGTAATTGAGCAACATATTGATGATACAGAGTTTGATATTCCGGCTCTTTGTAAAGAAGTAGGTGTCGGCCGGTCATTGCTTTATACCAAATTCAAAGCCTTGACTGGCATGACACCTAATAACTTCTTGTTGAATTACCGTTTGAAGCACGCCGCCACTTTATTGAAGCAATATCCTGATCTTCCCATTGCAGAAGTTAGTGACCGTAGTGGATTCAACGCGCCTGTATATTTCAGCCGTTGCTTTAAAAACCAATTCGGATGCACTCCCCAAAATTATCGGAAAGAAAAGAGGCAGGCAGATTGAATCAGCCCTGTTTCTTTTTTCCGAAACAGTTCGTCCTGTTATTATTCACGGGACGAATTGTGAAATCCGGTTGGCTACCTTTGGAATAAATGATTACTTCTTCACCTTTCCGTAAATCTATTTTATACATAGTTTCGGATAAAGCTGTGGTTTCAAATCTGCGTTTTCCTTTAAAAACGGGTAAAAACAGGTCAGTCACTACAACGCAAGGTTCGCCTGCAAGGCTTTTGATAGAGACAAACTCGGTTTTACCGTTTTTCCGGCTGGCAGTAATGAGGAAAGCCCCTTCAGCACGGAAGTCTTTATAGGCAATGTCTTTCCAACTGTCGGGGACGGCGGGGAAGATACGTAACTTCCCTCCCCAACTTTGAAGCAACATATCATGAATGGATTGGGCGGCCGATAATGGTGTTTCAATGACTGGTCCCGATTCACGATAAAGTGTATTGGCAGACAAGAATTTAGTAAACAACTTGTTCAGGTATTCAAGTGCTTCGTTGCCATTACCCAAGGCAGATGATATGGATGATGCTCCGGTACATGAATAACCCTGATGTGCTCCGGCTTTGCTTTGCCAGTAGAGAAGTGATTTTTCTATAAGCTCAGATTCTTCGGGATTCTCTTTATTGATAAGATACAAGGGATAGGCTGCCAGCAAGTGTGAATAATGACGATGCGAGAAAGCATAAGGAACATCCCGTCCTATCATAAGCCCGTTTGCCGGGTCTGTGGGAAACGGTGTAAGCTCCTCCAAAGTCGTTCTCCAACGGGGAATAAGAGGGTCGTCTATTTTTAACCGGCTGGTAATGTCAAGTAATGTCCGGCAACCCCAACGTAACAGTGCCAGGTCGAAGTTACAATCTTCCGCACTGCCATATTCCGGAGAGTATGTCAGGGGGAGATGTATCTTGCCGTCTTTTCCTTTATGGGTGAAGTGCAGGTAGTAGTTGATAGATTGTTTAAGTACAGGAAAGAGTTTGTCAAGTAATAATTCGTCATCCATCTTATGACGATAAATCAACCATAAACTGTGGCATACCCAAGGTAAAAGCCCTACTTCCGGTGCTTTGTCCACTCCGGGGATTCCGATTTCGCCGGATTCGCATATCAGGTTTGATGAACGTCCTATTGCCAGTGCGTCTTTACGGTAGGCTTCCGGTA
This sequence comes from Bacteroides sp. RTP21281st1_H5_RTP21281_210402, assembly GCF_040918965.1. Classification (NCBI taxonomy): domain Bacteria; kingdom Pseudomonadati; phylum Bacteroidota; class Bacteroidia; order Bacteroidales; family Bacteroidaceae; genus Bacteroides; species Bacteroides sp. RTP21281st1_H5_RTP21281_210402. The sequence goes on along the minus strand of NZ_JBCOWR010000020.1, from coordinate 59,743 downwards.
CGTTCTTCTTAAGGTTTTCTGTATTATTGTAAATGGCATTCTCCAAAGAGGCTGCCAAATCGAGGTGATTGGATGCGTTGAGTGCCCAGTAGGTCAGTTGTACATTCAGATTCCACCACGCATTGGGCCATGGAGTGACGGTAAGCCATGGGCCGGTATTGTCTATCAGTGCACGGTCGCCGCGTGTGGCGCTGGCAAGTTTGTACATCTGTATCCAGTAAAAATTTTCTTTCATACCTTCCGGTAACGTAAGGAAGCTGCCTGGATAGTAATGATTCCACCAGGTACGGTGTTGTTTTTGCAATTTTCCGGTTCCTGTTGCCAGCGCTTTATCCAAAATCCGGCTGGCATCCTTTTCGGCTGTAGCTTCTGGATATGAATGTGTTACGGTAATCCAGTACGTGCGCTCATTTTGTTTAGTTTGGGTTTCTTTCCATGCAACGGCTGTTTCACCTCCTGCCTGCAATTTTTGAACGGATATTTCCGGCTTTACTTCCGGTGCCGGGTTAAGGGAATAGCTTTCAGGCACTTTTATCCATTTTCCTTCTCCTTTTGCATAAAGATAACGTGGGCTTTGGGCAGATGCAGGTACCCATTCCCAACGGAAGTCTTTCTCTCCGTCGGTAGCGCTAGTCTGAACCAGCATCACCATATCATTGGCATGTACATAAGCATGTAGCCGGATGGTTCCCCGTGTAGTTGTTATTTCCGCATTTGTTTCTGCGTTCCAGATGTCGAGATGCATTGTCCCATCTATTATTTTACCTTCGGGATGTAAGGCAAAGTGTCCGGTCAGCAGTCGGGGAATGGCAAATAAATCCGCTCCCGATTTGTGATCATGCACAGAGCAGTTGCCTGTTTCAAACCGGATATAATTCTGGTCCGGTTCCTTGTAGATCATAAGCCCTAACATACCATTGCCCATATAAGCCGATTCATACCAGTATTCGGGCAGTGTCTCCCAAATTAAATCTTGTTTCTGCATAAAAGCAGGCCAGTCTATGTCCGTTTTAACTTTTTCAGTTCGTGCAGATGCAGGTATATATCCTGTTACTGACATACAAAAGCATAAAATAAAAAAGTATATTTTAATGTTCTTCATGATGTTGTATAATTATTATGTCGCAGGCAAAGATGAAGATTATATCTGTATTAATCAACATTTTTCCAGTCGATTTGGATGGTTTGGAAAATAGGTGCAATTATTGAGGACAATTTAGTCAGATAAGATAAAAATAAATGGTGCTATTTTGCCATACATTAATATATAACTAAACAGTAGTAAAAGAAATACCTATATTTGTGTTCTCACTGTTTTACAATATATACATTCGTTCATTCAGAAAGAAAATTATTCATTCACAATAAAAGTCTATAACATGAAATTGAAAAACTCTATTCTTGCAGGATGCGTTGCTCTTATTATTGCTACGTCCTGCACCCAAAGAGCAGTCGAAAAACAAACATGGGTTGAAAAAGCTATTGAAAACGCACACGCTCAAATTGGATTGGAAATTGATACGATTGAGAGTAGCGGCAGATTTCTGAATCCGGTGACACTCAACAATAAAGGTGGTGTCTATTATTGCGGATATGCCGACTGGCGGAGTGGTTTTTTCCCGGGCAGTGTGTGGTATTTGTATGAACTGACAGGTGATACGGCTTTACTTCCGCTTGCTCAGAAATATACCGAAGCTATTAGCGAAGCACAAAATCTTACGTGGCATCATGATATCGGTTTTATCATTAACTGCAGTTTTGGCAATGGGTTGCGTTTGATTAATAAATCTGGTTACAAGGAGGTAATGGTTCAGGCGGCAAAATCTCTTTGTACCCGTTTTCGGGAGAAACCTCAAGTGATTCAAAGCTGGGATGTAAAAGGAAATAGTTGGCAGTCGGAACGTGGTTGGGAATGTCCGGTAATTATAGATAACATGATGAATCTTGAATTACTGTTCGAAGCGACCAAACTTTCAGGTGATTCTACTTTCTATAACGTGGCGGTGATGCATGCAGACCGTACGTTGAAGGAGCAATTCCGTCCGGATGGAAGTTGTTATCACGTTATTGATTACAGCATTGAGGATGGAACCGTACGTCACCGGCAGACTGCACAAGGTTATGCCGATGAGTCTGTCTGGTCTAGAGGACAAGCATGGGCTATCTATGGATATACCGTATGTTATAGAGAGACAAGGAATCGTACTTATCTTGATCAGGCGATCAAGACTTTCGAATTTATGAAGACTCTTAAGAATATGCCGGAGGATCTTGTTCCATACTGGGATATGGATGCACCCGATGTCCCTGCTGCCCCACGAGATGCTTCTTCGGCTTCTGTCATAGCATCCGCCTTATATGAAATGAGTACTTATGACTTGCCGGATGCGGCTTCTTACCGGACGTATGCCGACAAAATAATGGAGTCGCTTGCATCAGAGAGCTATACAGCCAAACCGGGAGAAAACGGAAGATTTATCCTGATGCATAGTGTAGGCAGTATTCCCCATAACAGCGAAGTGGATGTCCCGTTGAATTATGCGGATTATTATTATTTGGAGGCTCTGAAGCGTAAAACTGATATTGAAAAAACTGTCATTTAAGAAGAGGATGATTATAAAAGTAAAAATTGTTTTATTGGCTCTTGTCTCTTTTTGTTTGCTGAATGTGAATGCTGCCGGTAAGAAAAAGATTGAACCGGTAAATGACAGGGCGCAGTGGTCTGAATTATGCTATAAAATAGCACAACCCATTCTGGAGAATATGAGCAGGGGAGAGTTGCAGAAGAATATGCAACTGGAATTAAGTCCTACATGGGACGGAAGAGACAAACGGGTGGCATATATGGAGGCATTCGGTCGGCTGATGGCAGGTATTTCTCCCTGGTTGGAACTACCTGATGATGAAACGGCAGAAGGAAAACAACGCAAACAATTGCGTGAGTGGGCTTTGAAGGCTTATCAGAATGCCGTTGATCCACAGAGTCCGGATTATTTGCTATGGGAAGGGCACCAGCAGCTTTTGGTAGATGCGGCTTATCTTGCGGAAAGTTTTATCCGTGCTCCTAAGGCGACTTGGGAGCAATTGGATGCAACGACAAAAGGACGTTATGTTGAATGTTTTAAGAAAGTGCGCGTTATCCGTCCTGCATATAATAACTGGCTGTTGTTTCGTGATATGGTAGAGGTCTTCCTGCTTTCTATTGGTGAAAGCCCTGACGGTTATGCTCTGACTACCGGACTCAATAAAATAAACGAGTGGTATCTTAGTGACGGGTGGTACTCGGACGGGGCGGAATTCTCATTAGATTATTATAATTCTTTCGTTATACATCCCATGTATGTTGAGATATTGGAAACGTGTAATAAGAACCGTTTTCCCACTCCGATCAGTTATAAACTGGCCATCAAGCGCATGCAGCGCTTCAATACTTTCATAGAACGCCTTATTTCTCCGGAAGGGACGTTCCCGGCTTTCGGACGTTCCGTAGTTTATCGTATGGGAGCATTTCAGTCATTGGCATTGGCTGCATGGAAATATGGTCTTCCTGAAGGGATGACCAACGGACAGGTTCGTAGTGCGTTGAGTGCAGTCATGAGAAATATGTTTTCAGTAGCTGGAAATTTTGATGATAAGGGATTTCTTGCACTCGGTTTTGCGGGACATCAGCCGGATTTGGCTAATTATTATACCAACAATGGTAGTCTGTATATGACTTCACTCGTTTTCTTGCCCTTGGGGCTTCCTGCAGATCATCCTTTCTGGAGTGATCCGGCTGAAGAATGGACATCTCAAAAGGCATGGGCGGGGAAAGCTTTTCCAATTGACGGACACCATTCCCTAAAGAAATAAACGTATAATCGACCTTTATAAGAAGTTTAAAAAAGAAGTGATGTTAACCCCGTCATTATCCGTTCGACACGGGTAATGACACATCCTTCTAAAAACTCTTTTGAATTAAATTATCGAGTATCTTTTTTACTTCTATATGTATAGACTCTATACAGTTACTTGAAGCATTAACTATTGAAAAAGGAGGATGCAGCATTTTGAATCTGCATCCTCCTTTTTTCAATATAAAAATTCTTAGTTTTGTTCTTCCGAACTCTGCAACATCTTGAACAACTTATCCAGTTTCGGAGCCATGATAATCTCCGTACGGCGATTCTTGCTTCTGCCTTCGGCTGTTTCGTTATCATCGACAGGCATATATTCACCACGTCCGCTAGGCTGTATCTGCAATGGGTTCACTCCATAGTTCTTAATCAGGATACGGACAACAGAGGTGGCGCGAATCACGCTCAAATCCCAATTGTCCTTAAACTGTACCGTGTTGATAGGCTTGTTATCCGTATGCCCTTCAATGAATACGTCGATATCCGTCTGCTTGTTCAAAACCTCGGCTAACTTGCCAAGCGCTTCTTCACCACGTTTGTCCAGACGGGCACTTCCTGACTGGAACAGCAACTTGTCCGACATTGCCACATATACTTTTCCGTCTTTCTCGCGAACGGTCAGTTCATCACTGCTGAATCCTAATAGCGCATCCTTTACGCTGCTCAACAGATTCTGCACTTTTTCATTCTGTGCATTAATCATCTGTTGCAGTTCGTTGATGGTGCGTTCTCTTTCGTTCAGTTCATTCTTCTTCTGGTTCAACAGGGTATTCAATTTTTCCTGTTCGGTCATGTTCATGTTCAGCATGCTTTGATACTGGCGGATACTGTTTCCCATCTTTGTAGTATCACGCAAAAGATTCTTGATTTGTGCCGACATTTGAGCGTTTGTATGGCGGCAGTCAGTCAATAACCCTTGCAGACTATCTTTGCTTGCGGTAGCCGCCATTTCTGCAAGCATGAACTTCTTTTTTGTTACACACGAAGTACAAAATAGGAGCGTAAGTAAAGTAAATAGAGTAATTTTCTTCATTGCGTTTTATGTTTTAAAGAGTACGGATAATCAAATCAACGTTGCAGGAATTCGCAGAGCTTCTGCACAGCCAACGCACGGTGACTAATTTTATTCTTTATATCATTTCCCAGTTCGGCGAAAGTCTTGTCGTAACCTTCCGGTTTGAATATGGGGTCGTAACCAAAGCCCGAATCACCCCGTTTTTCCTTGATTATTTCGCCTTTTATCACTCCTTCGAAGAGATATTCCTTTCCATCGAGTATCAATGAAATGGCGGTGCGGAATTGCGCTTTGCGGTTTTCCTTTCCTTCCAGGTCGCGGAGTAGTTTGAGCATATTGGCTTGTGAGTCGTGTCCTTCTCCGCCTGCGTAGCGTGCGGAATAAACTCCGGGAGCTCCGTCCAGTGCCTCTACTTCCAGTCCGGTGTCGTCGGCAAAGCAGTCCAAGCCGTAGTTTTTGAAGATAAAGGAAGATTTCAGCAGGGCGTTCCCTTCCAGCGTGGCAGCCGTTTCGGGAATGTCCGTATGGCAGCCGATATCATTCAGGCTAAACAGTTCTATCTTTTCACCCAATATGGCGGCTACTTCTTCCAGTTTATGAGCATTGTTGGTAGCAAATACAAGTTTGCGTTTCATCATTTTATTTCTTGTTTTAGCAAAGTTATCCGATAGTTATTCCAATCAGTTATTTCACTTTCAGTTTGTCGAAGCCTTCCCCATATACTCCGATGACGGAACTTTGTGAGATAAAGGCATTCGGGTCAATTCGTTTCACCAGGCGGAAGATGTCGAGCGACTGGCGTTTCTTCGCCAATACGACAAGTACTTTTACGTTGTTCTTGCTGTACCATCCGGTGCCGTCGAGCACCGTTACCCCACGGTCGGCATCTTTGATGATGCGGTCGGCTATTTCGTCATACTTCTTTGAGAAGATGAAGAACTGCACCGATTGGCGGGCACTGTTGATAATCCAGTCGAGCACGACGCCAATGATAAACAGCGTGACAAAACCGAAGATGACACGGCGCCAGTCGTGGAATATAAAGTAGCAGGAACTGATGATGAATACATCACAAATCATAATCATCCTGCCGAGTGACACGTCTTTATACTTGTTGACGATAGCGGCGATAATATCCGTTCCACCGGTACTTCCGTTGTAATTGAAAGTAATGCCCAGTCCTACACCGCACATGGCGGCGCCGATGATACAAGCCATAAAGTCCTGTCCTGCACCGAGCAGTAGCGGTTTTCCGTCCGGTGTCATGTCCGGTGCTACCACATAATTGTTTACTATTAACTGGAAAAACCAAAGCAGAAAGGTCAGCACAAAGATGGCATAGGTGGTCTTTATACTGAATCGTGGGCCTAATATCTTGATGGCAAACGTCATCAGGACAGCATTGATAATAAAATATGACCATTGGATTGGAAATCCTGTCGCGTAGTAAATGATAGCTCCGATACCGGTGGTGCCTCCTGTTGTTATCTGGTAGGGTAACAGGAATGCCGCCCATCCCAAAGAATAACTAATCAATCCGAGAGTAATGTAGACATAGTCTTTCACTTCTCTCATTATTTCCGCTTTTGCCAGTTTATGCATAGGGTCTATAATTTGTTAAGGCACGGATTACACGGATTTCGCGGTTCTGATTAATTCCAAACCGTGTTATCCGCGTAATCCGTGCCTCATTTGTTTTATACTACAACGTTTACAATCTTCTTCGGAACGACGATAATCTTCTTCGGAGTCTTGCCTTCAATCCATTTCTGTGAACGTTCGTCCGCCAGTACTGCTGCCTGGATAGCTTCCGAGGCTTCGTCTGCCGCAAACTCCATATTGAAGCGTGCCTTTCCGTTGAAAGAGATGGTGTAGTTGATGGTATCTTCTTTCAGATATTCTTCGTTGTATGCAGGCCACCCGGCATCGCATACGGAAGTCTCGTGTCCGAGTACGTCCCACAACTCTTCACAAACGTGTGGAGCGAAAGGAGCGAGCACGATAACAAGTTGTTCGAGTACTTCTTTCTTGTTGCATTTCAGGTTGAAAAGTTCGTTCACACAAATCATGAATGCGCTGACAGAAGTGTTGTAAGAGAATTGTTCGATGTCTCCCGTCACTTTCTTAATCAGTTTGTGGAGAGCCTTCAATTCTTCCTTCGTTGCCGGTTCGTCCTTTACCAGATACTCGTCCGTGCGGCTGTAGAACAGCGACCAGAATTTACGGATAAAGCGGTGTACACCGTCGATACCATTCGTATCCCAAGGTTTGGACTGTTCTACCGGGCCGAGGAACATTTCGTACATACGAAGTGTGTCCGCACCGTATTTCTCGACAATCATATCCGGGTTGACAACGTTGAACATGGACTTGCTCATCTTTTCAACCGCCCATCCGCAGATGTATTTTCCGTCTTCGAGAATGAACTCTGCTGTCTTGTATTCGGGACGCCATGCCTTGAATGCTTCCAAATCCAGTATGTCGTTGGATACGATGTTTACGTCTACGTGGATAGGAGTAACCTCATATTGATCTTTTAGATTCAGTGAAACGAATGTATTGGTATCTTTGATACGATATACAAAGTTACTGCGACCTTGGATCATACCTTGGTTCACTAGCTTTTGGAACGGTTCTTCCATAACTGACACACCTACATCGTGCAGGAACTTATTCCAGAAACGAGAGTAAATCAAGTGTCCGGTAGCATGTTCCGTACCGCCTACATAGAGGTCTACATTCTTCCAGTACCGGTCAATTTTCGGATCAACCAATGCCTTGTGATTACGAGGATCCATATAACGCAGATAGTAAGCGGAAGAACCTGCGAATCCCGGCATCGTATTCAGTTCCAACGGGAAAATAGTTACGTTGTCTATTTTTTCATTGTCTGCGATACATTTGTTTACTGTATCCCAAGCCCATTTGGTAGCGTGTCCCAATGGCGGTTCACCCGTTTCGGTAGGCAGGAATTTGGCAACTTCGGGAAGTTCCAGCGGCAGACAGCTTTCGTCAATCACGTAAGGCATTCCGTCCTTGTAATAAACAGGGAACGGTTCGCCCCAGTAGCGCTGACGTGAGAAGATGGCGTCGCGCAAGCGATAATTCACTTTTACACGTCCCAGATTATGGTCTTTTACATATTTCTTAGTCGTTTCAATCGCTTCTTTGATAGTCAGTCCGTTCAGGGAAAGGTCACAGTAAGGAGTGACGCCCGGACGCGGAGAGTTGCAGACGATACCTTCTTTGGCATCGAAACTTTCTTCGCTGACATCACAACCTTCTACCAACGGGCGGATTTCCAATCCGAAATGCTTGGCAAAAGCATAGTCACGGCTGTCATGAGCAGGTACAGCCATGATGGCTCCTGTTCCGTATCCCGCCAATACATAATCACTGATCCAGATGGGAACTGCTTCGCCTGTGAATGGGTTGATAGCATATGAGCCGCTGAATACACCTGTAACGCTGCGGTCTGCGATACGTTCGCGCTCCGTGCGTTTCTTAGTACGGTCGAGGTAGGCGTCTACTTCCGCTTTCTGTTCAGGAGTGGTTAATTGTGCCACCAGTTCACTTTCAGGCGCCAATACCATAAAGGTAACGCCGAACATCGTGTCTGCACGGGTGGTAAAGATAGTAAATTCGATATCACTGTCTTTCACCTTGAATTGAACCTCGGCACCTTCCGAACGTCCTATCCAGTTTCTTTGGGTTTCTTTCAGAGAATCTGTCCAGTCGATGGTATCCAGTCCGTCGAGCAGACGTTGTGCGTATGCTGATACACGCAGACACCATTGGCGCATCTTCTTCTGAACAACGGGGAAACCGCCGCGTTCGCTGACGCCGTCCACTACTTCGTCGTTTGCCAATACCGTTCCCAGTTCAGCGCACCAGTTTACCATCGTCTCTCCCAAATAGGCGATACGGTAGTTCATCAGGATTTCCTGTTTTTCCTTTTCGCTCTTTGCGTTCCATTCGTCGGCGGTAAAGCTGATTTCTTCGCTGCAAGCGGCGTTCAGACCTTTGTTTCCGTAGATGGCAAAAGCCTTTTCCAGTTCTTCGATAGGACGTGCCTGTTGTTCGTCGTTGCAATAATAGCTGTTGAACATCTTCAGGAAAGCCCATTGTGTCCAATGATAATATTCCGGGTCGCATGTACGGATTTCACGATTCCAGTCGAAAGAGAAACCTATCTTGTCCAATTGCTCGCGGTAGCGGTCGATATTATTAATGGTAGTGATTGCAGGATGCTGTCCGGTTTGGATAGCATATTGCTCAGCGGGCAAGCCGTAAGCGTCATATCCCATCGGATTGAGTACATTGAAGCCTTGCAGTCGTTTGTAACGGGCGTAAATATCCGAAGCGATGTATCCCAGCGGGTGTCCAACGTGCAGACCCGCTCCCGATGGATAAGGGAACATGTTTAGTACATAAAATTTTTGCTTCGAATCGTCTTCCGTAACCTGGTAGGTTTTCTCTTCCACCCACCTTTTCTGCCACTTCTTTTCAATTTCTCTGAAATTGTACTCCATAGTGATAAAGTTTTTATTTATAGTGATTTATACTGTTATTTCTGATTTGAGGCACAAATTTACGTGTTTATTTTCAGATAACCACGCTTTCCCTATTGACTTTCTCGTTTTTATTTCGTATATTTGAAGAAATTAAAACAGAGAATGAAAGATGGAACATATAAATATTATTACATAAGTTCAATAGGTTAGAGGTGTGTAATACACTACGAGGATAACGAATGGGCAAGAAACTGTGAAGGTTCTTGCCCATTTCTGTTGTGATAATTCAGTCCGTGCTTTTGAAAGTGCTGAAAAATAGTTTATAATAAACTTGGATACCGTTTCTAATAAACTATTCACTTATTTATTATAAACTCGAAGTAAGTTTATACGGTTTCGGACGTAAAGTGTAAAGAAGAGAGAGTGCTTACTATTTAAAAAGGAAGATATTTGATAAACAAACTATACATGAAAGGGGGACTATAGATGTTAGCGTATTATTTTACAATATACGGTTTATATCTTGTCTTTCTCTTCTTTTTCTATCATCTTGTCGTAATATGCCAGGCGTGCGGCACATTCACGGATAGTCACTTCGCGCAGTACCTCTGTTCGTGCCAGCATATACTCGTATTGCTCTTTGCTGACGGTGAACAACCGGTTGTATCGCGCTTCAATATATGCCTTGCACAATTTATTAAATCTCTTCACATATCGGCATATCCATTCCTTTGTATACCACCACAATCTTATGAAGCTGTGTAGTGCCTACTGCTCTTTTCACCGTATCAGTGTCAGCATAGCGATTGGCTTGGGCAATAGCTTCCAAACGTAGTTCTTCCACGCGGCTTTCGGGGTCTTTATATTTGGCATATTTCAGTTCCACAATATAGCTGTGCTTCATGTCGGAATAGATATCCAGTAGCGGACAGAGGAAGATATCGACATAACCTGCCTGTGTGTCCTGTTCGGAAATGGGACGGTAGAAACGGTTTTGCGCCGTCATGGCAAGCGTAAAGCCGTGGACAAAAAATTCACCTTTCTGTTTGTCGCGTTGGGAAGTGTAGCGTTTCAGGCAGTCGGCAATATAACCGAAATAGGCTTTCCAGTCGCCTCGGTAGGCAAGACCGCTGGCAAGTTCGTTTTTCTCGTAACTGCTGAAATTGAGTTCGGCTTCGTTGTAGGTACTCAGCAGATAGGTGTATATTTGTTCACGGACTACCTGGTTAGGGATGGTGAGTTTGGTTCTTCCTTCGTACGTGCCACTAATGGTGAGCATACCGAAATAGTAGAGCAGGCTCACAAAGTTGTCTGGGTTGGTGATATTGATGGCAGGAAAACCTTTTTTCAGTTCTCCGGTGACGTAGCCTTCGCTTACCAATGTCTGTATGATGGAAGCATCATGGGCAAATTCTTTGTCCTTTCGGATGAGCATACGTAACTTCTCGTAGTCGATACGGATATTGTCTTCTACCATATCCCGGGGGGCTTTTCCTCGTTGGATGTAGTTCTTGACGAAGTAGAGCACCATGTTGGAGTTGTACATGGTAGTTTCACCATAGCATTCTTCTGCAAAGCAGTAGTTGTCATACCAGGGTTTCATTATTTCTATCAGTTCGTTCACGCTGTGGTTGAAGGGACTGGTAGTGGAATAGTAAGTGAGCATTTGTCGTACTTCTTCTTCCGTGAACCCTATCATCTCGTTAAATTCCGGCGTGAGGGAGTAGTTGGTTCCGATGTTGAACCCGCTTGTGAGGTCGTCCATTGTCACGGGACTTACGCCTGTGATGAAACAACGCTCGATGCTGGAATAGGTTCCGGCTTTAATTTTATTGAAGAAGGCACGCAGATAACCTTCGCCATGTGTTTCGTCCGTATAGCGGTTCAGGCTTTCTATATCCGAGAGGATGGCATTGGTGAAATGGTCGTATTCGTCAATAAAGAGGTAAATACGTTGGTTGGTCTTATTGCATTCTGTGAACAGGTATTCAAATTGTTCGACAGCTCCTTCTTTTTTGTCGAGTTCTTCCTTCATGCCTTTGGGGAGATAGTCGGCGTAAATATCACAGAAGTAGTCGAACATCGTCTGGCAATGCGCGTCCAGTCCCTTGCGGTAGTTGTGCAGTTCGCCTACTATTCTTTGAACATAAACAAAGGTACGGCTTTTTGTTATTTCTCCAAACAAACGTTCCATAACTTCTCTCCATCTTTGTTTTCCATATACTTAGCCATATACTTACTAAGAAAATGTCTTTCGTTCTTATGGTAATTCAAAGTAAAAGCAATATCTTTGCTATGTTCTAATTTGAAAGGAGAATAATCATGGATAATCATTTGGAAGATAGATATATACGATTTGACTGGGCTATTAAACGGCTGTTACGTCAAAAGGCTAATTTTGGAGTTCTCGAAGGTTTCCTTACAGTCTTTCTCGGTGAGAAGGTGACCATTCTGGAAATACTGGAAAGCGAAAGTAACCAACAGAGTATCGATGATAAATTCAATCGTGTAGATATCAAAGCTCGCAACAGTAAAGATGAAATCATTATCATTGAAATACAAAATACACGTGAGCTTTACTATCTCGAACGCATTCTTTATGGGGTGGCTAAAGCCATTACAGAGCATATCTCGCTTGGAGAAACTTACTATCATGTAAAGAAGATATATTCCATTAGTATTCTTTATTTTGATATCGGTATAGGTAGCGATTATTTGTATTACGGGCAAAACAATTTTATCGGTGTGCATACCGGTGATAAGCTGCAAGTGAATGTCAAGGAAAAGAATGCGATTGTTACCCGCATGCCCGCAGAAATCTTTCCCGAATATGTACTTATCCGTGTAAATGAGTTTGATAAGGTGGCTGTTACTCCAATGGAAGAATGGATGCGATATCTGAAGAGTGGTGTGATACGCCCGGATACCACTGCTCCCGGATTGGAAGAGGCAAGAGAGAAACTGAAATATTACTCTATGACTCCACAAGAACGTATGGCATACGATGAACACCTCACTGCAGTAATGATTCAGAATGATGTGATTGATTCAGCAAAGTTGGAAGGAAGATTAGAAGGGAGATTGGAAGGAAAAATCGAAGGAAGATTAGAAGGAAAAATAGAAGGACGATTGGAAGGTATTGAACAAGAGCGTCTCTCTAATGCCCGGAAAATGAAGGACAAAGGATTGGACAGCACGATGATTGCTGACATCACCGGTCTGAGTCTTGACGAGATTGCTAGGTTATAAAGGCATGTTATAATATGAAATTGAAGCACGGATATTATCATCTGATTGCGATACTGGTAGTTGCTATCTGGGGGCTTACTTTTATATCAACTAAAGTACTGATTAATCACGGACTGACCCCTCAAGAAATATTTTTCTATCGTTTTCTGATAGCTTATCTGGGTATTTGGATTATTTCTCCTAAACTTCTGTTTTGCGATAATTGGAAAGACGAGCTTTGGCTAATGGCCGGAGGGCTTTTCGGTGGTTCACTCTATTTCTTTACAGAGAATACAGCTTTGGGAATCACGCAAGCATCCAATGTCGCTTTCATCATTTGCACAGCTCCTTTGCTTACCACCATTCTTTCCCTTCTCTTTTATCAGAGTGAAAAAGCCACTAAAGGTTTGATTTATGGTTCCATATTAGCTTTAATCGGGGTGGGACTGGTGGTCTTCAATGGTAGCTTTGTGCTTAAATTATCCCCGATAGGGGATTTGCTTACTTTGCTTGCTGCTTTATCGTGGGCTTTTTACAGTTTGGTAATAAAGAAAATGACGGGGCGTTATCCTACCCTGTTTATTACCCGTAAGATATTTTTTTATGGAGTATTGACCATACTTCCCGCCTTTCTCCTTCATCCACTGCGACCGGATTTCGATATACTTTTAAAACCGGTTGTATTATCCAATCTCCTGTTTCTGGCTGTATTGGCTTCTTTGGTCTGCTATGTCCTCTGGAATGTGGTATTGAAACAGTTGGGAACCGTCAGAGCTTCCAATTATATCTATCTTAATCCGCTAGTGACGATGGTGGCATCCGTAATTATTCTCCACGAACAAATAACATGGATTACATTATTGGGAGCCGGTAGCATTATATTGGGAGTTTATCTGGCAGAGAAAAAATAGAATAATCCGCTTTTTTCTCTATTCAGAACAAATAGTAATACTGCTCTCCCAAAAACTTCCGAATCTGTTTCAGTGCTTTCGTAATCTGTGCCTCTACTGTCTTGACGGATATATCCATTGACTCTGCAATCTCCTGATTGGTGAGGTTATTCGTGCGGCTTTTCAGAAACACTTCACGGCATTTGTCGGGCAGTGAAAGGATAGCCTCTTGAATCAGGTGGTTCAGTTCCTCTGTTTCCAATGAGTCGGTTACGTTTACTTGCGGAGTATCTTGTCCGTTGATATCATCTAGTGATACGGTAGCTTTTCTGTCCCGTATGGCATTCAGACATCTGTTTTTTGCAGCCTGAAAAAGATAAGCCTTGAAAGTGAGTCTGATTTCGAGTTTTTTCCTGTTCTCCCATATGGACGCAAGTATATCGCTTGCTATATCTTCCGCTTCCTGCGTATTCCCCAAATACAGATACATAAAACGGCAAAGTGCAGTGAAATAAGTATCAAAGATATACTTGAACGCCTGCTTATCGCCATTCTTTATTAATTGTAAAAGGAAGATATCGTCCATAGTGTTTGTAATTAGGTTAGTAGAACATTGCAAAGTTAAAGAATATTTTTTTAGTAGAAACTAAAAAAAAGTGTTTTCTGAATAAGGGTATGATTCATTTTTTGTGTCATAGTATCGATAACAGTTTAAAAAGACAGCGAAGCATGAAAAAAGAAATACCTTGGGAGTTGATTATCTCTGAATTAAAACAAGACATATCCGATGCTGACAGCAAACGGTTGGAAGAGTGGCTGTCTGTCGGTGAGAACCGGGAGGTATATGAAGAACTTCGGGGAGTTTGGGAAAAGATACGTGCTAAAGTAGTCAATTATACACCGGACATAGATTTCTACTGGAAGGAAATGATGTGCCGTATGGAGGCATGTGAGGAGGCGGAACAGAGACAGGCTGAAGATATGGGAATATCCGCCGGAGACGAAATTGGAACAAGCTTCAAAGGGAAGGGACAATCCATGCGTTTGTGGGATTTCCCCCGTTTTCAACGTTATGTTGCTGCAGCTTGTGTAGTCGTAGCTGTTTTTCTTTCCGCTTCTTTATATATAGGTATAAAGATCGGTCAGCCGGAAATGGCCCAACAAACCTATTCCAACTGGGGAGGAAAATCGGAAGTTGCCTTGCCCGATGGTTCGAATGTATGGATTCATTCGGCTACTTCACTGGCTTACAATACCAGCTATTATTCAAAAAACAGAAATGTACGGTTGAACGGAGAAGCTTACTTTGACGTGGCTCATGATAAGGATCATCCTTTTGTCGTTGAAACCGAAGGGATGAAAATTACCGTGCACGGGACTAAATTCAACGTAGAATCTTTTCCCGGTTCGGAGAATACGTTTGTCAGCCTGAAAGAAGGTTCTGTTTCGTTGGAGACGAAATCGGAAACCCGTTTCCTGCGTCCGGGAGAAGTGGGGACGTTCAACAAACGGAACGGGCAGCTACGGATAGAAAAGGGGGATATCGAACTGGCAGTCTCGTGGGCAAGTAATCAGATCGTATTTAAGGACAGGCCGTTGAATGAGATTTGTCCTCTTCTTTCCAAATGGTATAACGTAAAGATACACCTGTCTCCCGAATTGCAGGAACAGTATAGATACACATTTACCTTGCGACACGAGCCTTTGGAAGAAATCATGAGGATTATGTCGCGTATTCATCCTATCAGCTATGAATTTAATGATGAGAATATGCTGACGATTCTGCCGAAGCAGAAATAATAACAATGAAATCATTTTTTTATAAACCGGATTGCGGTAGCGGTTCATGGGCTGACCCCCCACTAAGGTGAATGGCGTCGTAGTCTAATAGTTAACTTTTAATATTTAATCATTATGAGCATTATTTTTAAGGGCGCAGACCGGATTCGCCGGATCTCATGGGGTATGATACTGTTGTTGTCAGTGCTCTCATTGTGGTCTTGCAGCGATGATGACGATGCGGACGAGCGTAGTGGCTGGGTAAGAGTCCTGCCGCTGGATTTGAGTTTTAATTCTTCCGGTGGAACAAAGGAAGTTTATCTGGTAGTGACGAAAGATGTTGAATTGAGCGGGTTACATTGCTCTGTGGCACAGAACGGACAAGACTGGTGTACGTTGGAGTTGGTGGACAACCTGCTGAAAGTGACCGTAGATCCTACTTATTATGAAGAACCACGTGCAACGGTAGTTACACTTTCTTATGGTGAACTGACCAGAGAGATACCTGTCAGTCAGGAAGCTTCTTCCGGCTCTGCTGACGTGAAAATAACAGTAAGCGGTGCGACAGCTACCACAGAAGAGGTGGAATCGGAACAGCGCGGCATTGTCTGTTCTTTTGATGGTGACTACACTTCTTATTTCAATTCCAAATTTGGAGCGTTCACCGACTGGCCTTTCCAGATTACCTACACTTTGGAGAACTGTACGTCATTGAATTATATTATTTATCATCCGCGTACGGACAACGGTACGAAGTACGGAGCGTTTAACAAGTTTGATGTATTGGTATCAACAGCAGCTCATCCCGAGTTTGTCAAAGTCAAGTCTTTTGAACTGGAAACTAATTATACGGCTGCTTCCATACTGCAACTGGACGAGGCTATAAAAGACGTGAAGAAAGTGCGTTTCGATATTCATGCAGCCCACAATAACCGTATCAGTTGTGCCGAGATGGAGTTCTTCCAGACCAGTAATAATAAGTATGATTATCTTCAGATTTTTACGGATAACTCTTGTTCCGAACTTCGTGAGGGCATTACGGAAAAGGATATAAAGAAAATGCCGGGCGAAACATATAAGAAACTTGCCACCGCCCTGCTGACAGGAACTTATAATTCCGAATTCAGAGTGGCCGAATACCGTCCTTATCAGAATCCAAGCATTATGGCCACCACTAATAAGACAGGGCCTTATAGCTTGCGTGACAATCCTACTGGTATTTATGTGGAACAGGGAGAAGAAATTCTGGTATTGGTAGGTGATACTCACGGACAAAACATATCTATGGTTGTTCAGGATTTGAGTCTGGGATACAACAGCAGTAAGTCTTATCCTCTTCTTTCCGGTGAAAATAAACTGAAAATGGCTATCGGTGGTCTGGTTTATGTTCAGAACCTGACCAATGACAAGAATATTCCGTTAATACTGAAAACAGAAGAAGATAAAAAAGCGGCAGCCGCCAAGTCTGTCAGAGTCCATTTCCCGTTTGGTAAGGTGAACGGATATTTCGACGCGCAAACCGGAACACAAGCCCAGTTTGAGGAAATGCTGCGCAATGCGAAGTGGCTGGATTTGGATGTGCTGGGCAAATATGTACATGTCACTTGGACGGTGCTCGATTATAAACAAGCCAATACTCCTATAATGGAAGTCATGAATTTGTTGGACGAGGTAGTTCGTTTGGAATGGGATATGATGGGATTGTTCAAATATAATAAGGAATTTGGCAACCGTATGTATCTCCATATAGAACATAATGCCAAAAATCCCTATTCGGCTTCCAATCATACGGCTTATTTGTCGAGCTATCGGGATGTATTCTGTACGGTAGAAGGAATGAAGAACCGTGTCTGGGTACTGGGGCACGAAATCGGTCATGCCAACCAGACCCGTCCGGGATTGAAATGGGCAGGGCTTACTGAAGTGACTAACAACATTCTTGCCAACTATGTAAGAACTTCGTTCGGAAAGGGTTCTCGCCTGATGGATAAGGATACCGGAATTACTGTCTACGAAGAAGCCATTAACCGCATTGTGAAGGCCGGACAACCACACTGCTTGAAGAATGCATCTGATGAATATTATGTGAAACTCGTGCCTTTCTGGCAGTTGAAACTCTATCTGACAGATGTATTGGGCAAAGAAGATTTCTATCGTGATTTGCATGAATATTATCGTGTGACTCCCGATTTGGATACGACTGTCGATACACAAGGTATTCTGCAACTGGACTTTGTGCGTCAAGTATGTAATTTGGCACAGTTGGACTTGTTGGATTTCTTTGAGAAGTGGGGATTCCTTCGTCCGGTAGATATTGTGATGAATGATTACGGAGACAAACATTTCACGGTCACTGAAACGCAGATTCAGGCACTGAGAAAAGAAATAGAGGCAAAAGAATATCCGAAAGCTCCGGAAAACTTATATCTGATAACGGATGAAAATGTAAATGACTATAAATAACACGAAAGATGAAGACTATCAAATATATCACTAATTATTTCTTGTGGCTGGCGTGTACATTGTTTGCCGTCCTGTTTGTAGCTTGTGATGACGATGAAACGTCGGCACTGAAAGTCAACCGTCTGGCGGTGGCCGACGTGGCAGAGGGTACTATTTCATTGATAGAGGGAGATACATATGCTACTGCCGTTACTACTTTTCCTGCCGATGCGGTAGATGCCGGCGAATACACATATCGCTATACGACCGGCAATGAGAAGGTATTTACCGTAGATGAATCCGGTGTTGTTACGGCTACCGGAGTAGGTGAAGGCGTATTGACCGTGTGGTCACTCAATAATACGGATTTGTGGACTACCTGTCTGGTAAAAGTGGAGAAACGTATTTATCCGGTCACTTCCATTACCGTTTCCGAAGCATACAAAGATTATTATGTAGCTATGGAACGTACAATCAAACTGGGTGAGACGGTAGCTGTATTGCCGGAGAATGCCACCAATCCTGATGTCATCTATTTGTCATCGGATCCTGAAGTGGCCGAAGTTAATGAATACGGTGAAGTCTATACAAGGGGGTTGGGAGATGTTACTATTACCATTAAGTCTACCGATGGAAGTGAGGTTGCAACCACTTGTGATTTCCATGTACGCAATGTAGAATATACTGATTACTTGGAACGTACAAGCTGGACTGTGGAGACTTCCCATCCTTGGGCGGCTGATAAGACCGCCGGTGGTAACCCTCTAAATATGTTTGATGATAATACGAAAAGTTCCATTCTTTTGGTGAAAGCAAATGGGAAAACATTTACTGATGCTAATAATGCAAAAATAACGGTTCCTGTTGGCGACATTGTTTATTTCATTATTGATATGCAAACACCGCAGACCTTTGACTTCTTTAAATTGACTCATCGTACAGACAATAGTACTGACAATCTTCGTGTGAAGAAAGTTTCTGTCTATGGTAGCAATGACAACACTGAGTTTACCGAGCTCCTGAAAGGGGCTGATATACCAGTGGCCAAAACGATTACTGATGTGATAGTCGATCTGCCGATGAAAGTGACCTACCGTTACTTCAAAATAACACTGGATGCATGGAGCAATAGCGGAAACACGATGCAGATATCCGAATTCAATATCGGTAAGATGAATTTTATAGCAAACGAATAAGGAGAAAGGCAAGCCTATGATATAATCAAAATATAGAATGAAACAAGGGGGAAGTTCCGTTTCCGGCTTTCCCCCTGCCAATCAAGTTTTTATTAACCGAGGAAAGTGGGTGAACATTAAAATCTGACCCATTTTAACACACCCTCCTTACAGTTAACTTTTAACATCGCAAAAATATGAATTTAAAAAAGCATTTTGCACTTTTGACGCTATTATTTTTTAGCGTTGTACTTTCTGCACAAGTAAAAGAGAAGATGATAACGATAAGCTTCTCGAAGATTCCATTGTCCGAAGCTATGGCACGCATTGAGAAAACGAGCGGTTATACCTTCTTTTATGATGCAACACAAGTGGATGTGAAACAGGCGGTTAGCCTGAACGTGAAACGGGTTCCCGTCTCCAAGGCAGTGGAAGAGATGCTGAAAGGCATTGATTTGTCCTTTGAAGTGACCAGCACACAGATTGCCCTGTTTCCCAAAAAGAGCAGTCCGGCACAGACGGGAAAGACAACTACGATCATCGGTAAGGTAGTAGACGAGAACGGAGAACCTATTATCGGGGCTAACGTTTTGGTCACAGGTACGACGACAGGTGTGATTACCGATATTGATGGTAATTACAAACTGGAAGCTCCTTTCGGCGCTTCCCTTCAGGTGTCATATATCGGTTATACTACCCAAACGGTGAAAGCGGGACAGAAGTCTATTATCAAGATGAAAGAAGATTCCAAGACACTGGAAGAAGTGGTTGTGGTAGGTTACGGTACGATGAAGAAGAAAGACCTGACCGGAGCTGTAGCATCCCTGAAAGCCAGTGACCTTGAGAAAGAACAGCCGAAGACTGTTCAAGATATGCTCCGTACAGGTGTAGCCGGACTTTCGGTAGGTATCGAAACCGATACGAAAGGTAATTCCAGCATGATGGTGCGTGGTAAGAACAACTTGCGTGCGACCGATAATGATAAATCTTCTCTTGAGCCGTTGATTGTATTGGACGGAGTCATCTATTCGGGACAAATGACTGATATCAACCCTAACGACATTGAACAGATAGACGTATTGAAGGATGCCAGTTCTACAGCCGTCTACGGTGCGAAAGCGGCTAACGGTGTTGTATTGATTACTACCAAAAAAGGCTCGAACACGAAAAAGCCGGTTATCAATTTCAGTGGCACATGGGGGCTTTCATTAGTCAATTCCTTGCCTGAAGTTTACGAAGGAGAAGATTTCATCAACTTCCGCCGTGATGTGGAAGTGAGCAAGAATCCTTCAAAAGCTGCTACCGGATATTTTAACAATCCGGCTAATATGTCCAATGCGGATTTGGCAAACTGGATGGGAAATGACAAGGGTGACCCGACCAGCATTTGGTTGACACGCCTTGAATTCACCAATACGGAAGTGAACAACTATCTGGCAGGACGCCTTGTCGATTGGCGCGATGTCATTTATCAGGATGTGGCGTTACGTCAGGACTACACTGTCAGCGTAGCAGGAAAGAAAGATGAAATGTCTTATTATTCATCTATCAACTATCTGAAAAACGAGAGCAACGTACGTGGTGGTGGATACAGTGCTATCCGTGCACGTATTAACTTGGAGAATAAAATACAAAGTTTCCTCACCTACGGTGTGAACGCACAGTTTACTTCACGTGACGAAGGATATATCAGTAACTCGTCCGGTAATTACAACTCTCTTTCTCCCTTCGGAAGCCTTTATGAAGACGACGGAGTGACTTTGAGACAATATCCTACCGGTAACAATAATCAGAGTAACCCGCTGATTGCTCCGGCTTTCCAAAACAAACGCAATGATATTGAGAACCTGAATGCAGCCCTTTATCTGAAAATAACCCTTCCGTTGGGATTCTCTATCCAGACAACTTATTCTCCGCGTTTTGAATGGACAAACTATCTCTTCCATAAGGCAGCCGCTTCTCCCGATGCCGGAAAACAGAACGGTCGTGTGGAACGCAAGCATACAAAAGACTTTTATTGGCAATGGGATAATATGTTGAAATGGAACAAGACATTCGGCAAGCATGCTTTTGACTTTACTTTCCTCGCCAACTGGGAGAAGTTCCAGCGTTGGCAAGACGAGATGACCAATGAAAACTTCCTGCCTACTGACGAATTGGGATATGGTGGTATCGGCTTCGGAACAACTCCGAATGTATCCAGTGATGATATTTACCGTACAGGAGATGCGTTTATGGGACGTCTGCATTATGTGTATGACCAACGCTACCTGATTACCGCTACCGTGCGCCGTGACGGATATTCGGCTTTCGGACTTGCCAATCCGCGTGCCACTTTCCCGGCCATTGCGTTGGGATGGGTATTCTCCGAAGAGAAATTCTTGCACCGTCCGGATTGGTTCGAATATGGTAAACTGCGTCTCTCGTGGGGTAAGAACGGTAACCGTGCCGTAGGTACTTATGCCGCATTCATGCAATTGTCTCCGCGCAAATACATCTATGTGGATCCGTCAACCGGTGAGTTAATTACCGCCAACACTTTCTACGCTTCTACTATGGCTAACCCCAACCTGAAATGGGAATCGACTACTTCTTGGAATGCCGGTATGGACTTGACCTTCCTGCAAGGCAGACTGAGTACCAGCGTGGATGTGTACAAGAAGATTACAACCGACCTGCTCGTAAGCCGTGAGTTGCCTAGTCTGATTGGTTATAGCTCTGTTATGTCCAATATCGGTGAAGTACAGAATACCGGTGTCGAACTTTCATTGAATTCAACGAATATCAGGACGGATAAATTTACTTGGCGCACCTCTCTCAATCTGGCTTACAACAAGAACAAGATTACCCATCTATACGGTATCATGGAAGATGTGAAAGATGCCGACGGGAATGTTATCGGACAGCGTGAAGCGGACGATATCAAGAACAAGCGTTTCATCGGACACGATATTGATGAAATATGGGACTATAAAGTAGTGGGAATCTGGCAGGAAGAAGACCGTGAAGAGGCTGCCAAATACGGACAACAGCCGGGTGACGTTCATCTGTTGGATAAGGACATGAATTATAAGTATGATAATACAGATAAGGAATTTATGGGAACCAGGATGCCGCGGCTTCGTTGGAGTATGCGCAATGATTTCACGTTGTTTAAGAATCTCAATATCTCCTTCAATATGTACTCTTACATCGGGCATAAACAAAGCTTGGCGCGCTTTACCAACGACAATGCTTTGCTGAATGTGACGAACCAGATCAAGTGTGACTACTGGACACCGGAGAACCGTAACAACGAATATCCGCGACTGGCGAACAAGAAGCCGGCAGGAGTTTCATATTCGATTTATAAGAACGCTTCTTTCCTGCGTTTCGATAATATCTCTATCGGATATACTTTCCCGAAGAAGTTGATAGAACCGCTGAGAATCCAGAATCTGAACGTCAACGCGACGATGAAGAATGCAGGTTACATCTCCGGTTGGCCTGGTTACGACCCGGAAAACAGCGATAAGAATACCCCGAGAGTAATTTATTTTGGAATTAACTTGACTTTATAATATCTACAGACTGATGAAACTAAATAATAAGAGAACAGGCATTGCCTGTATGATTGGATTAGCTGTATTAGCAAGTAGTTGTTCGGATTGGCTGGATCCGAAGCCACTGTCATTCTATACGCCGGAAATTTCTTTTGCCGACTACAACGGTCTGAAGACCGGAACGGATATGTTGAACCGTGATGTCCGTTACTTCGACTTTTATCCCACAGCAGGCTCTGCCGACCCTTGTATCCTTTCCGAATATTTCTTCTCGGATATCAGTGTCAACGGTCGTACGGATGCGGCAAATTCTCCGCAGGACTTGAAGCGGCAGATTACGCCCAGTGCCTCACTGACAGGAAACGGCAGCCAGATTAATAATTACTGGACTTATCTGTATAAAGGTATTAAGGATGCCAACACGTTGCTGACCCGTTCGGAGACGGCTCAGTTTGACAATGAAGACCAGCGCAGGGAAGTAGAAGGACTGGCTTGCTTCCACCGTGCGTATCGTTACTATCGGTTGGTGCATCAGTATGGTGATATTCCGTTCATCACGGAAGAAATCACTGGCCCCCGTTATGACTTTTACTCAACGAAGCGCGAAGCCATTTTGCGCTATCTGAAGAATGACTTGGATCGTACGGCTCCCTATCTCAAGAACAATGTCTATATCGGCATGGTGACTCAGGCTGCGGCTTACCACCTGCTGACAAAGATAAACCTTGCATTGGGTGAATTTGACGATGCTGTCGAATCGGCAAACAAGGTTATCAACGACGGAGTCCACCACCTGATGACGGAGCGTTTCGGTATCGACAAGGCTGATAATACCAAAAATGTAATTTGGGATTTGCACCAATCGGCCAACAAGTCATTGCCTGAGAATAAGGAAGTACTCTATATGGTACTCGACCGTTATGATGCAGGCGAGGATATCCGTTCGACTGCCGGATTGGAAATCAAGCGTCAGGTATTGCCTTGGTTCGCAAAGGACGGGGAAATCAAGACTCCCGATGGCAAGAATGGCTTTACTGATAACGATGCCACGAAAAATCCTTATCTGGAACAATATGGTCGTGGAGTATGTACAGCGCGCTCTACATGGTATCACACACATATGATTTGGACACTGGATGACACGGATCTTCGTCATGCTCCCGGCAACTGGATAGAAATGACGGACTTGGTGTACAACAATCCTGCACTCAAAGGTACGGAATGGTATGGACAACCCGTTCGTTTCAAAGATGACAACGGAAATATTTTGGTGAACGATACAATCCGCGACTGGGTGGGATGGCCGCATTATAAGACCAATGTTGCCGACCAGAAGGATAAATGGTGGCGTGGCGGATGGGCCGACTGGTATATTTTCCGTATTGCCGAAACCTACCTGTTGCGTGCTGAGGCTTATATTTGGAAAGGTGATGCCGCCAGTCTCCAGAAAGCTGCTGCTGATGTGAATGAAGTGCGTCGCAGGGCGAAAGCCGATGAACTGGATGCCGCTCAGATGACTATCCGCACTATTCTTGACGAACGTGCCCGCGAACTTTACTATGAAGAACCGCGCAAGACGGAACTTACCCGTATAGCATTTATCTATGCCAAGACCGGAAAAGCCGATGACAAAGGCCGTACTTATCGTTTGGATAATTTCTCCGAAAAGAATTTCTTCTACGACCACATCATGGACGTGACGGATTTCTATAACAAAGGCGTGAAAACTCCGATTGGAAACGAATATACCATTGCGCCCCATAACGTATTGTGGCCGATAGCGCTGAATGCTATCTCTACCAATGTTCAGGGACATATCAACCAGACACCGGGATATGCAGGTTCGGAAAATAATATCGAACCGCTGGATATTGATTTCAGTGAATGACAGGCTGGTTTACTAATGATATAACATCCTGTTAATCTTCTGTTTATTGGGCATGAGGGGTCAAAAGTAACTAAATTTTCCTCTTTCTTGAAGGAGGGGAGTTTGGTTACTTTTGACACAGCCCCATGCCTACCATGCTGAATATATATATATTCACCACACTGAGTATATATACGTCCGATAATTGTCTTTATTATATCCGATATTTAGCGTATATTTGTATTTGACCGGATATTGGAATAAAAACAACCGCAAAACTTCCTAATATTATAAACGAATGAATCTAAAAAGAAAAGCAGGGATGATTGCCGCCTTATTGTTTGCTGTCAGCATACAGGCGCAGGATATGCCTTTCCGTAAAGCGGAAATAAAAGAAACAATGAAGAAAGTAGCCGACTGGCAAATCGCCCACCCCAACAAGGGAGCCGAACACGGTGACCTGAGTTGGACAAATGCCGTACTCTATGTCGGTATGCTTGACTGGGCGGAACTGGCGGAGCACGAAGACGGTGACAAGGAGTACTTTAAATGGCTTACCCGCATAGGAGGCCGGAACGGATGGCAGCCGGACAAAAGAATGTATCATGCCGACGATATCGCTGTCTCACAAGTCTTTATCGACCTCTGCCGGAAATATAAAAATAAGCGTATGCTCGATCCTACCATCGCCCGCACGGACTGGGTGATGAAGAATCCGCCGACGGACGATTTCAAACTGGATTACCGCAAGCCCGAAACACTGGAACGCTGGACTTGGTGCGACGCTCTTTTCATGGCTCCACCGGTGTACACCAAATTATATGTCCTGACCGGTGACAAGAAATACATCCGCTTCATGAACCGTGAATTTAAAGCTACCTACGACCACCTTTTCGACAAGGAAGAGAACCTTTTCTATCGTGACTGGCGATACTTCGACCAGCGCGAAGCGAATGGTCAGAAAGTGTTTTGGGGACGTGGCAACGGCTGGGTGCTCGGCGGACTGGTGGAGATACTGAAAGAACTTCCCGCAAAAGATAAGAACCGCAAGTTTTACGAGACACTATTCGTGAAACTCTGTTCCCGTGTGGCCGGTTTGCAGAATGAGGATGGATTCTGGCACGCAAGCCTGCTCGACCCTGCTTCTTATCCGTCACCTGAGACAAGTTGTACTACATTTATCGTCTATGCCTTGGCTTATGGCATTAACGAAGGATTGCTGGATAAGGATACCTTCCTTCCCGGTTTGGTGAAAGGATGGAATGCGCAAGTTTCTGCTGTGGATGCAGACGGGAAGTTGGGCTATGTGCAGCCTATCGGAGCCGACCCGAAGAAGGTGACGCGCGATATGACCGAAGTGTATGGTGTGGGTGCTTTCCTGATGGGTGGATGTGAGATTTATAAGATGGCAAAGTAGGAAAATACAATCAACAAAATGATGAAAAACAGAATGCTTGTGCTCCTGCTTTTATTGGCAGGAGTCATTGCGAACAATACATTTGCCCGTGACGTAGTTTCCTTTAATACCGGCTGGCAATTCAAACGGGGGCCTTTCTCTGTGGAACCTATGCGCGCTTCCGGACAATGGGAGAGTAAATGGGAAGAGGTGACCCTTCCCCATACCTGGAACGCGAAAGATATGCAGCAGAAAGCCGATGCTTTTTACGAGGGTGCCGGCTATTACCGGAAGAGACAGTTCTTTGGTAACGAATTGGCGGGTAAACGTGTCTTTCTTCGTTTCGAAGGTGTGGGAGCCTGTGCCGAGGTCTATGTCAACGGCAAATTGGTAGGCACGCATAAAGGTGGCTACGGTGCTTTCGCTTTCGAGATAGGCACGGCGTTGAAACTGGATGCTGAGAATGAAATTATCGTGAAAGCTGACAATACAGCCCGTCCCGATGTGATACCTGTCAATCATAGTTTGTTTGGTGTGTATGGTGGTATTTACCGTCCCGTATGGCTGATAACGACGGAGCAGAATAATATCACAGTGACTGATTGCGCTTCTCCCGGTGTATATATCACTCAAAAGAATGTATCGAAACGCTCGGCGGACATCACCGTCAAAGTGAAACTGGACAATGGCAGCCTGACTCCTGCCCGACTTGTTTTGGAAAACACTATTTATACACAGGAAGGGAAGAAAGTAAGCTCGCGGAGTCTGCCGCTCGAACTGACTCCGCAAGGGACGCAAAGTTATGCATCGACCTTCAAGCTCTCTAATCCTCATCTTTGGCAAGGCAGGGAAGACCCTTATCTTTATAAAGTAGTCTCCCGTTTGCTTGCTGACGGTAAGGTGATTGATGAGGTCACGCAACCTTTGGGTATCCGTCATTATGAGATTGTTACCGGAAAAGGTTTCTATCTGAATGGTGAGAAATATCCTATGTATGGTGTCACCCGCCATCAGGACTGGTGGGGTCTGGGCAGTGCACTGACTAACCGGGAACATGACTTCGATTTGGCTCAGATTATGGATATCGGTGCTACGACTGTACGTTTCGCCCACTATCAGCAGTCGGACTACCTGTATTCACGGTGCGATACGTTAGGCTTGATTATTTGGGCTGAAATACCTTTTGTCAATCGGGTGACAGGCTATGAAGCGGAGAATGCGCAAACCCAGCTCCGCGAATTGATTCGTCAAAGTTTCAATCATCCTTCCATTTATGTATGGGGGCTGCATAACGAAGTTTACCAGCCTCATGAATACACGGCATCATTAACCCAGTCTCTTCACGACCTGGCAAAGACAGAAGACCCTGACCGTTATACGGCTGCTGTGAACGGTTACGGACATGCGGATCATCCGGTGAACCAAAATGCGGATATACAGGGCATGAACCGTTATTTCGGCTGGTACGAAAAGAAGTTGCAGGACATCGAACCTTGGGTGGAAGGACTTGAAAAAAACTATCCCTGGCAGAAGTTGATGCTGACCGAATACGGGGCTGATGCCAACCTCGACCATCAGACCGAATATCTGGGGGATGCCTTAAACTGGAGCAAACCTTTCTATCCCGAAACTTTTCAGACGAAAACGCATGAATATCAGTGGAGCGTAATAGCCGAACATCCGTATATCATTGCTTCTTATTTGTGGAATATGTTCGACTTTGCCGTACCCATGTGGAGCCGTGGCGGCGTACCTGCCCGCAACCTGAAAGGATTGATGACATTCGACCGAAAAATAAAGAAAGACTCCTACTACTGGTATAAAGCGAACTGGAGCAAATCTCCCGTACTTTATCTGACGCAGCGCCGCAATACTGACCGTGAACGTCAGCAGACTTCCGTTACTGTCTATTCGAATATCGGAACTCCCAAAGTCTACCTGAATGGCAGGGAATTGGCAGGTATCCGTAAGGGGTATACGGATGTGCATTATATCTTTGACCAAGTGACACTTGAGAAAGGAAAAAACGAAATCAAAGCCATTGTGACATATAATGGAAAAGAATATGTTGACGAAATCGAATGGGAATATCAAAGTGAGAAGAAACGTGATGCGGATGCACGCGAAAATAAGAAAGAGCATGCCGGATGGTAAAAATCCGGCATGTTTTTAATATCAATGATTTGCAAAAAACACTTCATTTAGAGAGTTTGTCCCATATCTTTATTCTTCATATATTCAGAAGGCACATATCCGAACTCATCCTTGAAATATTTGGCAAACTGTTTTGGAGAAAGTCCTATCTGATAAGCTATTTGAGAAATATTCAGTTGACTTTGTTCCAGTAATTGTTTTCCGCGTTTAACACGTAGTACCCGTATAAACTCGAGAGGAGATTTGCCGGTAATCATTATTAGTTTCTTATAAAGATGTCCGCGGCTCATTCCTACATAAGAACTTAGTTCTTCAACAGAAAATTCGGAATTATCCATATTTTCTTCAACTGCACGGATAGCTTTTTCTATGAGTTGTTCGTCTAGAGAACTTACGGTTATTTCACTCGGAGATATGTCAATGGTTTTGAACTTCTCGTGGTTGTTCTTCGTCCATTTTAATATCTTCTGAATACGTAAAAGAAGTATTTCCAGATTGAATGGCTTGGTAATGTAATCGTCTGCTCCTTCTTTTAATCCGCTTAATTCATGTTCGTCGGCTGTGCGTGCTGTTAGTAGAATTACAGGGATATGAGAATAACGGATATCTGTCTTTATTTTACGGCATAGTTCCATTCCGTCCATTTCGGGCATCATAACATCGCTGATGACAATCTGTATGGATTGATGGACAAGTATTTCCAATGCCTCTTTTCCATTGGGTGCGTCAAATACTTGATAAGTGTCTTTAAGGCAGTTGATAAGAAAGTTACGGAAATCGTCATTGTCTTCAACTATTAATAGGGAAGTTTTATGAGTATCTGTTGTGTCGGACACCTCATCAACCACTTTTTCCCGGATTTCAGCCTCGTCTTGTTTTTCATCATTGACTGCATAATTGTGGGTAACAGGAAGAGTGATGGTAAATATCGTCCCTTGAGGAATATGGTTTTCCACCGTGATTGTCCCGTGATGCATAGTGACATACTCTTTCACAATATGCAGACCGATACCGTTCCCTATATAGGTAGTGGTAGAATGTTGTTCTTGAAAGAAACGGTCGAATATTTTATCTTTATTTTCATCTTTAATGCCGATACCGGTATCGGCAACCTGTATTTGTGCGTTCTCTGTTCCGTTGGCTGTTATCTTGGCCAACGTAACGGTGACTTCTCCATTCTCGTAATTGTATTTTACAGCATTGGATAAAAGGTTAAGCAGGATACGTTGTATCTTGTTACGGTCAAAATCCATATCCATTTTCGTTTCGTTTATGTGTAGACGGATGTTTATACCTTTTTTGACGGCTTGTGGGATAAAGGAACCGCATACTTCTTTTACGAAGTCCGAAAGATTACCGTGGGAAAGCATTAACTGCGTTTTCTGTTGGTCCAATTTCCGGAAATCGAGCAATTGGTTTACTTCATTTAAAAGAGTTTCCGAATTTCGGTGTATCAGTTCCAGCTCTTCTTTTACTCCTTTCTCCAGATTAGAAGATAGTAATTTTTCTAGAGGGATGATTATCAACGATAAAGGAGTGCGTAAATCATGACTGACATTCGTGAAAAAGCGCATTTTGGCTTCATCCATCTCATGTTGCTGGATTATCTCCATTTCACGCTTTTGCTGGCTAAGGTTGCGGATGTGCTTACGTTTCATTTTCAGGAAGAAGAAAATGATAACACCTGCTAGAAGTAGGGTATAGCCTATATATGCTGGAATGGACAACCAAAAAGGAGGTAAGACATGTATCGTAAGGCAACTGGCTTTACTGTTCTTATAACTGTTATTATTCTCGTATACTTTTACTTCCAATTGATAGGTTCCGGGAGAAAGCTTATTAAAGTAAATCCGGTTTCCTTCTAGTTTAACCCACTCTTCGTCTTTGTTCAAACGATAAGCATATTGTAATTTATGCAAGGAGTTGTAGTCCATGGAAGAAACCTCTAATGCAAAGTTACTGTCGGAATAGTCCATGGTTATTTCATTCAGCAATTGGATATTTTTGTGGAGTAATATACGTCCATTACTGTTTTTACTGCCTACTTCCATGCGCTGGTTGGCAAGGTAAAGACTGGTATATATAACCGGATGGCTTTCATGGCGATAGTTTATGAAACGTGGATTGATACGCAGATAGCCCCCAGAGCCCCCCATCAGGATTTCACCTTGTTGAGTACAGGTAATGGAATGATTGTTAAAAGCCATATTCCCTATTCCGTCTTCCTCAAAATAAGGATAACAGAGAAATTTGGACGAAGGTTCCGGTGAGTTGGTCGCTATGATGTTTGTCACGCCGTGGTCGGTAGTCACCCATATGTTTTTTTCTTTATCTTCAGTGATTGCCCGTATATAATCATGAGACAATCCGTTTTTGGTAGACAAATGAATTCGTTCTTTTGTATTTTTGTTATATACATCCATACCTTTCCGGGTGCCAATCCATAAAAGCCCCCTTGTATCCTGATAAATACAGTTGATGTGTACTTCTTCAAATAAATTTGAAGCTGAATTGTTGTTTTCCAGAAGTGATATTTCTTTGGTTTCAGTGTTCATGCAATACAGTCCGCTACTGGTTCCTATATAGAGATTGATTCCGTCCGCACACGAGAATGTGGTGATACTGTTGGTGAGCATTCCGGTTTTTTCCATAGTATAAGGTGTTATATTTCCGGCATTATCCAGACAGTAGATCCCGTTCATGATGGTTCCCAACCAAATGTTCCCATATTTGTCTTCTGTGATGCATCGGACATAATCGATAGAATATTTTTGTTCGTATGTAGTTGCCACTTTGCTGAATTTTCCATTTTGCTCATAGAACGCTCCGTTGCCGTAGCTGCCGAACCAAAGCCGTCCTTTTGAATCTTTATATGAACATACAATTATATCGGAAGGGATAGCATCCTGTTTTTTCGATATGAAAGTATAGTTGTTGTTTTTCTTGTCATAGTAAGCCAGTCCTTCCCCGTCAAATCCCAGCCATAGATTTCCGTCTTTGTCTTCCACAAGGCAACTTACATCTTCTTGCTGGGGCAACCGGCAGGTTTCAAATGTGACGTTGTGCAGACTTGTGAAGGTAGCTCCCAATTTGCTTGTACCTACCCACATTATGTCCGAATGGTCTTTATAAAAACAACAGATATGATTGTTGGGCAATGAAAATGGATTGTCCACTTCCTTGCTAAGTCTCTCATATCCTTTTCCGTCCTGATGATAACTTATGTAAATGCCCTTGTTGTCCGTACCAATCCATATATTCCCTTTTCCGTCGTCTATAACGGCCGTGATAAGTTCATTGGTTATCTCTTTTTCTCCGGGAAAGGAAAACCATTCTTTGGCATTAGGGTCATAACAACATACTCCTTTGGTATGGGGGACATAAAGCCAAAGCCTGGAAAAGGTGTCTATGTACATTCGTTGTTTCCATCCGAGAGGCAGGACAATCTGTACTTCCTTGCAAAGGTTTTGCGCTCTCCAGTCGACGTGATAAATATAGCTGTCTGACAATAGTACATAAGCGTTTGACTGGTAACAGTCGATTTGCAGCACCTGGCAATTTTGAGGAAGAGATAAAGTATAAAGTTCTTTTTGCCTAAATACATAATAATAGAGGGTAGAATTGACTGTACACCATAAATTCAGGTCTTTATCTATATATAAGTTGTCCGGAGTTCCATATATTCCGGATTGTTCCAGTATAGGAGTTATGTGGTCATCAATTTCATCCTTTTCGCGATTATAGAAATAATAAGATTTGGGAGTTTTTATCCAGATTGTGCCCGAAGCATCTTCCGCTGTAAATTCAATGTCGTTGTTGTAGGCTCCCAATTGTGTAGTGGTGTATGTTTTGAATTGATAGCCGTCATATCTGCTTAATCCGTTGAGAGTGGAGAACCACATAAAACCGTATCTGTCGCACAGGATAGATTGCACATAGTTGTCAGCTATACCGGATTTTACATCAAAGGTACGGAAATTAAGTCTTTCGCTGGCTTGCAACGTCAGGACAAATAGACAAAACAATGCAGATAAGAGGTGTTTTTTCATATGGATTGATTCGTTTTTTGCAAAGATATGAAAATTAAGAATCGGAAATCCCTTTCCGGTCGCTTCTGATATTCCGAAATGTATCAGGATAGTAGCGCAAATGTATCAAGATACAAAAAGGACAGCCTGAAACTCATTTGGAGAAAGAGGGAGGGTTATCCTCTCTCTATATTTGCTATCGAAATAAACTATAGATACAGGTATCAAAATAGGAAACCGGAATTAAATAACAGGATATGAAACGAAAACTATTAATAGCTGCAATTTCTTTTATGATAGCATCTTCCGTATGCGGAAAGGACTTTAATGTATTGACAAAAGACTTTCAGCCCTGGGGAAATACACAATTTGACATGGAAGGCATGAAAATAACATGGACACAGAAGTGGCAGGGTGGTGGCTGGTGGTTGGCGCAGGATTGTTCGGAATATGAATCCGCACGGATTGAGTTTTGGGAGGTTTTGCCCATGGATGTCGTGTTCATAGTCATCTATTCGGCGAAGGATGAAAGAAATGAGAAACTCAAATCTAAGGTTACAATTCCTGCTGGAAAAAAAGAGGCGGCGATTATGTTGGATATTACTTATAAGCAATCCATAGACGGTCTGGGTATCAGTGGTTCGAAACCGGGTACGGTTTGTGTGAAATCTCTGGTTTTGGAAGAAATGAAACGATAACTTTTTTATTAATCTTAATAAAACGATGTATTATGAAGAAAAATTTATTAATTGCCGTACTTTTGCTTTTAACTGTATCATCAGTGTGGGCGAAAGATTACAATGTGGAAACCAAAAAGTTTAAATCTTGGGGGGAAGCACAGTTTGATGCGGAAACAGCAACCATTACTTTTACTAAAAATTGGCAGGGAGGCGGATGGTGGCTGTCCCGCCTGGATTGCTCGGCATATGATTGTGTCGTGATTGAGTTTGAGGAGGCTTTGCCTATGGATGTCATGTTTATGGCAACTTATTCCGCTAAAGATGATAAAGAACAGAAAATTAAATCCAAAGTTAAGGTTCCTGCAGGAAAAAAGAAAGCTGTTCTTGAACTGGAACCGGCATATAAGAATTCTGTTGACGGTTTGGGTATCAGTGCAACAAAAGCGGGAGTAGTCAAACTGAAATCCTTGAATCTCAAGGAGAAAAAATAGTTGCGGCGTGAAAAGAAATGGCAAATTTTAAAGGTTAACATTTAATTTGATATATATGAAAAAGAATTTTCATAAGAATATGTTGATAACAGGGGCTTGTCTGGCGTTGTTATTCGGAGGAATAGTGAACGTACGGGCTATCGCACCGGAGGAGTATGAAGCTGTACAGCAGAGTAGGACAATTACGGGTACGGTTGTCGATAAGAATGGTGAGGCGGTCATTGGCGCCAATGTAGTGGTGAAAGGTACGTCCAAAGGTACGATAACCGATGTAGACGGTCGGTTTACGTTGAACGGTGTGCCGGAAAAGGCTGTATTGTCCGTTACTTTTGTCGGCTATAAATCGAAAGAAATAACTTTGAAAAGTGGGCAGTCCCAAATAAAGGTGGAGCTGTCGGATGACGCGGAATTATTGGATGAGGTCGTGGTAGTGGGTTATGGTACGATGAAAAAGAGGGACTTATCCGGCGCTGTGTCACAAATCAAAGGGGATGACTTGATGAGGGGAAATCCGGCGGATTTGAGCCAGGGACTTGCGGGAAAAATAGCTGGTGTGGTAGTGAATCAAAGTGACGGTGCTCCCGGTGGTGGTATCAGTATACAGATTCGTGGTACGAACTCTTTTTCTACGGATTCACAGCCTTTGTATATTGTAGATGGCGTACCTTATGACGCGGGGGGGACACCAAGCAGCGATGCCAATTCCGGAAATAATGAGTCCAATCCTCTGGCATTTATCAATCCGCATGATATACAGTCAATTGAAGTCTTGAAGGATGCGTCGGCTACGGCTATCTATGGTTCACGTGGTGCGAACGGTGTTGTATTGATTACGACCAGGCGTGGAGAACCGGGGGCGGATAAGGTGAGGTTTACTGCTAATTTCTCTTTTTCCCGGATTGCTAACCGCGTAGATGTATTGGATGCTTATCAATATGCGCTATACAGGAATGAGCAAGTAGAGAATAGTTATAAGTATCATGGAAAAGCATACACTTCTTTGCCTTATCCGGGAAAGTGGTCGTATAGCAATTCCGACAAGTCTCAAGGTAAGTACAATCCTGCACCGGAAGATTTTCTGAATCCGGGCATTTACACGGATGAGTACGGCAATGCAACGAAAGTCGGTGTGGCCGATTGGCAGGATTTGATTTATCAGGACGGTTTCTCGCAAGAATATAATATCAGTGTGTCCGGTGGCTCCAGAAACGGTAGCTGGCACTCGTTCTCGGGCAACTATCTGAAACAACAGGGTATTATCAAGGAATCTGGTTTTACACGTTATTCGATTCGTGCCAATATGGGGCGCAAGATTAAGAGTTGGCTTGATATGGGAGTGAATATCAGCTTTTCTCATACGGACACCGACTTTTCCCGGACGAACTCTAATGATTATGGAGTTATCCGTTCCGCGCTCGTGTTTCCGACTACTTATGACCCGAGTGACGACGAGACACTGAATTCGGACGAATTGAGCTGGCTGGCATCCAACCCTTATGCTTATATTAACTCGGCAAAGGATAACCTGAAGTCCAATAATGTATTTACTTCTTCTTATTTGGAAATAAAGCTGTTCCCGTTTTTGAAATTCCGTCAGAACTTGGGTATTAACTATACAAATAGGGAACGCGGCACGTATTATGGCCGCAGGACATCAGAAGGTTCCGAAGCTAATAATATAAACGGTAAGGCAGGACAGTCTACCAACTGGAGTATGGGAATTACTGCCGAGTCCTTGTTTACTTTCGATAAGACATTCAAGAAAATCCACTCCGTTAATGCCGTAGGCGGTTTTACTGTCGAGAAAAGGGATTATGGAAGTAAATCGATGTCGGCTACGGGATTCCCCAGTGATTTGACTCAGGAATATGATATGAGCTTGGGTACACTTCCCGGCAAATTGAAGAGCGACCGTACGGATTCGTCATTGGCTTCATTTTTGGGGCGTATCAATTATACGTTGATGGATAAATACATCTTTACGGCATCTTATCGTGTTGACGGTTCCAGCAAATTCACGGAAAACAATAAATGGGCAAACTTCCTTTCGGGAGCTGTAGCATGGCGTTTGTCGGAAGAAAAATTTATTAAGAATCTGAATATTTTCAGTAATTTGAAGTTGCGTCTCAGCTATGGTGAGACGGGTAATCAGGGGATTGGAAGTTACCGGACTTTGCCCATGTTGAATCCTGCTAATTATCCTTTTAGTGGTGGTGCTATCAGCAGCGGTTTCGCAGAAGTGGAATGGCGTGGTCCCGTAGCGGAAGATTTGCATTGGGAGACAACTGCCCAGTATAATGCCGGATTGGATATAGGCTTCTTTAATAATCGCGTCAACCTGACTGTGGATTATTATTATAAGAAAACGCGCGACTTGCTGCAGGAGGTGAAAATACCTTCCAGTACCGGTTTCTCAAGTATGATGGTGAACAGGGGATATGTGACGAATGAAGGACTGGAGATTTCCGGAAAATTCTATGTATTGCGGAATACTCCTTTGAAGTGGGACATCGACGCCAATATATCTTTCAATAAAAATAAAGTTGGCGGACTTGATTCCGACCAGTTTTCCGCAAGACTATGGTATAAAGCGGATGATGTATTCTTGCAGCGTAACGGCTATCCTATAGGAACAATTTTCGGGTACGTAGAAGATGGTTTCTATAATAATCTGGCTGAAGTCATGGCTTCCCCGGATCCAAGTGTCCGTGCGAAGGGGAAGAGTATGATTGGAGAAATAAAGTACCGGAATTTTGACGATGACCCTGCCATAACGAATGCAGACAGGGTAGTGATTGGTGATACGAACCCTGACTATGTATATGGTATAACCAATAATTTCCGGTGGAAGAATTTCACTTTGAGTTTTTTCCTGCAAGGAAGCCAGGGAAATGATATTTTTAATGGTAACCTGATGGAAGTAAAGATGGGAAATACGGCTAATATTCCTGTAGATGCCTATAATACTCGTTGGACAGAAGCAAACAGGGCTTCTGCCAAATGGCCTAAAGCGGTGAATAGTTATGAACGGACTATGTTAATTTCAAATCGCTACGTGGAAGACGGCTCTTATTTGAAGTTGAAGAATCTTAGTATCGGTTATACATGGAGACCTAAGTTTAAGGGTATCAGTTCTATCAATATTTATGGAAATGCTACCAACTTGTTTACCATTACCGGATATAGTTGGTTTGACCCGGAAGTAAACGCCTTTGGTTCTGATACTTCCCGGCGTGGTGTGGATATATATTCTTATCCGAGTAGCCGTACATTCTCATTAGGACTGAAAGTAGATTTTTAAACTGACCATTAAGATATAGAATTATGAAATTATATAAATTGTATGTTGTTTTAAGTCTTTGGGCAACGGGCAGTCTGGGACTGGCTTCTTGCAGTGACTTTTTGAAGGAGGAACCTTATGCTTTTGTCGGTCCCGACCAGTTGGGCAATGATAATGCGGCTGTAGATTTATGGCTGACCGGAGTATATAGTAAATGGGGAAACAATATGTTTCGTTATAGTAGTTTTCCACGTTGCCTGGAACTTGATTCCGATTATATAACCGGGCCGGACTGGGCTTTCAGTAATTTGGGAGCGGGAAACTTTCAGGCGGACGAGTATGCGACTTCTATTTGGACGGGTTGTTATAATTTGATTCATCGGGCAAACGTAGCCATACATTATGTAAATGAAATAACCGGTGCGGATGAGAAAGTAAAACGGAATGCGTTGGGAGAACTTTATTTTCAGAAAGCATTCTCTTATTTCTTGCTGACCCGTGCATATGGTGAAATTCCGTTGTTTGATGTTGCTATCAGTGAAGGAGCCAGCTATAACCAGCCTCGTCGTCCTATTCCTGATGTGTATGCGGAGATTATACGTTTGTTGGAGCAGGCAGCCGGTATGATGTATAAAAATACGGATGCCGAATATCAAAAGGGACATGTCGCTGCGGGCACTGCGATTGGCCTGCTGGCAAAAGTGTATGCCACTATGGGGGCGGGTGCGCTTCCGGCAGGAGAAAAGATGATTGTGAAGTCCGGTCCTTCCTATAGTTATAATGCAGGAACGAAAATATTGACTAATCCGGTTTCGAATACATTCGAGAAGACACAGGTGGCAGGTTATGAATCGCTTGACTGGAAAGACTGTTATGAGAAAGCGGCGTATTATGCAGGTATTATAATGGGGAGGAATCCTGATGTGAGTTATGGGACTTACAGACTGTTGTCTTTTGATGAATTGTGGAAGAAAAGCGGTTTTGATGAAAGTGAACATATGTTTTCCGTACGGACAAGGAGTGCTGACGAAGAGTATGGTAACGGAGTACATCAATGGTACTGCGGCATGCAGGATGCCGGAGGGGTATTGCAGAAAGGCCCTTGGGTAGGCAATCGTTTTCATTGGTATTGCTTGTTTGATAACGAAGATTACCGTATAACGAGAGGAGTCAAGCATCGCTTCCAGTATGACAGTCAGGTGAAGAATGGCAGGGGATATTATTATCCGGGAACCCCGGAATATAAGTTGATGGCTACCGGTAAGAATATGGACGACGTGAAAGTGCAGGAACCTGTAGCGCCATTCAATGACGGACTCACCTATACGAACAGCATATCATCTAATTGCCTCGCCTTTACAACTAAATATGCCGATGTGACAGACGCCACGATTGGCCGTACGGATGCTTATTGGCCATTCTTGCGTTATGCTGATATTGTATTGATTTACGCAGAGGCACAATGCGAATTGAATGACGGGATTTCACAGGATGCGATTGATGCTTTGAATGATATTCGTATCCGTTCGAATGCCAAAGAGGCTTCTGTAACCGGAGACGGTGCTATTGAAACGAAAGTGGAGTTACGTTCGGTCATTTTTGAAGAACGTGCGAAGGAATTGGCTTATGAAGGTGACCGTCGTTGGGATTTGCTCCGTTGGGGAATATATTTGGACGTAATGAATTCTTTGGGTGGAATCAATGAAGATGGTACGCGTACTCCTTATGACGAGGGAAGTATAAACAAACGTCGTGAATTCCGTCACCTGCTGTATC
Source organism: Bacteroides sp. RTP21281st1_H5_RTP21281_210402 (assembly GCF_040918965.1). NCBI lineage: Bacteria > Pseudomonadati > Bacteroidota > Bacteroidia > Bacteroidales > Bacteroidaceae > Bacteroides > Bacteroides sp. RTP21281st1_H5_RTP21281_210402. The sequence continues at coordinate 21,590 of NZ_JBCOWR010000020.1, read as the reverse complement.
CGTTGCCATCGTTGGAAGTTTCTACCAATATGGCTATTGATAAAAATAATCCGGGCTGGAACTAAGCCGTATGTTCAACCCAATAATTTATGAATAATATGAAGACTTTGAATAGAATATTGATAGGGACAGTGTTGTTGGCAACTCTGTTCTCTTGTCAGGATGTTGTAACTTATAATGATGGTTATGATGATGGCATGAACTCATTTGGAGCACCCGATGTGCAGGGCATCTATTCTCCGGATGATACGGATTTACAGGTTCCGCTGACCAAAGGAGGATTTGGTGAAATGATTGTGTTGGTCGGGGAGAACCTCAGCAATGTGACGAAAATTACTTTCAATAATATGGAAGTGGATTTGTCGGAAGTGTATGCGACATCAAAAAAGGCGTGTTTCCCTTTACCGGGGGATATGCCTGAAGAAATCACGAACAAATTATATTATGAAACAGAGCGGGGGAATACGACTTGTGAATTAAAACTGGATGTCCCTGCAATGGAGGTAAACGGCTTATATAATGAGTTTGCGTTGCCAGGCACATTCCTGCGGATAAAAGGTAAATATTTTGAATTATATGGATTTGGCAAGAACTCGTCATCTGTCGTTAAGTTTAGCGATACGGAATTGGAGATAGAGAGTGTGACGGACCAGGTGATTACTGCCAAACTTCCGGGGGATATTCCGGATAACTCGATGATTGTACTGGAATGGAATGGTACAGAAGGACATTGCTCTTATCAATTACCTTATCGGCAAACGGACAATCTTGTTTGGGATTTGGCTAATCCTTCGGATTATGGTATTTGGGGTGGTAAGGATTTTATAACCGATGGTTCCAATACAGGAGATCCTGTAGCTTTGGGCGGTTCTTTTTTCCGGGTAAAAGGCACTTATAAGGCTTGGAGTTATACAGGATTGCCTTCCGGCAGTATTATATTAGATGAGGAAGTTGCCGCTAATCCTTCTGACTACCTGTTCAAATTTGAAGTTAATTCGGCTTCGGATTATCCGTTCTATGACATTACGTCGAATACAGGCGGTTATCTGATTAAGCTGAATGGCGGTAATTACCAGTGGAAATATTCATTAGATGAGAATATGAATACATTTGGAGAATGGTATACTGTAACTCTGGAACTTGAAAATGTAGCTACTGCCGGATTGGTTTCCGGAAAAATAGCTTTAACTTTGGCAATGCAACCTAATGTAGAATGGAATGTAGACCATAGTTTTGCCAATATCCGTATTGAAAAGAAGATAGGACAGTAATTCGATAGTGAGTTTGCACTTAACTGATAAATAGAAGTAGAATGATAAAAAGAATTTGTTTTTTATTGAGTCTTTTGATGTGTGGCGTCCTTTATGCCCAGGATATTACGTATCGTACTGTAAAGGATTTGTCATATAGTTCTTCAAAAGACCCTTATGCAACGGAGCGTTGCAAGCTGGATGTTTATTATCCGGAAAATAAGACCGGATGTCCTGTGGTAGTTTGGTTTCATGGTGGGGGGCTTACCCAAGGCAATAAATCAATACCGGGCAGGCTGAAGAAAAATGGAATGGTGGTTATTGCCGTAAATTATCGCCTACTTCCGAAGGTGGCTATTTCCGAATGTCTGGATGATGCCGCTGCTTCTGTTGCGTGGGTTTTCCGGGAAGTGGAAAAATATGGGGGTGATAAGAATAAGATATTTATATCCGGCCATTCTGCAGGCGGCTATCTGACGGCTATGGTCGGTCTGGATAAAAGATGGTTGAAGAAATATGATATAGATGCTGATTCTATTGCCGGATTGATACCTTTCAGCGGGCAGGTGATTAGTCATTTTTCTTATCGGAAGATGAATGGTATAGATAATCTTCAGCCTACTGTTGATGAATTTGCTCCTTTGTTTCATGTTCGCAAGGATGCTCCGCCTTTGGTGCTCATTACAGGCGACCGGGAATTGGAACTTTTCGGACGTTATGAAGAGAATGCGTATATGTGGCGGATGATGAAATTGGTCGGGCACAAAGAAACATATCTTTATGAAATCGGTGGTCATGGTCATGGCCCCATGGGCGATCCGGCATTCTATATCTTGAAGCAGCATGTAAAGAGGATATTAGGAGAGCCTGAAAAATAACTCAAAATAAGACGGCATCCGTTAGTTAGAACGGAACTGCTTAACGAAATCCCTGGCAATGTTTATTTTGTCAGGGATTCTTTTTTCCCCGAATGTATCCGAATACTGTTCCAAATGTATCATGTGACAAATAGGATAGTGTGAAAACCATTTGGGAGCCATATTTCATGTGCACATCTCTACTTTTGCTTTCGGAAAGATAATTCTTTATTACCTACATTAAACTTAAAAATATTACAATGAAAAAAAGTAGACCGACCATTGGTATAGCGAAATCCCGGGTGCTCCTGACAGGGGTAGCATTCGTACTTATGGCATGTTCATCGGGAGAAGAATTTACCGGGCATTCGGGCAAAGGAGAGGAACCTGTTATTGCACCTGTCCTTTGTACTTCCGGTGCTTCGGAGCAAGCGGTGAAAGTATATGATTTCTTAAGGGAGAACAGGAATAAGAAAACACTGTCCGGAACAATGGCATGCCCGAGTTGGAATGTCAATGAGGCGGAATGGGTATATCAGCATACAGGCAAGTATCCGGCTATTGCTTTTTTTGACTATCTCTCTTTGGAGTATTCCCCTTGTTCGTGGATTGATTATTCGAAAACGAAAATAGTGGAAGACTGGTGGAACAAGAACGGGCTTGTGGGTGCGGGCTGGCATTGGAGAGTGCCATGTGTCCAAGGAAGTGCCGAACGGCACTATACTCCGGGGGACGGTTCTGTAGATCCGGGTACGGGAAAAAGGACGACGACTGTTTTCAGTGCTGCTAACGCTACAAAGGAGGGCACTTGGGAAAACGAAGTCGTCAAGGCCGATTTGAAGAAGCTGGCGGGCTATTTGAAGTTGCTTCGCGATAAGAGAATTCCTGTAATATGGCGTCCTTTGCATGAGGCTGCCGGTAATATCTATAATTATAAGAATGGAAAAGCCTGGTTTTGGTGGGGAAATGACGGGGCGGAAGCGTACAAGAAACTATGGATTTATATTTTCAATTATTTTAAGAAAGAAGGAATCAACAATCTGATTTGGGTATGGACTACACAAACTAAGGATAGCGAGTTTTATCCGGGGGATGAATACGTCGATATGGTGGGGCGTGATATGTATCCTGCAAAGGATGAGTACACTACTGGGGAATACTGTTTCAGGCAGTACGGTACGATAACTGCTTCTTGTCCGGGTAAGCTGGTGGCATTGAGCGAATGTGGAAATGGCGAACAAAGCGGGAAAGTGTATCATCTTGCCCGGATATCCGCCCAGTGGGAGGCAGGGGCAAAATGGACATACTTTATGCCGTGGTATGATTACAGCCGTACGAAAGAATTGGATTCGGAAGCTTTTACTGCGACATCCCACAGGTATGCAGATAAGGATTGGTGGGTGGATGCAATGTCACAGGATTATGTAATCACCCGCGATCAATTACCCTCTTTTAAATAATACTTAATAGCTTGAAGATGAAAAATAAACTAGTTATGGCAGGCATTTTCCTGCTTGCTTTAGGAATGGGCGGATGTGTGACAAGAGAGCAACAATCTGCTTCGAAGACTGTGGAGACGGAGGCATTGTTGGACAAACTAATCCGTTTGCCGGAGAAAGGATTCATGTTTGGTCATCAGGATGATCCGGTATATGGTATCCGGTGGGATGGAGACGAGAACCGTAGTGATGTCAAAAGTGTGTGTGGCGATTATCCGGCAGTGATGGCTTTTGACCTGGGGCGTATTGAAAGGGGAGGAGAGAAGAACTTGGATGATGTTCTTTTCGAACGGATACGAGCAGAGATTATAGCACACTATAACAGGGGTGGTGTTTGCTCTCTTAGCTGGCATGTGGATAACCCTGTGACGGGAGAAGCGTCTTGGGATGTGAGTGATTCAACGGCAGTTGCTTCCGTCCTTCCCGGAGGAGAGAATCATGGGAAGTTTCTTGGATGGCTGGATAGGGTAGCAGATTTTATGAATTCGCTTGTCACGAAGGAAGGAGTTAAAATACCGGTGATTTTCCGTCCCTGGCATGAACATACGGGGAGCTGGTTTTGGTGGGGACAAAATCTTTGTTCTGCCGAAGAATATAAGTCGTTGTGGAAAATGACTTATGATTATCTACAGGAAAAGGGAGTGAATCATTTGCTATATGCTTATTCTCCGGGTAGTGAGCCCGATAATGTGAATGAATATCTGGAACGCTATCCGGGTGATGGCATGGTAGACTTGTTCGGGTTTGACACTTATCAGTTTGAGCGTGAAAAATATGTGGATACTATGGAGAAGTCATTGACGGTTCTTACAGAGGTCGGAAGGTTGCATAATAAACCGGTTGCAGTGACGGAGACTGGATATGAAGCTATCCCGGATTCTACCTGGTGGACAGAAACCTTGTTTCCTATAGTGGACAAATATCCTGTCAGCTATGTATTGGTCTGGCGAAATGCCCGCGAAAAGGAAGCGCATTATTATGCCCCGTATCCGGGACAAATATCTGCACTTGATTTTGTGGAGTTTTATAAGCATCCTAAAACCATTTTTGTGTCTGATTTGAAATGAAATTAAAATACTAAATAGATGAAAACATTTAAAGAAAAAATTCGCGACTTATTTGATGATTACGAGAAACTGGTAACTCGTAAGAATATGCCTGTTGAAGGTGGAAATGGAATTTTCACACGTTATCAATATCCTATTTTGACTGCTGCCCATACCCCTGTGTTTTGGCGCTATGACTTGGACGAAAAGACAAATCCTTTCTTGATGGAACGTATCGGCATGAATGCTACGTTAAATTCGGGAGCTATTAAATGGAATGGTAAATATTTGCTGGTGGTGCGTGTTGAAGGAGCGGATCGTAAATCTTTCTTCGCAGTGGCTGAAAGTCCTGACGGCATAGATAATTTCCGTTTTTGGGATTATCCCGTGACTATGCCTGAGGACATTATTCCTGCGACAAATATTTATGATATGCGCTTGACGGCTCATGAAGACGGATGGATTTATGGTATTTTCTGTGCTGAACGTCATGATGATACGGCACCTGCGGGAGATCTTTCCTCGGCTACCGCTACGGCAGCTATTGCCCGCACCAAGGATTTGAAAACTTGGGAGCGTTTGTCGGATTTGAAAACAAGAAGCCAGCAACGAAATGTGGTTCTTCATCCTGAATTTGTGGATGGAAAGTATGCGTTGTATACCCGTCCGCAGGACGGTTTTATAGATGCCGGAAGTGGCGGTGGTATCGGTTGGGCCTTGGTAGATGATATAACTTGTGCGGAAGTAAAGGAAGAGACTATAATCGACCGGCGTTATTACCATACAATCAAAGAGGTGAAAAATGGTGAAGGCCCTCATCCTATTAAGACATCGAAGGGATGGTTGCACTTGGCGCATGGTGTGCGTGGGTGTGCATCCGGTTTACGTTATGTGTTATATATGTATATGACTTCCTTGGAAGATCCGGCGAAAGTGATTGCTTCTCCTGCAGGCTTCTTTATGGCGCCGGAAGGAGAAGAGCGTATCGGAGATGTCTCTAATGTATTGTTTACCAATGGCTGGATAGCTGATGAAGACGGTACGGTTTTTATTTACTATGCTTCTTCTGACACTCGTATGCATGTGGCGACTTCTACAATAGACCGGTTGGTCGATTATTGTATGAATACGCCTGCGGACGGTTTTTTTACTTCTGCCTCAGTGGAGACGCTGAAGAAACAGATTGATAAGAATCTGAAACTGATGCATACTTTATGATAGGGATTAGGGAAAAGATAGGCTATGGTTTCGGTGATATGGCTTCGTCCATGTTCTGGAAATTGTTTGGCTCCTATTTGATGATATTTTATACGGATGTGTTTGGCATGCCTGCAGCAGTGGTGGGCACGATGTTTCTCATCACTCGTGTTTGGGACTCGGCGTTCGACCCTATAATCGGGATTATTGCCGACCGGACGCAATCGCGGTGGGGAAAGTTTCGTCCTTATCTGTTGTATCTGGCTATTCCGTTCGCTGTGATCGGTGTGCTGACTTTTACAACTCCTGATTTCGGTGATGGCGGGAAAGTAATATATGCGTATTTTACATATTCGTTAATGATGATGGTGTATTCAGCTATCAATGTACCTTACGCTTCGTTGTTGGGAGTGATGAGTCCGGAACCGAAAGACCGGAACATGCTTTCTACGTATCGTATGACTTTCGCTTACATCGGAAGTTTTATAGCATTACTTTTGTTCATGCCGATGGTGAATCGGTTCAGTATGGGACACGACGAGCAGCATGGTTGGATGATGAGCGTCATTGTAATTGCGGTGTTGTGTGCGTTGCTGTTTTATGGTTGCTTTGCATGGACTACTGAACGGGTAAAACCTATTAAAAAGCAGCAGAATTCCTTAAAAAGTGACTTGCAGGATTTGCTTCATAACCGTCCCTGGTGGATTCTGTTGGGAGCCGGTGTAGCTGCATTGGTCTTTAATTCTATTCGTGACGGGGCAACGGTTTATTATTTTAAGTATTATGTTGTAGAAGAAGAATATGCTTCCATTTCTTTATTTGGAATTTCCTTTGTATTGAGCGGGCTTTATTTGGCTGTCGGGCAAGCCGCCAATATTGTCGGAGTGGTGTTGGCAGCTCCATTGAGCAATCGTATCGGCAAAAAAAAGACATATATGTGGGCGATGTCGATAGCGACGGTACTTTCAATAATTTTCTACTGGTTTGATAAAGAGCAGCTGATGCTGATGTTTATTTTTCAGGTGTTGATAAGTATTTGTGCGGGTAGTATCTTCCCGCTTCTATGGTCAATGTATGCAGATTGTGCTGACTATTCGGAACTTAAAACGGGTAACCGTGCTACGGGACTTATCTTCTCTTCTTCTTCCATGAGTCAGAAATTTGGCTGGGCTATCGGAAGCGCCGTTACGGGCTGGTTGCTGGCTTTTTACGGTTTTGAGGCCAACGCGGTGCAGGGCGAGGAAGCTATTCATGGAATAAGGATGTTCCTAAGCTGGCTACCGGCTATGGGTACGGTGCTGAGTGTCATCTTTATCAGCCTTTATCCGCTTTCCGAAAAAGAAATGAGAAAAATCACTAACCAATTGAATGATAAAAGAAAATAATAAGATTATGAAAATACATAGATGGATTATTAGCCTGGTATTCTGTTGTTGTGTAACTTTTCTTTCCGCACAAATCCGTGGAACGGAAATTACTGTAGTCGTATCTCCCGACCATACAGACTGGAAATATCAGTTGAAGGAAGAATGTTCGTTTACAATTCAGGTATATAAGGCACAAAACCTTTTGCCCGGAGTGGTAATAGACTATGAGTTGGGGCCGGAATGGTATCCGGTGGAAAAGAAGAAAGGGGTTTTATTGAAAGACGGAAAGACAAGTGTAACGGGGTGTATGGATGTTCCCGGTTTTTTGCGCTGTAAAGTGCGTGCATCTGTTGACGGGCATGTATATGAAGGATTGGCTACCGTGGCTTACGCACCTGAAGAGTTGAGGCCACATACATCACTGCCTGCAGATTTCCGTCAATTTTGGGATACTGTTTTGAAGGAAGCCCGACAGATTCCTTTGCTTCCTACTATGGAACTTATTCCTGAACGTTGTACGGATAAGGTAAATGTCTTTCATGTCAGTTTCCAGAATATTTGTAACGGTTCGAGAACGTTCGGTATTCTTTGTATACCCAAAAAGCCGGGTAAGTATCCGGCGTTACTTCGCGTGCCCGGTGCCGGAGTGCGTCCTTATTCGGGAGATGTCCATATGGCTTCCAAGGGAGTGATTACGTTGGAAATAGGCATTCACGGGATTCCTGTGACGATGTCGCAGATGATATATGACGTATTGTCGAAAGGAGCGCTTAACGGGTATCCTTATCAAAATGATAATAGTCGGAATAAGAGTTATTATAAGCGTGTTTTCGCAGGTGCTCTTCGGGCGGTCGATTTTATAGCTTCTTTACCGGAATATGACGGAAAAAATATGGGAGTGACAGGTTCCAGTCAGGGAGGAGCACTTTCTGTTGTAACGGCGGCATTGGACAAACGGATTACCTTTTATGCGGCTATCCATCCTGCGATGTGTGACCATCAGGCACATTTAAAGAAGATTGCCGGAGGATGGCCTCATTACTTTTATTATTTTCCTCAACCGTCAAAAGAGCGGATTACCACAGCAGCGTATTATGATGTGGCAAATTTTGCACGGCTTATTACTGCACCGGGTTGGTTCAGTTGGGGATATAATGACGAAGTATGTCCGCCTACCTCTATGTATGCAGCTTATAATATTATTACAGCTAAAAAGGAGTTGCATCCTTATTTAGAGACGGGACATTATCTATATCAGGAGCAATCCGATGAGTGGAATAAATGGCTTTGTCGTCAACTAGGTTTATAAATTGGCAGATGATATGGAAACGACAGTTAGAAAATTAAAGGAAGAAATGCAGTGTATGCTAACGGGCAATATTCTTCCGTTTTGGATGGATCATATGATAGATTCGGAGTATGGCGGTTTTTATGGACGAATTTCCGGCACAGGAGAACGTGTTCCCGGAGCTTCTAAGGGCGTTGTTCTGAATGCAAGAATTTTGTGGACTTTCTCATCGGCTTACCGTTTGTTGCATAAGGATGAATATCTGAAAATGGCAACCCGTGCCAAACAGGAATTGATAACTCATTTCTATGATCACGAATATGGAGGGGTATTTTGGTCAGTTTGTGAAGACGGTTCTCCTTTGGATACTAAAAAACAAATTTATGCATTGGGTTTCGCTATCTATGGATTGAGTGAATATCACCGGGCTACGGGAGACGCAGAAGCGCTTGAATATGCTATACGTCTGTTTTATGACATTGAAGAACATAGCTTTGATCGGATTAAGAACGGTTATTGTGAGGCGTTGACCCGTGAATGGAATGAAATAGAGGATATGCGTTTGAGTGAGAAGGATGAAAATGAGCGGAAAACGATGAATACGCATTTGCATATCCTGGAGCCTTATACAAATCTTTTTCGTGTTTGGAATAATGAGTATCTGGAATGTCAGTTGCGTAATCTTATAGAGCTCTTTACCGAGCGGATACTGGATATTGAAACCGGGCATTTACGGTTGTTTTTTGATGATGACTGGAATAGTAGACATGACATGGTTTCGTATGGGCATGATGTAGAAGCGTCATGGCTGCTGCATGAGGCTGCCTTGCTTATCGGTGATAAACGATTGATAACCCGGATAGAACCGCTTGTGATAGAGATAGCAGAAGCGGCTTCCGAGGGGCTTCTTCCAGGTGCGGGTATGATTTATGAAATGAATAGGAGTTGTGGTTCTATAGATGCCGAACGGCATTGGTGGGTACAAGCGGAAGCGATTGTTGGATATGTAAACCTTTACCAGCATTTTGATGACCGTTTGTCACTGTTGAGGGCAGTACGATGTTGGGAATTTGTGAAAAGACATCTGGTTGATAACGACAATGGAGAATGGTTTTGGGGAATACGTGCAGACGGAACAGTGAGCCGTGCAGAAGATAAGGCGGGTTTTTGGAAATGTCCTTACCATAATGGGAGAATGTGTATGGAGATAATGGAGCGGTTTTAGGTGAATAATAAAGAAAGGAGTATTAAGATGAAGAAATGGATTTTAATCGTTTTGCTTTTTACCGGATGTTCGGCAGACCATCAGGCACAGGAAGCGGTAGTGCAGACACAGGAGAAGGTGGATTTCAATAAGATGCATTTCGGTTGTGACGGGAATAGCATTACTGCGGGTAATCAGTGGTCAAAAACGGTTGTTGATATACTTGGTTTTACCACTCATCATAATGTTGCGGTAGGATCGGCAAAATGGGCATGTTATATTGATACGCAAGAATATGGCAGTAAGGACTTTGCCGGTATTTCCAGTGGGTGGAAATCTACAGATGATAAAGTGGAAATACAGAAAAGACACAATAATGTGGCAAAAGTACATATTCAGAAGTTTATATCAGAAGTAGAAAACGGTAGTTTTCCGGTACCGGATATATTTGTTTTTTCTATGGGTACAAATGATACTAAAATAGGAAGCGCGTCTGATGCCTTAAAAGAGAAAATATTGGATAAAGTGGATCTTACCACTATGGCGGGGGGAGCTCGCTGGTCTATTCAGACAATTATCGAGCGTTTCCCGGAGTGTCGGGTATTTCTCTGTACGCCAATTCAGTCGGGAAGTGCGTCTCATAATGACCTGAACTTGAAAAAAATAGCAGTCTTGCGGGAAATATGCAATGCTTTTTCTGTTCCGGTGATTGATTGTTATTCTGAATGTGGTATTAAAGCGGAAGACGAAGTTTGGGGAGAACGTGGGCGTTATTTGAAAGACGGGTTGCATCCGGATGTAGAAGGACAACAATTAATGGGGCGTTATATTGCAAAGAAAATACAGGATTATTTAGGAGTAAATTGACGTACGGACATAAAAAAAGGAGCAACGCCTTGCTCCAACCTTTGTTAACCTTAAATCTAATACTATGAAAAACACATTGCAAAGATACGGACTCTTGGGAAATTAGCAAATTATCCAAGTAAAATAGTATGTTTTATAACACGTTTTAATATTATCTCCCTATTTGTTAAGAAAAACGCCGTTCCTTTTTAAATCTATGCAACACTTATTTTGAAAATTGAAACAGGGGATACCGTTGATTCTCTGCCGAAAAACCGTTATCTTTGCAAAGATATTGTAATTGTTTACTCTAAATAAAAAAGAAAGGGAGAGAACCGTGAACGAAGAAGAAATCGTCCTCACCCCGATGATGAAACAGTTTCTGGATTTGAAAGCACAACATCCTGATGCAGTGATGCTGTTTCGTTGCGGCGACTTTTATGAAACATATTCTACGGATGCTATCGTTGCGTCCGAGATATTAGGAATCACACTGACAAAACGCGCTAACGGAAAAGGAAAAACTGTTGAGATGGCAGGATTCCCCCACCATGCTCTCGATACATATCTGCCGAAACTGGTTCGTGCCGGAAAGCGTGTCGCTATCTGCGACCAGTTGGAAGATCCCAAAATGACCAAGAAGTTAGTGAAACGGGGGATTACCGAACTGGTGACTCCGGGTGTTTCCATCAATGATAATGTATTGAACTATAAGGAGAACAACTTCCTGGCTGCCGTCCATTTCGGAAAGGCTTCCTGTGGAGTTGCCTTTCTCGATATATCTACCGGCGAATTCCTTACTGCGGAAGGCCCTTTTGACTATGTGGACAAACTGCTGAACAACTTCGCTCCGAAAGAGATTCTTTTCGAGCGTGGCAAACGCCTGATGTTTGAGGGGAATTTCGGCAGCAAGTTCTTTACCTTCGAGCTTGACGACTGGGTATTTACGGAAACCACCGCCCGTGAGAAGTTGCTGAAGCATTTTGAGACGAAGAACCTGAAAGGTTTTGGCGTGGAACACTTGAAGAATGGTATCATAGCTTCCGGCGCTATCCTGCAATACCTTACGATGACGCAGCATACACAGATTGGACATATCACTTCTTTGGCTCGTATTGAGGAAGATAAATATGTTCGTCTGGATAAGTTTACGGTGCGTAGCCTTGAGTTGATTGGCAATATGAATGATGGCGGAAGCAGTTTGCTGAATGTCATCGACCGGACAATCAGCCCGATGGGAGCACGTTTGCTGAAACGCTGGATGGTCTTTCCTTTGAAGGATAAGAAGCCGATTGACGAACGGTTGAATGTCGTGGAGTATTTTTTCCGCCAACCGGACTTTAAGGAATTGATTGAAGAGCAGTTGCATCTGATAGGTGATTTGGAGCGTATCATTTCCAAAGTCGCTGTAGGGCGCGTATCGCCTCGTGAAGTGGTTCAGTTGAAGGTGGCTTTGCAGGCTATCGAGCCGATAAAGTTGGCATGTATCCAGGCAGATAACGCAAGTCTGAACTGGATAGGGGAACAGTTGAGCCTTTGTGTCACTATTCGCGACCGGATTGCCAAAGAGATTAAGAATGACCCGCCACTGGCTATTAATAAGGGGGGAGTGATTCAAGACGGGGTGAATGCGGATTTGGATGAACTACGCCGGATTTCGTATTCGGGAAAGGATTATCTGCTTCAGATACAGCAGCGCGAAAGCGAACGGACGGGTATTCCGAGCTTGAAAGTGGCTTACAATAATGTGTTCGGTTATTATATTGAAGTCCGTAATGTACATAAGGATAAGGTTCCACCCGAATGGATTCGCAAACAGACGTTGGTCAACGCAGAGCGTTATATCACGCAGGAATTGAAAGAGTATGAAGAGAAGATTTTAGGGGCGGAAGATAAGATTCTGGTGCTGGAAACGCAACTATATACGGATTTGGTACAGGCATTGATGGAGTTTATTCCGCAGATACAGATTAACGCGAATCAGATTGCCCGGCTGGATTGTCTGTTGTCATTTGCCAATGTGGCTCGTGAGAATCGTTATATCCGTCCGGTCATTGAGGATAATGACGTACTGGATATTCGTCAGGGGCGTCACCCGGTGATTGAGAAGCAGCTTCCTATCGGTGAGAAGTATATTGCCAACGATGTGATGCTGGATAGTAATACGCAGCAGATTATCATTATAACCGGCCCCAATATGGCGGGTAAGTCGGCACTCTTGCGTCAGACGGCGTTGATTACGCTATTGGCTCAAATCGGCTCGTTTGTTCCTGCCGAGAGTGCACATATCGGACTGGTGGATAAGATATTCACCCGTGTGGGAGCGAGTGATAATATATCAGTCGGTGAATCTACATTCATGGTGGAAATGAACGAAGCGGCGGATATCCTGAACAACGTTTCTTCCCGAAGCCTGGTACTATTTGACGAACTGGGTCGTGGTACGTCTACGTATGATGGTATTTCCATTGCCTGGGCAATTGTAGAATATATCCATGAGCATCCGAAGGCAAAAGCACGTACTTTATTTGCTACGCACTACCATGAATTGAATGAGATGGAGAAATCCTTCAAGCGTATCAAGAATTATAATGTATCGGTGAAAGAAGTGGATAACAAGGTAATCTTCCTTCGTAAACTGGAGCGTGGCGGTAGTGAGCACTCTTTCGGTATCCATGTGGCAAAGATGGCGGGTATGCCGAAAAGCATCGTGAAACGCGCCAACGAGATATTGAAACAGCTTGAATCTGATAATCGTCAACAAGGAATAGCAGGCAAGCCATTGGCGGAAGTGAGCGAGAACCGTGGTGGTATGCAGTTGAGCTTCTTTCAGTTGGATGACCCGATTCTTTGTCAGATTCGTGATGAGATATTGAACTTGGATGTGAATAATCTCACTCCGATTGAAGCGCTGAATAAGCTGAATGATATTAAGAAGATAGTCAGGGGGAAATAAGAAAATGGTATCTGCCCTAACAAGAAAGAGTAAATGATAAAAAAAGGGATTAGTGATTTAAACATCGCTAATCCCTTTTTCCGTTTCAGGCTACTTTCTTCTTTTTGTCATAGAAGAACATAAAGTAGACACCTATTATGATGAATGGAACGCTTAACCATTGTCCCATATTGAACATCATGCTGTTCTCGAAATCTTCTTGATTCTCTTTCAGGAACTCGATAAAGAAGCGGAAGGTGAAGATATATGTCAGACAGAGGCCGAAGAAGAAGCCGCGATGCAGTTTCTTACTGTAATTCTTATACAGGTAAATCATGATGAAGAACAGGATAAGATAGGCGATAGCTTCGTAAAGCTGTCCCGGATGGCGGGGTAACATATCTACGCGCTCGAAAACGAATGCCCAGGGCACATCAGACGGTTTACCGATAATCTCGGAGTTCATCAGATTGGCAAGACGAATGAAGCAGGCCGTGATTGGCGTAGCTACGGCAATCATATCCAGCACATCCATATAATGAAGTTTCGTCTTACGACAATACAGCCAAAGGGCAACTATCAATCCTAGTGTACCGCCGTGGCTGGCCAATCCTTCATATCCGGTGAATTTCCAGTTTCCGTCCGGCATGAATTTGATGGGAAGAATCATCTCCCAAAAATGAGACAGGTAATATCCCGGATCATAGAACAGACAATGTCCCAGGCGGGCACCAATCAGAATACCAAAGAAACAGTAAAAGAAAAGCGGGTCAAACTTCTTCTCCTCTATCTTTTTATCCCGGTACTGGTAGTGAACAACAACATAAGCAAAGAATATTCCTACTGCCCACAGTAATCCGTAGTAACGGATAGAAATGCCGAACAGGTTGAATAGTTCGGGGTTCGGGTTCCAGTTGATGGATAATAGCATGGCATTCATTCTATATTGGATTAATGTTAATGATTAGATTCTTTGAATTTCTCCGCAACCATCCGGTAGGTCGGTATATCTATTCCCTGTTCTTCGGCTGCCGCAATCATATCGAAGAGCAGACCCTGGATTTCCGAGTCATGTCCGCGTGCCAGGTCTTTCTGCATGGAAGCGGTGCTTTCGGGGTCGAGTTTATCAATCACTTTCAGATTATAGCTGACGGGGTCTTCCGGGAATTCAACGCCCAGTTTCTTTCCGAGAGCGGCGCTTTCCGTAGAAAGTCCGATAAATGTATCCCGTACCTTTCCCGGTTTCTGCACTTCTCCCATCGGAACATCGTAGTAAGCACCCGTTACCGCCATTGCGGAGATGAACGACCATTTGATGAACGTATCCCGGTTGATGTCCGGTGACAGGTCTACCTTTATGCCTGCTTCCTGCAAGTCTTGCCGGATAGCTTCCAGTAATCCGGGTTTTACGACCGTGCCGTGATGGGCGCCATATACCAGGCGAAATATCTTGCCCATTTGGGTAATTTCTCCAGTGCCGGAAACGAAGCCTACGATATAGATACAACCATCCAGGACAGTGACTCCCGGAACAAGTTTCTGTATGCGCGGCCCTGTTCCATATACATTCAGAATAGGGATGACAACCGTATCTTTGTGTGCTGCCCTTTTTATCAGTTCTACGATGGAATCGACCGAATAACCTTTCACGCATACAAATATCACATCTGCTTTCCCGTTAAATTCTTCAGCCGTAGTTGCCGGGATTCGGAGCGTATGTCCGCCCTTTAAATCCGACTTCAGTTTCAGGCCGTTTGTCTGAATTGACTGTAAATGAGCTCCACGGGCAATACAAGTTACATCTTTGCCTGCCAACGACAAGAATCCTGCGATACTGCCGCCTACACCTCCCGTTCCTGCAATGAGATATTTCATGTTGTTAGCGAATTAGTAATTAATAAGTCGTCGGTGATTGTCGATAATCACACGTTGAAACGGAAATGCATGATGTCGCCATCCTGTACGACATATTCTTTTCCTTCCACACCCAGTTTACCGGCTTCCTTCACGGCTGCTTCCGAGCCATATTGGATATAATCTTCGTATTTGATAACTTCTGCACGGATAAAGCCTTTCTCAAAATCGGTATGGATAACACCTGCGCATTGCGGAGCTTTCCATCCTTTTTCGTACGTCCAGGCACGTACTTCCTGTACGCCGGCTGTGAAGTAAGTTTCAAGATTCAATAATTTATAAGCTGATTTGATAAGACGCGCCACGCCCGATTCTTCCAGACCTACCTCGGCAAGGAACATCTGACGGTCTTCGTACGTTTCCAGTTCGGCGATGTCCGCTTCTGTCTTGGCTGCGACAACGAGGATTTCTGCATTCTCCTCTTTCACGGCTTCACGTACCATATCTACGTATTTGTTTCCGTTTACCGCGCTTGCTTCGTCTACGTTGCAGACGTACATTACCGGTTTGCTGGTCAGTAGGAACAGTTCACGGGCAATCTTTTGTTCGTCTTTGGTTTCAAAAGTAACGGTACGTGCCGATTTGCCTTGTTCCAAAGCTTCTTTGTATTGAACCAGCACATCGTAAGCCTGTTTTGCAGCTTTGTCACCACCTGTCTGCGCCTGTTTCTGCACTTTCTGGATACGGCTTTCGATAGTTTCCAAATCCTTCAACTGAAGTTCGTAGTCGATGATTTCTTTGTCGCGGACAGGATTTACACTTCCGTCTACATGCGTCACGTTCTCATCGTCGAAGCAACGGAGTACGTGAATAATTGCATCCGTCTCACGGATATTGGCAAGGAACTTGTTTCCCAGTCCTTCACCTTTGCTTGCGCCTTTCACCAGTCCGGCTATATCTACGATTTCTACTGTTGTAGGGACGATTCTTTGGGGATGTACCAATTCTGCCAGTGCATTCAGACGTTCATCGGGAACGGTGATTACACCTACATTCGGTTCAATTGTACAGAAAGGGAAGTTTGCCGCTTGTGCCTTTGCGTTCGACAAACAGTTGAAAAGTGTTGACTTACCCACGTTCGGTAGTCCTACGATACCACATTGCAATGCCATATTAATCTATTATTACTTTTGTTACCAAGTTGCTCGTTTTAGTTTGCAAAGATAATCATTTTTGAACTAATAAAGGAAACTTGGTGCACTTTCTGTCTTCTCCCCTTATTCCCGGCTACTTCCAATTGGAAAGTTAAGCCGGAAGAATAAGGGGAGAAAGTATTCATTTCATTATTACTCGCAAGGTGGCACTTCGGAAATACTACCGTATCGGTGATACTCGAAAGAGATGCTTTGCTCCTTGATATAGTGCAGCAACTCGATGCGTCCTTGCTTGACGGGCGGTGCTGTCGCAATGTACATATCATATTCCGCAGCTACTTCATACATTTTTTGGGGAATATTGGGCGAACAAGTCCGTATTCTTGCATAATCTATCATTACTTCCAGAAATTTCTCCATTGACTCTTCCCTTAGTTCGCAACCGGCTCCGGCAAGTGCGGCACTACGGTTGTCAGTCGGGTCGAAGCTGATGGCGAGCGGTGTTCCGCAGATCTTTGCCGCATAGGCAATCATCAATGCTTCTTCGTCCGTATCCTCCGGGAATAGACGCAGAATCATTTCATACAGAGGCAGATAACGGAAAAGATTCTGTTCCCCGTATAGCTTGTTGATGTCTTTGGCTTTTGAGAATTCTTCCTGCCAGGCTTTCTCATAGCTTTGTTTATAATCAGTCTTGCTGTCCGGCTTGTCTGTGATTTCTACAAAGCAAGTGCAATAATTGGGGCCGCCCGCTTTGAGGCCGCCACCAAAAGCGGACATATTCATTCCGCCGAATGGCTGACGGTTGACGATTGCTCCCGTAATTCCCCGGTTGATATACAGGTTTCCTGCCGATAGGGTGTCCTTCCACAGTTTCTGTTCAGCTTCGTCGAGGCTCTGTAATCCTGAAGTTAATCCGTAGTACAGGTCATTGACCAAGTCAATACCTTCTTCGAGACTATCAATGCAGCCGACACTTAGTAGCGGGCCGAATAACTCAGTGCAGAAAGAGAAGCTCCCCGATTCTACTCCCCATTTTACGGTGGGGGCCAATATATATTCTTTCTCGTCTATAAAGCGCGGTGGAACCAGCCACGACTCTCCCGGTCTGAGATTGAAGGCTTTCAGTAGCTTGTCATTCTTGTTGGTAATCATCGGGCCTACCACATTTCCGGCATTCCAGACACTGCCTGTTTTCAGACTTGTTGCCGCATCTTTCAGTTTGCTTTGGAAGTTCTCATCCTCGTAGACCGAGCGTTCTACCAACAACAGTGAGCAGGCGGAACATTTCTGTCCGGCATTGCCGAAGGCGGAAGCGACGATATTCATGATAGCATGGTCGCGGTCGCCCGATGCTGTGAGGATAATGGCGTTTTTGCCACCGGTTTCTGCGGATAGTGGAGTTGCCGGAGCAGTCTTTGCGATATTTTGGGCGGTATCCGTGCCGCCTGTCAGGATAATATGCTTGATGGCGGGAGCGGTAGTCAGTACTTTCAGTGCTTCCCGGTTGGTAATGATGACCTGTAATGCTTCTTTGGGTACACCTGCGTCCCAAAATGCCTTGGCAAACATCCAGGCAACCGGAGCTGCCACAGTAGCAGGTTTCAGGATAACCGTGTTTCCGCCTGCCAATCCCGCCACTATACCACCTACAGGGATAGCGCAAGGGAAATTCCAGGGAGAAATAACCAATATCGTTCCCTTCGGCTTCATCTCTATGTCATCCAATACGGCAAACTTCTTCATCGCCGTCGTATAGAAACGGGCATAATCTACCGCTTCCGAAACTTCCACATCACCCTCAATCACCGTTTTACCCGTCACGGCACACATGCAACCTATCAGGTCGCCCCTCATGTCGGCCAACCGGTTGGATGCTTCGTACATAATCCGATGCCGTTCTTCCAGTGTAGTCTTTCTCCATCCGGCAGGGTCTGCTTCGGCAATCCCGATAATCTTTTCCACTTGCCCGCTGTCCGCTTGTGACATCTCACAGATACAGACTTCATCATTCTGACAACGGTCGAGGTATTTATAACGGCTTTCGCATACTACCGTTTCCGCACCTATCTGTAACGGGATGATTTCCGGCTCTTCCGTTCCGTTTTTCTTCCATTTGGCGAAGATACGACGTACCCATTCCTGATTCTGTGGCAAGTCGAAATCCGTATCCGGCTCATTCTTCATCGTATCCGACGGCGCAACGGGAGTATAGGGAAGATTACGATTCTGAATACGCGGCGATACATGGGTAATGTTATCTTTCATCGCATACGCATCTTCAAACTGTTTCGCAAGGAAGTCCCATTCTTCCGTATCCGGTTTTAGATTGAAAGAGTGAGTCAGGAAGTTGTCAGGTGCCGTGTTTTCATCCATCCGGCGGACAAGATAAGAAACTGCATTCAGGAAATGCTCGTTCTTGACTACCGGAGTATAGAGAATCACCCGATTGCCGAGCATGGACTGGGCACGCCATAGATGATTAGCCATTCCTTCCAGCATTTCGAAGGTCATAAATTCGGCTGTGCCGTACTTCTGAGCTAGCAAATAAGCGTAAGCGATAGAGAATAGATTATGAGAAGCTACACCAAGATGCAATGCCCTGGCATTTTCGGGCATCAATGCCCGTTCCAACAGGTGCAGATAGTTGGCGTCCACTTCCGTCTTGGAAGGAAGAATCGGATTCGGCCAACCTCTCAAGGAAGAAATAACCGTCTCCATCTCCAGGTTACAACCTTTCACGAGACGCATCTTGATAGGAGCACCGCCTTCCGCTATGCGGGCTTTGGCAAATTCCAACAATTCCGTCTGGAAATCATGCGCATCCGGCAGATAAGCCTGAACAACGATTCCCGCAGAGTAATTCTTAAACTGCGGCAGACTGAGCACAGTCTTGAAAAGACGCAATGTGAAGTGCGCGTCTTTGTATTCTTCCATGTCCAGATTGATGAACTTGGATTGTTTTGCACCGGTTTCGTCTATATACGGGAAATCAATAGCCTTCTGATAGAGCGCGGACATTCGCGAGACGAGTTCGGGAAAACTTTCCTCATAATTCAGGGCATGCGTCTGAGCGTATATTCCCGATATTTTCACAGAGATATAATTGATATCGGGTGATTCCAATGCTTCTAAATAATGGTGGTAACGATGGTCGGCTTCCCCATTACCAAGCACTACTTCACCCAGCAGATTTACGTTCTGTCCGATTCTCTCTTTGGCGCGGGTAGCGAGATGCTTTGTGAGTTGCGGACGTTCCTCGTTGATGATGACTTGCGAGGTATCCATACGCAGGCGCTTTTTGATAATCGGGATAGCGATAAAATCGAAATGATAGCCGAATGCCTGATACATCTTGAATAAGAAAGCATCCCGTTTATTCAGAAATTCGGGTACGCCGTATTGGTCGAGAAGAGTCTTGATACGTTTGGCAAGTATTCTCCGGTCGCGGATTTGCGATGATTCATCAAGCATCTTGACCAGGAACTTCTTGTCCTGCGGGCGTTGTACCATAACGGCGTATTTATGCTGTTCCCGGCGTTCGGCTTTGGTAATGGTATCTTCACAAGTCTGATATAGCTTGAGTACCCAATCCCGTACTTCAGAAAGGGTCGGTTGAAATTGTTTGTCCATAAGAATTTGTTCTATGTAGATTGTGGAAAATGAAGAAAAAAATCTCAAACTGCAATTTACATATCATGGAAGGTGGGGCTGAACATAACAGCACGGTAGCGATGCAGGGTTTGCAACGCTTGCTGCGAGAAGCGGTCGAACAGATACTGCTGTTTCATACTCGTCGTTTTTTTAAGTTATTAGAAACGAAAGGCTTGCACTTCTCACAAAGATAAAAATAATTTGTTGATTTTCAAGTAAAAGGAGAAGAAAATGCAACTGTGTTAAATTCGTATTTCAAAAGATTTAGTATGAGTTGGTTTATGACGGTGCAGAAATGAACAAAATCTGTGCGGAAAAGAATAGTCGTTATACCCGTAAGGGTAGGTAGCACATAACTTACCTACAATCAGATTGAACGGGTTTGGTTTATATTCATTTTCTCTTTTATATTCTTTCTATTTCCTCAATTGGAAGTCCGGTGTATTTGGAAATGGTATCATCAGGCAATCCGTCCGATTTCATTTTTCTGGCTATTTCTATTTTCTCTTCTTCATGTCCTTTTTCCAATCCTTCTTCATGTCCTTCCTTTCGTGCCGTATTCACAGCATTCACTATATCCCGATACGCTTTTACACTATCTTCATATTCTCTCAACTGTTTTGGGGTGAAACGGGCTATTGAAGCAGCTTCAAACAAACGGTTGAATACGCGTTCCTGCAATGCAGCCGGACGTTCCAGGAGGCGTGATAGATTCTTCAGGACGAAAACCCACTTTTCGAATAATGTTTCCAGTTCATGTTCGGTCTTGGTGAACTTGGGGAGTTCCAGATAAATGAATGTAAGTTTGTCGTAGAATACTTTTTTGGTATTTACGTCCATCAACTTTACTTCGTGGTGGAAATAGTCTTTTGAGTTCTTGTCTTCGTCGAATACAAAATTGAGTATTCCTACTGTATAGACCGATTCGAGCCGGTAATCCCAATCTCCCCGTTTAGCCTGTTCGCGGATGGGGAAGGTGGAGTAATATACACTGCGGTCTTTGAAGAATTGCTGGAATACATTCTGCATCTCGACAATGAATTTTTCGCCGCTTTCCGTTTCGCAATACACATCAAAGATGGCACGACGTTCTTCTTTACGAATGCCCAGTTTCTCACCGTTGAGGTAAGTAAGGTCGGTGACGGTATGTGTTCCATGAAAAATCGCATTCAGAAAGCCAATTAGCAGTTCTTTGTTCATTGGCGTTCCGAAAAGATATTTGAATCCGAAATCGGTTCTCGGGTCAATATACAGTTCCTTCCATTCATTTACTGGCATAAGCGTGAGATTTAAATGATTAGAAAACAAAGATAATCGTTTTATTTTGATATCTGATAAACAAAATGAAAGATTGTTCATAATGGTGCAGAAATGAACTAAACTTAGTTTTTCTAAAACTTTATTGGTAGTATACAATGATTTAATCCCCGTTATACATA
>NZ_JBCOWR010000019.1:0-97314 GCF_040918965.1 Bacteroides sp. RTP21281st1_H5_RTP21281_210402 | reverse complement strand
CATTAAGCATTAAAAATAAATCTGCACAAGCTCGAAATTAGTTCATAACATAACCGTACGGATTTGATTCATAACCGATGCGAACTGGAATGAACAAGCTATTCTTTTTCCGCCCAAATCATCATAAGCCTTTAAGTGGAACTTTGGCGACTTGCTTAACACAACCTTATTAATGAGTCCTGCCTGCTCCAACCATAGAATAGCGTCCTCATATATAAATCATCACATTTTTGATATGAGTTTTGTGCAGATATACACATTATCAATACATGGCAAAAGAAAAGTCGCAATAAAACTAATTATTGAATATTGAACAAACCGTTGCTGATAGTCCCATCCTGCCTGTGGGATTCATAAAAATAAGGGGAGCAGCCGGATAAAATCCATTTGCTCCCCTTCGGGGGGGTAGCTAGCCTTAAAAAAGAATATCGTAAAAGGCAAGTAGCAACACCAGAATGTTGCGTTTTCAACTTAATAGCCTTCAGACGCGGGACACTCCTGTCTGATTCTACTTGCCTGTATAGTTATTGCAAGATTATATTTCATATCTTTTGCAAACGTATGGGCATAAAAAAAGCGGAAGGGTATTTACCTATCCGCAAATGAGGGAGTCGAAGCCCTTGCACACAAACAGGAAACACCCCCCGCCTATTGCAGGGAGCATTCGTCTGTTTTCATGTGTGCTTGATAATTTCGACTTTTCATTTGCACAGAAACCAGCTAAACGCTTTTTTTATCTAAAATGTAAATACATGTCGCGCTACGACCGTACAAAGATAGTAAATTATTGAATCAATAACCGTCCGACCCTTTCTTTTTTCATCCGATAGCTTGATTTTCTTTTTTTCGGGTATAACCGTTTCAGGAACTTTCGTATTTGGACTGATATTTCTTATAGAAAATCAGGAACAGAGTAAATCCAATCAATGCGAACGGAACACCGGTGAGGGCGGGATAGCGGTATCCGCTGCTGATGGCAAGTCCCCCTGCATAAGCACCGATAGCATTTCCCAAATTGAAAGCGACCTGTACGCAAGCGGCTCCCAACATCTCTCCGCCTTTTGCCACGCGGATAATCAATACTTGTTCGGGACTGGAGACTGCGAACAATCCTGCCGTACAAAGACACATCAGCAAAGCTGCCGCCCATTTGTAAGGCGAAAGGAAGAATATGAGCAATAGCATGATGCAGATAAGTGCCTGCGCAGCGGTTCCCACTTTTCCGGGAGTATAGCGGTCGGAGAGACGTCCGCTAATCAGATTCCCCATTACCATTCCGAAGCCGGCAAGAATCATTAAAGGAGTAATACTTTCGGCAGAGAAACCGGAAACGTGTGTCAGCATGGGATTGATATAGCTATACCAACAGAATACGCCACCATTTCCTAATGCCGTAGCACCGAGAATCAGCCACGGAGCCGGAGTTTTCAGAAAGCGGAATTGTCCCTTGAAACCTGTATCTTTCAATCCTTCCACGTGAGGAACCCAACGCCAGATATAATACAAGATGACAACTCCCCAAATACCTACCAACAGGAAGGTGGCACGCCAGGAAAGCATGGTGCTGAGAGAAGTTCCCAACGGTACGCCGAAAAGGTTGGCAATAGTCATTCCGGCAATCATAATCGAAACTGCTTCCGAACCTTTTCCCTTGTCAGCCAGTCTTTCGGCAACAATGGAACCCACGCCGAAGTATGCTCCGTGAGGCAGACCGGAGATGAAACGGGCAGCAAGCAACACCCAATAATTGGGAGCCATAGCCGCGCAGATATTACCTGCCATAATCAAGGTGACTAATACTAAGAGAATATGTTTCAACGGATATTTGCGAGCCAGTGTCAGCACAGGTGCACCCACACAAACGCCTAAGGCGTAAGCTGAAATGAAATGTCCCGCCATGGGGATGCTGATACCTAAATCTTTTGCCACGTCGGGCAATATTCCCATCATTACAAATTCGGCAATACCTAATCCCAAGGTACCGAACGCCAATGCGATAAGACTTTTCTTCATACGAAACTATACCTGATACTGTTACTTTTTACCTTAATTACCTGCCGCTGCTTTTTTTTCGGCTGCAAAGGTAAAACAAAATCAGTCAGAGTGAGTTCGCACGGATAGATTTTGATTTAAATCAATTTGTATAATATCAGTCTAAATGGAAGGTAATACATTTGATGGGCTTATTGTTTTTTTATCCAATCAGTAATATCCTTCAATACTTCCGGACTGATAGTCTCTTCCAGTTGTCCATATTCGGCCAATGTACCTTTTTGGCAGGTCTGAAACAGATGGTTTAAGTTCGGATAGGCTTTTACAGTTACTTTCTTATTTCCATTTTCATTGATTCTTTGTTGGATGGCTGTCAGATTCATGGCGGCATCCACCTGAATATCCTTTTCTCCGTTTAACGCAAAAACGGGACATTTTATTTTCTTCATATCCTTGGCGGGGTCATATCTCATAAAATGGAGATACCATGGCGAAGTCATTGAACTGATTTGGGCGGAAATCTGCTGTACGGTATTCAAATCCTTCAGTTGTTCGGGCGACATCGTTTTAGTAACATCTGCATATAATTCTTTTTGCAGTTCGCCTGTTGTTTTGTCCGCCTGTTGCAGTATGGCATATCTGTTTCGTACAGACGGTTTCATTCCCTGCCAAACCGCATCCGGCATTCCCTGGGATTTGGAAATTGATTCTACCTGCTTCAACATCAGGCTGTCACCTCTTACACCGGCTCCTGCCAATGAAACAATAAATGCAACCGACGGGTCTTTGGCGGCTACAATGAATGCTATAATTCCGCCTGCGCTATGTCCGATAATGCCGATTTTCTTTGTGTTTATTTCTTTTCTGCCACGCAGATAGTTGATGGCAGCTTCCGTATCTGTTGCGAAATCCTCGTTGGTAGCTGTTGTGTGGTCACCTTGTGATGCGGCTGTTCCTCTGTCGTCACATCTCAGCACTGCGATTCCGTTCCGGGTCAGATAGTCGGCGATGACAAGGAAAGGTTTATGTCCCATAATCTCCTCATTCCGGTTCTGCGCGCCGCTTCCTGTCACCATAACCACTGCCGGAAATTTGCTTCCCTTTTCGGGAAGAGTCAGTGTGCCTGCAAGACTGATGCCGGCCTGTTCATTCCTTACCGTGACTTCTTCGCTTCTATAAGGGAAAGGCGGTTGAGGCTCTTGCGGACGTTTGAGGGGAGCGGCTTCTCCCTTTTCCAGATTCAACGGTATGGGCATTCCTTGCGTGAAAGTTCCGCTTATCGTATGGTTACTGCTCAATTTACCTTTGTAGGAAGCATGGATAGAAGGTATCTGAATTGTCACTATGGAGTCCTTGAAAGAAGTGGATTGCGTCTTTATACCGTTGGCTCCCTGGTCGGGGCTGTCGAGTGTTGTGACATAAGCTCCTTGTTCTGTTTGATTAATGTGGAATACGATAGTCAACGAACCGGTGGGGACGGTTAGTTTTCCGTGCCAGGTACCAGCAATATCCTGGGCAGATATGGAAGAGGAGAAGAGCAGTCCGGTCAGTAGCCCGGTAACGGCAATAACGATATGGAAAGCTTTCAATATTTTCATAAGAGAAAAAATTAGGTGGTTGTAATGATAGCTGCATGATATGTACATAAACAGTGCCCTTAATAGTTTTTTTGTAACCACACCCCTAACAGTCTATCGGATATTTCATACTGATTCTGTTCTTGAGAGACTAAATTCTTCTCCAGTAGCCCCTTGAGCGCAGATTGTACGGAACTGGGAGTACTTAGCTTATACTTTTTTATAAACTTTCCTGAAGTTACTCCTATCGCTTTTTGTTCTTTTCCTATAGCGATGAGTACCTCTTTCTGCTTCTCCGGAAGGCGGGAGAAAATCTCCTGGTAAGTGAAGTCCTGCATCTGAAGGATATTGGTCAGAGCGATGGTTTGTTGGGAACGGCTACATAATTTCCCTTTTCCGGTGAGTATATATAATTCATTAAACATGAGTTGTATATACCAGGTATGTCCTTCAAAGAAATTATATACTTCGTCTATCAGTTCTTCTTCAATGTGCTTTTCATTTTCAAGGAAAAGCCTTTTAACAAATGCTTTGTATTCTGTAAGTGGGATACTTTTTAGTTGCATCATATTGACGCTTTGGTAGAAAGGCCGAGCCGGACTGTTGAACATATTCATCATAATATGCTTCTGACTTCCTGCAAAGATGAAACGGGCATTTTGACAATGTTGGACTTTAGTTCTCAATATGGCTTCTACATTCTTTTCCGCATAATTGCCTATTTGCTGAAATTCATCAATGGCTACGATACAGGGTTTATCTGCTTGTTCCAGGTAAGCGAAGATTTCATCCAACGTTGTTTCCGCTGCATGGATATCTCCTAATCCAATGTCGAAGGTTGGCTCACCTGTGATAGTATCCAGTTTGAATCCGGCCCGTAGAGATGAGATTATGGAGAAGAACCGTTCTATGAATTTCATTCCTTTGGGTTTAAGTCTTTCAAAGATTTCCTTTCCCAAAGCAAAGACAAACTCCCGCAGGCTGGATGTGGCATATATATCAATAAAGAAGGTGTGATAATTCTCTTTTATCTTATCCTGATAAAAACAATGGCGGATGAGCCCTGTCTTTCCCATACGACGTACAGAGATGATTACGACATTCCTGCCATTCGTAATATTACGAATCAGTTGCTCTGTTTCCGTTTCCCGGTCACAGAAGTAATGAGGAGATAGGTATCCGCCTACGATAAAAGGGTTATTGACAATGGACATAGTGGTTATTATAAACATGATTATTGCAAATATAATAATTATGTTTATAATAACCACTATGGCGGTTTCTCCTTTTAATAAAGATTGTTTTTTTAGTGGCCCTTTCCTGAAGATTCAAGAATCCGGTCTGTCATATCTTTCGTATGAAAGTGCATGATTGGAGTCAATCCTTATTCGTTAATCACAAGATTGCGGATTACACATTCCGTACCTTTACTCTCCGCATTTTTATCTTTGGAGATACGTACGGTCAGCTTGTGTGTCTTTTGAGAATCCAGTTCCGAGTCCAGTACATACAGCCAGGGAAGATAGAGCCTCTTGCTCCATTTGGTAAATGTATCCAGTTTGCGGAATTCCTTGCCGTCAATGCTGTATTCGATGATTCCTGAATAGGGGCCGCAAGCCATGAACAAGCCTACCGCTTTTCCTTTGAAGGAATACGTGAAAGTAGCTCCCGGAGTATCGGAGTACAGCATCGGGACATTGACAAATCCTTTTCGTGTACTCGTTTTCTCTTTCGGTTGCCAGGGAGAGAGGATGCTCCAGCCTTTCTCAATCCGGGCTTCTTTCAGGTCGACAAACTTTCCGTTGGTGTAACTGTATTTGTCCAAAGCCTTTGCAGGTATTTCGTGCGGCTGGCGCGTACTATTCTCCGGCAATGACCACATTTCGTCCCATAGTGCTTGTATATCGGCTGCATAAAACTTGTGTCCGAACCATTTAGGATGTACACCGCCGAATTCTTTCCAGGTGAATTCTTTATCTTCTATCCGCTCTGAAACTTCTCGTGCACAATTAATGGAAGGAATCAGATAATGATTGGCAACCCTTTCGTGGTTCAGGATAACATCCGGTGTCTGCCCTTTGGGGAACATCTGAAGGAAAGGCTCGTATACAAAGTGCAGCATGATAATGTCGGTATAAGGATTTGCCGTCAGTGCATGGCGGACTACCCCTTCCATTCCCCGGATTTGGTCGCGTGGCGAGAACCCGTTGGTATGGTCGTTTACGGCACCTTCGATAAACAGCAGGTCGATATCTCCTCTTGACAATACGTCGTTTTCCATTCGGAAGGCATGGGGAGTTGTTCCGGTTGAAGGTATGCCGGCATCGACAAAATCGAATTCGGTGAAAGGGAAACGTTGTTTCAGTTGGTCTTGAATCATATTTCTCCAACCGCGCATCTCTGTGATAGAACCGCCGAAGAAAGCGACACGGCCTTTCCGTTCCTTCTCAAAACGGATGAAAGAGTTTGCCAGGCTGCCGCGTACATTATAATACTGTTTCTTCTGATAGGCGGGTTGATGCCGGATGATAAAGTCGACGATAGGTTCCGGCTTTTCCAAACTGTGAGGATGGTGGTCGGCTCCCGGTTTGATAATCAGTTCCACCGGTCCGCCCAGTTTGACGTAAGCGTCCCGGACTAGCTTCATATTCTCCGCGAAAGGAACGACTTTATCACTATCCCCGCATACGGCAAGAATCGGTACTTTCTGTTCTGCCAATGCTTGCAGATGGTGTATCGGGTTGCCTTTGAACGTTTCGGGAGTGATAGTTTCGTCCAGTTGCCATAATTTCAGGAAATCTTTCCATAACTTTTCTCTTTGTTTTCCCGGCCAACTGAACATATCGCATACCGGATTGTCCAGATATATGCACGCTACCTTTTCAGGATGCACAATCGCCCATTGCAGTGCCTGGTAACCTCCGCGGCTTATTCCTTCCAATGTCACTTTGGAAGAAAGCCCGTATTGGGAAACCATATTATTGTAGAAATCCGTTCCGGCTTTGATAGAGCTTGGGCAACCGTATTGGTGGGTCAAGTCATAATAGACAACGTGGAAACCTTCTTTAAGCAGTGCTTCATCTGCATAGGCGAAAGAACCGAAAAAGGCGGGGCGCCATATCCAGGGATTTCCTTCCAGTGCTTTTTTCGGACGTACTACGATAGCAGCTTTGTTCTTGTATGTAAAATCATACCGTTCGTATCCTTTCCACTTTCCTTTCAGACCGGGGAACGGCTGTATTTCGTGAGCCGTTTCTTTGCCTGTCAGTGCTTTGTAGATAACTTTTGCAAGTATGTGTGCACCTTGTTCGTTGGGGTGAAGTTCATCAACGAAATTCTCCGGCATATTTTCGGTAGGAGTATGCAGGTCTATTACTTGTGCGTCCACTTGTCCGGCCACCTTATTAATCATGGGAATTACTTCCTTTGTGATTACTTTGTCGCGTGCGTTCAGCCGTTCACCGTTTATCTTTACCGGATAACAAAGATATATTTTCACCGAAGGCGATTTTTGGCGGAAGGCCTGAAGCATGGTCAGCATATCTTTGGAATATTCACTTTTGTATTTCCAGAAAGAAGGATTGGTATCGTTTGTGCCCAGCTTTACAATCAGGATATCCGGTTGGAAGTCGAGTGCCTGTTTGTAGGCTTTTTCCTTCATATACGAATTTCCTTTCTGAAGCATTGTCCGGCCGCTGACACCGAAGTTGCGTACATCGTATTCTTTTCCCAGCATTTGTCCCAACATCATGGGGTAGCTGTCTTTGTCACGGTTTTTGATACCGGCCCCGGCGGTAATGCTGTTGCCCACACAGGCTACTTTTATTTTAGGAGTCTTGGGAGCTGCTTTTGAGGTTGTTTCCGCTTTTGAATGAAGGCAGAGAAAAGCAGTCAGGATGATAAGAAGTAATTTACTTTTCATGTCGGTTATTCTAAGCTATACAGTAAATATCTGCGGTCTGATGAGGGAGTTTTCATGTATTTCTTACTGATTTTCTCCCAGCCGGATTTCTTGTCGTAGAAAGAAGCGCGGCGCAATATCCAGCAACTGGACTGTTGCTCCCTGTCCCAGCCTTTGATTTGCTGATAAGGAAATTCACTTTGTGGCTTGCCGACGAAAGAAGCCATATATTCCAATGCTTTTGCCATATTGCGTCCGTCTTTGGAAGTGCTGTTATAGATGTCGATGCCCAGTGTCTTGCAGATAGCACACATATCCATCATATGAATTAAATTGAAATTTGTATAACCGAAGCCTGTGGTACGAGCCAGCTCACGGGGTTGTTTGCCATCCGGTTCGATTTGCGGGAACAGGCGTTTTTCCGCGAATTCACTGATTGTTTTCCGTGCTAATGCCGAATCTCCGGTGAAAAGCGCATAGACCGTCTGCTGCACGTCGAATGCCAGCCCGTGGTTATTTTCCGCTGTCCGTTCTTCGTTGGCTATGGGGCTTGTACGAATCCATTCCAAGTAGTCTGTGAACCATTGTTCCAGTCCTTTGCGGTCTGCTTCCGTGAAAGAAGAAGAGGTACTCATCATTTCCACTACATCCAGTACTTCGATGAAGGAATAAGCGTCAATCATGCCGAATCCCCTGCCTTTGCCGCCGTTGCGCCCGGGAATCATCTGACCGTAGTTGATGTTCGGGTTCATACGTGTTTCGGGATTCAGGAACCATACACGGGCAAACTCGGCAGCTTTGGCTGCATATTTCTCGTTGCCGGAGAAATAGTAGGCGGTTCCTAAAGCCAATATATTACTGATAGTCTTCCCGATGTTGGTACGGTCGCTTGTTGCGTTGGGGTTGCGTACTCCGTCTTTGCGGATATAGGGCAGGCCGTCCGGTTTGGTCGGGTCGGGCCACCAGTAAGGCCCCATACTCATATAATCATGTTTGTCACCGCTGGCTGGAACCATCTCTTTGTCCATCACAGAGACAGGTTTGCTTTTCAGTGCTTTATCAGCGTCACTTATTAATTTGTTGAAAGCAGGCGCGTATTCCTCCGAATGGATACGTGCTTTTACTTTGGCCAGTTTCTCCCCGTCATAGATACGGGTGGCGGGGATTTGTGCTGCCGTTTTTCCTGCTCCGGTGAACAGGAAAAAGGCAACAATCATTAATTGCATATAGTTTTTCATGGTTGTCTGTTTATTTAATCACAACAAATGTAGTTTTAATTTGTGGAATATCACTACGGACGGATGCGACGGACTCACCTTTTTTCTTGTCTATGCGGATAGCTGCACGGCCGTTGTATGCCTGTACTTTCCGTGAACCGGTGGAAGTTCCCAAGTTCTCAATCAGTTTGCCGTCTCCTGTCAGCCCGAATTCTATGTAGTTTTTAGCATCCAGGCAAGGTACGCCTTGTGCGTCTGTCAGTTGGGCTTCCAGCAGGGAAATACCCTCTCCGCATGGAGTGACTTTTGTCTGTATCCGTGCAGGGGTTCCCCATTGGCGGGTTTCATATACGAAACGTATGGTATCTGCGATGGATTCCTTGCCTTGTGAGCGGGCAATGATTGTATTTTCTCCCGTCTGCAACAGGCAGTTCCAATGAAGTCCTGCGGCCGGGAAGTCCTGGCTGTTACGTTTCTTCATGCCTTGTGACGTACCGTTGACTATCAGCTCTACTTGCGGGCAGTTGGAATATACCAGTATCTCTTTCTTCTCGCCGGCTTTTCCCCAGCGTATAGGCCATGTATGTCCGTAGATATGTATCATCGGTTTCTTGGCCCAGTAGGATTGGAAAACGTAATAAGTCTCTTTGGGAGTGAGGTCTCTTTCTACCACCCCTTTCTGATTGACATAAGGAACGGGATTCTCCGGACGTACCGGGGTGGAGAAATCCTTGAACGGCCAGTAAGCCGAGCCGGTCAGCCAGTCCATGGTTTCCTGTTCTTTAAGATGCCAGTCGATGAGGCGTACCATATAGCTTTCCGACCAGTCTCCGTCTTTTGACGCACGTGCGTTTCCTCCGTAAAGGGAAGCGTCACCCGCCCGTTCGTCCGTACCTTTTCCGCCTTCAATCTTGTCCAGGTTGGCAAACGGGTCTTCCGCGTGACGGCGGGCATGGCAGTCGCCGCCCCATTCGGCGTGGAAGAAGTGCTTCACTTGTTGCATTTCGTGGTAGGAAGCATTTTTGTAATCGGTAAAGATGCCTCTGTACCAGCCTGCCCAGATAGAGGGAGAGTAGACGTCTACAATATCCTTGCAGAAATCACACCGGCGGATGGCAGTCACCCGGCTGTCGTCCAGTTGATGAGCCAGGTCATGCAGCTCTTTCATGAAAGTGCGTATCTTTCCTTTGTCAAATTCCGGGAAGTCATTAGGCCAGTCATTTTCGTTACCCAATCCCCAGATAATAACCGCAGGATGGTTCCGGTGCGTGTGAATCATATTCGTCAGCATCCGTTTGGCTTGCGCTTGATAGCGTTCGCCACCCAGTCCGCCGCGGCACCAGGGGATTTCTTCCCATACGAGGATACCCAGTTCGTCACATAAAGAGAGGATGATATCCGATTGCTGGTAATGTCCCAGGCGGATGAAGTTGACACCCATCTGCTTCATTAAGGTCATTTCCCTGCGCATCTGTTCCTCCGTCATAGCGGCGGCTACGCCTGCATGGTCTTCGTGGCGGTGCGTGCCGCGCAGTAACAGGCGTGAACCGTTGAGCATGAAAGGCCCTTTTTCTATAAATTCAAAGTGGCGGAAGCCGAAACGTTCGGTGGCTCTCTGCTCCTGTCCGTTGTGTTTCAGAATGACTTCGCAGGTATAAAGTGTCGGGTGTTCGTCCGACCATAATTCAGGTTTCTGAATGGTAGCTGCCAGCAGAGAGGATTTGCCGAGAGGCATCACTTCCTTTTCTTCGTTCAGTATCACTTTGCCCGAAGGGCTTTTTATGATAATCTGCGCGGTCGCCTTTCTCACATCTGCCGGATTATAGAAGAATGCCTGTACGGCAAGCTCTGCCTTTTTCAGGCTTTTGTCTGTTGTGGCGTCTATCTGCAACCGTTCGATGGAAACTTCCGGCACATATACAAGGTTCAGGTAGCGGTATAATCCGCCGTAAACGTTGAAGTCCGACAAGTCGGAAGGAATCATTTCCGCATCCCGGCTGTTGTCACACCGGATGGAGAGAGGAATTTTTCCCTTGAAACGTTTCTGGTATTCGGGGGTGGAGACAAATGCCTGTACCGCTTCCGTTATATCTGCCGTCCATTCATCATAACCGCCTACGTGAGAGGCTACCAGAGTGGTGTAGATATAAACTTCCGTTTTCTGTCCGGCTCCCTCGAAGTCGAGCAGGATGCGTCCGTTGGGGTAAGGGTTCTGTATGTCGAGCAATGTCTTATACCAGCCGGGACCCTGATAGTAGTTTACGTCCGGGTCTACGGCATCCGTTGCATTGAAGCAGTGCGGCAGGCTGACGGGAGTCCATAAAGGCACGCTTTCGGAAGTGCCGGGACTGGCTGGGCGTACTGCCTCCCAAATGTTCCCGATGTCTCCCCGGAGATAAAGCCAGTTGTCGGTCAGGCGGATTTTATGCCCGGCGGGTACCTTTGCTTCCGATGTGGCGAGACAACCTATCAAGATGCATAATATATAAATCAATCGTTTCATGTTTTTGTCTTTTTAAAAGAGTTTGCCTGTTTTCTCCAATTTGTCTTTTCTCATCAAGGCTTCGATAAAGTAATAGTCCGCATAGACGATGGGGACGTCCACTTCGGTGTTCGAAGGTTTGGTTCCTGTGCTGTGCAGCAGCAGGAAGCCGTTGTTCTGTCCCATGTCAGACCGATAATTCTTTGCGAGGTTTTCGATTATCCTGTCTGCTTGTTGCTGATACTTCTCTGCGTTTTCCGTATCATACAGGCTAAGTTCGTAGAGAGCCGAAGCAATCACAGATGCCGATGAAGCATCCCGGGGTTCGTTCGGGATATTGGGAGCGTCAAAATCCCAGTAAGGGACGAGGTCTGCCGGCATATGGGGGTGGTTGAAGAGATACTCTTCCACTTTCTGTGCCTGTTGCAGGAACTCGGGCAACTTCGTTTCACGGTAGCACATGGTATATCCGTACAAAGCCCAAGCCTGTCCGCGCGACCATGCCGATTCGTGTGAAAGCCCCTGGTGTGTATTCTTTTTCAGTACATTTCCTGTGATGGTATCATAATCTATTACATGATAGCAGCTATAATCCGGTCGGAAATGGTTTTTCAGCGTCGTCCGTGCATGGTTGACCGCTATATTATAATAGGTGGAGTCACCGCTTTCGCGGGTTGCCCAGAATAATAGCTCGAGGTTCATCATATTGTCGATGATGACAGGGCATTGCCATTTGTTCTTGTTGTGGTCCCAGGAACGGATGATGCCGGCTGCCGGTTTATAGCGGGTGGCAAGGGTACGTGCCGATTGTAGCAGGATTTCTTTATACCGTTCGTCTTGGGTCAACCGGTAGCCGTTGCCGTAGCTGCAATACATCTTGAACCCCATGTCATGCGTTTTTCCGTTCATTTTTTCCTGCTCCAGCATATCGGTGTGCTGCTGCGCTTTCTTTTTCCAGAAGTTGTTTTGGGTATATTCGTAGATATACCATAATTCTCCCGGAAAGAAGCCGCTGGTCCAGTCTTTGGACGGAACAAGATGCAGGCTGCCGTCCGGTTCGGAGTTACGCGGGTTGGTGAGTTCCCCCCAACCGTTTTTCTCTCGTTTCTCCCGGCTTTCGGGCGACTCGTTGGTGCGGGCATAGTCTATCTCGTCGAAGGCAACCCGTAATTGCAGTTGGGCGAACATCATGTTGTCTTCTACTATCGTATTTCCGAGTTTAGGGGTACAGGAAGAACCTATTCCTATACACAAACCCAGCATGAGAGTGTGTGATAATTGTTGTATTCTTCGTTTCATACTTGATGAGTTAATATACAAATTTCATAATTACTTCTCCAGACGCACGGCGATAGGATTCATGTACTGGTTTCCTGTATGCTGTTTGCCTTTCAAGTTACATTCCAATGCTCCTTTGTCCAGTTTCACTTTGCCGACAAGAACACTGCTGCTGCCATTTCTTTCGTAGAAAGCGGGATAGTTTACTTCAAACTTCTGCCCTGCGATTTCTATGATAACAGTTCCCGTGTCGTTCTTGCCTGCAGTGTTATAGTCCAGATAGACGGTATATTCGGCAGGTTCATTGAGACGAAGTTTCCACTTCATGCTCTGGTTTTCGTTTTTCCAGTTCTTCACGTAGTTACGGTTTGGTTTGCCGTCACCGAAACCAAGTCCCCTGCCTTGTAGCTGGGCGTCGAAAGTATAAAGGATATTGCTCTGTCTGGCATCAAGCAGGCGGATGGGATTCGGTGCCTGTTGCTTGTCCAGAATCAGTGCGATTACCGCATCCATGCTGTCCGGAGCTTTGGCGGGCAATGCCAGTTCGTAGTCATCGGCATTCAACCGGTTGAACTTGACCGAAGTTTTTTTGTTGGCAAGACACCAGCCTTTTTTGATTTCCGACCGCAATCCACCGATGACCAGTTTACCGTCGGAAGGCCAGCGATAGACATGGGCATATAGCGTATCTCCTTTCAGAGTCGTTACTCCCCACGGTTGCACGGGCAGGTTGGTACGTTGTGTCCCGTAGATACTTTCTCCGTTTACTTTCAGCCATTTGCCGATTCCTTGGAATACTTCCACGTCTCTGGCATCCCATTTACCATTTCCCATCGGCCCTACATTCATCAGGATATTGCCACCTTTTGAAGCGGCGCTTGCCAATAGCTGCACGAAGAACGGGACAGACTTGCGTACGGTATCCACGACACTGTATCCGTAAGATTCATTCGTGGTCGGTATGGATTCCCACACCCCTTTTGTGGGAAAGAAGAAAGCGGCGCGGTCGCCCGTATTGCGGTAGTCCCCCATATTCTGGGAACCGAATCTTACCAGTCGTCCGTTCACCACAATCTTGTTCTGTGGGTCGGCTTCGCGGATAGCTTCTAAGATACGTATATTCAAGTAAAGGGGAAGTTTGCTTGGGGTATCGAACCAAAGAATGTCGGGGTCATACTTTTTGATAAGTTCTTGTATTTGGGGGATAGATTTCTCTTCCACATATTTCTCGGCGTTCGGTAGGAAACTTTTGCGCTCCCCTGTCCACCAATTGGCTCCGCCCAGCAACTTGTCTCCGCCGGGATTGTCATAATCCCAGTCATTGCCCGGAGCGTCCGGATGTTCCCAGTCGAAAGCGTGCGAATAATAGAAACCGAATTTGATGCCATATTTCCGGGCTGCCTTACGCAGTGCTTCCATCGGGTCTTTGCCATACTTTGTCAGGCGCATGTCATACGGATAGGCATCCGAAGGATACATGGCAAATCCGTCGTGGTGCTTGGCAGTAATGATGAAATAGTTCATGCCTGCTTCCGAAGCGTGGCGCATCCATTCTTCCGCATTGAATTCCGTGGGGTTGAACGGGGCTACAAGTTCTTTCTTATATTGTTCCAAAGGGATACGTCCTTTGCGCATCAGATGCTCCGTATATCCTCCCAGTTTCTTTCCTTTCCAGATGCCGGCAGGAACGGAGTAGACACCCCAATGGATGAAACAGCCGAACTTGGCCTCGTTGTACCATGCCATTCGTGCGTCGTAATTCTTGCGGGATTCTTTCCACCAGCCTTTGCCGGCTTTTATAATGGCTTCCTTGTCTTGGGGAAGTTGTGTGTTGCCGGGGACTTCAAGCCCTTGTTCGTCTCCGCTTTGCGCCCAAGCGGTGAAAGTGTTGCAACTGATGGCAAGGCAACAAGCTAATGCGATAGATTTATATTGCTTTTTCATGGTCTGTTATTTTTTTTATTGAATTGAATAAGTCTTTCCTTTTTGAGTCTCTATTGTTCTTTCTTTTTCCGAAGCACCTTCCCGTATGCGGCAAGTGCCGCCTAAGTGTGAAGTGACGGACAGACGGGTGATTTTTCCCTTCTTCCATTCCATGTCGATTGTGAAACCGCCTCTTGCACGGATGCCGTGGATACTGCCTTCCTGCCAGTTGTCCGGCAGGGCGGGAAGCAGATGGATATAACCGGCATGGCTCTGTAAGAGCATTTCCGTGATACCTGCCGTTCCACCGAAGTTGCCGTCTATCTGGAAGGGCGGGTGAGCGTCGAACAGGTTGGCATATGTGCCCCCGCCTTTGATGCTCTCCTGGGTAGCGTCTACATACTTCAATCCGTTTTTCAGCATTAGGAATGCATGGTTGCCATCGTGCAGGCGGGCCCAGAAATTAATTTTCCATGCCATTGCCCATCCTGTGCCCCCGTCTCCGCGAAGTTCCAGCGTGCGGCGGCAGGCGTTGGCAAGCTCTGTATCCCTTTCAGGCAGAATCTGCCGTCCCGGATGAAGGGCGAACAGGTGGGATACGTGACGGTGTTTCGGGTCGATTTCTTCAAATTCCTTTTCCCATTCCAGCAACTGCCCTTTCGAGCCGATTCGGAAAGGTTGGAGATTGGAACGTACCTCTTCCAGTTGGCTGCGGAAAGCAGCGTCCGTATTCAGGATACGGGAAGCGTCGGTGCAGTTGGTCAGCAAATCCCAGGCAAGACCGAGGTCCATACCCGAAGAACGGCTTAGTTCCGCATCTTGTATCTGCCCGTTTTTATCCATATAGCGGAAGCGGTTTTCGGGAGAGGTGGAAGGATTCGTTATCCATTTTCCGGTTTCCGGGTCTTTCTGTAACCATTGCAGCAGGAACTCGGCAGCGCCTTTCATGATGGGATAAGCTGTCTGCGACAGGTATTGGCGGTCGCCGCCGAAAGCGTAATGTTCCCATAGATGCTGGCAAAGCCATACGCCTGCCAGTGGCCAGCAAGACCAGCGTGGAGAACCTTTCGGATCAGTGTCATATCCCCCGGTAGGAGCCGTTTGTGCCCATGCGTCCGAGTTATGGTGTGCCAGCCATCCGCGGTCCATGCCGTAATTGATTCTGGCAGTTTGGGCTCCGTTTACGGACAAGCGTCGGATGAAGTCGGAAAGAGGGGTGAAACATTCCGGCAGGTTGGCTGTTTCCGTCATCCAGTAGTTCATCTCGGTGTTGATATTGGTGGTATAGTTCGAACCCCAGGGTGGTTGTACACGGTGATTCCAGATACCTTGCAGGTTGGCCGGGAGTCCGCCCGGACGGGATGAGGCAATCATCAGGTAGCGTCCGTACTGGTAGTATAACTCCAGTAGGCCGTTATCGTTGGGGGCGGCGGCAAACTGTTTCAACCGTTGGCTGGTGGGTAGCTTTTCCTTTTCAGGAGAGCTTTTCCCCAATGAGAGTTCCACACGGTTGAACAGTGGTTGATAGTCTTTGAGATGCCTGTCTATCAGTTCCTCGTAAGTGCGGTTACAGTCACTCAGCTTGATTTCCGGTTGGTAAAAGTCGGTTGCTGCCGATAGGAGTAACGTCACTTCGTCTGCGTTTCGTATAGAGAGAAGAGAATCACCCGAAGCATACGTTCCCCCTTTCGACAACAATTTAACTTTTACTTTAAACTTCAAACCTAATTGGTCATGATAAATAACCTGGCGCGGGTCGTAATCACGGTTGGCAACGTAGCTCGGTGCTTTTCCGTCCAGCAGCAATTCATCTTGTGCGGTCGCTTTGACCTGATAGCGTAACAGGCTGTTCAGCCGTACGTCCAAAGAGACTGACTGCTTCTTGTCCGCTTCCATTTTGACCACCATTACCTGGTCAGGGTATGAGATAAATGAGGTACGGCGGTATTTTACTCCATCTGCTTCGTAAGTCACCGTAGCAGTGGCGTTTGAGATGTTCAAATCTCTGTATATGTTCTTTGACTGTTTTTCTGTCGGTTGCGATAGCATTAGGTTTGCCAGCGGGAGATAGCGTGCTGTGTACGGTCCTTGCGCGTTTTCCTTCCACAGGGCGCTGGCTTTGACATAATCTCCTTCGTCGACGGCCTTGCGAACCAGTGGCAGTACTTCCGCCGCTTTCGGGTTGTTGCAGTCCTGCGGATACCCCGACCATAATGTCTCCTCATTCAGTTGGTACACTTCCTGTGTCGGATTGCCGTAAACCATTGCTCCGATGCGACCGTTACCGAGGGGAAGGGCTTCTTCCCATACGGTAGCCGGTGCGTCATACCAGAGTTTATAGTCTTTTCCGTATCCTGATACTGCGGAAAAGAGCATCCATCCTGAAAACAATAGACTTTTTACCTTCATATTTTTTCGTCTATTACTAATTATTCATCAACAATCTCGAAAGCTTTGGCTGTATTGGATATTAATTCAACCGGAGCCAGTTTCCCTGAAAGTTCCAGTTTGATGACAGTTGCTATCTTGTCCGGAGCTTTTGCAGGTACGTCAATAACGATTCCATTGTTCGTTTTGCTGAATTTCAGTGTCGATTTGTCGGCAAGCAAAGTTGCTTTTTTCACCTTATGCGGAGTTTCGAAAGTCAGTTTGCCGTCTTTCGGCCATTTGAATACCGAGAGGTAATAGACTGAGTTTTTCTTCTCATCCTTGCGGATACATTCTCCCCATGCCGGGAATACTTCGCTGCGTTGTGTGCCATAGATAGCTTCGCCGTTTACTTTCATCCATTCGCCTACCTGCTTCAGGCAATTCATGGCAGGAGCCGGGATAGTGCCGGTCGGGTCGGGACCTACATTGAGCAGGTAGTTTCCACCGCGGGCAGCGATTGTATTCAGGTTGCGGATAACGGTTTCCGCATTTTTCCATTTGTTCTCCCAGCTTTTATACCCCCATGAGGTACCGATATTCATGCAGGTTTCCCAGTCTACGCGTTCGATGTCTTTGGCTTTCGGGATACGTCCTTCCGGAGTCTTGTAATCTCCGGGGAAGTCCGGACGTTTCAGACGGTCGTTGATGATAACCTGCGGGTATTTGGCAAGTTCGTCCATGATTTCCTGTGCAATCTCTTTGGAGATGCGGTGCGGAGTGTCCCACCACATGACGGCTACATCTCCGTAATTGGTCAGCAGTTCCTTGATTTGCGGGATAGCTACGTTCTTGAAATAATCTTCGATTGAAGCGGAACGTTGCAGACAGTCCCAACCGCCCAGATTGGCTTTGGTGTACTGGTCGATGGCAACAGAGTCGGGGTTGGCCCATCCTTCTTTCATCTCTTTGCGGATGGTTCCACCGCCGGGGTTGCACCAGTCCTGAGTTTGCGAATAGTAGAATCCAAGTTTGATGCCGTGCTTGCGGCAGGCTTTGGCCAGTTCGTCTACAATGTCCCGCTTGAAAGGTGTATAATCTACGATATTGAAGTTGCTTGCATTACTCTTGAACATGGCGAATCCGTCATGATGCTTGGTCGTGAAAATAATGTATTTCATTCCGGCATTCTTGGCAGTGAGCACCATGTCTTCCGCGTCGAACTTGGTCGGATTGAAGGTGCTTGCCTTGGCACGGTATTCGCGAACGGGAATTTTACAGCGGTTCATAATCCATTCGGCTCCTCCGCGGCGTTGGTTGAATCCGTTGTAGACTCCCCCGTAGAGGCAGTAAGGTCCCCAGTGGATAAACATGCCGAACTTGGCTTCGCGCCACCAGCCCATCTTTTCATTATGGCTCATCTTTCCTTGCTGTGGTTGTGCGAAAGCGCTTATGGTTAGCGTCAGTATTAATACGATAGATAAGAATTTCTTCATGGTTGTGAATGTTATTCGTTTATGATATCAGATAGATTAATTTTCTGGCTCAAAACTACGACATCTTTATGAAAACGGATTATAAAGGTAAGTCTAATACTTATAAAAACGGTTATTTCACCGGAAATACCTTATTTTGCAAATGAATGACGGAAAATTACAAACCGGTCGTTTTCTGCAAACATGAAAAAAGTGGCTTTGATAGTATTCGGTTTATTCTTGCAACTCGTTGTCGGGAATCCCCCGTATCTTAGCCACCAAAAAAAGAACAACCATGAAAATTACTCAAAGCAGTGCGGTACTGCCTTTCTACCGCTATTTATTCATCATCGGGCTTTTTTTCCTGAGCACAGCGTTCAAGAAAGAAGATACCGGGATTCGTGCCGCTTACGGTTTGATAGAACGGGTGACCCCGGGCTACAGTAAGCAGTTTGTACTGGAACTGATTCCTGCCGGCAAGGACGGACAGGATGTATATGAAATCGACGGAAAGAAAGGAAAAGTTATCCTGCGCGGAAACAATCCTGTCTCTTTGGCTACGGCGTACAACCAATATCTGAAGTATACCTGCGGGGCGCATGTATCCTGGTTTGGCGACCAGTTGAAACTTCCCAAATCACTGCCTGCGCCCGTTGCTTCACAAAAAGGGAAACAACAGGTTATCAACGGCAAGTACCGGGTGTATATGAATTACTGTACGTTCAGTTATACCGCTCCCTGGTGGGACTGGAAGCGTTGGGAACGTGAACTGGACTATATGGCGATGAATTCCATCAATATGCCTCTTGCGGCAGTCGGACTGGAAGCCGTATGGTATAATACCTTATTAAAGTATGGATTTACAGACGAAGAAGCCCGTGGTTGCCTGACCGGTCCGGCACATTTCGCCTGGCAGTGGATGCAGAATATACAGAGCTACGGCGGTCCGCTTCCACTGTCGTGGATAGAGTCGCATATCGAACTGGGCAGGCAGATTATCAACCGGCAGTTGGAATTGGGCATGCAGCCTATCCAGCAAGGGTTCTCCGGTTATGTACCCCGTGAAATGAGAAAGAAGTTCCCGAAAGCTAAAATCAGCAAACGGGGAGGATGGTGTGGTTTTCAGGGAGCGGCACAGCTTGACCCTACCGACCCTTTGTTCCTCTCTTTCGGACGTGACTTCCTGGAAGAGGAGAAGAAGCTTTTCGGGGCGCATGGCGTTTACGCTGCCGACCCTTTCCACGAAGGGAAACCGCCCGTTGATACTCCCGAGTATCTGGATGCGGTTGGAAAAGCGATTCACCAACTGTTTAAGTCATTCGACCCGAACGCGTTGTGGGCAATGCAGTCGTGGAGCCTTCGTGAGCCGATTGTGAAGGCTGTCCCCAAATCCGACCTGCTGATTCTGGATTTGAGCGGCGGACGTTGCGACAAGACACACAAAGAGGAAAGGAACAACAAGAATGCTCCTGTCTGGGGGTATCCGGTCGTAGCGGGTAATCTGCACAATTTCGGCGGTCGCATCAATATGCATGGTGATTTGGGACTGATAGCTTCCAACCAGTATGCGACGGCTTGCGACAAATGGGATAATGTGTGTGGTTCCGGTCTGTTTATGGAATCCATCATTCAGAATCCGGTCTTTTACGAACTGACATTCGAGATGCCCCTTCATGCCGGAAAGGTGAATCTTGAAGAATGGCTGGCGGATTATGCGGCACGCCGTTATGGTGCACCTTCCAAGAAAACAGCACAGGCATGGCTGTATCTTCTCGAAGGTCCTTATAAAAAAGGAACGAACGGTACGGAACGCAGTTCTATCATTGCTGCCCGTCCGGCGTTGAACGTAAAGAAGTCGGGACCAAACAAGGGACTGGGTATTCCTTATTCTCCGCTATTATTGTGGAAAGCTCAACGATTGCTTTTGGATGAAGCAGACAAGTTGGGAGCTTCCAAACCTTACCGTTTCGATTTGGTAGACCTGCAACGTCAAATACTTACCAATTTAGGGCAAGTGATGCACAAACGTGCGGCAGGTGCTTTCAAGAAGAAAGACCGCAAGAACTTCCTTTTGCACAGCGAGCGTTTTCTTGAATTGATGCACGATACGGATGTCTTGCTACGTACCCGCGAAGAATTCAACTTTGATAAATGGCTGACCGATGCCCGTAGCTGGGGAACAACGGAAGCTGAAAAGAACCTGCTCGAAAAGGATGCTACCGCACTGGTGACTATCTGGGGAGGGGACGGTGACCCGCGTATCTTCGACTACTCCTGGCGTGAATGGGCCGGACTGATTGAGAATTTCTATCTGAAGCGTTGGC
This sequence comes from Bacteroides sp. RTP21281st1_H5_RTP21281_210402, assembly GCF_040918965.1. Classification (NCBI taxonomy): domain Bacteria; kingdom Pseudomonadati; phylum Bacteroidota; class Bacteroidia; order Bacteroidales; family Bacteroidaceae; genus Bacteroides; species Bacteroides sp. RTP21281st1_H5_RTP21281_210402. The sequence goes on along the minus strand of NZ_JBCOWR010000019.1, from coordinate 76,778 downwards.
AAATGTTCTATGATGAAATGCTGGGCTATCTCGACCGTGGGGAAGAGTATACGGAAGAAGGACTGAAACTGGCTTATGGACGCGAAGATTTCCGTGCCAACGCGCTTTACAATAAAATGGCGGATTGGGAGATGAACTTTGTTTCTACCTATAACAAGGCACGTACACCAATTACACAAGGCGACGAGATTGAAATCGCCAAACGGCTTTTCAAGAAATACTTTGAAATATCCAAGGAATATTATTCTAAAGAAATGGCAGCCGACAAAATCGTAGACGGCAAGTCGTTTGAGAATTTGGGAGAAGATTGATATTCTTGTAATAAATGATATCTATAAAAACTAACCAATGAAGAGATTGATTGTATTCATAAGCATATTCTTTATGAATTATGCAGGTGTCACTCTATACGCACAGGACTCTTCGAAAAGAGTTCCTGATGTGGTGGCCGGTCAAAGCAAGAAAAGTGTGTTATGGTATAATGAACCTGCGCCTAACAGCGGTTCTGTGAGCCGTGTTAAGAGCAGGGGTTTTCCTTACGATGAAGATTGGGAGCGCTGGAGCCTGCCTATCGGAAACGGATACATGGGAGCGTCGGTTTTCGGGCGTACGGATACGGAACGCATCCAACTGACCGAGAAAACACTCGGAAACAAAGGACCTTATAATAGGGGAGGCCTTACCAGTTTTGCGGATATTTACCTGGATATCCATCATCAGGTCCCCATGAACTATCGTCGTGCGCTGTCTCTTGATGATGCCATCTCTACGGTCAGTTACGAGTACGACGGCGTAAATTATACGCGGGAGTATTTCGCCAATTATCCCAGCAATGTCATTGTTGTCAAACTGAAAGCGGACAAACCCGGAAAGGTGACTTTTCTTCTCCGGCCGGTTCTTCCCTATTTGCGCGAATATAATGACGAGAAGAACGGGCGGACGGGACGTGTGTCTGCGCAAGGCGATTTGATTACCATGACCGGGGAAGTCCAGTTCTTCCGTCTCCCGTACGAAGCCCAAATCAAGGTGTTGCCAAGTGGTGGCAAGATGAGTGCTTTTAATGATGCAGACGGAGACCACGGGATGATTCAGGTGAACAATGCGGATAGTGTCGTTCTGCTGATTGCTGCCGGGACTTCCTACCAGTTGAACGAAACTTTGTTCACGCTTGCTCCGGAAAATAAGTTTACTGGCTATGAACATCCTCATGCAACTGTGACCCGGCGCATCACGCAAGCTGTACAAAAGGGAGAAGCTGCGCTAAGGGCGGAGCATCTGAAAGATTACAGAGAGTTGTATGGCCGTGTCGAGCTGTCTCTGACAAATAAACAATCGAATATTCCTACCGACCGGTTGCTGCTGGATTATAAGAATGGCAAGGAGAAACGGTATCTGGAAGAGTTGCTTTTCCAGTATGGACGCTATCTGCTGATTGCTTCCTCGCGGAAGGGGGCGTTGCCGCCTAATTTGCAAGGAGTGTGGAGTCAGTACGATTATTCGCCATGGTCAGGAGGGTATTGGCATAATATCAACATTCAGATGAACTATTGGCCGGTATTCAATACGAACCTGGCTGAATTGTTCGAGTCATATGTGGATTACAACGAGGCGTTCCGCAAGGAAGCGAACCAAAAGGCCATTGCCTATCTTAAGAAGCATAACCCTTCCGCTCTGGCTGCCGACCCGGAAGAGAACGGATGGACTATCGGTACGGGAGCCAATGCGTTCGCCATCCCCGGCCCCGGCGGACACTCCGGACCGGGAACAGGCGGATTCACCACGAAACTGTTTTGGGATTATTATGACTTTACGCGCGACGAGAAAATCCTGCGTGAACATACTTATCCCGCCATTTTGGGTATGTCGAAATTCCTGAGCAAGACGTTGAGGCCTTCGCCCGACGGCTTTTTACTGGCAGAGCCGTCCGCTTCGCCCGAACAGCGTCATCAGGGAGAATATTATCAGACTAAAGGATGCACGTTTGACCAAAGCATGATTTACGAGAATCATAACGATGTGTTGAAGGCTGCGCATATCTTGAAAATCAAAGATCCGTTTCTCCGGCTTGTCAAGGAGCAAATCGGCAAACTGGATGCTATCCATATCGGAGAATCCGGGCAAATCAAAGAATATCGGGAAGAAAAGAAGTACAGTGACATCGGCGACCCGCGTCATCGTCATATCTCCCACTTATGCGCACTCTATCCGGGAACTCTTATCAATGGTACTACCCCTGAATGGATGAAAGCTTCTATTGTCACGTTGAACAATCGCGGGGATAAATCGACAGGTTGGGCAATGGCACACCGGTTGAACCTATGGGCTCGTACGAAGGATGGAAACAGGGCTTTTAAATTGTATCAGCAATTGTTGAAAACCGGCATACTGGAGAATTTATGGGATGTGCATCCGCCTTTCCAGATAGATGGTAATTTCGGGGCAACAGCCGGAGTGGCGGAAATGCTTCTGCAAAGTCATGAAGGATATATCGAACCTCTTCCGGCCTTGCCGGATGCATGGTCAAGCGGCTCTTATAAGGGGTTGGTGGCTCGTGGAAACTTTGTTTGTTCCGTGAAGTGGAGCAACAAGCAAATCAGCCGTATGCAGATTTTATCAAGAAGTGGCGGCGAATGTGTTTTGAAATGTAACCATGCAGGAACGGTGGCAGTCCATGCGGAAGACGGACGGAAAGTGAAAGTAAAGGTTCTGGGAGAACATCTCATCAGTTTTGCCACAAAAGCGGGCGGGACTTATGACATCCGGAATTTATAGAAATGTAAACAGTATTGTTTGATAAAGCAAAAGGCTGCAAACTCCATAAAGTTTGCAGCCTTTTGCTTTATTTGTCTTTCACGCTTTTCACAGTCTCATAAACTGTAGAATGACAGATGTTTGCTGTGATTTTATAACCTCATTTCAACTCTTCACATCCTTCACATTGTTCACATCGCGGAGACGCTTACACATTTTTAAGAAAGGAAACCCTGGCTCAAACAAAGGCTCAAGTGTTCTCTTATATGGAAGGACGTAAGAAGAAGGATATGACCGGATACCGGATTGAAATAGCCGGCATCGTATCAGCCGACTAAAGTCGGCTACATGGCTGACTACAGTTGGCTAAATAGCCGACTCCAGTCAGCTAAGTGGTCAACTCCAGTTGTCGATTAATAAATCAGCGTCAAAATCGCCATATAAAGCCGGCATTATGTAGTATCCAGCCATATATTGCATGTTCGGTATTGGCTTGGTTCATTTTGCGCAGTTATGAATTTATTTCCCTTCCTGCTTATTCTTGAATTCGGTAGGTGACATTCCGTACAACGCCTTGAAGCAATTCGAGAAATAAGCTAAACTATTATAGCCGACGGCGCAATATACTTCTGTAATCGTCATATCTGTCTCTTTCAGCATTTTTGCGGCGGTTTCCAATCGGAAATTGCGGATGAACTCATTCGGAGAGTAACCGGTAATCTGCTTTATTTTACGATAAAGGTTTGATTTGCTCAAGCCGAGTTCCTTACAGAATGCATCCAGGTTCAGGTCGGAGTTGGCTATGTTCTGTTGTAAAGTGGCGTATAGTTTCTGCATGAACTTCTCGTCAACGGAAGTCACGTCTACACCCAGTGATTCGAGAGAGAAGTTCTTGCTATACAGTTCTTTCAGCTTCTCACGGTTCTGAATCAGATTGTCCACTCTTACTTTCAGTATGGAAGCATCGAAAGGTTTCGTGATATATTCATCCGCCCCTGCGGCGTATCCTTCGCGGATGTCGTCCGTACCGGTTTTGGCAGTTACCATGATGATAGGGATGTGGCTGGTATTCATATCCTTTTTGAGCTGCCGGATCAGTTCGATACCATTCATCTTAGGCATCATCAGGTCGGTGATAATCAGGTTCGGGAGCAGGTAAACTGCCTTAGCGAGAGCGTCCTCGCCGTTCGTCACCCCTATCACATTATACTTGTCTGCCAGACAGGAACATATGTAATTATTCAAGTCACGATTATCTTCCACTACCAGGATGGTCGACTGCTTTTTGGATGAATTATCTGCTTCGTAGGCGTTGTCGGGGAGTTCCACATTGAGTAAGACAGCTTCGTTATTTGTCGATTCGGTAATCTCTTCCGCAGAGAAGAGGTTCTTGTCGATAGGCATGACAAATTTGAAAACAGCACCGGATTCGGGCGCATTCTCTGCCCATACTATCCCATGATGCATTTCGATGATTGCTTTGCTGAGGCTTAGACCGATGCCTGTTCCCGATTTGGAGTGTTCGTTTTGAGCTACCTGGTAGAACGGGCGGAAGATCTTTTCCAGTTCATTGGGAGCAATGCCGACGCCGTTGTCCTGAATGGATAGGGTAAGGTATTGTATTTTCTCGTTCTTGTATTTGTTCGACTTGGCGGGTATGAAGAATGCAAGCTCGGAGAGCGTCTTTACATTCAGTTCTACCGACACGGAACCACCGTCCGGAACATTCTTGAACGCATTGGAGAGGAAATTGAAATAAACCTTTTCCAACAGATTCCAGTCGAACCATAGAAGCTGGCGGTCTGGGGAATGGTGGAACTTTAAGTGTATATTGCGGTAAAGTGCCAAATCCTGGAACGAGGCGACCGCTTCATGTGTGAACTTGATGATGTCGTTCTCTGAAACTTGTAGCTTCATGGTGCCGCTCTCGTTCTTTTGTAAGTCCATGAGGTTGTTGACGATGCGGAGCAGCCGTTGTGCATTGCGCAACATCAGCTTTGATTTGTAATGGACATCGTCTACCAAATCCGTGCGTCTCACAAATTCTTCCAGTGGGGCTATGATTAATGTCAGCGGGGTGCGCAACTCGTGCGAGAAGTTGGTAAAGAGCCGGTTGCGTTCCTGGTAATATTCTTCGTGTACTTCCGCTTCCATTTGTTTCAGCCTGATGTTATTCTGCAAGCGTTTTTTCTCGGTGAAGTAGCGGATGATGAAGGCAATCAGGGCGGTGACAATTGCGAAGTAGAGCAGATAAGCCCACCACGTTTTCCACAAGGGGGGAAGAACGACAATTTCCAGTGTTGCCCCTTCTTCGTTCCAGATGCCGTCGTTGTTGGAACCTTTCACGGTAAATTGGTAGGTTCCTGCCGGAATATTGGTGTAATAGGCCGTACGCCGGTTGCCTACTTCATTCCATTCGGAGTCGAACCCTTCCAATTTGTAGGCATATTCATTCTTATTGTTGAAGATATAATTCAGTGCGGCATATTCAATCATTATATTGGCCTGGTTGTATTTCAGGACAATCTTCTTCTGGGTGGAGATATTTTCTTTCAGGATACCGTTTTCGTCGTCCGGCTGTATCAGATTGTTGTTGATATAGAGCTTGTCGAGGATGACAGGCGGCACGTTCGGGTTGGTGATAATATCGTTCGGGTTAAAGAGAGTAAACCCGTTGTTGCCGGCAAAGAATATCCGATTGTCGGACAGGCGGATGCCTGCACAGGGAGAAAACTCCTGTATCTGTATGCCGCTTTCCTGTCCGTAATTGATAATATTGCGTGTGCGAAGGTCGAGATTTGAAATACCGTTCAGCGTGGTGAGCCATAAAGAGTTGTCGTTTCCTTCTATAACCTTGCAGACTTGGTTGTTCAGTAACCCGTTCTTTTCGTTGTATGTGGTGAATTTTCCGGTGGAAAGGTTAAGTTCGCTCAGCCCGCCGTCAACGCTGCTGATCCATATTCTTCCCGAACGGTCTTTCAGGATACTGCTGATAGACTTGGCTGCAAATCCGTTGGTCTGGTTGTAAGAGATAAGGGTATGGTTCATCTTGTCGTAGCAGAACAGCCCGTCGCTTTTGGTTCCGATAAGATACACATCATGGTCTGCCTCGCATACACAGATGACGTGGGAGAAGTGCATGTCTCCTTTTCCTTTGACCGGAAATCCGGTTTGTACGGTTCGTTGCCCGTCGTTGGAGATGAATGCGAGTCCTTCTGCCATGCTGATGGAACCGATGATGAACTGTCCGGAATGGCTTTTGCTGATATGGTAAATCGGCCGGCGGTCGGTAGTCTGATAAAATAAGGAGAATTGGTGCGAATGCAGGTTGAATTCGTACACTTCTCCCTGGCTGGTTCCGCAAAGGATGCGGTTGCCGTCCAGATAGGTGGTCTTGAAAATGCTCCGTGTGGGGTTGTCACTGTTTTGGGGGAGTGTGTATTGGTGGAAGGTCTGCTGTCGCAGGTCGAAGGATATCAATCCGCCTCCCTCGGAACTGATATAGAGTGTTCCGTCATATTCGACGGACGGCCCCAGGATACCGATGTGGTCATTCAGGATTGCGCCGGGATTGTAAAAGTCGAACAGGTGTCCGTACGGGTTATAGTAGTCGGCCCCACCGGCATAGGTTCCGATCCAGATAGTCTGCATCCGGTCGAACAGGATGCTGTAGACGGAATGATGGCTTAGCGTGCCTTGTGAACCGGATTTATACGATGTAATCCGGCTTGTCACCGGATTGATGATGTTCAGTCCGTCGAAAGTGCCTACCCATATTTCGCCTGAAGGGGATTCTTTGATACAGCGGATGCTGTTGTTCGACAATCCGTTGGAAGTATTGTATGGTACGACTTCCGACAAATCATGCTTGATGACACATACGCCGTCTTTATAAGTTCCCAGCCAGATATTGTCTTTTTTATCGATATAGATGTCCTTGATATAGTTGGATATGACAGGCAGGGTTTTGGAGTCTGTCCGGTAAGAGCGGACAATCCGTTTCTTTTGCCGGTCGTATATGAGAAGTCCGTTCTTGCTGGAGGCAAGGTACAGGCAGTTATCCTTTTCCAGTATGGCGCTGACGGAATTGTCAGCCAGTTCCTGGATATAAACGGATTTCAGACTGTCGGATTCCGGCTCGTAGATGAAAAGTCCGGAAAGGGTTCCTACCCATAACACTCCTTCTGTGTCAATATGGAGTGACAGGATCTTATTATTGACGGAATCCGCCTCATTGGCCAGATAGTATCTTTTGAATCCTTTTCTTTTTTTATCAAGCTTGTTCAATCCGCTTTCGGTGCCGACCCACAGGTTGCCTTCCGCATCCTCGGTGATGCAGGCAATGGTGTTGCTGCTGATACTTTGTTCATCGTCGGCATGGTTCCAGAATATCTCGAAAGAGTTTCCGTTGAATTTATTCAGCCCGTTGCGCGTGCCGAACCACATATACCCCAGTTTGTCCTGGTAGATGCAGGTGACGTGCAGTTGTGACAACCCGTCTTTCACCGATAAATTTGAAAAATGATATTGCGGGGATGCTAAAATAAACTGCGTGAGTATAGAAACTAGTAGAATACATAGTACCTTTTTCATAAATCAACTATATTTGGGGTGATATTTTCGTGTAGCAAAAATAATAAAAAAATAGCCATTTATTGGGATTGACAGGCTTATTTTATTCTTTATACCCATCTCTGGGCTATTTTTACAAGGATTAGAAGGATTATTGCAAGCGAAGAATCGTGTCTACAACTCTTTGGAAGATTCTGTAAATCGCTTCAATATATTAATCTCTATTTTTGTGACTGGAAGAATGAAGCAAAACTTTCTCTGGCCAGGAAAGGGGGTGGCTTTATTCTCCGCAAACATTTATATGAAAAACATTGTAATATGAAAAGAATTCCTATCTTTTTAATAAATACTATATTGATGGTATTTATATTCGGAACTTCCGCTTTCGCTTCCTCGCCCGGATTGGACGAGGTGTTGCAGAGTACAGTTGTCAGGGGAGTTGTAGTTGATAAGAACAATGATCCGTTGATTGGTGTGTCTGTCATGATAGAAGGAGCGGCCGGTGGAACGGTCACCAATATGGACGGTAAGTTTTCTATTAATATGCCGAAAGGCAAGACCTTGCTGAAATTCACCTATGTAGGTTTTGCGCCTCAGTCTGTTTCCGTGAAGAATAAGACTGAGATTCGTGTTGTGTTGCACGAAGACCTGCAGCAGTTGGATGAGGTGGTTGTTGTAGGTTATGGTGTACAGCAGAAATCACATCTGACGGGTGGTATTACAAAAGTGGATATTGAAGGAATCGAGGATATGCCAACCTCACGTTTGGATCAGGCGTTGATGGGAAAGGCTGCCGGCGTGCAGATTCTGAATCTTACTTCCGAAGTCGGAGCAGAACCGGACATTATGGTGCGCGGTACTTCTTCGTTTAGTGCCAGCAGCGCTCCGTTAGTTGTTGTGGATGGCTTTCCTATGGATGACGGCATTGATGCCATTAATCCCAGTGATGTCAAAAGCATTGAAATCTTGAAAGATGCGGCTTCTGCCGCTATTTATGGTTCGCGTGCGGCAAATGGCGTTATTATGATTACTACTAAGAGTGGTACGGCAAACAAGCCGAAGTATTCCTTGAAATTGAAATGGGGTACGAGAGAAGAGTATAAACGCTATCCGATGATGACGACCAAAGAATATATCCAACAGAGGATTGAGGATTATAAACTGACCGGACAAACTCTTTCTTCGGGTGACATTGCCCAATACATCATTTCAGAGAATAGCGATATTGACTGGCAGAGCGAAGCGTTCCGCAGTAACCCGAACTATTTCAGTGCCGATTTCTCAATCAGCGGTGGGGCGAAAGGATTGAGATACTTTGTGTCCGGAGCGTATACGGATGATAAAGGTATGTTGAAAAAGAACTATTTCCAACGTTATAACTTGAGAGCGCGTATTGACGCCGACCTTTCCAAGAGAGTGACAGTGGGAGTGAATATAGCTCCTACTTATACGAAGTCAGAACGTCCGGGAACGAATTATATGGGTTTTGTGCGTACTCCCTCATGGATGCCTGCACGCCACAATGAGTATACGGCGGCAATTACTGGTAGAAAGGTGGGCGAATATACCAAAGGGGCGCATTTCAGTAATATGTCTTATTCGGGAATCAATCCGCAGACAGGAGAAGAGGTTACGAATTTGAAAGCTACTCCCTGGAACTCCAGCAATAATAATCCGCTTGCTACATTGGAAAGTATCTCGCAGCCGTCCGAGCAATATCGTGTACAGTTGCAGGGATATATTGAGGTCAAGTTACTGAAAGGATTGAAGTTCCGTTCTTCCAACAGCTATAGTCTTAATTATACGGAGTCGACTGTCTATCGGAAAGAAGGGGCAATAACTGATTCTGACCCCAGCCGCGGATATTATTCTAATAATAAAACAGTTCGCTTGTCTTCGGAAAATACGTTGAACTATAGCATAAAGATTAAGAAAATACATGCTGTTGATGCTTTGCTGGGTGCTTCCGTGTATCAGAATACGACAACGAAGGCGGGTATTCTCGGGTTCGACTTTCTGACGGATGATATCTATTCATTGAGTGCAGCCGGAAGAATCGACCAGTATGAAGGCACTTCTTTGCGTACAGGAACGTGGAAAAGTGATGACGCGATGTTGTCTTATTTCGGTCGTGTGAATTATGCGTTGAAAGACCGGTATCTTTTCTCGGCTACTGTCCGTACGGATGGAAGTTCGAAGTTTGGTAAGGATAATCGTTGGGGATGGTTCCCTTCCGTATCAGGTGGTTGGCGCATTTCGGAAGAACCTTTTGTCAAGGCGAATGCTAAGTGGCTGAACCAATTGAAAGTAAGAGCCAGTTATGGTATTACGGGAACAAATGCCATCATTAATTATGCAAATACCAATTTGCTCGATCCTGCTCCTTATGTGTTGGGTGCCGGCAATGGTTCTGTAATAGTAGGTTTTGCCAATAATTCCAAAACATTGGGTAACTCATCGTTGCAGTGGGAGCAGACGGGAGAGTATAATATCGGAGTGGATATTTCCGTACTGAATAGTCGCATCGGTGTTACATTCGATTATTACTATGCTATCACCAAGAGTCTTCTTTACGAGAAAACGGTAAACAGTGTTTCCGGATATAACAAGGCATGGACAAATGAAGGTAAGTTGAGAAACAAGGGTTTTGAAGTGGAACTGACTACCCATAATTTCAATGGTCGTAAGTTCAAATGGAATACTTCATTTAATATATCTATGACGCGCAACCGCTTGCTTGATTTGGGCGGACCGGCGGAACAGATAACTTTGGGAAGTAACAAACAGTATTACATCGCACGGGTAGGCGAACCGTTGATTCAATTCTATGGATATAAGACGGTGGGTGTATGGAAAACACAAGAAGAAGTGGACAGCAATCCGCATCATGTGTCTGACCGTCCGGGAGGTCTGCGTGTAGCTAATGCAAATGGTGATGATGTGATCAATGATGATGACCGTGTAGTACTGGGTTCTCCTTATCCCGATTTTATCTGGGGTATGACTAACTCTTTGAAGTATAGAGACTTCGACCTTTCATTTGTGCTTCAGGGACAGGTGGGTGGAAAAGTGTTTAACGCAAATGGTAACTATAACGAGTTCAACGACCGTTCGCCAAAGTATATGACAGGAAGATGGCTGAGCGAGGAACACCCGGGGAATGGAAAAGTGCCGTACCGTGATTTCGGTATCTCTCACTTTCTTACCGATTATCAGATTGAGGATGCCGGGTTTATGGCATTGCGTGACGTGACCGTAGGATACACTTTCCCTAAAAAGAAATTACGTAAAGTGGGACTTAGCGGTTTGCGTATTTATGCCACAGGGCAGAACCTGCTTTATCTGATGTCAAGCAATTATCGGGGAGTGAACCCGGAAGCGCGTTCCGGAAGTCGTGCCGCAATGGTGAAGAATAGTGCACAGGCAGGGACATTCCCGCTTATGAGAACGTATAACGTAGGACTTAACATTAACTTTTAAAACGACGAGCCATGAAAAGAATATTAAAATATTTGCCAATTCTGTTAGTCTTTTTCGGATGCGACAGTTTTCTGGATAGAGAGTCGTATGACAAAATGGATAGTGATGGCTATTACAATAGTACTACAGCGTTGAATTCGGCGGTCATTGCTTGTTACAATGGTATCCAGGATGCGCTGGATAAGGAATTCTTTCTAACAGAGGTGCGCTCGGACAACTCGCGCAACCGTAATCAGGCGCCTACGGGTAGTACGGATTTGGAAATCACTCACTTGGATATCTATAAAGTGGAAACTTCCAATGCGTTGAACAACACTTATTGGGAAGCGGTATATCACAATATAGCTAATTGCAATACTGTGTTGCAACATTTGGATGGTGCGGACGATCCGGAGAAAAGGATACAGTTTGAGGCGGAGGCACGCTTCATCCGGGCTTATCACTATTTTAATCTGGTTCGCCTTTATGGTCCTGTATTTTTGGTGAGCGAGCGAATCTCTCCGGAAGTTGCCAAGCAGGCAGAACGTACTTCGAGAGAGGAGATATATACTTTTATTGAGGAAGATTTGAAGTTTGCTGCTGCGGAATTGCCGGAAAAGTACGATGATGAAAATTTAGGGCGTGCAGATCAATGGGCAGCAAAAACTTTGTTGGCCAAAGTCTATCTGACGCTTTCCAATAATGGGAAAGTTACGAAAATGCTCCAACAGGCAAAAACATTGCTGGAAGATGTGAAGGAGAATAGCGGATACGGGCTGTTGTTGGATGCCGGACTGATGGGTAGCGTGTATGCAAATGTATTCAGTACGGCCAATGAGATGAATAAAGAGATGATATTTGTGTGTCGTTATGCTGCCGGTGGTAAGGGATTGGGTGCTCCGTTTGCCAATTATTTCGCTCCCTCGGCAAGTGAGGATGCAGTGATTTATGGAAGTGGGAGCAGCTATAACTGCCCGACTGAGGACTTGATTGATGCTTATAAAGCGGAAGCGGGAGACCAGCGCAAGGATGTGGTTCTGAGTGAAACCTGGACCAGCAAGTTGGGAGTTCTTCAGCATGTCGGCTGGGTGAGGAAATACTATTCTCAGGTGACTGTACGTTATGATGCGGAAAATGACTGGCCGATTCTTCGCTTTGCCGATGTGTTGCTGATGTTGGGAGAGATCGAGAATGAACTGAACGGACCGACAGATATAGCGAACAGGTATTTGAATGATATCCGTGAGCGTGCCGGACTGGAGGCGATAACTCCTGCTAATCGTGTGGAGTATCGTGCGGCGATGGCGAGAGAAAGAAGATTGGAATTTGCGATGGAGAACCAGAGATTCTTTGATTTGGTGCGTACGAACCAGTTCATCGAAGTAATGGAAAACCACTTGCGGACGGAGCAGACACGAAATCAAAGTAGTGGTAGCAAGAGTGATTATTATGGCAATGAAAAGTATAATACATATGTACCGAATCCTAAATTGGAGAACTGGCAGTTGCTGTTGCCCATTCCTTATAATGTGATGATTTCAGCTCCGAATGCGACACAGAATGTCGGTTATTAATAGAGAGTGGCATATATAAACTTAAAGACTTGAAAGACATGATGAAGATAAATAAAAGAATGATGGGATGGGTTTCCGTAATAGCAGGCATATTGATGTTTGCAACATCTTGTCATGAAACGTTGAATGTAGATCCTTTGGATACTACTCCACCGGAAATTACGGGGTTCACTCCTAAGGTAGGGCAGATCGGAACAATGGTCAGCATTACGGGTACGCATTTGAGGGATGTGACTACCATCAAGATTGGTGGTGTGGAAGCGAATGTCATCCGTGTGAACCGTACATTGGTAATGGCGGAGATTACTAAAGACAATCTTTCCGGAAAAATAGAAGTGACCAGTCCTTACGGTAAGGCTGTGGCTGACGAAGATTTTATAATTGAATATCTTAGACCGAAAGTGACGGAATATCCGAGCGAAGCCGGTGTTTTTGCTGCAATGGTTATTAAAGGTGAGAATCTGGATTTGGTAAATGAGATTGCCTTTGGGACGGAAACGTCTGTCAAAAAAGCGAACTTTGAATTGCAATCGGATGAAAAGATAGAGATTATTGTTCCTTATTATAAAGCTGATGGGGCGGTAGACCTTATTTTTAAGTATAATTATGGTATAGAACCCACGGAGCTGGTAATTGAAAATGCCTTTACGTTGAACGCATCTGCTCCGTCTGTTACTTCTGTTTCCGAAAAAGCATTTATAGGAAATACTTTTGAAATTGAAGGAACTAATCTGCAAGTAGTTGAGAAAGTCTTACTGGAAGGTCGCGAACTGGCTATCGAGTCGGTTACACCGACGAAGTTGGTTTGTCTGGTACCGGCTGATTGTGAGGCTAATGAAAGTGCTAAGGTAGAGATTGTCTATTTTGATGGAAACATGCAGGATGTTGCCGGTAACATCCGTCTGCAAGAGTCACCTTGTTATGTATGGAGAAGTGTAATGTTGTATGGGCCTACACATCCGAATGTAAATTTCTTTAGCGGTATTACAGGCTTGTCATATACCCCTTGTGAGTTTGAAGCGAACGCAAATAAGATTCATCTGGCATTATATCCTGGGGCTAACGGCTTGAACCTTGGATCGCTTTATCCGAAAGACGGCGGCTTGTTGGATAAACGATGGACTTGTAACGGAAATCAAATTTCGGGAGCAAACGGGGTACCCATGCGGTTCCGTAAACTGAAAGAGAGCAATGAGGCGGATGCCAAATTCATAAAGATGATTAATGAAGGTACGTTGGAGTATTTTGATGCAGAGACGGCAGCCGAGGCTGGATTGTCATATAGCACAAAGAAACAGGTTATTCGTCATAAAGCGGAAGATGATACGAGTGGTGGAACTGGTGGTTTGCCATATAACGCAAGTAATGATGAAGGTATTACGATTGGTGGCATTAATCTGGTGATGGTTACAGACAAGGAGTATAAAGAGGTACTTCAGATAGGTTTTGTGAGATTGATTAGTGTGAGCAGAACTTCCGCTGCCGATGCGAATGGCACGATGACGCTCGATTTCTATTTCCAGAAAAAATAATGGTTCCGAAAAGCGTTGGGAACTAAAAACAGATTTTTAAAGATAAGAACATGAAAACAATGAAAGATATAATAAAAGAGATAAGCAAATGGACTTCAATTATTATCAGCGTATTGATGTTCGCAGTAGCATGTAGTGATGACAAGGAAGACGGAGCACCGGAAGAGCCGGCTCCGGCTGCACCTACTATTACAGATTTTGTTCCACCTCACGGAGTACCGGGAGTGACAATCACGATTACAGGTACTGGGCTGAAGGAAGCCAACGAAGTGACGATAGGTGGCAAGCAAGTGGAACTTACAGGTGAGGCTACGGATACTGAAATAAAAGTGGTGACTACGGAAGAGGTAACAGGTGGCAAGATTAGAGTCACGACTCCGTATGGAACTGTCGAAACGGTCAGTGAGTTTGTAGTAGACGCAGTATTTCAGACACCATCGTTGACTGTAGTACCTCAGGATAACGTTAGCTATTGGGATATTATTACGCTGGAAGGTGAAAATCTGGATATAGTGGAGAAAGTGTTTTTTGGCACTGTAGAAGCAAGGATTATCAGAGAGGATGAGGCTACCAGAGCTGTTGAGGGCGCTTCGGGAACGGAACTGAAAGTGGAAGTTCCTTATTATGACACAACGGATGCTGTGAATATTTTCTTGGAGTATACGAATGAGGACAACGAGTCTGTAAAGATGGATACCCAGAAGAGCTTTACGGTAACTCCTCGTGCACCGAAACTGGATGCCGTATCGTCTATCGATGCTGACTTCTTCGACCAGATTTCACTGACAGGAACAGACCTGCACTTGGTAGAAAAGGTGATTTTCGGCACAACAGAGGCTGTTATAGATAAAGAGAACTCAAACAGTACGGTATTAAAAGTGACAGTTCCTTATTATGAAGAGGAAGAACCTGTGACAATCACTTTGGTGTATCGTTATGGAGCGGAAGATAATGTGGCGGAAGGAAGAAGAAGTGAATCTTCCGATAAGTTTGCTGCAAAGAAAGTCCAACCGGAAAATGTGGAATGTCTGGAAAGTATTATGCCTGGAACTGTGTTTGAAATTACAGGTAAGAACTTATTGATGGTAGAAACTGTGAAAATTGGTGATTATGTGGTCACAATTGACAAAGGAGCGTCTACCCAAGAGAAATTAGTTTGTTCGTTGCCGGGTGATATATCGGAAGGAAGCACTGGCAACAATTTTGTCATCGTATATTGGAATGGGATGAAAACCAAAACTGTTTCAACTAATATTGAGATTAAGGTGCAAGCCAATATCATCATTAGGAATGTGGTATTGGCTACTGATAATGGAACCGCTCGTTATTATAGCTTGACAACAGGAAATTATTATACGGCATCTGACTATACGGATGTTCAGGACACAGAAATATTGGTTGAGTTTAGCAGAAAAGGAGGAGCGAATGATGCCACTAATAATTATAATAGAATAAATGCGTCGGTTTATAAAAACAATGTAGTTCCCCGACATGGCTTTCCATTGTTCTTCAGAAGATTGAACAAGAATGTAAATACAGATGAAACTCCTATTGTTGACTTCATAAAGGGAACAAGTACGGAAAATGTAGAGAATACTCCTATTACCATGGAAAAAATGTTGGCATTGGGATATGATAATGCCAATGCTGACGGTAGTGTTGGTGGTACTAATAAATCAAGGGAATATACATATATAGATTACAGACTAAACGATGATAAATGGAATGATGGAACACTGTCAGCTACGGCTGCTATTGCAGGAATTCAACCTGGAGATATACAAGTAGTGGTGATAAGGAAGTCTAATAAGAGTGGTGAGGACAGGACAGTTTTGGGATTGGGATTTATTGAAATGGTTTCGATTGATAAGGGGGAAATAAGCGCAGACCCTAATGGGGATGCGAAAACTGCCTCATGGACAGTAAATTTGTATTTCCCGAAAGATATTCTTTCTGTTGCTGATAAAGTAATACGTGAATAATCATAATTAAAATTATAACAACCATGAAAAAAGTAGTATTATTAGCCGCATTCGCTGTGGCAGCATTGGCAACCAATGCACAAGTATTGAGAAATGAGTTTTTAAAAGACTACAAGCCGGGTGATAAACTGGAAAAGGCTGTTTATCAAGAGGCAACGGAAGCGATTCGTATTAATACGTGGAACGGGGCGTTCGACCAGAAGAGAGTGCCGGAAATACCAAGTCCGGTAATTGTGAACGGACTTGCTTATGATGGTTATCCTGAAGGAGGGGTTGCCATTAGTTTGGGAGGTTTCCCGAACGATATCAAGGGTAGCTGTGTCAGTGTGTATTCATTGTCGGACAATAAGAATGAATTCCGCAAAGGAGCTTATTACTTGGCTTTCCTTGTCAATATGAAGAAAACAGGTGGTGGTTTTTCCGAATTGGTCGGAATGAATGTCAGCCATACCGGTAATGCAACGCGCGGAAAGGTATATGTGAAGCGTGGTGAGGACCGCAAACTTGTATTTGGTGTAGGTGCACGCAAGCTTGGAGCAGAATCGAAATCGTATGATTTCAATAAGACGCATTTGCTGGTGTTGAAGATGGATATTGCCAAACAAGAGATGGCTCTGTTTATTGACCCTCAACTGACAGCGGAAGAGCCTACTCCGGAACTGGTAGCGAAAGGTGAACCGGGAGAAATAAAGAATGCTATTAAGGGTATCTATTTCCGTTATCGCAGAGGTTGTGACGGTGCTGTCGGAGGTTTCCGTTTCTCGAACAACTGGGCAACAGCCATCGGTAAATAAATGTCAGTATGGTAAAAAGAATATTTGTAGCGGGAGTTCTTTGGGCTGTCTGTTCTTCGTTAGGGTTTGTTCATGCCGGAGAAAAGGTATATGTGCTGGAGAATTCTTATATGTCGCGGACACTGGTCGTCAAAGACGGTGTCCTGTCGACCAGGCAAATAGTCAACAAGCAAGCCGGAGCCAATTTGGTTCCGGTTTCTTGTCAGGAGTTTGCCCTACGAATCTCCGAGGGGACGGATAAGGAAGGTACGGACAAGATTCTGACCGCAAAAGATTTTGTAGTAGCGTCTGTGGACAAGAAATTCACTTCTTCTGTGCGCAGCTATCGTTTCCATCTCAAGAACAAGGTTCACGCCCTTGCTGTCGATGTCTGTTATGAACTCGCGGAAGATAATTTCTATGGGCATAAGTATCTGGAGATTGTTTCCGGGAAGAAAGTGACGCTGGAAAAGATAGATGTGGAATCCATTGCTTTTGAGGACGCATTTCAGAATTATAAGTTGAAGTTGATAACGGCGCGGAAATCCGGCGGATGGAAGCCGGGACTGGGGCAGCCGGTATATACGACAGCTACAGCCACATTTTGGGGCATGGAATTTCCGGGAGCTTTCAATACGGTTGAAGAGGGAAGTACGATTACCTGCGGTTATCTTCGTGGCAAGGATTTGTTGCCGAAAGAGCGTTACACTACTTACCGGAGCGTGGTGGGAGTAGCCGATGACAAGAACTTTATTGATGATACGTTCTTCTATTATATCGACCGTATCCGTCGTCGTCCTGCCCGTTTGCAGGTGCAGTACAACAGTTGGTTTGATTATGGCAACCGGGTGTCGAAGGAGACATTTGCCAAAAGTCTCCGCAAGGTGCATGAAGAATTGGTGACTCGTCGTGGCTGCCGTCCTCTCAATGCCTATGTGATTGATGACGGTTGGCAGGATAAAAGCAAGCATGTGACCTGGGCTGATACCGTCTGGAAGATTAATCGTAAGTTTGCCCCTTACTTCAGGGATAGCCGGCAAGAAGTATTGAAAGCGGGTTCCACTTTGGGAATCTGGCTAAGTCCGGCATCTATCTTCGGAGCGCGTCCGATGGTGGAAAGAATGGGTGGATATGGTTTTGAGGCTCTTTCTTATGGTATGTCCATGACCGGAGAGAAGTATATGGGCAGACTGGAAGACCGTGTGCTTGACTTGGCGCGGCATGGGGTTTCTTATTTTAAGTTTGACGGGCTGTTCGGTCACCTCAATATCCGCGACTTCGAGTTGCAGGGACGGGGAACGGCTGCGATGCCCCAACTGGGATTGGAAGGTTTCTCTACCAGTGACGAGCGGCTTAATGACCCGAAATATGATGAGTTGAAAAGCTACTATCTGGTAGCGGGCACAGAACGGCTGATGAAAATCTTTGATGGCTTGCACAAGGTGAATCCGGATATTTTTATTGCTATCACCAATGCGGCCTATCTGAGTCCGTGGTGGCTGTCGTATGTTGATGTCGTATGGCTGATTAATGCCGGAGACGCTGCCAAAGGCAAAGACCGTACGGGAGAACTGGTCTATCGTGACCATGTGTACCATCAGATTTGGCAACAGGAGAACACTAAATTCCCGATGAACTCTATCTTCAACCATGAACCCAAAAAGGTTACTGCCAACGAAGACCGTAAGAGCTTTAAGGATTATCTCTTTATGAACCTGAGCCGCGGAACAGGATTTGTCGAGCTTTACTTGAAAACAGACAGCTTGTCTGCTACTGACTGGGATGTACTGGCAGAAGGCCTGAAATGGTCTTATCAGGCATTTCCTGCATTCAAGCGGGTGAGGATGCATGGCGGAAATCCCCGAAAGGCGGAAGTATATGGTTACACGGCGTGGAATGAGAAACAGGGATATATCTCCGTTCATAACCCTTCGGAAGAACAACGTGAATACAAGATAACCTTAGACCGCAAGGCAGGTTTGATGCCGGGCATGAAGAAAGCTTACCGGGTTTCTTCCGTATTGGGGGATAAGCCGCAGACTGTCCGTGAGGAGTATCATTACGGGGATGTTCTCTCCTTGACGCTTCGTCCGAAAGAAATCCTGTTATTGGATTTTGCCATCTAATTAATAAATAGGTGGTAGTACTTGATTGGGAAATGGAGTAACTTAATCTTGAAAATATCATGAAAATAAAAAGACTGATAAGTATTATAGTCTGTTGGCTGGCTTTAGTTACGGCAAACGGGCAGATTCAGTGGCAACAAGTGGAGCCGGGAGTATGGAAAGGGATTGTAGGCAAGCCCGAAGCGTATTCATTGTTGGGAGTTTCGGGTGCTACCCCTTTGAAGGAAGGATTCAAGCGGTTGCCGGAAGCCGGACTGCCCGGTTTGGCGGGTCAGGTTGTCAGCAGGATTGAAGCGGGTAAGACGATACTGCGTTTGCCGCTCCGCAAGGAAGAACAACTGTATGGTTTCGGACTGAACTTCCAGACGGTGCATCAGCGCGGGAAGATTCTGAATCTGCATGTTGACCATTATGGCGGAAAAGATACGGGGCGTACTCATGCACCTGTGCCTTTCTACGTATCCAGTGCGGGGTATGGTGTGTTTATTAACTCTGCGCGTTATCTGACGGTTTATGCCGGTTCGGCAGCCCGCAAGGACAGCCCGGAGAAGCCGGTAGCCAAAGACCGGAACACGGACAAAAGCTGGAGTTCTCAACAATACTCCGATGCGGTTGAAATCCTGATACCTGCCGAAGGCGTAGAGGTTTACCTGTTTGCAGGTCCCACTCCGTTGGATGCGATACGCCGCTATAATTTATTATGTGGCGGCGGGACATTGCCGCCCCGTTGGGGACTGGGATTTACGCAACGGACACAGAAGCTGTATGATGCGGACAAGGTGGAAAAGGAGGCGGAAGAGTTTGAGAGAAGAGGGTATCCGCTGGATTTTATCGGATTGGAGCCCGGCTGGCAGAGTAAGGCTTATCCTTGTTCATTTGAATGGGATAAAGGGCGTTTTCCGGAACCGGGTGCATTTGTCGACCGGATGAAACAAAAAGGAATACGTATCAACCTGTGGACGAATCCGTATGTGTCTCCCGCTTCGGGGATTTATAAGGATATATATCCATATACCGGTTCTCATACAGTGTGGTGCGGCATCGTGCCGGATTGGGGGATGGAGCAGGCGCGTCGCATCTGGATGGACAAACTGGAAAAGGAACATATCGGCATAGGAGTCAGCGGATATAAAATAGATGAGGTGGACGGATACGACCGTTATATATGGCCGGATGTAGCTACATTCCCTTCCGGCTTGTCTGCCGAGCAGATGCGTCAGACCTATGGCTTATGGGTACAGCGTATGACTGCTGATATTTATAAGAAGCGCAATCAACGCACTTTCGGTTTGGTACGCGCTTCCAATGGTGGCGGAAGCTCGTTCCCGTATGTGCTTTACAACGATTATTACAGTCACCGTGACTTTATTACCGCATTGATTAACTCCGGTTTTAGCGGAGTGCTTTGGACACCGGAAGTACGTAGCTCGAAAAGTGGCGAGGACTGGTTACGCCGTTTCCAGTCGGTGGTATTCTCACCGATGGCGATGATAAACGCCTGGGCAAGCGGCACCAAACCGTGGACATTTCCCGAGGTGGCGGAACAGGTCAGGGAATATGCTTTGCTGCGTATGCAGATGATGCCATACTGGTATAGTGAGTTTGCCAAATACCGCTTTGAAGGGACACCGCCTTTCCGGGCAATGAACCTCGAACCCGGGTTTGAGTCCGGCAAACAGACTTACGGAGAGGAGGTTAAGAATAAGAATCTGGAAGATAATCCTTATCTGGAG
Source organism: Bacteroides sp. RTP21281st1_H5_RTP21281_210402 (assembly GCF_040918965.1). NCBI lineage: Bacteria > Pseudomonadati > Bacteroidota > Bacteroidia > Bacteroidales > Bacteroidaceae > Bacteroides > Bacteroides sp. RTP21281st1_H5_RTP21281_210402. The sequence continues at coordinate 56,276 of NZ_JBCOWR010000019.1, read as the reverse complement.
GCAGTAGGTAAAGAAGTGAAAGACCAGTATATGGCAGGGGAATATCTGCTGGTGGCACCGATGTTCAAGGGGGAGACGCAGCGTACGGTAGTATTGCCGGAAGGTAATTGGTACGACTTCTACACGGGTGAGTATGCGGGCAATGGAGAAGTGATAACGGTGAAGCCGGGATTGGAACGTATTCCGGTATATGTAAAAGATGGGGCCGTCATTCCTATGATGGAACCAATGCTACATGCTCCTAAGGCAGGCGAGAAGATAAATCTTGAAATTCGTCATTACGGTATGAAGGCAGGCGACTATCGTCTGTATGACGACGACGGGGAAACTTTCGACTACGAGAACGGTATGTACTCCTGGCGTTCTATTACTGTCAGCCGCACTTCCAATGGTAAATGGAAAGGAAGTATCAGTAAGGCGGAGAAAGGGTATCCCGATAATATAGGCAAAGTTACCTGGAGATTTATGACAAACTGAATGAAAACATTCTGATTATGAAAATATTTTCAAATTCTCTCTTTCACAGAATGAACTGTAAGACTATGTGTTTCAATCTTGGTGCCATATTGCTGGGCGGATTATTATTTTGTTCGTGCAGTGACGATGAAAAGGTGGAGGAACCGCCGGTGTTTGTCAAGCCGGTGGCTCCGGCTGTGAATCCGGTGGATGGTATATGGATAGAGGAAGATGCCGATGACTTGGAGAACGGGCAGGAGCGTCATTTGACCTTTGACAGCGATTTTTCCTATCGTCAGGAGGTCTATTCGGTGACGGGCGACCGTTTGCAAACAGAACATATTGGCACTTATGAGACAAAGGGCGATATGCTTTATTATGATAATGATGATGTGCGGAAGTTCAAGATTGAGAATAACCGGCTTCAAATAGCTGCCTCTTCAAACGGGAAAGACAAAGAAAGGTCTTATAAACATTATAATTATGGTGATGGCATCAAATCGGCTAACAAGTTGGTACTGACCGCAAAAGGAATGTTGACCACAGAGGAACTTGATGCTTTCAAGGGCTATATGATGTATAATTCCGCCTTGCAGGTACCGGTAACTCCCCAATATGACAATACATGGGTGTTCCGTACCTTGGGCAAGAGCATGGGAGCCTGCACCCGCCTGTTTGAGATAACGTATGACTTGACTTTCCTGAACCGGGTGATTGAGTATGCCGATGCCGCGCTTTATACCCGTAACGGACAACCCGGTGGGGACTTCCGTATCGTAGGATGGACAGGTGAACCGAATGACATCTGGCCTTCTACCGGAGCGGATGAGGAAAAGGTTGACGGAGCGGTGGAACAGGGAGCGGTGTTGGCACGTATTGCGTATTGTGCACGCCTTATTTTGCAGACCCCTTCTATCTGGAACCAGCGGGTAGCTGCCAACGACCGTTATTATTATGGTACAACCTACAAGAAACGCGCGGAGACATACCTGCGTATGTGTGATGAAATTTATGATAATTGGTTGACGAGGTTCGTTCATTCGGGAGACTTGGTTTTTTATCGCAGAAACAGCACTGCCCTTATCGAACCTATCGCTTGGAATCAAGCTTTGATGGCTTGTGACGGCTTGACGTATATGGCACAATGCCACGAAATTCTGGGAAATGCCTCAAGGGCTGCTTTATACGACCGGGTGGTGCGTGGCAATCTGGAATTCTTTATCAAGGATTCGTGGACGGTAACCTCTAATACCGGATCCACTTGTCTGCAATGGCGTTATTCTAAAGTAGCCGACAAGGTGAAGCATGCGGAAGACTTGAACCATGCCTCGCTGGTAGCGAATGTGATTTATAATATTTATCTGAGCGGTCGTCATCCGTATATTGATGAAACCATGGAACGGTTGGCTAATACGATGTTTGATATTGTATTTTGTACGAAAGATGACCAGGGACGTTTCCCCGGACGTATCAACGGTGCTTACGAAGGCAAATATATGGATAACTATGTACGCGACGACCATATGCAACTGGCTGATATCCGGAAGGATTGGTATGAGAAGGTATTGGAGATTAACAAGGGTAAACTGCCGGGTAATTTACCTATGATTGGTCGTGCTTTGTGGTGCAAGACCCGTCGGTTGCCGGCTCCGGAAAATATTACCGCCCGTTTTGGAGCACGGGGACAGGAAGTGAACATATCATGGAAAAGTACGGCATCGGGAAGTATCCGGATTTTGCATTCTGCTGATTTGTGGAATTGGGAGGAGATTGCTTCTGTTGATGCACCGACAAATAGTTATATGGATGCAGGCAGGGATAATGCCAAGGTACACTATTATCGTCTGGTATTTTTGCAGGGAGATGATGCCGGTTATTCTCCGTTGATTTGTGTGTCAGAATAAAATTCTGTATTTATAAAGGTTAGTCTATGTTGAGATGCACCCTGAAAGTTCTTATCAGACTTTTGGGGTGCGTTTCTTTGGACTCTGTTTATTGCAATCTATCCCGTATCTTATCAGGAAAACTGGCACAGCCTTTATTTTGTCCGGCAAGCGCATCCCACCAGATGGTCATTGATAAACCCTGAAGCCTGCAAGTGGGCGTAACAAATCGTTGTTCCGAAGAATTTGAACCCTCGTTTTTTCATATCCTTACTCATGGCATCGGATTCGGGGGACGACACGGGAATCTCGCTCAATGAACGGAAAGTATTGACAATCGGTTTTCCGTCGGGAAAGAATGTCAGTGTGTAGTTATAAAAACTACCGAACTCCTTTTGCAGGGCGAGGAATTGCCTGGCATTGGTGATGGTCGATTTGATTTTCAGGCGGTTTCTCACAATGCCGTCAAACTGCATCAACCGTTCCACGTCTTCATCGGTCATTTGCGCTACCAGCGTGGCATCGAAATCACAAAAGGCTTTGCGATATCCCTCACGCTTCTTAAGGATAGTTATCCAACTCAATCCGGCTTGGGCGCTCTCCAACACAAGAAACTCGAACAGCGTCTTATCGTCAGTCACCAATTTTCCCCACTCCTGGTCGTGGTATTTCACATACAGTTCGTCAGTTCCGCACCAACCGCAACGTCCGTTGATAATATCTTGCATATGCATAACATTTTGTAATAATGTTGTAAAGATAGCCGATTCACTGTGTTGTGCCAAATATTTGTCAGTTTATTATTTTCGAAAACTATCCGCAAGGGTAAATTATGATTTATATAACTACAATCTTTTGTTTGAAAGCAGAAAGTTTCTGAAAGACTTTTATCTTTGCAATATATAATACATACGGCACTATGAAAAAAGTTATTTTGATTCTTGTGGCAATAATCCTTCCCGGCTTGCTTTGTGCGAAAGATGATAAGAGTACCGATGCGTTACTCCGCGAGATTGATGGTATCATTAAGAACCGCCAGACTTATGGGGCAGAAAAGGAAACACGTATTGCCGACTTGAAAAAGTTACTGTCCGAAGCTGCTTCCGACGAACAGCGATATGGATTCTGTGGACGTCTTTTCGATGAATACCGGGCTTATAACCTGGACTCGTCTTTTGTCTACGCCCAGCGGAAACAGGACTTGGCACACCGTCTGAATAAATCGGATTACCTGGATGATTCTGCCATGAATATGGCGGAAGTGATGGGAACCACCGGAATGTATAAAGAAGCGCTTGAACTATTGGGCGAGATTGACAAGAAAACCTTGCCCGATTATCTGTATTCCTATTATTATCATTTATACCGCACTATTTATGGGTTGATGGGCGATTATGCCGTCACGGCAAAAGCCAAGAAAGAGTATTACCGCATGACGGACTTGTACCGCGACTCTCTTCTGCAAACCAATGTATCCGATTCTTTGGGGCATGTATTGGTACTGGCGGATAAGTGCACGGTTCATGCGCAATATGACCAGGCGATAAATATGCTGATGGATTTCTACGGGAAACCTTCTTTGGACAATCATGCAAAGGCCATGCTTGCTTACACGCTTTCGGAAGCCTACCGTTTGAAAGGCGATAAGAAAGGACAAAAACATTACCTGGCTCTTTCAGCCATTGCCGACCTGAAATCGGCAGTAAAAGAGTATGTTTCTTTGCGGAAGCTCGCTTCGCTCGTCTACGAAGACGGGGATATAGACCGTGCCTATAACTATCTGAAATGTTCACTGGAAGATGCAACCCTTTGTAATGCCCGCCTTCGTACCCTGGAAATCTCGCAAGTCTTTCCCATTATCGACAAAGCCTACCAGTTAAAGACGGAACGTCAGCAACGGGAAATGAAGACTTCTCTGATTTGTATCAGCCTGCTTTCCGTATTCCTATTGGTAGCCATCCTCTTTGTGTACAAGCAGATGAAGAAAGTAGCCGCCGCCCGTCGCGAAGTCGTTCATACCAACACGCTCCTGCAAGAACTGAACGAAGAACTGCATGACTCCAACTCGCAACTGAAAGAGATGAACCACACACTTTCGGAAACCAACTATATCAAGGAAGAATACATCGGCCGTTATATGGATCAGTGTTCCGCTTACCTGGATAAGATGGACTTATACCGCCGCTCCCTGAATAAGATTGCCGCCGCCGGCAGAGTGGAAGAGCTTTATAAAGCCATAAAATCCTCCCAATTCCTCGACGAAGAACTGAAAGAGTTCTATGCCAACTTTGACATGACCTTCCTGCAACTCTTTCCCAACTTCGTAGACGAGTTCAATGCCCTGCTTACCGAACCGATGCAACCCAAACCGGGAGAACTGCTGAACACCGAACTCCGCATCTTTGCCCTTATCCGATTGGGAATCACGGACAGCACTAAAATAGCGCAATTCCTTCGCTACTCCGTGACCACCATCTATAATTATCGGACACGTGTCCGCAACAAGGCTTTGGGAGAAAGAGATGAATTTGAAGCTAAAGTAATGAAAATAGGGAAGGTGGAAGAGTAAGAAAACCACTACTTTTTTAGTCTGACTACTGTTTTATAATGTTCTTATTCTTAGTGGTTTATACTGTGAGAAACTGTATAAACCACTATATTTTTGCTATCTGCTCAAAGAAGCAGTATTAAATGTGGATACTTTTGTTTCACGGTCATTCAGGAAATGACGCAGCGAATAAAAACAAAAGTAACCCTAATATTAACTTTAAATTAATGTACATGAAACAGAGCATGAAGTCGAAAGGCTTTGAACGCCGCCTCTTATTAATAATGTGGGGCTTGTTCCTATCTCTTGGTGCATTCGCACAACAGATTTCAATAAAAGGACATGTCGTAGATGCTACGGGCGAGCCGGTTATCGGTGCCAGTGTAGTGGAAGGAAGTACGACGAACGGTACGATTACCGATATGGACGGGAATTTTTCTCTGAAAGTGTCCCCTAAGAGTACGCTGACCGTTTCTTTTATCGGATATGCCACCCAGACCGTTCCGGTAAACGGAAAAACATCTCTAACCATCACATTGAAGGAAGATACTGAAGTTCTCGATGAAGTCGTAGTAATCGGCTACGGTACGATGAAGAAAAGCGACCTGACGGGTGCCATCTCTTCCGTTTCTTCCAAAGATCTGATGAAACAACCGTCCCCCAGTCTCGGAGCAGCCTTGCAGGGACGCGCCACCGGACTTCAGGTGATTTCGAGTGGTGCGCCGGGCGATAACGTGTCGATGAAGATTCGCGGCATCGGCTCTATCAACAACAGCGACCCGTTGCTCGTCATTGACGGAGTGCCGACCGATGTTCCCCTGAACATGATTAATATGGACGACGTGGAGACGGTAGATGTATTGAAAGATGCTTCCGCCACCGCTATTTACGGCTCACGCGGAGCTTACGGAGTGATTATCATCACCACAAAGAAAGGAAAATCGGACGCTTCCCGTTTTAACTTCAAAGCCTCTTACGGTATTGAGAAAGCCATCCGCACACTGGATTTACTGGATGCCACCCAATTCGCTTCCCTTCACAATGAAATGATGACTGCCAACGGTCAGCCGCAAAACCCGCTGTTTGAAGACCCCACCCCACTGGGCAGGGGAACGAACTGGACAGACGAACTTTTTCAGACGGCTGCCACCCAAAACTATTCACTGAACTATTCAGGTGGAAATGATAAAACGACTTATTATGTATCCGCCGCTTATTTCAATCAGGAAGGTATCGTGCGTACCACTCAATACGAACGCTATACGGTACAGTTTAACATGGACACCCAAATGAACAACTGGCTGAAGATGGGAAACAAACTGTCCCTGAACCATGACATCAAGCAAAAGGGAGAATACAGCATCAAGAATACCATGCTGGCACTGCCTACACAAGCCATCAAGAATGACGACGGCTCATGGGCAGGCCCGGTAGGACTCCCGATGTACGTAGGAGATATTGCCAACCCTATCGGAAAGATGATGACTAACTCCACCGCTACCAAAGGTTTCAATGTACTGGGTAATATCTACGCTGAAGTAAAACCGTGGGAATGGCTGACTTTCAAGACCATCGTCGGTGTGCAGGCACTCTTCTGGGATGATAAAGGCTGGTCGCCCAAATACGACTGGCAACCGATTTCACAACCGGAATCCTATGCTTCCCGCAAATATAACAAGAGTCTTACCTTACTATGGGATAACACCCTGACCTTCAACAAGACTTTTGCGGAAAAGCATCAACTCACAGTGATGGTCGGCTCTTCCGCACAGACCAATACTTATGAATACATGAGCGGCTCTATCATGGGCTTTATCAGCCCCACCGCGCAGCAATTGGATAACGGTACGCTCGAACCGACAGTGAACGGCAACGGAAGTGACTGGGCATTGCTCTCTTACCTGGGACGTGTCAACTATACCTATGACAACAAATATCTGCTGACAGCTACCATCCGCCGTGACGGCTCTTCCCGTTTCAGCAAGCAGAACCGTTGGTCTAATTTCCCGTCCGTATCTTTGGCATGGAGACTTTCCGAAGAACCTTTCTTTAAAAAGAGTTTCTGGCTGAGCGATGTGAAAATCCGTGCAGGATACGGCTTGACTGGTAATCAGGCAAGTGTGGGCAATTATGCGTATGCGTCTACTATTCAGACTATCCAATATAATTTCAATGGTACGCAGGTGAATGCCATCGCGCCCTCGGTAATGCCGAACCCGAATGTCCGTTGGGAAGAAGTGGAACAATATAATATCGGTGCCGACCTGACCTTGGTAGACAGCCGTATCAACCTGAGTCTGGATGCTTATGTCAAGAATACGAATGATATGCTTGTGAATATGGTTGTGCCTATCTCCACCGGATATTCGGACATCAACGTTCCCAAGATTAATGCAGGCCAAATGCGGAACAAAGGTTTTGAGGTATCTGTCAGTTCCCGCAACCTTGTAGGAGAGTTTTCCTGGGATACGTCTCTCAACGCTTCTTACAACAAGAATGAGATTATCCGCCTGAATGGTGATGTCCCGATGTATTTCGATAATAACATTCATTCGGTAGGTCATCCGGTCAGTTCCTTCTACGGTTACGTGACGAACGGTATTTTCCAGACACAGGAAGAGGTAGACCGTTATGCCATCCAAACACAGGGAAACGACCCGTATAACCGCACTTCTGCCGGTGATATCAGATTCAAAGACCTGAATAACGACGGAGTCATCAATGATAAAGACCGTACATACCTCGGCAATCCCACCCCGACATGGATTTTCTCAATGAACAACTCCTTTGCCTGGAAAGGCTTCGACCTCGAAATCTTCCTGCAAGGGGCAGCCGGAAATAAAATCTACAATGCGAACCGCGCTTCTTTGGAAGCCATGTCCGTAGCGCAGAACCAGATGACTACCGTTCTCGACCGTTGGTGTGGCGAAGGGACAAGCAACAGTATGCCGCGTGCCGTATTCGGTGACCCGAACAAGAACGGACGTGTTTCCAACCGCTTTATAGAGGATGGCAAATACCTGCGTCTGAAGAACGTAACGCTCGGATATACCCTTCCCGCCGCATGGAGCAAGAAAGCAGCGATGTCCTCTGTACGCTTCTTCGTTTCAGGACAGAACTTGCTGACCTTGACCCGTTACACAGGACTCGACCCGGAGATTTCCGGTTCGGGAAATGACAACAACGTATATCCTATCGCCCGTAATATTACATTCGGTGCATCTGTTTCTTTCTAACCACTTTTATATAGAACCTTTAATTGATTGACAAATATGAAAAAGTTCAGATATATACTCCCTTGTTTCTTGTTGGGCTTGACATTGAATAGCTGTGACGGCTTTCTGGATAAGGAACCATGGGATTCCATCGATACTTCCAAGAGTTTCCAGGCAGCAGAAGACGCGATAGCAGCCGTGAACGGTGCTTATCAGCCGCTTCAATGGCCAAAACTATATAACATGCGTATGTGGACGCTGGACATCATAGCCGGCAATAGCATCGTTGGTGCGGGTGGCGGTACGGATGGTATTGAGACTACCGACTTGGCTAACTTCATCACTACTACCGATAATGCCGGCGTACTGGATGTATGGCGCGGCCCTTCCCCGGGAATTCTCCGTTGCAACTTCGTTATCAAGAACGTGCCGGGCATGAATATCGACCAAGGCTTGAAGAACCGTTGTTTGGGTGAAGCCAAATTCCTGCGCGCCCACTATTACTTTATTCTCGTTCGTCTTTTCGGTGGAGTGCCTTTGCTGACAGAACCGCAGACTTCAGACGATGATCTGAAGCCTTTCCGTGCCTCTAAAGAAGATATTTATAAACTGATAGAGGATGATTTGAAAGAGGCTGTCAACCTGCTTCCCGACAGGGCTTCCTATTCCGCTTCCGACTTGGGACGTGCTTCCAAAGGTGCGGCTATGGGATTTCTGGCGAAAGTATACTTGACCCAAGGAAAAGAGTACGCAGAGATTGTGCGTCTTTGTGACGAGATACAGAAGTTGGGTTATCACTTGAATGATGATTATAGTGACAACTTCAATCCGAATAAGAAGAACGGTCCGGAATCATTGTTTGAAGTACAGTATTATGGCAAGACCAGTTATGACTTCTGGGACAATGAGAATCAGGCTTCCTGGTTGAGTACATTTACAGGTCCTCGCAATTCGGATATGGTAGCAGGTGGTTATGGATGGAACCAGCCGACAGCGGAGTTTGTCAGCCAATACGAAGAGGGGGATAACCGGAAAGACAAGACCATCCTTTACCTGGGATGTCCCGACTTTGACGGAAAGCAGTACCAGTCGTCTTATTCCACTACGGGATATAACCTGCGTAAGTTCCTTGTCCCGAAATCTATCTCTATGGATTTCAATACAAGTCCCGCCAACTTTGTGGTGCTCCGCTATGCCGACGTATTGTTGATGAAAGCGGAAGCTTTGAACGAACAAGCTCTGACGACTGATGCGGAAGTTCCTTTGTATGAAGTGAGAAAGCGTGCGGGACTGACTAACCGTGCGGACATCGAAGGACTGACACAAGACCAGATGCGCGAAAAGATTATCCACGAACGCCGTATGGAACTGGCTTTCGAAGGCGACCGTTGGTTTGATCTCGTCCGTCTGAAAGATAACTATGCCTTGAAGTTCCTTCACTCTATCGGGAAAACCAATGCAGCGGAAAAGCACCTGTTAATGCCTATACCGTTGAAGGAGATAGAAGCGAATGGAAATTTGAAACAGAATCCCGGATATTAATTTTGAAAAAGAAGAATTATGAGAACAAAGATATATATCGGCCTGATTATTTTATTGGCAGGTTTTGTATTTAATTCGTGTACATCCGATGAAATGGAAATAGATAAAGGGAGTGAGTCTTTATTGCTGTCTGTTTCATCCAAGATAGTGGAGCTGAACCAGTTGATGAGTGACAGGGAAGCTTTTCATTTTGCCTGGACTGCCGGCAGTAATTACGGAACAAGTTCCCGAATCAGCTATACTCTCGAAATGGATTTGAGAGGTAATAACTTCGCAGGAGGACTGAAGAAGGACATAGGCGCAACGGATTCCCGTATCCTGGCATTTAATCATAAAGAGTTGAATGATTTGCTGGCGGAAGTATGGAATAGTTCTTTAGATGAGACATTGGAGTTTGAAGCCCGCGTGACGGCTATTGTATCGGGACATGAAGCATTTACCCGGATATCTCCTGTCGTTACATTCAAAGTGACACCTTATATTGAACGTTATCTGAATCTATGGATGATTGGCGGAGCAACCGCAGGTGGATGGAGCCTGGATAGCGCTACCCCGATGGGTTCCATTGAAGATGAGCCTAATGGTTTTATCTGGGAAGGCGTACTTCTATCCGGGGAACTGAAATTTGTCTTACAGAAAACTTCTTTTGTTCCTTCCTTCAATAAAGATGGTGAAGATGAGAATAAACTCGTTTATAGGGAGAATGATGATGAACCGGACGAAAAGTTTATAATAAACACTCCGGGCAATTATCGGATAAAGCTGAATCTGAGTACTCTGGATATTGAAATTACGGATTTGGGCGGAGAGATGGTTTATCCTAATCTTTGGATGATTGGTTCGGCTACTACCGGACAGTGGTCGCTTGATAACGCTACGAAGATGACTCCGATAGCCGGTGAACCTAACGGATTTGTTTGGGAAGGTGAGCTTGGAACGGGTGAACTTAAATTTGTGACTCAGCAGAGTGATTTCTATCCTTCGTTTGGCAGGGACGGAAGTGATGAGAATAAACTGATTTATCGTCAGGATGAGAATGACGGGCCGGATAATAAATTCAATATCAAGCGTGGTGCCAGCTATCGGGTGAAAGTAAATCTGAATACATTGGATATTGAAATCACCAATTTGGATGGTGAAGAACCGGATAACAGTGAATTTTGGATGATTGGAACTGCGGCAGGAGAGACGCCGATAGCCATGACAAAAGATGATTCGAACCCTGAGCTTTTCATTTATAATGGAGAATTGCAGGACGGTACTTTCCGGATTTCAAGAGACAAAGAAGGGACTGAAGTGGTGACAGAAGAGAAGCAGACGTATAAAAGTAAATATGCTGTGACATTCAATGTCGGTAGCCAGGACTTGACAGTGGAACAAATTGTAGTTTACGAGAAGGTTTGGGCAATGGGAGAAGCGGTATCCGGAGATTTTGCCTGGGAGAATGTGAAAGAACTTACACAAAGCAGCTCTAACAAGAATGAATTTGTATATGAAGGAGAATTGGGAACCGGACAGATAAAGTTTCCTCTCCAATTCGGTGATTACGGTGGTTTATTCTTTGTTGCGGAAGAAGATAATAAAGGAGTGTATGATGAGTTTACAGGCTCATGTTATCTCTCTTCTGATAAGGGCGACAATAAATGGTATATGAATAATGCCGGAACCTTTAAGGTTACTATCAATACCTATAAAAAGGAGATTCATTTTCAAAAGAAATAACGATTAATACAGATTGAATTATGAAACTGACGAAATATATAATGGCTTGTATCCTGGCTTTTTCATTGGCCGGTTGTATCGACGACGAGCCTTCGCACAATCCTATTACTTACGGAGACGGCTATATCACCGTACTGCTGTCTACCGATAAAGCCGCCTATCAGCCGGGAGAATCGGTACAACTTTCTTTGAACAATCTTCCCGAAGGGCAGGTGACCATCCGGTACAAGCATCTCAACAAGGTGCTTTCCGAAACTCCCCTCACCGGAAAGTCATGGAGTTGGAATCCGCCGGCAGATGACTTTAAAGGTTATATGGTCGACTTATATACAGTAGAGAATGGCGAAGAGGTTGTTCTGGGCAGCATTGCCATTGATGTGTCTTCCGACCCTGCACGTTTTCCGCGCAACGGATTTCTCTCCGAATATGGCAAAATGAGCGAAAAGGAGATTAACAAGGTAATGGATAACCTGAACCGCCATCATATCAACTATGTGCAGTATCAGGACTGGCATTACAAGCATCATAAGCCGTTGGCGGGTTCACCTTCCTCTCCGATGGACGTATGGAAAGATATTATCAACCGTGATTGTTACCGTTCTACCGTACAGGGATATATTGATGCCGGTCATAAGCGGGGGATGAAATCTCTTTTCTATAATCTTGCTTATGGAGCTTTGAACGATGCTGCCGATGATGGCGTAAAGGAAAATTGGTATCTGTTCAAGGACAGGAACCATGGAAACAAGGATTATCATCCGCTGGGCTCTCCTTTCAAGAGCAACATTTATCTGACGAATCCCGCTTTGCAGGAATGGAGGGATTACATGGTTCAGCAAAACAACGATGTATATGAAGTCTTTGATTTCGACGGCTATCAGATTGACCAGTTGGGCGGACGGGGAACTTTATACGATTATAACGGTAACTCCGTTGACCTTGCGGCTACTTTCCCCGCGTTTATAAAAGCGATGAAAGAAGCGCAGCCGGAAAAGTCTTTGGTGATGAACGCAGTAGGGCAGTATGGACAAAAGGGCTTGATTGCCACTTCTCCGGTCGACTTTCTCTATACGGAAGTTTGGGATAAACCGGCTGATAACGGCTTCAGTATCCTTTCCGGTATAATCACGGACAATGATAAATGGTCGAACGGAAAGAAAACCGTATTGGCTGCCTATATGAATTATAAGCTCGGCGGCGAGGGACGTGGTTACTTTAATACGCCCGGTGTATTAATGGCAAATGCCGCTATCCATGCATGGGGCGGTGCACATCTCGAATTGGGCGAACATATGCTGACAACCGAATATTTCCCTAACAGCAATCTGTCGATGAAAGGGGAACTGAAGAAGGCGATGGTTACTTACTACGACTTTATCACCGGATATGAGAACCTCTTGCGTGACGGCGGAGAATTCTATGGCGCTACAGTTTCTTCTATGGATGGAAAGATGACTATTAACCAATGGCCGCCCGTCCGCAATCAGATAGCGACTGTCGGAAAACGGTTCGACAACAGGGACGTGATTCATTTCCTGAACTATACCAATGCCGTGCATCTCGACTGGTGTGACTCTAACGGAACACAGGCTGCGCCTTCTTTGATTGAGTCGGCTCAGACAAAGATAACCGTAAAAGGTACGGCAAAATCCGTTTGGGTGGCTTCACCGGATGCGAGTTTCGGAGTATCCCGGAAGCTGGACTTTACGCAGGAAGGAAACGAGATAAAGGTGACGCTTCCGTCATTGAGTTACTGGACAATGCTTGTAGTGGAATACGAATAAACAAGCGGCAACTGTGAATATCAACAGGATAATATGCGCAGAAAAACATGCGCAGAATAGTATGAACAGAATAATATGGACAGAATAATATGGACAGAATAATAGGTATGAACAGGATAATAGTCAGAAGTGGAAACATTGTAAGGGAGAGCCAAAGAAGTATGAACAGGATAATAGTATGGATAATAGCCTGTTTTCTCCCCCTTTCAGTGCTTTGGGCTACTGACGGCGCGAAAACATGTACTTCTTTCTCGCAGCAGGGACGCCAGGTGACTTTTCACCTGGCGGACAGCGCCGCCTTGCAACTGCAACTTTGCAGCCCTTCCGTAGTAAAAATATACTTCTCGCCCGATGGGCGGTTTCAGCAAAAGAACGCTTCTTTTGCCGTCATTAATGAGGAACTGGAAGAGGTAGGTACGATTCATGTGGACGAGCAGGTAGCCTGCTACGAAATATTCACCCCGAAGCTGCGCATCCGGGTGAATAAATCCCCCATGAGTCTTCAGATATTTGACAAGTATCAGAAACTCCTGTTTAGTGACTATGCCGACAAGGGGCATGTGAGTGAAGGAACAAGGAAAGTGGAATATAAGGTTCTCCGCCGTGACGAGCATTTCTTCGGTCTTGGTGAGAAAGCGGGCAAGATGAACCGTCGCGGAGAGTCTTATAAGATGTGGAATAGTGACAAGCCTTGTTACAGTGTCGCGGAAGATCCGCTTTACAAAAGTATCCCTTTCTTTATGAGCAGCTATCGGTATGGCATCTTCCTGGATAATACGTATAAAACGGAATTCAAGTTCGGTACGGAAAGCCGTGATTATTACAGCTTCGAAGCCCCGGACGGCGAAATGATTTATTACTTTATCTTCGGCAAAGACTACAAAGAAATCATCAGCCAATACGTCGGCCTGACAGGAAAACCTATCATGCCACCGAAATGGGCGTTGGGCTTTGCACAATGCCGTGGCTTGTTGACAAGCGAGAAGTTAAGCCGCGAAATAGCCGAAGGCTACCGTAAGCGGGGAATCCCTTGTGATATTATCTATCAGGACATCGGCTGGACGGAACATTTGCAGGACTTTGAATGGCGGAAAGGGAACTATGAGAACCCGAAGAAGATGCTTTCCGACCTGAAAGAGATGGGCTTCAAAGTAGTTGTATCCCAAGACCCGGTTATCTCGCAGGCGAATAAGAAGCAATGGGAAGAAGCAGACCGCCTGGGTTATTTCGTAAAGGACAGCACGACCGGCAAGAGTTACGATATGCCCTGGCCTTGGGGTGGCAACTGCGGTGTGGTGGACTTCACCTTACCCGCCGTAGCCGACTGGTGGGGAACTTATCAACAGAAACCTGTTGACGACGGCATCTCCGGCTTTTGGACGGATATGGGCGAGCCTGCCTGGAGTAACGAAGAGCAAACGGAACGTCTGGTCATGCAGCACCATTTGGGCATGCACGATGAAATCCATAACGTCTACGGACTGACCTGGGACAAGGTAGTCAAAGAGCAATTTGAAAAGAGAAACCCGAACCGCCGTGTTTTCCAAATGACCCGTGCCGCCTATGCGGGATTACAACGCTATACGTTCGGTTGGACAGGTGATTGTGGCAACGGGGACGATGTATTGCAAGGTTGGGGACAGCTAGCCAATCAGATTCCAGTAATGCTTTCCGCCGGCTTGGGACTAATCCCGTTTTCCACTTGTGATATCACAGGCTATTGCGGAGACATCGAAGATTATCCCGCTATGGCGGAGCTTTATATCCGTTGGGTGCAATTCGGCGCTTTCAACCCCTTGAGCCGTATTCACCATGAAGGGGATAACGCAGTAGAACCCTGGCTATTCGGTTCGGAAGCGGAAAAGAACGCGAAAGCCGCCATCGAACTGAAATATCGTCTACTACCATATATCTACACCTACGCACGCGAGGCTTACGATACGGGATTGCCTATCATGCGTCCTCTTTTCCTTGAATATCCGGCGGATACGGAAACTTTCTCTACGGATGCCCAATTCTTATTCGGCCGTGAATTATTAATAGCCCCCGTCGTAAAGAAAGGTGCCCGCACAAAGAACGTCTACCTGCCAGAAGGTACATGGATTGACTATAACAACAAGCAGACGGTCTACACCGGTGAGCAATGGACTACCGTTGACGCTCCCTTGTCTTCCATACCAATGTTTGTAAAGCAAGGCTCAATCATCCCCACAATGCCTGTAATGAACTACACCCATGAGAAACTGGTATATCCGCTGACTTTTGAAATCTTTCCGGCACAGGAAGGTGTACAGGCGAATTTTACTCTCTACGAGGACGAAGGAGAAGACCTGGGATACCAACGTGACGAGTTTGCAAAAACTCCCATTGTATGCCGAACCTTGCCGGATGGAATTGAGCTGACTGTTTCTGCCCGCGAAGGAAAGGGGTACACTGTCCCCGGTCCAAGAAATCTTCTATTCCGTATTTATTCTGCGAAAGTGCCCAAAGAGGTAACTGTCCAAGGGAAGAAAATAAAGAAAGCCAGACCGGAAAGACTGGAAGCTGATTTGGAGAATAATACGGAATCTGTACTATGGAGTTGGGATAAGGAAAACGGTATGTGTAGTGTGCGGATATCTGATAAAGGTATTAATGAGCAGATCATGGTTGCTTTTTAACTAAGTAGGGCGGGGCGGCTGTTGGCAAGCTAATTGCCTCAACTGTATCCGCTGGCTCTTTCAACTTATTCTTTCATCTGTTACTAGTCTGTTTATTAAGTTATAATTTATCAGTTGCCAAGTATTAATACCCTAAAAGCCAGATATTATGGAAGGAGAATAAAGAGAAGGAAGGTTTCTGTATCAAGTGATTGGCATTATTAGTATCGAAATTGTTTCTGTCTATGTTTTCAGATGTTTTTATATTGATAATGTTTTCGCACGAAACTCGTATCAGAAATGTGATTCGTTATGTTTGAAAGAGCCTTTTGAATAAATCAGTAGTCCTCTTAAAAAACGATGATCCTTAAAAAAGGAATATTTAATCATCGGAGAAGGACGTAAATCGCAGTTTGGTAAGGAAAAGCAGGAAGATGCCAAGCATTTGCAATTATGTGATTCTCTATTTCTGCTGTTTTGAGAATATTTTATTTGAAATGTGACAGATTCTTGATTATTTTAGTTATTCGGAAAGTAAATATCCGAATAACTAATCATTTTATTGTTTTTCCCTTTTCGATATATTATGATAAACTAGATAGAAAATGTTTCTTAATAGCTCATTTTTATCTTCCTCACCGGGAAACGATAGCTTCCCCGGTGAGGAACAAGTCGATGCACACCGAGGAACATCTCGTTGGTTTTAAAGCAATGAACAGTTTCCGAATAGAGAAAGATGCATATCCTGTTTGGTTTTATGTAATATTAGGCTGCTTTTTGTATGCTCATGCATTTATTTGTGCAGTTTATTTTCTGGTTCGTTATTTTCTAACCAGCTATTTCCCTGCAAAATATTAAATATAGAACATTGACAGGCTTATATTATCATTTCGAATTCTGCTTTGCTTACTTGGTATATTTCAATACCGCCTTCACTGGAAAATGGTCTGAAGGGATACGTGCTTCATACTTTCCGGTAGCTTCATTCTTAATCCGGTAAGTGTCCGTCAGTACTCCGTACTTTTCAACAACAAAGTTTTTAGTAACGAAGATATGGTCGATACGGTTGGGAGTATATGCGTTCGGATTCCATCCCGCACATGTTCCATTAGTTGCATATCTCAGTTGCGCGACTTCATAAGAGTCTGATAATATTCCGGATTCGTGAAGTACTTGATAGCTTTCGCTGGTCTGGTCTACATTGAAATCTCCGGTGAGTATGACGGGGTCTTTGCCACACATCTCTTTAATCTTGCTGATAACCAGCTTGGCACTTTCGCAACGTGCCACTACTCCGATATGGTCCATGTGCAGGTTAAAGAACCAAAATCTGAACTTACCTGTAATATCTTTGAACTCTCCCCATGTACAGATACGGGTATAGGCTGCATCCCATCCCTTATTCGGCTTCGAGGTATCTTCCGATAACCAAAAGTTTCCTGATTTGAGTAGCTTGAATTTATCCTTCCGGTAGAAGACAGGCGCATATTCTCCTTTCGTTTTCCCGTCATCCCGTCCTACGCCTATATAGCTGTATTGCGGCAAGGCATTCAACATATCTTCCAGTTGGTTATGTTTCACTTCCTGCACTCCGAATATATCGAAGTCATGAAAGGTGATTAACTGGGTGAGTACCGGGCACCGCTGTTCCCAGCCGTTTCCGGCTTTGGCATCGTTCGGGTTACTGTTTCGTACATTGTAAGAAGCAACATTCAGTTGTTGCGCATTCAGTATTGACACACCGCAGAGCGCCAATACAATAAAAAGTTTTCTCATTGTTTTTATTGTTAGATGGTTATTTAGTATCTTTTTCTTTTGTATGTTCACTTCTATATTCTTTGGGAGAAGTGTTGTATAACTTGGCAAACTCCCGATAGAAATAAGACTTGTTCGAGAAGCCCGATTTATACATAATCTCGGTGACGGTAAGTTTGGTAGTCTTTAACAGGCCGGCTGCATATTCCAGGCGGATAGTCCGGACAAATTCGCTTGGTGTCTTTTCCGTCAATTCTTTGAGCTTACGGTACAGTCCTGCTTTGCTTACCCCAATAAAGTCAGCGAGAGAATCCGGGTTTATGGATTCGTCGTCAATATTATCTTCAATGAATTTGATAATCTTGTCCAGTAGCAACTCATCCTCTTTGTGCATGGAGATTCCGTCTCTTACGATGAGAGAGGAACGGCCGGATTTGAAATATTCTTTCATTAGAGAGTATTTATTAATCATATTCTCTACCGCGCTCAATACATGCCTCGGGTGGAAAGGTTTGGGAATATATAAGTCCGTTCCATGATTGTAAGCGTTAATCTGGTCTTCGATAGAGTTCTTGGCAGAGATATGGATAATCGGAATATGAGCTGTCCGCTCATTGGATTTCAATATGTCCGTGAGGGTGATGCCGTCCAGTTTGGGCATCAATACATCGCTGATAATAATATCCGGTTGTTTCTGTTCAACTTCTTTCAGCGCCTCTTCTCCATCAGCCGCTTCCCGAACCTGATAATAAGGGAGCAGGATATCTTTCAGAAGTTCGCGGATATTCTTTTCATCTTCTACAATCAATATACTAATTTCCTTTTGTTTAGGGACAAAAAGCATTTCATCGGCTTCTGTCTCCTCTTCTGCCGACTGACTTGCCTTTTCTGAATTCACGTGCATAGGTGGCAGAGATACATTGAACTCTACATATTCTCCCAATACGCTTCTTACATTGATTTCACCACCCAGTAACTCCGTCAAGCTCTTGGTCAGATTCAGTCCGACTCCGGTACTTCCCGCATGTTTCAGGTTACTGCTCTCAAAAATCTTGAACCGGCTGAATATCTCGCTCATTTGTTTCTCAGTCAGTCCCTTGCCTGAATTGCGTATGCGAAAATGTAATGTCCCGTCAGCGACATTCTGCCGTATCTCGGCACGGATATATCCGCCGGACGGCGTGTATTTGAATGCATTGGAAAGTAAATTGAAGATTATTTTTTCCAATGCATTCCGGTCTGTCGTAAAAGATGATACTTCTTTGCTTTTGAAACTGAAGTCTATCTTATTTTCTTCAGCTATACCGGTATAGTTGTCCGATACATAATCAACGAGTAACTGAATATCCACTCTCTCCGCATAGATAGCCGTATGTCCCGATTCTGCTTTCCGGAACTCCATCAGTTCGTTGATAAGTTTCTGCATCCGGTCGGCATTGTTTTTGATAATGTAGATATATCTTTTGGTATAACTGTCTAGGTCAGCCTTTTCCAGCAAGTGCTGAGCCGGGCCATATATCAGCGTCAGCGGAGTGAAGAACTCATGTGCCACATTCGTGAAGAAGTTCAGTTTCGATTCGTGGATACGTTGTTGGTTCTGTTTTTCTATATGCTCCAGTAGAATCTGACGATTCAGCCGAATCCGGTTTTTGATGACGGACTGCGTGATATAGATAGCAATGACAATCAGGATAAAGTATATGATAAAAGCAGTGGTACTGAGCCACCAGGGATAGGCAACGTCCAGATGAAGCGAATAGACTTGATTGCTCCATACCCGGTCACCATTGGTACATTTTACTTCCAGTTTGTATTTGCCCGGCGGCAGTTTGGTGATAACTATATTTGAATTGTTCTCATTATAAATCCACTCGTCGGCAAAGTCAATAATACGGTAACTGAACTCACAATTCTCATTATTGATAAAATCATGCGCGGCAAATCCCAATGTGACATAAGGCTCGTCAT
Organism: Bacteroides sp. RTP21281st1_H5_RTP21281_210402; assembly: GCF_040918965.1. Lineage (NCBI taxonomy): Bacteria > Pseudomonadati > Bacteroidota > Bacteroidia > Bacteroidales > Bacteroidaceae > Bacteroides > Bacteroides sp. RTP21281st1_H5_RTP21281_210402. The sequence goes on along the minus strand of NZ_JBCOWR010000019.1, from coordinate 36,764 downwards.
AATCCAACCGGAGCGTATGATTACGAATCCGTTCATAAATATTCTGACTGGCATTGTTTATTTTCAGACTGTTCAGGCTCAACGAAGCGACGTGTTCCCTCAATCGTATCTTGTTCTCGTCAAAATAATTCAGTCCGCTGACACCGCCGAAATACAACCATCCGGCTTTATCCTTAAAAATAGCTCCGTCAGAGAATTCATCGTTTTGCAGTCCGTTTCTCGAAGAATAGTTAGTAATCTTTCCCGAAGGCAGGTCGATAAAGGAGATACCTTGATTGGTGCTTGCCCAAATATTCCCGTTCTCATCTTTCAGGATACCGTGGATCGTATTATTGGGTAATCCGTTATTATCCGTATATTCGATGATAGAAGGGGGATTGGCTGTCGGGAACAACCGGTTAAGTCCATAGCTTGTACCTATCCAGATACTCGTGGAATCTCCTTTAGTCAGATAAATCACGTCATTGTTAGTCAGGGACAAACCGGAATCTATTTCATTAATCTGCCGGAAACGTTCGGAGGCAATATCGAACTTATTGATTCCGCCCCCTCGCGTGCCTAGCCAAAGTTCATTCTCATTGTATCCGGCAATAACCGAATAGATAATATTATTGCTTGGTGAAGAAGGGCCGGGAGATTTATATTGTTTCATGTCTGTCACTTTATAGGCTTTTCCGTCCCTTTGCAGGCTTAACTTGATAAGCCCGTAACCGGAAGTGCCCAACCATAAAAGTGAATCATTATGAGTAAACAGGATACTGTACACAGCCCTGAAAACCGGAAATCCGGTGGGAATATTCAGCTTCTTCACCTGACCGCTGTTGAGTGGAATATAATTAATGCCTGCTCCTTCGGTTCCGATAAATATATCCCCGGACATATTTTTCCGGATGGTATAAACGGAATTGGAGATTAGTCCGTTGGCGGTTGATAGATAGGGATTGACGCTCCGCTCCTGTTTGTCGAGCAGAAGAATACCTTCTCCTTTCGTCCCTGCGAGTATATTGCCGTTGTCTTCTTCGCAGAAACAACGTACCGGATAATCCGTCTTTACGGTATGGAATGGAGAAGTATGTTCATACACTTCCAATATTCCTTGCCCGTCCGTACCTACCCAGAGGATATTCTGAGAACCGATATAAATAGTAAAAATAGAAGCCTTCGCCGGTAGTTGAGGTAACTTCGTTGAAGTCCCGTTTTCGAGATTATACCTGATACATCCCCCTTCGATAAAGCTGATAAAAAGATATTCCCCGTGGCAGATGGCTTGTGACACAGTCTTGTTGTCAGGAATGTCGATGCTATCCAATATGCGGTTATCTTGTGAAACGGTCAACATCCGGTCATTGTGAATGATGAGGCAATCCTGGGAAAGATAAATATTGGAAACAGGTACAGGTTGCTTGATTTCTTCCTTGAAAGAAAGTTCGGGACTGGAATTATGGATACCCAGTTGATAATGTAACAATTGTCCATGTCCTGTGAGAAAAAACAATTGGTCTTTGGAATCAATAACGAAGTTTCTGATGTCATCAGGAAGGTCATTCTTCAATGAGACAAACTCCTGTTTCCGGTCGTCAAAATAGAATAAGCCCTGTTCTTTCACGTAGCAGATGATATGCTTGCCGGAAGTGATGCCCAACAGAAATGATTTCTCCTGTTTCGGCGGGTTATTCTGTGTACCCAGATAATAAGGAGTAAATTGTTGCGTGGAACGTTTCCATCGGTTTACTCCATAGTCCGTAGACACCCATAGAATAGAATCGCTCTGCTCGATAATTTGCCAAATGACGTTGTTGCTGATAGAACCGGCCTCTCTCTTATTATAAGAATAGGTTTTGAAGCTACGTCCGTTATATGCATTCAGCCCGTCCCATGTCCCTACCCAAAGCGTATGTTCCGAATCTTCGAGGAAGCAATTCACCGAATTATTGGATAATCCGTCCGCATTGGAAATCTGTTTTACTACATTCTGCGAATGTAATAAAGCGGGCATCAGGCATGAATAAATAAGGATGCAGATGTAACGGAAATATGGGTGTTTTCGTAGAATCATATCGCAAAGATAGAGAGGAAAAATAAGAAAACAAAGATAAAAATATGCTGTACAACACCTGTATACCCTTTTGAGAATATAGTACACTCTTTCCGTTACCGTGTGGGGTAGCTTTGCCACGAGAAGTAAAAACAACACATATTTAATAATCTAAAAATGGATATTGCAAAACGATTTCATCAGAACCCGTTACTGAAACCATCCGATTTACAACCGGGAATAGAAGGGATGGAAATTACTTGTTTCCTGAATCCCGGCGTGTTCCGTTTCGATGGAAAAATATGGTTATTGTTGCGGGTGGCCGAACGCCCTGTGCAGAAACAGGGAGTGATTAGTTTTCCTGTATATAATAAGGAAAGGAAGATAGAAGTACTCTCTTTTGACGAAAATGACCCGAAACTGGATGCTTCTGACCCTCGTGTGATAGGATATGCGGGACAGAATTATCTGACTACCATGTCTTATCTCCGGCTGGTATCGAGCGAGGATGGCATCCACTTTAAAGAAGAGCCGGATTATCCGCCTATTTTCGGTCAGGGAGCTTTGGAAGCTTTCGGCATCGAAGATTGTCGGGTAGCCACTACTGCCGATGGTTATTACCTGACGTTTACCGAAGTCTCTTCGGTTGCTGTCGGCGTGGGGCTGATTCACACTCGTGACTGGAAGAATTATACTCGTCACGGTATGATTTTTCCCCCTCATAATAAAGATTGTGCCTTGTTTGAAGAGACAATAAACGGAAAATACCTTGCCCTGCATCGTCCGAGTAGTCCCGAACTGGGTGGCAACTATATCTGGCTTGCCGAATCCCCCGACCGCTTGCATTGGGGCAACCACCGTTGTATTGCGACCACTCGTCCCGATAGTTGGGATTGTGCCCGTGTGGGCGCAGGTGCCGCGCCTATCCGTACAGAGGAAGGATGGCTGGAGATTTATCATGGTGCAGATTATCAGAACCGCTATTGCTTGGGAGCCCTTCTGCTTGATTTGAACGACCCCTCTAAGGTTATCGCCCGAAGCAAAGCTCCTATAATGGAGCCGATTGCTCCCTACGAGCAGACTGGATTTTTCGGAAATGTAGTCTTCACTAACGGTCATTTGGTAGAGAGGGATACAGTGACCATTTACTATGGTGCAAGTGACGAGGTAATCTGCGGAGCGAAGTTATCTATTGAAGAAATTCTTCGTTCATTAAAGTCATGACATATATTAAGGTAGGGAATGAATAAACTTAAAAGAGAATACCAATTCTTCAGACAGCAGACACCTAATGTGCGTGTACTGTTGATAACTAACCTGCTCTACGCGTTCGTGCTTCCTGTGGTAGAGATATTTGTGGGCGCTTATGTGATGCGTCACACGAGCGAACCAGTTTCCGTAGCTTTCTATCAGCTTTTCATGTATATCGGTATCATGGCAACTTCGTTTGTCAACGGCTTCCTGTTGCGGCATGTCAGCGTGAAAGTACTGTATGCGGGTGGAATATTAGTGAGCGGATTGTCAATGTTTGCCATGATGCTGGTAAAGTCGTTGGGCTTTGTAGAATTGGGCATAGCAGGTTTTGTACTCGGGGCTGCATCGGGCTTCTTTTGGACTAACCGTTATCTATTGACTCTCAACAATACGACCGATGACAGCCGGAACTATTTCTTCGGACTGGAATCTTTCTTTTTCTCCATCACTTCGATAACTGTTCCCTTGCTGATTGGTGCATTTATCAGCCAGATAGACGGCAAGGAAATCATGGGATGCCTGATTGACATTAATGGAGCCTATCGTTTGGTGACAGTAGGGGTCATAGTCGTGACTCTGTTTGCCGTAGCTGTTTTGTGGCGCGGCAAGTTTGCCAATCCGGTGCAGAAGAATTTTCTGTATTTCCGGTTCTGTACACTTTGGAAGAAAATGCTGTTGCTGGCTTCCCTGAAAGGAATGGTACAGGGATTTTTGGTGACTGCTCCTGCTATCCTGGTTTTAAAATTGGTAGGCGATGAAGGAGTATTGGGGCTGATACAGGGAATCAGTGGCACACTGACGGCTATCCTGGTCTATGTACTGGGGCGCATTGCCAGACCCGAAGACCGCCCGAAGATATTTATAGCCGGGTTACTCGTCTTTTTTATCGGTACTCTGTTCAATGGAATCTTGTTTTCAGCCACCGGAGTGATTATCTTTGTCCTCTGTAAGGTAATCTTTCAGCCCTTGTTCGATTTGCCTTATTATCCTATTATGATGCAGACCATCGACGCAGTAGTTAAAATCGAGAAAAGAAATGAATACACCTATATTTTAAGTCACGAATTCGGATTGTTCCTGGGACGTGCTTTCGGACTCATCCTTTTTATGGTGCTTGCTTTTGCCATATCACAGGATTTTGCCTTGAAATATGCGCTGATATTGGTAGGAGCTTTGCAATTGATAGCCTACCCATTGGCTCAGAACATCATTAAACAGAATCAAACGGTTCACTAATATTCCAAAATCATTAAGTCGCCATTGCAAACGGATGAATTCTTATGTTGTACAGCACCTATATACCCTTTTGAGAATATAGTACACTCTATTGTTGCGGGGCTGCGATAGTTTTGCTGACAGAAAAACGATGAACGACTGATTTGAAAAATTAAAAAAACGACGTATGATAACACTAAGATCTGTAATCTATTTATTCGGTATGATGACACTGGCTGGATGCTCCGGTCAAAAACAGGCATCCGTAACTGTCGAAGAACAGAGCGGACAATGGGCACTCGGCCCTTTTGTTCGTCCGGAAGGGGTGAATCCGGTGATTTCCCCGCAACCGACAACTTTTCAATGTCCGATGCGCAAGCAAACGGTAAGATGGGAAGAGAGTGATACGTTCAATCCGGCGGCAACTGTCAAAGACGGGAAGATTGTGGTACTCTACCGCGCGGAAGACAATTCGGCTCAGGGGATAGGAAAGAGAACATCCCGTATTGGCTATGCGGAAAGTACGGACGGAGTGATGATGAGCCGGTCGGACGCGCCGATATTATTTCCTTCCGAAGACGGTTTTAAGGAAATAGAATGGGAAGGCGGTTGCGAAGACCCGCGTGTGGCAATGACGGAAGACGGACTGTACGTTATGCTTTATACTGCCTGGAACCGCAACCTTCCCCGCCTGGCGGTGGCTACTTCCAGGGACTTGAAAAACTGGACAAAACACGGACTCGCTTTTGCGAAAGCATACAACGGGCGTTTTGCCAATATAGCAAGCAAATCGGCTTCTCTTGTCACCGGAGTGAAAGATGGCAGACTGGTCATAGAGAAAGTGGATGGCAAATACTTTATGTACTGGGGAGAGAATGCGGTATGTGCCGCAACTTCCGACAACCTGACCGACTGGACTCCGGTACTGAACGAAAACAACGAACTAAGGGAAATAGCCAAACCCCGCAGTGGGTATTTCGACAGCCGCTTGACGGAATGCGGGCCACCTGCAATAAAGACGGCAAACGGTATCGTATTGCTATACAATGGCAAGAACGGATATAAGGAAGAAAGAGATCCTGCGTATCCGGCAGGCGCTTATTGTGCGGGGCAGTTCCTGTTCGACACCAATGACCCTTATAAGGTGCTCGACCGATTGGACAAACCTTTCTTTGTGCCCGAAGCCGCTTTCGAAAAAAGCGGTCAGTACAAGGACGGAACGGTATTTATCGAGGGACTGGCTTACTTTAAAAACAAATTATATCTCTACTATGGCTGTGCCGATTCGCAGGTTGCAGTAGCGATATGTGATAGCGATATAGATTCGAAACTTAAAACACATAACTAATTTAATCTATGAAACATGCTTGTAAAATGAACACGGTTGTCTTAAAGTCGTTCAACGACCGGCTGAAGATAGCTACTGTTTCAGCTTTAATGGCAGGGACTTTCCTGTGCGTACCGTTTACGGTATATGCGGAAGGTCCTTCGATATCAGGTATTGAACAGACAGTCCGGAATATCACGGTGAAAGGTGTGGTTGTTGATGCTGGCGGAGAACCGGTTATCGGAGCTTCGGTACAACTGAAAGGTGCTACCGGTGTGGGGACGATTACCGATGTGGATGGTAAGTTTACCTTGTCGGTTCCCGCTAACGGAGTATTACAGATTTCCTACATCGGATATAAAACAACAGAAGTAAAGGTGAACGGACAGTTCGGACTGAAAGTGACCTTGCAGGAAGATACGGAAACATTGGACGAAGTAGTGGTGGTAGGTTACGGTATTCAGAAGAAAGCTTCCGTAACCGGTTCGGTGGCCGCCATTTCTTCGGATAAGCTGATGGAAGTAAAAGCTCCCAGTGTGACGAATATGCTTGCCGGACGTTTGCCGGGCTTGCGTGCCGTACAGCGTAGCGGTAGCCCCGGTGATGACGGAGCTTCCGTTGATATCCGCGGATATGGAAGTATGCTGGTGATTGTAGACGGTATCGAACGCGACTATACGCAGCTCGACCCGAATGACATCGAATCCATTTCTATCTTGAAAGATGCTGCCGCAGCCGTCTACGGTTTCAAAGGTTCAAACGGCGTTCTGCTGGTTACTACCAAGAAAGGAACGGAACAGAAGGTAAAGATAGAATATAACGGCTATGTAGGTTTCCAGAAAGTGACCCGTTATCCGGAAATGATGAATGCTTATGAGTATGCTTCTCTCTATAATGAAGCGATTCATAATGCTAACCCGTGGCGCGGAGCTTCCGCTTATTCGCAGGAACAACTGGAAGCCTATCGGAACGGTACGGCAGGTACAGACTGGTGGAATGAAACGATGCGCAGCACGGCTCCACAAACTTCACATAACTTGAGTCTGACAGGCGGTACGGAGAAGGTGAAATATTATATGTCCATCGGATACATGGATCAGGGTGGTATCATCCGTTCGGGCGACTGGAATTACCAACGCTACAATGTCCGTTCCAACCTAAGCGTGGAAGTGGCCAAAGGACTGAATGTAGAACTGCGTTTGAGCGGTCGCTTTGATAACCGCAAGAAACCTTACAATGGCGATAACCTGTTCCGCTCGGCGCAAATGGCTATCCCTACTTATTCCATGTATGCCAATGATAACCCGGACTATTGGGGAGCCGTAGGAGATATGGCGAACCCCGTGCATGTATCCGGTTCGGATGACAGCGGTTACGAAGACCGTTTGCGTCGTGAATTTAACAGCTCATTGGCTGTCACCTGGCAACTTCCCTGGGTTAAAGGGTTGATGGCGAAAGCATTGGTTGCTTACGATTATACAAACAAGGAATGGAAAACGTGGCGGAAAGACCTCTCGGAATATACATATGATTATGCCAATGAGGAGTATATAGAGAAAGTGATTAACACCGCACATTTGGAATCGAAACTGGAGAACTATGACAAGCCGACCTATCAGTTCTCTATGAACTATAACAATACATTCGCCGGGAAACATAACATCGGCGCTATGCTGGTGTGGGAAATGTATAATGATAAAAAGAACTGGGTGACCGGAACACGCGATTTTGCCATCGGGTTGATTCCCGACCTGGATTATGGGGATAAGACGAATCAGGAAGCTTCCGGCAAGACACAGGAAACGGCTCATGCCGGACTGGTGGGACGTTTGAACTACGATTTTTCTAACCGCTATCTGGTGGAATTCAACTTCCGCTATGACGGAACTTATAAATTCCGCGCGGGCAATCGTTGGGGATTCTTCCCGGGTGTTTCTTTGGGATGGCGTGTTTCAGAGGAAGCCTTTTTCAAAAAGCTGTTACCCGATATGGATAACCTGAAAATCCGTGCTTCGTATGCCAAAGTGGGTGATGAAGGGGATTTCGATGCTTTCCAGTATCTGGATGGATATACGTCTCACGGAAGCTATATCATGGGCAGTAATGGAGTGACTTCGGGCATGACTACGGTAGGTATGGCAAACCCGTGGCTGACTTGGTATGAATCGAAGATTATGAATATCGGCTTTGAAGCGTCTTATCATAGAGGACTGATTTCCGTAGAATTCGACTGGTTCCGTAGAAACCGTTCCGGTTTGCCTGCTACCCGTGTAGGCTCACTGCCTACTATTTTCGGAGAATCAATGCCGCAGGAAAATCTGAACTCTGACATCAATACCGGATTCGAGATTGTAGTGGGACATAAGAACCGGATTGGCAATTTCAATTACAATGTGTCGGCCAACTTCTCCACTACCCGAATTAAGTATGATTATGTAGAGAGGGCGGCTTCCACCAATATGTATGACAATTGGCGTAATAATACGAACGGACGTTACAAAGATATCCGTTGGGGAAAGAAAGTTATCGGACAGTTTGCTTCCTTTGAAGAGATTCTGAACTCACCGGTTCAGGATAAGGACGGTAACCGTTCGCTGATGCCGGGTGATTTGAAGTTCGAAGACTACAATGGTGACGGTATTATTGATGATAACGACACGCAACCGCTCGGACATGGTGCTACACCCCGTATGTACTACGGCTTGAATATGTCCGGAGAATATAAGGGATTCGACCTGACAGTCTTTTTCCAGGGAGCTGCGGGACATGATATTTATGTCAGCGGGGATATTCTCGACCCGTTTATCCAGCAAGGTTTGGGTAATGGGCTGGCTATCATGACCGACCGTTGGCATCGGGAAGATCCGACCGACCCTTATAGTAAATGGATTCCGGGCTATATGCCTGCCGCACGTGTGGCAGGTGTTGCCGATAACCGTTCCGGCAACTCATGGTCATTGCACAACGCAAGTTACCTGCGTCTGAAAACTTTGGAACTGGGATATACACTGCCTAAAGTCTTGACAAAAAAGGCTGCTATCGACAGGGTACGTTTTTATATCAACTGTAACAATCTGCTGACCTTCACCAAGCGTGACGGGCTGATGAAAAATGTCGATCCGGAGAGTAACTCCAGTGGTGTACGCTACTATCCGCAGATGAAGACGTATAACTTTGGCGTAAATGTAACTTTCTAAAACCTGTAAAGACAATGAATAGAAATTATCTGAAATATATATTGATAGGCGGAGCGTCCATCTTCCTGTGGACGGGATGCGACGATTATCTGAACCGTGAGAGTACCAGCGGTGTCAACACACCGGATTTGATTTGGCAAAATCCGAAGGCAATCACAGCCGTATTGGCGGATATGTATGACTCGGGATTGAAACTGGATGAATACGATGATTGGTATGGAAGTAAGAAAGCGAATCTGGCGAATCAGACCAGTCTTTCGGATGAGGCTACCGCCAGTTATCAGAAAGAAAGTGCGTTCGATAAGTCGAATTCTACCTATTCTTATGGCGACTATGTATTCAACGACGACATGGTGACCCGCTACAAGCAAATCCGTATTGTGAATAACTTCCTGCTGAATATTGAGAAAACTTCCGTATTGAGTGAGGATGAGAAAGAAGAACTCGGTGCAGAAGCCCGTTTTATCCGTGCTATGCAGTACTTCGGACTGGTGAAACGTTATGGGGGCGTTCCTTTGCAGACTGTTCCGCAAGAATATACCGCAGGAAATACGGAAGCTCTTTACCAGGCTCGTGATACGGAAGCCGCGACCTATGATTTCATAATCAATGAATGTAAAGCTATCTATGAATCATTGCCGGAAGTACGCAGCAGTGATGCCAAATACCGCGCAAATCGTGGAACGGTGCTTGCCTTGTGGTCACGTGCCGCACTGTATGCCGGTACTATCGCCAAGTATTCCAAAACGCTGACTCTGACAGGCGAAGCTGTTTCCAAAGGATATGTGTATATTCCCGAGACAGAAGCGGAACGTTACTTTGACGAATGTTATACTGCTTCATCGAAGATTCTGGATGAAATGGTTCCCCGTGTGTATAGCTTGTATAAATCGACCGGTACGGAACCGGAAGAGTTGGCGCAGAACTTTTACAATCTCTTCTCCAAAGCAGTGAATGGGGATAACGGTGAATATATATTCCAGAAACAGTATAATGTAGCTGCCGGTAAGGGGCATATGTGGGATAAACTGAATGTTCCTTTCTCTTATCGTGGTGATGGCTGGGGATGCGGTATGTCTCCGGTGTTGGAAATGGTCGAAGAGTTTGAATATATTGATGGTACGGAAGGGAAACTGAAGATGAAAGACAGCGGTGGAAAAGCTATCAGCTATGATAGCCCGTATGACATCTTTAGGAATAAAGACCCTCGCTTATTAGGTTCGGTTTACCTGCCCGGTGCTGATTATAAAGGATACGGTGGCGGTAAAATCGAATGGATGCGCGGTGTCATCAACGGACAGGATGGTATAGGAACCAAGTATGAAGCTTCCGCCCAGCCGGACAAGGAGAACAAGGTCGTAATAGACGGGCAGACTTATAATACTTCGGGAAAAGACGGTGGCTCGTTAAGTGTAGGCGATGCCAGCAAGACGGGTTTCTATCAGCGTAAATTCCTGGATGAAAGCCTGACGGACTATACGGATATCGATGCAAAACGTTCCTCTACTCCCTGGGTGGTTTTCCGTCTGGCAGAAATCTATCTGAACCGCGCAGAGGCTTGCATGGAATTGAATCAGCACCTGGACGTGGCATTGAAAGATATCAATGAGATTCGCGGCAGGGCAGGCATCAAACTATTGGTTGCCGGCAACCTGACACTGGACAAAGTGCGTCATGAACGGAAAGTGGAACTTGCTTTTGAAAAGCATCGTTATTGGGATTTGAAACGTTGGCGCCTGGCTCATCTCGATGTCAGCAAAGGCGGCCTGACTAATTTCCGCGGTACGGCTCTCTGTCCGTATTACAATATCAAGAGCGGCAAATACACTTTTGAAACCGGTGTGCCCGAAAAGAGAAAGCGCCTTTTCCTTGAAAAGAACTACTATACGGTGTTCCGTGCCGAGGACTTGAGTACGAATCCGTTGATGGTACAGAATCCGGGTTACGGTAATTGATACGTCCAATTGTAAGTTTAAAGAAGAAACAATATGAATAAAATAATAAACATAGGATTGACTGCATTATTCGCCTGTTTCGTGGCGGCATGCGAAAATGACATCGATAATTATGATGCACCGAATGGTGGCGTGTATGGCACTATCTATGATAAGGAAACGAATGAACCGGTTCCTATGCCTGTGCCGGGAAGTAGCGGTGTGATGATGAGTTTGTACGAGCAGAATACGGGGGCTACCGCCTCTGTCGATTTCCGTGCCCGCCAGGATGGAACGTTTGAGCATACGAAGGTGTTCAATGGCAACTATCGTATTCAGGCAAAGGATGGCCCTTTTGTCGGGGTATGTGAAGGGTATGTCACCGTGAACGGACAAACGCAGGTTGATTTGTACACAATCCCGTTCTCGCGTATCAGTCTTGATGTGGCTGTATCGGCAGATAATAAGCTGACACTGACCTATGACGCGAAAACATCGAACGAGACATTGAAACTGACGGATGTCTCCGTTATATGGAATTATGCTCCGGGAGTGGACATGAACAATGCAAACCATGCCACCCTCTCTTCACTCGGAACAAAATCGAATGGGACACACATCATCGACCTGATGAGTGATACCGAATTTATAGAGAATCACTATAAGATTGTCTCTAACAAGAACAGGGTATATGTGCGTGTTGCGGCTACGGTGACAGCGGAAAGCAAACCGTACGTGAACTATAGCCGGGTAGTGGAAGTAACTGTGAATGATATAAGATAAACGATAAAAAAGAAGGTAACAATGAAACATAAATTCTATGTATTACTGGTACTGTTGATTAGCGGCTTGTTCGCCGGTTGCAGTTCGGACGATGACGGTATAACCCCGCCCGATGAGAAGGACGGAGTATTGGTAAAAGTCATGTCTTACAATATATACAGCGGGCAGAAAATTTATTCCGGAAAAAAAGGAATGGAGACAATTGCTCAGGTGATTAAAAAGATAAATCCGGATTTGGCGGGCTTACAGGAGTTTGAAACGAAGACCAACAAGGTGGAGAAAGCGGATATTATTGCCCTGATGAAAGAAGTGACGGGAATGCCTTATGCTTTCTTCGTCAAAACCCGTGATGTGGACGGTGGCGAATACGGTAACCTGATTCTCTCGAAATATCCGATAAGTGACGGGGTGAACTATGATTTGCCGAGAATAGAGACGGTGGAAGATGTCTACCCGCGTTCTATGGGCGTAGTGAAAACAGAAAAAGAAGGGAAAAGTTTCTACTTCGGAGTGACTCATCTGTCTCATGTAGGTAATGAAACCAATCGTATCAACCAGACTACAACCATTATCGAGAAGACAAAAGGCTTGGACAAGCCGATGATATTGACTGGTGATTTCAATGCTTTGGCTGACTCCGGCCCGATGAAGATATTATATGAACGTTTTGAAATCGGTTGCCTGAACGGGAACTACGGGCTGACAACGGGAACGCCTGTTCCGGTAAAAGCGATTGACTTCGTATTGTACACTCCGGATGAAGGGATGTCTCCGAAGGCCTATGATGTATATTATGATGCTTATGTGGAATCAGACCATTTCCCGGTGGTAGCTACGTTCAGTATAAACGATTAACCTAAAAAAAAAGACAGAAACATGAAAACATTGATACATCGTTTGAAACGTTTTTCTATCTATTCTCTGATGTTTGCGTCAATCGGCTTTGTAGCTTGTGAGGATGAGAACCGGCAGGATATGACGCCTGAAATCGGAGAAGGTGAAGTTGCTCCCCAAATTACCATGTACACGCCGACATCAGGCGGAAAGTCTACAAGCCTGACCTTGTACGGTACGCATTTTGGAACGGACTTGGATAATATCCGCGTGACAGTCAACGGGGTGGACGCCGAAGTGACGGGTGCGTTGGGGAATATTATTACTGCCAATGTACAGAGAGATTCCGGCTCCGGTCTGGTGAAAGTATATATCGGTCAGGGGGAAGCTGCGCAGGAACTGACCTATAAAACGGAGTTCGAGTATTCTCAGTCTCCTATTGTGAGTACATATATCGGCAGTTATGTTCCTGCCGCAAAAACGGAGAAGAAAGAGGGGACTCTCATGGAAGCGGTTCTTTGGAAACCGGGTTCTATTGCTTTCGATAAGGAAGGTGCTTTGTATATCGTGGAAGATGATGACCGTGATGTCCGTATTGCGAAAAATAATCAGGTCGCTACTTTCTTACGTGGTGATGGAACCGGCGGAACCGTATTCAGGATGATGAATATCGCTTTCTCATCGGATGGCAATACTTTATTTTTGTCCAATGATGCCAACGCTTCTGGCAATGCACATATTGCAACAATGCCATGGAGCAATGATACGCATCAGTATGATACCGGCAATCTGGCTGCGATATGGTCAGTCACTTCTTCTTTGGGCAATGGTGTCACCAATGTAGGTGTACATCCTGTCACAGGAGAGGTCTTCTCCGTAGCTCATGGAAATGCCATGATTTACAAATATGACCCGGAGCAGAATACGATGGTGGCAACCGGCGTGCAACTTCCCGATGCAGCAGGTAAAAATGCGGCGAAAGTGAAAATCCGCTGTATTCTTTTTGATAAGGCAGGAACTACCGTGTATATGAGTTCACAAGAAAAAGATGTGATTTATAAGGGGGATTACGATATGTCGACAGGCGAGTTTTCTAATCTCCGTGTTTGGGTAGGGCAGTACGAGAAAGCAGGTTTTACAGAAGGTCAGGGAAATGAAGCCAAACTGGAAGAGCCTTGCCAGATGGATTTGGATGAAGAGGGAAATATTTATGTAGCAGTCCGTAAAAAACATCGTATAGCGAAAATTACCCCTGATGGAATGTTGACAAACTACACAGGTACGGGGACTTCCGGTACGACAGACGGCCCGTTGGATAAAGCGCAATTCAACCATCCGGAAGGTGTGCAGTTTGGTTCGGACGGAGCATTGTACGTTTCAGATTATTGGAATCATAAGATTCGTAAGATAGAAAAGGATTAATTTTATATCAGGTAGGAAAGATTGTTTTTCAGGATAACATTTACTTATTAATTGGTTGTATATGAATTTTAGAATATGTATTTCCTTGTTTCTGCTGTGTTGCTTGTCGCAATCTCTGCCAGCACAGAAACCTGTGACGAAACCGAAAGAGGTTACAGTAAAAGCTATGACTTACAACACTTATAGCGGTCGTAAACAAGGGATTGATAAGATAGCCGAAGTTATTAAGAAAGAGAACCCGGATATCGTTTCACTTCAGGAAATAGAAAGAAACACGGAGATTAACCCTTGGGATACTCCGAAGAAACTGTCGGAATTGACGGGGATGAAATATTATTATTTTGCCCATGCGCTCGATATTCCGACCGGCGGAGATTACGGAAATGTGATTCTTTCCAAATATCCGGTTTCCGAGGAAAAGAGTTTTAAGTTGAGTGTACTGAAAGAAGGTGATTATGTCCGTTCTTTCGGTTATGTGAAAGTGTCGAAAGAAGGCAAAGAATTCTATTTTGCTACGACACATCTGGATCATAAATACGAAGACGCTGCCCGTCTGAAACAGGTTGATGAAATCCTTGCGTGCGTGGAGTTACTGGATAAACCTGTTATTTTGGGGGGAGATTTGAATTCCCGCCGTGGCTCTGCTACCATGGCTGCCTTTCAAAAGTATTTCACTGTAAACTGTTTGAGTGACGATGCCCCGTGGACAGTGCCCGTTCCAAATCCGACTTATGCATGCGACTGGCTGATTTATGCGCCAAAAGAAGCTTTTACGGTGAAAGCATACAATGTCTGTTATTGGGCGGATAAGGAATCAGACCATTATCCGGTAGTGGCTACTTATCTTATCAAATAAGATTAATTGCCCGACCACTATCAATTAATCTTCCGTATGTATAAAACTAACTCTTCAATCGAATAAATTTATTCGTCTGACATCTGTTGAACTTTCGTCTGACTACTGTTGACTTTTCGTCTAACAACTGTCAGACGAAAGAGCAACAACTGTCAGACGATTAATTTTATATATAAACGAAATTAGTTGTATACAAGAGACTGGATAGTTTCTCGCATACAACTAATTAAATCTATTCTTTTACGTATCTTAGATATGTCCGTATTCGAATTCCGGGATATCGCCTTTCGCGGACATTTTAGCAAAATCAATCAGATTGGCCAAGTGGCGGAGCACCAGTTCTTTCATTCCTTCTTTGTCTCTATCTTTTATCTTCTGTAACATTTCCCTATGTTCAGCATGAACCGTTTTTTGAGGAACGGCACAAACTTTATATTTTTGATAATATTTTAAAATATCAGGAGTGATAATAAGCAGGAGTGAACTGATAACCGGATTATGTCCGCCTTGTGCAATGGCCTGGTGAAAGGCAAAATCTTTTTCGACACGAAGGTCTGTATCAAACTTTTCTTCCAGTTCGACAAGCGTGTTTTCGATATTCTTCAAATCCTCTTCTGTGCGGTTTACTGCGCATAATTTGCAGACCTCTATTTCCAGAAGTACACGTACATAAACCAAGCTTGAAAAATCATATCTGCTGATTTTCAATGCATCGGTAATCATAGTATCCAACTGGTCTTTGGAGAATTCGGATACCACTGTTCCACTCTGAGGATATGTTTTTACAATACCGTATAATTCCAGTTTCTGCAATGCCTCGCGAACATGTGACCGACTGACTTTTAAAAGTTCGGATAATTTACGCTCAGAAGGGAGACGCTCTCCCGGTAAAATCTGACGTTCTGATATTTGTTTTTTTATGTGTTCTATTACATGCTTAACTGGCTGCGAATTGATTTCGTCTTTCATAAGATATAAATATTTTAAAAAGATGACCTTTTCCGTTTCGGCCGTAAAAGTACGAATATTATCTTTCAAAGTAAAGCTTTCTAGTAAAAATATTCTCCTGTCCTTTTATATAGAGGTACGCGTAACGTGTTATTTATAAGCTGTTTATATCGAATTATTAATAAATATTAATTGGTAGACCAAAATTTTGGTTTACCAATTTTAATCGTTACGTTTGTCACAGAAATTAAAACACTAATCTATGAACAACTCCTGTATTTTTAAAAAAGTCGTGATGATGTTCCTGTTGTTGGTAGGGACATTGAACGTTTACTCCCAGCATGTAGTTACTGGTAAGGTGATAGATGAACAGGGTCCGTTGATTGGAGCTTCGGTGACAGTGAAAGATGCTGCCGTTCCTACCGGTACTGTGACGGACGCTGAAGGTAAATACTCCATTAAGGTTCCTAATTCCAAGACGATTCTGGTTTATTCGTATATCGGTTATGTTGATAAGGCGGAAGCGGTTGGTAAACGCACAGTTGTGAATGTGACGTTGGAAGAAGATTCGAAAATGTTGGACGACGTTGTGGTAATCGGTTACGGTACACAGGCGAAATCTCATTTGACGGGTTCGATTTCAAAGTTGGAAGGTGAGAAACTGATTAATGCTCCGGTGAGTGATGTCACTACTGCCTTGCAAGGTGCTATGACTGGATTGACGGTTTCTAATGAGACATCGGAAGTGGGTGTGACTCCTTCTATCCGGGTACGCGGTACGGGTTCCATTTCCGCAGATAGTGAACCGTTGGTTATCATAGATGGATTTCCCGTATCCGGTGGTTTGTCGTCTATCAATGCTGCGGATGTGAAGTCTATTGAAATTTTGAAAGATGCGGCTTCGGCTGCCATTTACGGGTCGCGCGCTGCCAATGGAGTGATTATGGTGACTACCAAAAGCGGTACGCCGGACAAGCCGAAATATTCTTTTAAGTTCTATCAGGGATTTAAATACGCTTATCAGTTGCATGATATGATGACTTCTTCCGAATGGTTGGGCTTATTGGAAGAAGAAGCTGTCTTAGGTGGGCCGAAAGTTCCGAGTGCTGCTCGCGGGGCTGCTTATTTGGAAAGCCAGATGGGGACTACCGACTGGCAGAAAGAGGGCTTGCGTGATATGGCAGGTATCACGAATGTGCAGATGAGTGTTTCCGGTGGACGCAAAGAGACGAAATATTTTATTTCAGCAGCCTATACTAAAGACCAGGGGGTGATGCTCAACAATTCACTGGACAAACTGAATTTCCGTACAAAAGTGGATACCAAACTCTCAAAGATAGCTACGGTGGGTGTTAATATATCCGGTACATATAGCAAGACGGAACGTCCGAAAAATAACTTTATTGATTTCTATCGTACTCCCTCTTTTTTACCGGTCTATCACAATGCATATAGCACAGACCTGACCGGATATACCGGATTTGCAAGAGGTAGCCATTTTAACAATATTATGACACCGACTGCCGTGGATGCCGATGGAAATCCGTTGTTGGATGCCGACGGTAACCGTGTATTGGAAAAATCGTCTCCATTTAGCTCTGCCAATAATAATCCGGCGAGCGTAATGACTAATACTTTCCGTTGGAGCGAGACTATGCAAGGATTGGCCAGCATGTATCTCACGCTTGACCTTTGTAAAGGATTGCAGTTTAAGACATCCAACGGCTTGAATGTTCGTTTTGCCCCTTCTTATTATTATGCAAATAAGGACGCTACGAAAGACAAGGAAGCAAGCCGTGCCACTTATTCTAGTGCACTTTATATTGATTTGTTGAGTGAGAATACCTTGAGTTACCATTTGGACTTTGGAAAGAATAAAGACCATAGTCTTGACGCTTTATTGGGATATACTGTAGAAAAGACACGGAATCAGCGGGTGGCTATGGCTGCAACGGGATTTGCTACGGATGACATTCATACTTTGAATGCTGCCACTGTTTACGAGTTGGCTAGTGAGGGTAATGGAAATACGGCGGGTACGGGAACTTTCAGATATCCGGACGTTGTATTGGAATCTTATCTGGGACGTGTCAATTATAGTTATCTGGGGCGTTATTTGTTGTCTACCTCTTTGCGTCTGGATCGTTCATCGCTCTTTTCCAAAGGAAACCGTAATGCCTGGTTCCCTTCCGTATCACTGGGTTGGCGCGTGAGTGAAGAGAAATTCATGAAGGGTATCAAGGCTATTTCTAACTTGAAGCTTCGTGCATCGTATGGTGTGACGGGAAATAACCGTATCAGTTATAATGCAGCCCTCGAGGTATTGAACAGTGCGAATTACGTGACCGGCAAAGGTACGGGTTCATTGGTGAATGGTTCTGCGAATATCTCTTCTTCGCTGGCTAATTCTAATATTACATGGGAGCAGACTGATGAGTTTAACTATGGTCTGGATTTGGGACTTTTCAACAACCGTATCAATCTGGCGATAGATGCTTACTATTCGGTGACACGTGCGTTATTGTTCGAACAGCCGACGCAATCGTTTACCGGTTACACACACTATTGGAATAATATAGGAAAAGTCCGTAACTCAGGTTTGGAAATCCAGCTTGATACGCATAATATGAAAAGCCGTAAGTTTTCATGGGATACTAATATAAATTTCTCACTTTCGCGTAATAAATTATTGGAGTTAGGCGGTGAACAACAAATGATTTCTTTGGGTGAAAGAAATGAGGGTTATCTTGCTAAAGTGGGTGAGCCGTTGATTCAATTTTATGGATACAAAACGTGTGGTGTATGGAATAGTGCGGAAGAGATTGCAGCTAATCCTCATTTTTCAGACGACGCACCGGGAGGGATACGCATTGTCGATACCAATAATGACGGTTCTTTGACTCCTGAAGACCGGGTTGCGTTGGGCACTCCTTACCCGGATTTCACATGGGGCATCACCAATACTTTCCAAATTAAAGATTTCGACATCTCATTCCTTATTCAGGGTGTACAGGGCATCACAGTGCTTAATGGTGATGTATATTATAATGAAACAAAGAAGTGGAACAAGAAGTACACAAAGAACCGCTGGGTAAGTGCAGAACATCCGGGTGACGGAAAAACGCCTTATCAGAATGTGAAAACGGGACATGACCTCATGCTTACTGATTATCCTTTGCAAAATGCTTCTTATGCTTGTCTGCGTAACTTTACAGTGGGATATACCTTGCCGGCAACTGCTGCCCGTAAGATTAAGTTATCAGGTGTGCGTTTTTATGTGTCGGGCAGTAACTTGCTCTATATTTGGGGAAGTGGCTACAAAGGCATTAATCCGGAGTCGCGTATGACATCCGGTAATTATTCCAGTGCAATGATTTCGGGGTATCAGCGTGGTGGGTTCCCGTTGACTTCTACCATTTCTGCCGGTTTTGATATTAATTTTTAATGGAGGAAAACGATGAAAAAAATAAATTATATAGGATTATTGTTAATCGTCATGGTATTTTCCGCTTGTGATTTGGATCAATATCCTTATTCGGAAGTGGCGGCAGATAAGTATGTGAAGGATGCTTCGTCGGTAAATAATCTGGTGCTGGGTTGTTATAATTCCCTGCATGATGTGATGTATTACGAATGGGCCATGACAGAATTGCGCTCGGATAACGGACGTATGTATGCTGCAGGTTCTTCTTCGAATACCACACGACTGGTGGAACAGCTCGACCAAGGTACTATCGTACCGGAAAACGAATGGGTGGAAACGTACTGGAATGCCTGTTATGCCACAATTGCACGGGTAAACAATGTTATATCTTACCTTGATGTGGTGATGGACGAGACATTGCGGAACCAATATGAGGGAGAAGTGCTTTTTCTTCGTTCATTGGAGTATTTCAATCTGGTTCGTTTATGGGGGCCGGTATTTATCGTTACTTCCAAAGTTCCTTCTGAAGTGGCCCGTGATATGCAACGCTCTACGGTGGATGAAGTATATGCCCTTATTGAAGGAGATTTGGAGAATATTGTCAATAATGAACTGTTGCCCCGCAAGATGGCGGACGGTGACTTGGGACGTGCTGACCTGAACGCGGCAAAAGCGTTGCTTGCCAAGGTATATGCTACGCACTACCGGGCGGGTGACGAGAAATATGCCCGTGCCGCCCGACTGTGTAAGGAAGTACTCGAAAGTGAATCTGTGGGAAATCCGCAATCGGGTAGTGATCTTGTGGCTTATGATAAGGTTTTTGATATTGGCAATGAGATGAATAAGGAGATAATCTTTGCGGTTCGTTACCTTTCGGGAAATGCCGGTATCGGTTCGCCGTTCGGCAATATGTTTGCTCCGGTCAATAATGGTGCAAATGTGATTATCGGTACTTCTTCCGGTTATAATACTCCTACTGACAACATTATTGCAGCTTACGAGCAAAGAGGTGCGGGGGCTGATAAACGTCTGGATGTGAATATCGCCCAGAAATATTTCAATACAACTACTCAGACGTGGGTGACGGAAGGTAATTGCCGTTACTGCAAGAAGTATGTAAATCCTGTAACTACACAGTATGATGGCGAAAGTGACTGGCCTGTGATTCGTGTGGCTGATATTGCTTTACTTTATGCTGAATTGACAAATGAAATCTCGGGGCCTTCGGCAGACAATCTGAAGTATTTGAATATGGTTTGTGAACGTGCCGGTGTTTCTACGTATACACTGACCGACCTGCCTGGTCTTTATGATTTTAGAAAGGCTGTACGTAATGAGCGCAGGCTTGAACTGGCTTTTGAGAACCAGCGCTGGTTTGATCTTCTTCGTTGGGGTATTGCTACTCAGACAGTAAACAACTACTTGAACAGCGAGCTTCTTTATACGGAATATTCTTATACGGTGAATGATATAGAAGATTGGCAAACATTTCTGCCTATTCCGGTGAGTGTGATTGACATTAATCCAGAGATAGCACAGAACACGGGTTATTAATCTTTTAAATGCTTACGAATATGAAACAATATAGAAAATGGAGTCTGGCATCATTGTTTGTCTGTTTATTCTTTTTGTGTGGTTGTGATTCTACATCGATGAAGGATGTGGCGGTTAGTTCACCGGAAATCCTTTCTTTCTCGCCCGAGAGTGGAAGCATAGGTAGTGAGATTGTTGTTACCGGAGAATATTTGGATGATGTGGTAAGTGCTACTATCGGTGGTGGAAAAGCCGTTATCCTACAGAAAGTGTCCAACCGGCGTTTGTCTTTGAAAGTGACAAATCAGGCACGCAGTGGTAAAATTGTATTGGTAAATTCGATAGGTGAGGGTGTGTCCGAAGGAGATTTTACCCTTGAATATCCGGCTCCTGTCGTTTCACAGGCCGGGATGCCCTCGGAAGTTGAAATGGGTAATAATTTGTTGCTCTCCGGTAGTTCCATGAATGTGGTGAGTGCTGTTCTTTTCACTGCCGAAGGCGAGACAGAGGGAAATGAGGCAGAGATTATCTCACAAAGTGAGAATGAGATAGTAGTGAAGGTTCCTTATGTGGAAAGTGACAAGGCTATTGTGACATTCAAATATTTTAATGGTACAGAGGAAGTGGAGACGTCAAGTTCGTCCGCGCCCAAGTTCACGGTGAAACGTTATCAGCCTGAGGTTACAACTACTGTGTTTGAACCAGCCAACGTGGGAGATATGGTAGTGCTGGAGGGAGCATATCTTAATAAGATTGATAAAGTGCTGTTAGGTGATATCGAGTGTACTATTACGTTGCAGACTGAAACTGAATTAAAGTTTGTTGTACCTTCATCGGAGAACTATGTAGATGGAGATAATACGGTGGTACTGAAGATTTCTTATTTTGACGAACGCGAAGTGCACACCTTGACGGATGTGTTTGTGGTGAAAGTGCCTTTCGTTTATTTCTGGGAGAATAGAAAAGTATATGGTCAGGGACGTATTGAGGGGCAACTATCTTCTTTCTTCTCTCCGGAAACGGGATTGGTCTATGCAAATAGTGATTGGGGTACTGTAGTAGATCCAGTTTCTATGAAATATAAAGCTGCTACTTGTTCTGCTAATAATAAACCGGCGGTTTCAGAGAGCGAATATAATTCAGTAAACCCCTATTTTTTCTTCTCAGGAGCTTCTGCAGGGCAATTACAGATTAATAGTCCGGCAAACTCAAAAACACAATTGAGAAACTTTTATTCTACAACAAATTCCAGTTCGCAAGTGACAGGAGGAAAAATAGATTGTTATGGTACGCCGGCATTAACTTTCTTATGGCTTGACCCATCTAAATCAGGCTATAAAACTCTGATTGATGAAGTGAAGAACGGTACATTATCAAAGATTGATGAGACTACTTTCCCAATAGATGTGGAAGCTAAAACTTGCCGTGGTTTTAGTATTGCAAGTGCAAAGGCTTCGCCTAATACAGATGTTTGGGCACCGGATATATTTAAGGTAGGTGAAGAAAAGATAGCAAATGTAGATGCCGTTTTGCTTGTATTTTATTATAATGTAAAAGGGTCGGTCGATAATGTTGCTGATAATATTAAACGTATTGGAGTTTTACACATAAAAACAGTTGATTTTAAGTTGTACAATAACACGAATGCTCCTTCGTCCAGTTCTATTACCTTTGATATGTACTGGCAGAAACAAGATTACGATTACTCAAAAGTTCAATAATTAATGATGACACGAAATATACATAAGGCAATTATATCGCTTCTGTTCATCGGGCTACCGTCAGTCTCTTTTGCAAAAAGATATGACGTAACGCTTCCCGAAGTAGCTTCCTGCTTAAAAACTGCGCAACCGGGTGACCAGATCTACATCAAGGACGGTCAGTACAAAGACATGCAGTTGAAGTGGATGGGTAAAGGAACCGAAAAAGATCCTATCACCATAGAAGCCCTGAACCCCGGAAAGGTGAAGATAGAAGGCGGCTCTACCTTGCGGATAGCAGGCGAATGGATGTCTGTCAGCGGATTACATTTCACTGACGGCTACGCTCCCAAAGGTTCTGTAATAGAATTCCGTAACGGACAGGAACTCGCTAATCACTGCCGCCTGACGAATTGTGTGATAGACAAATTCAATCCGTCCCGCCGGGATCAGGCTTACAGCTATATATTGCTTTATGGTCGTCACAACAGGGTAGACCATTGTTCGTTGACAGGAAAACTTAACTTGGGGGTGACATTGATTGTCATCCTCAACGACGAACGTTGTTTGGAAAATCATCACCTGATTGACCATAATTATTTTGGTGAAAGACCTGTATATGGTTCGAACGGAGCCGAGACAATGCGTGTGGGAACTTCTCAACAGGCTTATAGCTCCTCAAATACAATCATTGAAAATAACCTGTTCGAACGTTGCTCCGGTGAAGTGGAAGTAATCTCTATCAAGTCCAGTGACAACATCATCCGAAACAACACGCTGTTGGAATGTGAAGGAGTGGTAGCTTTGCGCCATGGTGTCCGTAATACGGTGAATGACAATCTGTTTATCGGTAACGGGCGTCGTAATACAGGCGGTATCCGCATAGTTGATGCCGGACATCAGGTGTACGATAATGTATTGGTCGGATTGGCAGGCACCCGCTTTTTCTCCGCTTTGGGAGTCATGGACGCTGTACCCAATTCGTTACCTAACAGATATTGTCAAGTTGTTGATGTCAAGATGTACCGTAACACATTCGTAGATTGCACGAATATAGAGTTTGGTACAGGCAAAGATATGGAACGTACTCTTGCACCGGAAAAAGTCTCATTCACGGACAATATCATCATCAATAAAGAACTCGACCAACCTTATATAGCCGTTGACGACGTATCGGGTATCCGGTTCAAAGGTAACAAAGTGCAATTGGGCAAGAATTACTCAGCACCGGGATTCACTACGGAAAAAGTGAAAACTCCCCAGTTGCCCGATGATGCTGTGATACGTAAGGACAAAGGTGCTTCATGGTTTAAAAACCAGGTATCACAATCCATAGCCAATGACCATAAAGAATATAATGTATCTCCGGGAACGAACCTGTCTGAAGTCATTCAGTCGGCAGCACCGGGCGGTATCATTATTTTGGCGAAAGGCACATATCCTATCCAATGTGCTATGCTCGTTGATAAACCGTTGACAATCCGTGCTGCTGACGCAGCCAATAAGCCGATTGTCCGTTTCAACGGAGATAAGCCGGATAATATGGTGACTATTGCCGATGGTGGCGAACTGGTCATTGAGAATATTACATTCGATGGAGTTCTGGAGCCCGGAAAAGCACTGGCTAAAGCAGGAATTTCCACTGCCTTTGATATGATACAGCCTTATACACTGACAGTAGACGGCTGCGAATTCCAAAATTTTGGAGAAGGCGGATTCTTTGCTATTAAAGGAACAAAAGCTACTTTTGCCAAAAGCGTTACTATCAGAAACTGCTTCTTCCGTGATTTGTCAGGAGATGCTATCAACTATGCAGCAGAGAAAGACGATATAGGCCGCTATAACGCTGATGATATGTTGATTGAGAACTGTTCTTTCTATCGCTTGTTGGGTTTACCCATTAATATTTATCGCGGTGGAAGTGACGAAAGTACGGCAGGCCCTTATATAACTATCAGACATTGCACCTTTGTAGACTGCTGCAACAAGGAGCGTGGAAGCGTCATGCGTCTGATTGGCCCGCAAGTACTGACAGTGGAAAACTGTAACTTTGATAATAGCGGACGCGGTGGGGCAACTATCCGTCTGGATGAGGCGACTTGGGAGAAAGTACGCATTGCAAATTGTAATCTGTGGAACTCCGGTAGAATGATGACTACCACTTCTCAAGCCATACAGGGAAAGATGTACAATATCCGTCCCGCCTATATCAATGCCGAAGCATACGATTATACTCCGGTGAAGGGTAGCGAACTGGAAAGACTTTCTATCGGTCTGAACTAGTATTATCAGGCACGGATTACACGGATTTCACGGTTGCTTTATGCCAACCATCAGTCCAAAAACCGTGTAATCTGCGTAATCCGTGCCTGGATTTATTACATATATTTATTATGAACATAAGATGAGAAAACTTATTATTTGCATATTCATGGTTTTAGGTGGATGCCTCTTTTCATTTGCCCAACATCCGTCCCTTCTTTTCACACAGGAAGAAGTGAACGAGATTAGGGCAGGAAAGGGGACGGTACCCGCATTCGACAAATCTCTTTCGGAAGTGTTGACCGCAGCCGATGCGGCAATAAACTATCCTGTCTCCGTGCCGGTTCCGATAGACGGCGGCGGGGGCGTGGTGCACGAACAGCATAAATCCAATTATTATGCGATGTTCCATTGCGGAGTTGCCTATCAACTGACCGGTGATAAGAAATATGCCGCTTACGTAGCTGATATGTTGGAAGCCTATGCAAAACTATATCCCACTTTGGGTTTCCACCCCTTACAACTTTCCCCTGTTCCGGGACGTCTGTTTTGGCAGACGCTGAATGAAAGTGTATGGCTGGTACATACAGCGGTCGCTTATGATTGTATCTATAACACACTTTCACCCAAACAGCGTTCCACTATCGAGAAGAACCTGTTTGTTCCGATGGCGGACTTCATCATGGACGGTATGGGAGACAACCATGCAAATAACAAGACTTTCAATAAAATGCACAACCATGCTACGTGGGCTACGGCTGCTGTTGGCATGATTGGCTTTGCGATGAACCGTGAAGATTACGTAAAGAAAGCACTTTACGGCTCTGACGAAACAGGTAAACGAGGCGGCTTTATCCGCCAGATGGATTACCTGTTCTCTCCCGACGGTTACTTCACGGAAGGAGCCTACTATCAACGTTATGCCATCTGGCCTTTCGTCATCTTCGCCCAGTGTATCGAGAATAAACTGCCGGACTTGAAAATCTTTAATTACCGGGACAACATTCTTTCGAAAGCCCTCTCCACATTGGTACAACTTTCGTATGAAGGCGAATTCTTTCATATTAATGATGCCTTGCTGAAAGGGCTTTCCGCACAGGAACTGGTATATGCGGTAGACATATTGTATAACGTCAATCCTTCGGACAAATCATTATTGTCCGTTGCAAATAAGTACCAGCATACTTATCTTCCTACTATCGGTGGCTTCAAAGTAGCCCGTGATATTGCCCGCGGAGAAGCTGCCCCGATTACTTATCGCAGCAGTGTATTCCGTGACGGGCGCAAGGGGGATGAAGGCGGTATAGCCGTAATCCGCTCCACAGATGCTAATCTGAACAGCGCCTTGACACTGAAAGCTACCTCACACGGCTTGAGCCATGGACATTTTGATAAACTGACAATGGCTTATTACGACAATGGAAACGAGATTCTGGCCGACTATGGCGCTTCCCGCTTCTTGAATATCGAAGCCAAGTACAAAGGTCATTATACCCGTGAAAACCAATCGTTTGCCAAACAGACAATTGCGCACAATACATTGGTTGTGGATGAAACATCCGACTTTGCCGGAGATATGAAAATCTCTTCCCGTTATCACTCGGACATCATCTACCATGATTTCAACGGCGGACATTTTCAGGTAATGGTGGCGAAAGACACCAATGCCTATCCCGGGATAGAGATGAAACGTACACTGGCTTACGTGACTACCCCTTTCCTGCAATTTCCGCTAATCCTGGATGTGCTGCAAGCAAATGCGGACAAAGAGCACCAATACGATTACCCTTTATGGTATAACGGACATTTCGTCTCTCTGAACTTCCCCTATACCAAAGCAGGTAACGAACTGAAAACTCTTGGAACAAAGGACGGCTATCAGCATCTTTGGCTGGAAGCTTGGGGACAGAATGAGAACAAGAATACATCGAGCTTTACCTTTGTCAATAAGAATCGTTTTTATACTATCAGTACGTCGACCACTCCGCAGACAGAGATGAAAATGCTTCGCCTGGGAGCTAATGACCCGGACTTTAATCTGAGAAACGAGACTGCCTTCCTGATAAGGGAAAAAGCACGGAAGAACCATACATTCGCCACTTCCATCGAAACTCATGGAGAATATGACGTAGTAAGGGAAACTTCCAGTAACCTGACTTCCTCTTGCGAAGAAGTAAAAGTAGTGATGGATACAGCTTCCTATACAGTTGTAAAGGCTATATATAAAGGTGGACATTTTGTAATGCTTTGCCTTAGCAATACAGATAATAGTAAAGAGAAGAAACATAATCTGAGCATCGACGGTCTTAATTATACATGGAACGGCCGTTGCGGAATATTTATGAAATAAACAAACCATTAATAGACAAAAGTATGAAAACATGTAGTGAAACTTTTCAGTTTGAGAAAGATTTGAAGTGGGAAAACCCTGCTCCGGGTGTGAATCGTCAGATAATGGCCTATGACGGTCAGTTGATGATGGTCAAAGTAAAATTTGACAAAGGTGCGATAGGAAGTATGCACGAGCATTACCACAGTCAGGCAACTTATGTGGTGAGCGGCAAGTTCGAACTAACCATCGGTGACAAGAAAGAAATCCTTTCTGCCGGTGACGGTTATTATGTAGCACCCGATGAGCTGCACGGATGTGTTTGTCTCGAAGCCGGTATCCTGATTGATACATTCAGCCCTGTGCGTGCAGACTTCTTAAACTTATAAAAGTATGAAGGTAAAAGGACTCCGATGGATGGTTATCGGATTAATCATGCTGATAACCATTATCAACTATCTGGATAGAGGTACGCTCAACTATATGTGGGTGGCTAATATCGACTATCGTCTGGTTCCCGAAGCGGATGCACCGGCAGATAAAGGTAATCATGCCGTTCTGGCAGGAGAGCAGTATATCCTGACAGCCGCAAACGGGAATAAGGATTCTGTCAGCGTAGCCAACGTGCAGATGAAAGAGAAAAACGGCGTTACGTTTGTGACCAATCGTGAAGGTATCGCCATCGACCTCGGACTGATAGACCGCAATGACCCTGACGCTTCGCAGAAAGCGAAAGATATTCTCGGTCTGATTACTATCTTCTTTATGATAGCCTACGGTATCAGTCAGCTTGTCTCCGGAAAACTGTATGACAGGATTGGATGCCGGAAAGGTTTCTTCTGGAGCGTACTCGTCTGGGGTACGGCGGATGCATTAGCCTCTCTTTCACGGGGAATTTTCTCGCTGACCTTCTTCCGGATGATGCTCGGACTGGGTGAAGCCGGCCCGTGGCCCGGTACGACGAAAAGCAACGCCGAATGGTTCCCGCAGAAAGAACGCGCTTTCGCACAGGGTTTGTTCGGGGCGGCAGCATCCATCGGTTCAATCCTTGCACCGATTATTATCCTGATGCTCTTCATTGCTTTCGGCTGGAAACTGACTTTTATTGTAGTCGGCGGATTAGGACTGATTTGGTTGATTCCCTGGTTGATTATCAACAAGGAAGGGCCGAAGAAGCATCCCTGGATTACAGAAGAAGAACGGACTTATATCTTGAGCGGTCAGCCTGAAAAGGAACTGAAGACAGAAGAAAAAGGAAAGAGCTGGGGCGAATTGCTCCGGGTGAAGAAGAACTGGTCTGTTATTTTAGGACGGTTCTTCCTCGACCCTATTTGGTGGATGTTCGTGACATTCCTGCCGTTATATCTGGCAGATGTGTTCCACTTGAATATCAAAGAGGTGGCATTCTCCGCCTGGGTACCTTATGTAGGTGCGGCATTGGGAAGCATTGCCGGCGGCTGGTATTCCGGTTGGTTGATTAACCGGGGACATACGGTGAACTATGCCCGTAAGGCGGCAATGCTGCTTGGCGGGATTATCATCATCCCGTCCATTCTGGCGGCTATCATGTCTACTACGGCTCCGGTCGCTATCATCTTTATGGCTTTGGTATTGGGAGGCTTCCAGTTTTTCATGACGAACTTGCAGACCATTCCGAGCGACTTGCACAGCGGCAAGTCTGTCGGTTCACTGGCAGGACTGGGTGGCGCTTCGGCCGTATTAGGCACTATTCTGGCAATCCTTTTTGCCAGTTATATTACGAATTGGATATTATTATTCAGCCTGTTGGGAGCTTTGGTGCCGCTATCGCTGTGCTCCATCTTCCTGACAGTAGGAGAGATTAAACAAATAGATAAATAAACGTATTTTAAAAACAAGACAATTATGAAATTAGAAGGAAAAGTAGCTATCGTGACAGGTGGCGCGCGCGACCTTGGTCGTGCAATATCAGTGAAACTGGCAGCAGAAGGTGCAAAAGTTTGCCTGAACTATTTCGACAATGAAGCCGATGCACAGGAAACACTGGCATTGATTAAAAACGTGGGTGGCGAAGCAATCGCTGTTCAGGGTGATATGACAAAGGCTGCTGCGGTAAAGAATCTTTTTGCAGAGTGCAACAAGGCATTCGGCGACAAGGTGGATGTATTGGTGAATGTAGTAGGCGGAATTGTAGGCCGTAAGAAAATCACCGAACAGGACGAAGACTGGTATGATTTCCTGATGGATGTCAATATGCGTTCCGTATTCCTCTGCACCCGTGAAGTGGTTCCGATGATGCCGGCAGGCGGCTCTATCGTCAACTTCTCTTCATTGGCTGCACGCGACGGCGGTGGCAACGGAGCTTCCATGTATGCAACCGCGAAAGGTGCAGTAATGACATTTACCCGTTCCATGGCGAAGGAACTCGGCCCTCAGGGAATCCGTTGCAACGCTATCTGTCCGGGTACGATTGCCACTTCTTTCCACGACCGCTTCAATACGCCGGAAAACCGCGAACGTATGAAGGCTTCCTACGCATTGCGTCGTGAAGGAACTGCCGAAGAAGTTGCCGACCTGGTTTGCTTCCTCGCCTGCTCCGAATCTTCTTACCTGACAGGTACGAACATTGATATTAACGGTGGTTGTTTCTTCTCTTAAGGAAGAAATCTGATACCGTTATTCTGAATATAGTGAAGAATCTGCTCTTTGGCAGATACCGGGAGCAGGTTCATCGCTTCGTTCCGAATGACATACTTACCTACTTTAAAGAAAATATTTATGAGACGAATCTTTGCCATATGGGCTGTATGCCTCTGTTGGGGGATACTGAATGCCGCCCCCTTAGGCCCGTTTAATGCGACATTGCTTGAACAGCTAAAAAACGACTATCAGAAAGGTGACAAGGAAGTCACCCGGTACATTGAACTTCAGGAAAAGGTGGCAGAGAAATATATAAAGATGACTCCTCTGTCGGTAACTGCTAAAAAGAAACTACCCCCCAGTAAAGATCCTCGGGATTATATGACCTTATCTCCCTACTGGTGGCCTGATTCTACAAAAATAGACGGACTTCCCTACATCCGGAAAGACGGCGAACGCAATCCTGAAGTCTACGAATACCCCGAACGTGAGAATGCCAACCGTTTCGGCGATGCCGCTTTCTGTCTGGGGGTGCTCTATTATATCACCGGAAAAGAAGTCTACGCCAAAGCATGTGCCGATCATTTAAGAACATGGTTCACAGACCCGAAACTAGGCATGAACCCGAATATGACTTACGCCCAAACCGTGCCGGGCATGAAGAAAATGAGAGGTTCGGGTTTCATTGACTCGCGCCGTTTCAGCCGTGCGTTGGGTATTGCCAAACTGATAGAAGGCTCTGAAAGTTGGACTCCCTCGGACAAGAAAAAACTCGATGAATGGGCTACCACTTTCTGCTACTGGATGGAGAACAGCACGCAAGGGCAAAGAGAATCTCATGCAGCCAACAATCATGGCTTGTGGTACGAAGCCATTCATTTGATGGTACTGGCTTACTTAGACCGTACCGACCGCATCCGCGAAGTGGCTGAACAAAGTATCCTTCCCAAAATGGGTGCACAGATTGCCGATGACGGTTCGTTGCCTCAGGAGTTGAAACGAACTCTCTCCCTGCATTATTCAACTTTCGCTTTGGAAGCCTTGATGGAAGCCAACCAGATCACGAGCCAGATAGGCATCAACTTATGGAGCACCCCCGCTTCGAACGGGAAAGTGGCTTCACAGGCAGTAGAGTATCTGTATCCCTATTACCTGAATCCCGAGAGCTGGAAATTCAAACAGATTAAGCCTTTTGACCAGTCCCGTGCTGCCATTCTTCTCTATGAAGCGGGAACGGCATTGGGAAATCAGAAATATGTCGATACGGCAAAGCGCATCGGTCTGAAATACAGTACGTCTGATGTGGAAACGATACCGTATCTGATTTTAAAGAAGAAATAACATCTGAAGAAGAAATAAAATTATCCTCACCTAATATAAAGTGATAACATGAAATTGAAACTGATTCTTTGTTTGTGTATGCTACCGCTTCTTTGCCTTGCGCAGGAAGCTCAACCACAGCAGTTCTCCAACCGTTACGGCATGAAGATGACGCGGAACGACGACGGTTCTTATTCGTTGCTGTATGCCAAGAAATATGCAAAGTTCATTGATGTGAATACCATTCCCGACGTGATGGTTCCCTATACCTATCAGGCAGACCGCTTGAAAAGCAAGGACTACAAAGGAGTAACCACCAAGGACATTGTTTACAAGAAACATAAGGATTATGAACTGACACTCACAGTAGACTTTGCAGAGACAGATAAACCTGCTCCTTTTGTGGTTTACATCCACGGTGGCGGATGGGCACGGGGCAATAACGGTTCGTCTAGGTCTTTATCCCAGTATTTGGCGAAACAGAGAGGTATAACAGGTGTTCGTGTCTCCTACACATTGGCTCCGCAATCCGATGCAACTGTGAAAGTCTCTATTCAGGATATTCTTGACGCAGTGAAGTATGTCCGTGAACATGCGGCAGAATTGAACATTAACCCCGACTGTTTCGGATTTCTGGGTACTTCTGCCGGTGCGCACTTGGCAGCAGTAGCTGCGATGACTGTCCCCGGTACAAAGGCTTTCGTAGGCTATTCCGGAATATATGACTTGGAAAAGGCTGCCATTACTATAAAAACAAAAGACCCTCAGCGTATTGCATACTTCTGTGACAGGGAGCCGAAAGTGCTTCGTGAAGTCTCTCCCATAAATCTGATTCCGAAGAAGAATGTTCCCGCTTCCATGTTGGTATGTGGCACATGCGATGTTACAGTAGAGTGCGAGCAGAGCGAAATGTTCGCATCGGCTTTAAAGAAAAGAGGGGGAGTCTGTGACTTGTTGAAGTATGAGTACTATGACCATAACGTAAGTTCGAAGACTTCGGACAAGATGGAAGAGATTTTCTTCAAGTCGGTAGATTTCCTGACCAATCATATTAAATAAATCCAGATGAGAAAAGGAATCCTGTTCATGGCTCTTTTTGCCTTTATCGCCTGCTCCAACAGTTCGTCGGAAGTGATAGATGATAAAGAACAACCAAAGCCGGAGCAACCGGTGGACGGCACATTGATTGCCGACGGCAATAGCGCAAAAACGTATGATCTGATTAAACGTTCGGGCTATAACCATGAAGCTCCCGACTCCTCGCGCGAACATAAGACTGTGCATTTTCAGCATATTCAGCAGGTGCATGACAACCAGCTAAATAAGTACGTATTTGCTTTCTTTATTCATGCCGGGATAGATGACGACCGTGGACTGGCAAATATCACCGACCGTCAGCGTAATGAGATAAAGACGGATAACAAATCACCCAAAAGCCTTGTCGGGCAAAATGGGGAGACTATGGTATTCCGTTGGAAATTCTGTTTGCCGGCAGGATTTCAGACGACGACCAAATTCTCCCATCTTCACCAGTTGAAGGGCATTGATAATTCATCGGGCACGGCAGACGTCGGCTCTCCGCTTATCACCCTGACTGCTTATTCCAACAGCGGCAGCAAGGGTGGTCAGCAACTGCGCGTACGTTATGACGAACGTGGCGGAAGCACTACTACTCTTGCTAGTACAGACCTTGCCGGCTTTCTCGGCAACTGGGTAGAGGTGGAAGAAAAAGCCTGCTTCGGTGAAGACGGTTCGTATGAAGTAACCATCACACGTATCAAAGACGGAAAGGTACTCTTAAAGTTCGGCCCTGAAAAAATGGATATGTGGCGCACGGACTGTACGGGACTTCGTCCCAAATGGGGTATCTACCGTTACTTGGGTGAAGACCGGAGTTGGCAAGACCAGTTGCGTGACGAAGAAATCCGTTTTGCCGATTTCTCCATCAAGAAGCTTTAGAGAGGGATTTTAAAGAAAACCTTGGAAAAGGACAGACGGTTAGTTTTGTCTATTATGGTGGTCTCCTGTCCGGGATATACTTTCGGGTATATTTTCGGGCGGGAGATTGTCGTTTAGAATGTTTCTATAAGCATCATCTTTTTCATCAAAGCAAAAAAAGTATAGAAAGTCTTCCCTAAATAATATATTTAAGTAACTTTGCTTCATCTCGAATTCACGTTGAACTTTAAGTTGTTATACTATTGGAATGGGAAAAAGTGCAGATTGGATGAAGGAAGAGAGGTTTAAATCCTTCTTTACTCAATACTACAAAGAGCTCTATTATTTCGCCTGTGGATATGTGAAAGATACATGCATTGTAGAAGATATCGTCAGCGAGTCTTTCGTCAAGTTGTGGGCAAATATGGAGAATATCCAGGAATTTGCTGTGAGAAGATATTTACTGCAAACAGTGAAAAATGCCTGCATTGACTATCTGCGCACTCAGAAAGAATTTTTCCCGGTGGAAGAATGTTATACGTTGGCAGATTTGGATGAGAATCCGTTAGACTATCTTATCTCCCAAGAAGATGAATCCCGTATCATTACTGCCATAAAAGAACTTCCACAACGCTATCAGGAAACTTTAAAGCTCCGAAGTTTTGAAAAACTCAAATATAGTGAGATTGCCCAAAAGATGAATATATCCGTAAATACGGTGAAATCCAATCTGCGTGAAGCCATCCTTATTTTAAGGAAAAAACTGGGAATCTTGCTAATCTTTATTTTTTTTCAGATTTAGACCCACCCTTTTTCTAACCAACATCGTCTTTAATATATATGCAGGAAAATAATAACATAAATAGGATAAATGAACTGATATCTTCTTTCTTTGAAAAAGGATTATCGGAAAAGGAACGGACTGAACTGAAAAAGATACTGGAAAATCCGGAGAATAAACGCTATTTCAGGGAAGCCTATACCATCGAACTGGTCGCAAGGAATATGAAACCTGATAATTATATGGATTCTGCCTACGACAGGGTGATGGATACTATCAAGGGACAATCTCATGCCCGCCCTGTGCAAAAGAGAAGGTATTTGTTGGTGTGGAAGAATATTGCTGCAGTCATCTTGTTCACAGTATCTTGCTGGGCTGCTTATGAATGGGGAAGTCGTACTGATAGTCTTATAGACGGCATTACTGAAGTAAATGCCCCTTTAGGTTCCAAGTCCGTTTTAAGTTTGCCGGATGGTTCTGTTGTGACATTGAATTCGGGTAGTAGCATCGCATACGCCAAATCTTTCGGAACTGAAGTGCGGAAGATTGAACTGCATGGAGAAGCTTTCCTGGAAGTACAGAAAGATAAGAAGCCATTTATCGTTTCTGCCAAAGGAACGGAGATAACAGTACTGGGAACCAGCTTCAATGTGAAAGCATATGATGACGAGGATATTGTAGAAACGACGCTGGTTAAAGGCTCTGTGAAAGTGAAGCCTGATACGGGCCGGGAAATTCCTGAAGTCTACTTGAAACCGAACGAAACCGTCCTGATTTGTAAGAAAAATAAGGATGATATACAGGTAGAACTTAAGAAAGATGTGAATACCCTGTTATACACATCCTGGAAAGACCCTAAATGGATAATTCAGAAGGAGACATTAGAAAGTATAGTCAAGAAACTGGAACGCAAGTATAAAGTAGAGATAAGTATCCAGGACGAACAGTTGAAACACTATAAGTTTACTGGAATCCTGATGGATGAAACGATACAGCAAACACTCGACTTGATGAGGGATACGGCTCCTATTGACTATTGCTGGGAACAGGGAGTGATTAAGATCAGAGTGGATAAGCAGCGAAGTAGGGACTTTGAAAAGATAATGAGCAATTGACCTTAAAATGTTTAACTTTATAAATTAATATGACGCCTATGAGACACATCTGACCGAGAAAAATGCAAGGTCGAAGAAAAGGGTAATTCCTTCGACCTTAATTAAATTGTCCTAATCACTAATTATTAAAAACAATTTATTCACAAAGATATGAAAAAATATCTGAAAGTAAAATTCTTGCAGTCAAGAATTGCGGGATTCCTATGCCTGTTTTGTTGCCTTTTCATGTTCACTTCCGAATGTTACGGGCAACAGTCGAAACGGGAAAAAATAACTTTGAATGTCACTAATCTCCCTGTCAGAGAGGTAATCGGGAATATTGAAAAGCAGACTGATTATCGTTTCTTCTATTCGGAGAACCTGAAAGATTTGGATAGACCGGTTTCTGTCAAATGTGAGAATGCAGGGATAGAATACGCAATGCAGAAGATCCTGTCCGGCACTTCTTTGGATTACAAGATAAATGAGAACCGGGTTGTTTCAATTGTTCCTAAAACTCAGTCGAAAGAAAAGCTGCAACGGTTGAACGGTTCTATTATTGATGAGAAAGGAACGCCCCTGATTGGTGTGTCCGTACTCATAAAGGGAACCTCGCAAGGTACAATCACTGATATTGACGGAAAGTTCCATTTGGATAATGTAGAGCCATCATCTACTGTCGTTTTCTCCTATATAGGATATGAAACGATTGAGAAACCGGTGAATGGGAAAAGGGAACTGACCGTTATTCTGAAAGAAAACTCTCATTTGCTGAAAGAAGTGGTAGTAGTCGGCTATGGTGCGCAACGGAAAGTAAACTTATCCGGGGCGGTGTCGATGGTATCCGTTGACGAGCAATTATCCGGCAGGTCTATTTCAAGCACTTCCACTGCATTAAGCGGATTAGTGCCGGGATTGATGGTACAGCAGTCCAGTGGCATGGCAGGTAAGGATGGAGCTACTTTGAGAGTACGCGGACTGGGTACGGTCAATAACTCGGTTCCTTTGATTGTGGTGGATGGTATTCCCGATATAGAAATAGACAGAATTGACATGAACGACATAGAGAGCATATCTGTATTGAAGGATGCCTCTTCATCAGCGGTCTACGGCTCAAGAGCGGCTAATGGCGTTATCTTGATTACAACGAAGAAAGGTAAGTCCGGGCGGGTGAATGTGAATTATTCGGGTAATTTCTCCGTTGGAAAAGCTACCGGTTTCTATGATTTCCTTGCTGACTATCCGAGGGCACTGACATTGCATAACCAGGCAGCGACAAACGGTAATAGCGGTGCTATTTATAAGGACGGAACTATTGACGAATGGATGGCCAAGGGAATGGTAGACCCGGTACTGTATCCTAATACCGACTGGTGGGATGTTATCTTCCGTTCTCCTTTTACACAAAATCATAGCTTGTCTGCTACAGGCGGAAATGAGAAAGGGACTTATTATCTGTCTATCGGTTTGCTGGACCAGGAAGGCTTGATGATTAACAATGATTACAGACGCTATTCTTTCCGCGTGAATGTAGACCAAAAAGTAGGCAACCACTTTAAGGTAGGCTTGAACGCAGCAGGACAGTGGTCGGACCAGGTATATCCGTTGGACGAAGGATTGCTCTCTTATGGAAATGCTTCTACATGGGAGATGGTCAGAACAGTGGCGGGTATCTTGCCGCAACACCCGGTTACGGGAGAGTATGGCGGTGCGATGGCATATGGTGAAGATATTCTGGCTACTAACCTTTTGTCTAAGTATAGCGTGAACAATAATAAGCTGGAGCGTAAGGACTTTAATGGTATGGCTTTTCTGGAGTGGCAACCCTTGTCGTTTCTCCAGTTCAGGGCAGATTATGGCCTGACCTACCGGAATGACTTTAGGTGGGTTCTATCAATTCCATTTTTTATTTCTTGCATAAGGCAGCAGAACCCTTTAACTGTCTTGAGCAAGATAATC
>NZ_JBCOWR010000018.1:0-102190 GCF_040918965.1 Bacteroides sp. RTP21281st1_H5_RTP21281_210402 | reverse complement strand
AAAAGCCAGACGAAGTACGTCTGGCTTTTGGCTTTATTATAGCTTGGAAAGAAACACGCACAAGGCCGAATGCTTACACTTGGAACTAACAGTTTCAAGGCATGAAACACTTTGTTCCAACGTTTGAAACATTCGACACCTAGCAATGTAAGAGTAGAAAGCCATAGTAAACCGGTCAATAGAAACATAGGGAATGGCATAAGCATCTCCGCGAAGGCAAAAAACGGGTGATAGGTGATAGATGCGGTGATAGGTTATAAACACAACCTATCACCAGGCAAAGCATTATAAATGAATGATTTGTAACATCAGGTGATAGGTTGAAAGAGAAAATGCATTTTTTACTATGGGAAAGAGGGAGAAGTATCCCAAAACAATAAAAAAAGAGCGAAAACATTTGTTTGGATTGAATAAAAACAGTACTTTTGTGCCCGATTATTCCGCAACGGGTTCGATAAAGAGCTCTTTAAGTGATTAAAGACCACCCGCCGGAGCTAACTTATACATTATATATAAGATGTACGCAATTGTAGAAATTAACGGTCAGCAGTTTAAAGCAGAAGCTGGTCAGAAATTGTTCGTTCACCACATTGAAGGTGCAGAAAACGGTTCAACAGTAGAATTTGAAAAAGTTCTTTTGGTAGACAAAGACGGAAACGTAACTGTAGGTGCTCCTACTGTAGAAGGCGCAAAAGTTGTTTGCCAGGTTGTATCAAACTTGGTTAAAGGCGACAAAGTTCTTGTTTTCCACAAGAAAAGAAGAAAAGGTTACAAAAAACTGAACGGTCACCGTCAACAGTTTACTGAATTAACAATTACAGAAGTAGTAGCTTAATCATTTTAAAAAGTAAGAAGAAATGGCACATAAGAAAGGTGTCGGTAGTTCTAAGAACGGCCGCGAATCACAAAGTAAGAGATTAGGCGTTAAGATATTTGGTGGCGAAACTTGCAAAGCAGGTAACATCATCGTTCGTCAAAGAGGTACTGAATTCCACCCGGGTGAAAACATGGGAATGGGCAAAGACCACACTCTTTTCGCTTTAGTAGATGGTACAGTTAACTTCAAAGTAGGCAAAGGAGACAAAAGATCTGTTTCTATCATTCCTGCAACTGAAGCATAATTGCACAACCGAAAATATTTAAGAGAAGGAGATGTAATCCAAAGGATTGCATCTCTTTTCTTTTTATACCAAATTCACTTCATTGTATCAGATAATACACATATACTTGCTCGATTATTCGTTTTTTCTTTATCTTTGTAGCCTTAAATAAGAAAGTTCATAAAAAGTATAGATATGCTTACCATTAAACAAATTACAGAAAACACAGAGGCGGTACTCCGCGGACTGGAAAAGAAGCATTTCAAGAATGCAAAAGAAACAATCGATCAAGTGATCGCTCTAAACGACAAGAGACGTAGCACACAAAATCTATTAGATAAAAACCTGGCAGAGGTTAACTCGCTTTCGCGCACTATCGGTCAATTCATGAAAGAAGGCAAGAAAGAAGAAGCTGAATCTGCACGCGCCCGCGTCGCCGAACTGAAAGAAGGCAACAAGGAACTGGATGCCGTCATGACACAGGCTGCAACTGATATGCAGAATATACTCTATACCATCCCTAACGTTCCTTATGATGAAGTGCCCGAAGGTGTAGGCGCCGAAGATAACGTCGTAGAAAAAATGGGTGGCATGGAAACCGAACTTCCCAAAGACGCACTTCCTCATTGGGAACTGGCCAAGAAATATGACTTAATCGACTTTGACCTGGGAGTTAAAATCACAGGTGCAGGTTTCCCCGTATATAAAGGTAAAGGCGCGCAACTTCAACGTGCACTTATCAATTTCTTCCTCGACGAAGCACGCAAATCAGGATATACTGAAATCATGCCACCGACAGTAGTCAACGCCGCTTCCGGTTATGGAACAGGACAGCTTCCCGACAAGGAAGGACAAATGTACCATTGCGAAGTAGATGATTTATATCTGATTCCTACGGCAGAAGTTCCTGTTACCAACATCTATCGTGATGTAATCCTGGAAGAAAAACAATTGCCGATCATGAACTGTGCATATACGCAATGTTTCCGTCGCGAAGCCGGTTCTTATGGCAAGGATGTACGTGGGCTGAATCGTCTGCACGAATTTTCTAAAGTTGAATTGGTACGCATTGACAAGCCGGAACACTCTAAGCAATCTCATCAGGAGATGCTGAATCACGTAGAAGGACTGTTGCAGAAACTGGAACTTCCATATCGTATTCTTCGCCTTTGTGGTGGTGACATGAGCTTTACCGCTGCGCTCTGCTTTGACTTCGAAGTATATTCCGAAGCACAGAAACGTTGGCTAGAAGTAAGTTCCGTTTCCAATTTCGATACGTATCAGGCGAACCGCCTGAAATGCCGTTATCGTAACGCAGACAAGAAAACCGAACTCTGCCACACATTGAACGGTTCGGCACTGGCATTGCCGCGTATCGTTGCCGCTTTACTCGAAAACAACCAGACTCCGGAAGGCATCAGAATTCCGAAAGCATTGGTTCCGTACTGCGGTTTCGACATCATAGACTAAACTTTCACCACAGATTACACGGATTTTCACAGATGAATTAAAAAGGCATCGTGCAAGTGTTTATTGAAAAATTTGTGAGAACCAGTGCAATCTGTGGTGAAAACATTATTTACATAACCTTTTAACACATTTACCCCCATGACAAAAAACACAAAAAGTTTTGTATTGCCTTTGACATTCATCGGCATCATGTTCTTCGCGATTGGTTTCGCACTAGGTATTAATTCATTGTTAGTTCCCGTACTCCAAAAATCTCTGGGAATCTCAAACACGGCATCTTACCTTATTATCGCTGCAACCTTTATCCCATTTCTGGTATTCGGTTATCCTGCCGGGCTTACTATCAAGGCGATTGGTTACAAACGTACCATGTCACTGTCTTTCTTCATTTTTGCTGTGGCATTTTACCTGTTTATCCTATCGGCATCACAGGAAAGCTTCACCTTATTCCTGTTGGCATCTTTCATTAGCGGAGCCGCCAATGCGTATCTGCAAGCATCTGTAAACCCTTATATCACCATCTTGGGACCATTGGACAGTGCCGCAAAACGTATCAGTATTATGGGTATCTGCAACAAATTGGCGTGGCCTATTCCTGCCATCTTCATTGTATGGTTACTGGGCAAAGATGTCAGCCTGATTGGCATTGAAGACTTGAGCAAGCCGTTTATCATCATCATTTGCGCTTTCGTCGCTTTGGGTGTTATGGCATTCTTCGCACCGCTGCCCGAAGTAAAAGCTGCCGGAGAAGATGAAAGCGAGGACGAAGCCGAAGCCTGTCCATATGCTGCAAGTAAAACTTCCGTTTTCCAGTTCCCGCACTTGCTGTTGGGTTGCCTTGCTTTGTTCCTTTATGTAGGCGTTGAGACAGTTTCACTCGGCACACTGGTCGATTATGCCAAAGAACTCGGCTTGGAAGGTGCTGCCAACTATGCATGGATTGCTCCTATCGGTATTGTCATCGGTTACATCTGCGGTATCATCTTTATCCCCAAATACCTCAGTCAGGCAACAGCCTTAAAGATTTGCTCCATTCTGGCAATTATCGGTTCACTGCTGGTTGTACTCACACCAAGTCATATTTCTATCTATTTCATCTCGTTTATGGCATTGGGATGCTCGCTGATGTGGCCGGCTTTGTGGCCGCTCGCTATGGCAGACCTCGGCAAGTTTACCAAAGCAGGCTCGTCATTACTCATCATGGCAATGTTCGGCGGAGCCGTTATCCCTACCCTCTACGGTTGGCTGAAAGACGTAGCCACCCCGCAACAGGCATACTGGCTGTGTCTCCCCTGCTTCCTGTTTATCCTATATTACGGAGTAGCCGGATACAAGATCAGAACGAAATAAACAGGGGATATCTACTCATATATGGAGAGCCACTCATCAAAAGAGTGGCTTTTCTTTTTGTTTTTCGTAAATAAGCCGTATCTTTGCCGAAATTTATAACATTCTGCTAGCAGTTACGTAATAAAACCAACAAATTAATTAGATAATGAACAAAATCATTAGCAAAGAACGTTTTTCGGAGAAAGTATTCAAATTTGAAATTGAAGCTCCTCTAATTGCTAAATCCCGCAAGGCCGGACACTTCGTCATTGTACGTGTAGGCGAAAAGGGAGAACGTATGCCTTTGACTATCGCTGGTTCCGATGTAAAGAAGGGCACTATCACTTTGGTTATACAGGAAGTCGGGCTGTCCTCTACCCGTCTTTGCGAACTGAACGAGGGTGACTATATTACTGACGTAGTAGGCCCGCTCGGACAAGCTACACACATTGAGAAGTTCGGGACAGTAGTCTGCGCCGGTGGTGGTGTAGGTGTAGCTCCGATGCTCCCTATCGTACAGGCTTTAAAGGCTGCCGGCAACCGTGTGATTACCGTACTGGCAGGACGCAACAAAGACCTTATCATCCTGGAGAAAGAAATGCGCGAAAGCTCTGACGAAGTTATCATTATGACAGATGACGGTTCATACGGTCGCAAAGGCTTGGTAACGGAAGGCGTGGAAGAAGTTATCAAACGCGAGAAGGTTGATAAATGTTTCGCCATCGGCCCTGCCATCATGATGAAATTCGTTTGTTTGCTGACTAAAAAATATGAGATTCCGACTGATGTTTCGTTAAATACCATCATGGTAGACGGAACAGGTATGTGCGGTGCCTGCCGTATCACCGTAGGCGGAAAGACTAGATTCGTTTGTGTAGACGGCCCTGAATTTGACGGTCACCAAGTGGATTTCGACGAAATGCTGAAACGCATGGGTGCGTTCAAGAAAATCGAACGCGAAGAAATGAACAAGTTACAGCCCGAATGTGAAGCTACCAAAGAAATCGACGAAAAGAGCCGCAACGCTGCCTGGAGACAGGAATTGCGTAAATCAATGAAAGCAAAGGAACGCACGGCTATTCCCCGTGTCGAGATGAACGAACTTGACGCGGAATACCGCTCACATAGCCGCAAAGAGGAAGTAAACCAAGGCTTGACAGCAGAGCAAGCGGTTACAGAATCTAAACGCTGCCTTGACTGCGCCAATCCGGGATGTATGGAAGGTTGCCCGGTAGGCATAGACATCCCCCGTTTCATCAAGAATATTGAACGTGGAGAATTCCTCGAAGCTGCCAGGACACTGAAAGAGACAAGTGCACTTCCGGCTGTTTGCGGTCGTGTTTGTCCGCAGGAAAAACAGTGTGAATCCAAATGTATCCATCTGAAGATGAACGAAAAGCCGGTAGCTATCGGTTACCTCGAACGCTTTGCAGCCGATTACGAACGGGAAAGCGGACAGATTTCCGTTCCTGTTATCGCAGATAAGAATGGCATCAAAATAGCTGTTATCGGTTCGGGGCCTGCCGGATTGGCATTTGCCGGTGATATGGCAAAGTTCGGATATGACGTAACCGTATTCGAAGCGCTGCACGAAATTGGCGGTGTATTGAAATATGGTATCCCTGAGTTCCGTTTGCCTAACAAGATTGTAGATGTGGAGATTGACAACCTTTCCAAGATGGGGGTCAACTTCGTCAAAGACTGCATCGTAGGAAAGACTATCAGTGTAGAAGACCTGAAAGAAGAAGGTTTCAAAGGTATATTCGTGGCTTCCGGCGCCGGTCTGCCCAACTTTATGAATATCCCCGGAGAAAACTCTATCAATATCATGTCTTCCAATGAATATCTGACCCGCGTCAACTTGATGGATGCTGCCAGCGAAGACTCTGACACTCCGGTAGCTTTCGGTAAGAACGTAGCTGTGATTGGTGGCGGTAATACCGCTATGGACTCCGTCCGTACAGCGAAACGTCTGGGAGCTGAACGTGCCATGATTATTTATCGCCGTTCGGAAGAAGAAATGCCCGCACGTATCGAAGAGGTGAAACATGCCAAGGAAGAGGGAGTGGAATTCCTGACACTGCACAACCCTATCGAATATATTGCTGACGAGCAGGGTTGCGTGAAGCAGGTAGTCCTGCAAAAGATGGAATTAGGCGAACCGGATGCTTCCGGACGTCGTAGCCCCGTAGCTATTCCCGGCGCGACGGAAACGATTGACATTGATTTGGCTATCGTAAGTGTCGGTGTA
Organism: Bacteroides sp. RTP21281st1_H5_RTP21281_210402; assembly: GCF_040918965.1. Classification (NCBI taxonomy): domain Bacteria; kingdom Pseudomonadati; phylum Bacteroidota; class Bacteroidia; order Bacteroidales; family Bacteroidaceae; genus Bacteroides; species Bacteroides sp. RTP21281st1_H5_RTP21281_210402. The sequence goes on along the minus strand of NZ_JBCOWR010000018.1, from coordinate 96,040 downwards.
TCTCCTAACCCAATTGTTCCAAGTTCCATCAAGGGACTGGAATTGGGACGAAAAGGGACGATTGCCGTTAATGAAAATATGGAATCTTCCATTCCTATGATTTACGCGGGTGGCGACATTGTTCGCGGTGGAGCTACTGTGATTCTTGCTATGGGAGACGGCCGCAAGGCTGCCGCTGCCATGAACGAGCAATTACAAGCGAAGTAAAGCAATACACGGGCTGAAATTCAGTCCAAAAACAGATAAGAAAATCCCCGTCTACATCGAGTAAACGGGGATTTTCTTATTATTAAAATATCAGAGATACTTTCTTATTTCACCACTTTGTTCGTCGCAGGATCCGGAAAGATAACAGCCGGCTTAAACGACTTGGCTTCCTCAAAATCCATCAATGCGTAAGACATGATGATGACAATATCATCCGGTTGCACCTTGCGGGCAGCAGCACCATTCAGGCAAATCTTGCCCGAACCGCGTTCACCTTTGATAATGTAGGTTTCAAAGCGTTCGCCATTATTATTATCAGCGATATACACTTTTTCTCCCGGAATCATGTTCGCAGCATCCAGCAAGTCTTCATCAATCGTGATGCTACCCATGTAGTTCAGATTCGCTTCCGTGACACGTGCGCAATGAATTTTCGACTTCAACACTTCAATCATCATAAGGTTTCGTCTTTTTAGTTATTCTTTATATTTAATGTTATCAATCAGCCGGACTTCTCCGCAGAATACCGTGATGCATCCTACTGCATAAGAGGTATCTTCCCAACTATCTATTTTCTGCAATGTATTTCCGTCTACGATTTCAAAATACTCCAAACGCAAGCCCGGAGCGGCTTCAATCGCATCTTCCACCATCTTCAGCGTTTCGCTCACTGTGTGAGTGGCTGCAAAGTTACGACTTTTAAATAATGTGCGTGAAATATTTAAAGCATTTTCACGTTCTTGCGCAGATAAACGCTTATTCCGGCTGCTCAATGCCAGTCCGTCCTCTTCGCGTACAATCGGACAGCCTACGATTTCCAACTTATATCCCAGTTGGCGCACCATCTCACGAATAATCGCCAGTTGCTGGAAATCTTTTTCTCCGAAGTAAGCCTTGTCAGGCTGCACAGCATCAAACAACTTGCTGACAATCTGGCAAACACCGTTGAAATGTCCCGGACGAAACGCACCTTCCATTACCGTATCCAACGGAGCATAGCTGAATTGGCGGGTATCCGGTTCGGGATACATTTCACTTACGGAAGGAGCAAATACAAATGCAGCCCCACATTCTTCCAATAAGCTGCAATCAGCATCCAACGTACGCGGATATTTCTCTAAGTCGTTCTTATCGTTAAACTGTGTGGGATTTACAAAAACACTCACTACAGTTACACCATTCTCACTTACGCTGCGCTTTACCAGAGATGCATGTCCCGCATGTAAAGCACCCATTGTAGGAACCAGTCCCACCGTTTCACCTTGGGCTCTCAGAGCAGTCAATTCCGCCTGTAAGTCCTTGATAGTGTGCACTATTTTCATTTTCGTCAATTGGTTTATGTTTTACTCGTTTGCAAAAACTCTGCAAAATAAACTAATATTTGCCACATAAAGAAAGAATATCTTATTTAATGTGTCTTTTTTTTCGTATCTTTGCAGAATATTATAGTGAACTATCGTTATTATGACAAAGGCGAATAAAGTTTTATTTATTACTCAAGAGATTACACCTTACGTTTCAGAATCCGAAATGGCCAATATAGGTAGAAACCTTCCACAGGCGATACAAGAAAAAGGCCGTGAAATCAGAACATTTATGCCCAAATGGGGAAACATCAACGAGCGCAGAAACCAACTGCACGAAGTGATCCGCCTCTCCGGTATGAACCTGATTATCGACGATACTGACCACCCACTGATTATAAAAGTCGCTTCCATCCAATCCGCACGCATGCAGGTATATTTCATCGACAACGATGATTATTTCCAGAACCGTATGCAGACAGCGGACGAAAATGGCGTGGAATACGACGATAATGACAGTCGTGCCATTTTCTATGCACGTGGCGTACTGGAAACAGTGAAGAAGCTTCGTTGGTGTCCGGATGTTATCCATTGCCATGGTTGGATGACGGCTTTGGCTCCTCTTTATATTAAGAAGGCCTACAAGGATGAACCTTCTTTCCGTGATGCCAAGGTAGTTTTCTCTGTTTATGAAGACGACTTCAAGAATACGCTTAGCGACGACTTTGCAACAAAGTTGATGCTGAAAGGTATTTCAAAGAAAGACTTGGGCGACTTGAAAGAACCGGTAGATTACGCTGCTCTTTGCAAACTTGCTGTTGATTATTCCGACGGAATAATTCAGAACAGTGAAAAAGTAGATGAATCCATCATTGAATACGCCCGCCAATCAGGCAAATTGGTGCTTGACTACCAAGATCCGGAAAACTATGCAGAAGCCTGCAATGAGTTCTACGATCAGGTATGGGAAGCCACTTCCAACAACGAAGAAGAAGAATAAAAAAATCAAGATACGACGATCATGAAAGCAAAATACGCCTTAATCGCTTTACTGGCAATCACTTTTTTCGGTTGTGATGATAACACAGCAGGATTGGGACTGGGAATGTTTCCGGGAAGCGACCAGAACATTAATGGACAACTGACGACATATGATGTTACAACGGAATCCGTTCCTGCAGGTCAGATTTATGCGAAAAGTAACATCGGCTATGTAGGAAAGTTTACTGATGAACTGTTTGGTACTTATCAGGCCGGATTTTTAGCTGAGTTGAATTGCGTGGAAGGAACGACATTTCCCGGAGCATATAATTATGAAAAGAATACATCTTTCAACAACAAAAACAAACCTACTCTAACGATGGTAGGGCCGGGCGGAAATGAAGCGGATAAAAAGGATATTACTTTTGTGAAGGATAAAGAAGGTAATATAATAGGTAATATCCACACAATTGAACTTTATTTATGGTACGACAGTTATTTCGGAGATTCATTGACCGCTTCCCGTTTAAGTGTTTACAAATTAGGTGACGCGGCAAAAGAGTTAGATGAGGGTAATGCGTATTATACTAATATTAAGCCTGAAGAATTTTACAATCCCAAAAACCTGTTAGGAACTAAAGCTTACACAGCGGTTGACCTGTCAGTTAAAGATTCTATTCGCAATCTTAGTTCGTATGTTCCTAGTGTACATGTATCTTTCAAAGAAGAAGCCGCAAAAGAAATAGGTGCAAAGATTATAAGAAAAGCCTATGAATCAGGAGCCAACTTTGATAGAAAAGCACTTAAAGAGGCTTTTGAAGGGATCTACGTAAAAAGCGATTATGGTGACGGTACAATACTCTATATAGATCAGGTTCAAATGAACGTAGTATATAAATGCTATGCTATAGACTCTATCAGTGGCAAAATATTACCCAAAAAGGCAGCAGTAGAAGAAGGGGAAAGCAAAGACTCCACATATTATGGATATCGCATGTTTAACTCCACCCGCGAAGTTATTCAAGCAAACAGTTTGGATAATGACCAAACTGCTATGGAGAACTGCATCAGCAATCCGGATTTGACTTATATAAAAAGCCCTGCAGGTATTTTCACTCAAGTAACTATTCCTGTTAGTGAAATAGCGGAAAAGCTACAAGGAGACACTCTGAATGCTGTAAAACTGGGAATTCCTATTTATAACGAAACAAGTGAGAAGAAATTTGGAATGACCAAACCGAGAAGTGTCTTATTGATACGCAAAAAGTATAAAGATACTTTCTTTGAAAAGAATCAACTTAGTGATGGTACAACTTCATCTTTGTTCAACTATGCAGATAATTCACTTAGCTTTACCCAATATACATTCAACAATATCACTCAAATGATAAATAATTGTTTGGCAGATAGGGAAGCAGCGAAGAATGCATTGCCGATGACATTTAAAGTCATTAATCCGGAAACTAATGTTGAAGAAACAAAAACAGCAACGACTATCGAAAAATGGGAAGAATATAGTGAGTGGAATAAGTTCGTACTTATCCCCGTACTTGTTACCAAAGATTCTTCTTCAAGTAATAGTTATTATGGAACTTCCGCTAATGTAATAAGCATACAACATGACTTAAAACCGGGATATGTACGCTTGAAAGGCGGTAGTAAAAAAGGTGCTGATGGTAAGCCGGATCCAAATAATGTATTAAAACTTGAAGTTGTTTCTACAAACTTTGGAACAAAATCGAAATAAGAAATAAATAGAGACACATCTATAAAATATCAGCGCGGATTACTTGAATGTAATTCGCGCTATTATTTTATAGAAATATTCAAAAGACAATGATACAATGAAAAAGCCGTGAACTTGACCTTCATCAGATTCACGGCTTTTTATATTAAGAGCGACTTATCTTATCCTTCTTTCTTTGCTGTAGTTTTCTTAGCTTTTGCAGCCGGTTTCTTTGGTTCAGCAGCCTTTTTAGCGGTAGCTTTCTTGGCGGCAGGTTTATCAGCTTTAGCAACAGACTCTTTTACTACAGGTTCAGCAGCAACCGCGGTTGCCTTCTTTGCAACAGTCTTTTTTGCGGCAGCTTCCTTTGCAACCTTTGCTTGCAATTTCTCAACTTCTTTCTGTAATCCGGTTATTTCATCACCTTGATTCTTAATCGTAGTCAATAAAGAATTAAGTTCTTCGCTATCCACATCCGAAGGATATAATGAATCCACCCGTTTGATGAAGTCAGCGAGAATATTCATATAGTTAGTGAAAGCATCATAAGGAGAATCATAAATACCACGGTTCAGCCAAATACCGGTATTTTTCGTAGTCATGAAACGGAAGTTGTTGCTAGCCTGCAAATAATCCCAGTCCTGCTTGATACGACGGTCGTCACTCAAGTGAACACGTTCTGCCACACTATACAACTTATTGAAAGCTTCACGCTGCATAACATTACCCAACCAGCAGCTAGTATCTCTCTCCTCATCTACCCATGACATCGGATAAGCGACATCAAGTTGGGATACGGATTTCAACTTCGTTACGATTTCAGTCGGTGTAGAGAAAGTTATACCTTTCGCTTTCGCACATTCCGGCAGAGCTTTCAGGAATTCGAGAATATTGGAAGACAAAGGTTGAGCCATACCAAGCGCACTCAATTCCATAAAGATATTGATAACTTGTTCTTCCTGTGGAAGTGCATCAATCCAACTGATATATTTGTCTGCAAACAAAGGATATTCCGCCCAATCCGAATTAGAGAAACGCAAACCTATATCATCCGACAATTTGAAGTCCCGCAACAAAAGTTTAAGGCTCGGAGCCTGATTGCAATGATATACATAGTGCGGACTCTTCCAACCCAATACATGCTTGGCACCTTCCGTCAACATTCCCTTGAATCCCAAAGAAGCTACCAAACCACCGATTTCATCTGAATAAATCAAACTGGAGTTACGGAACACTTTCGGTTCCTTGCCAAACATCTGCTTCATCTTATCACGCTGACGAATCACTTCTTCACGGAAGCAATCTTCATTAGCAAGTGAAGACAGACCATGCGAATAAGGCTCGCAAAGGAATTCACAACAGCCGGTATCATTCAGTTGATGCAACAAGTCGATCACTGCCGGAGCATGAATTTCCAGTTGCTCCAACGCCACGCCTGAAATAGAAAGCGCAACTTTGAAAGCACCGCCCGAATTCTTCACCATTTCAATCAGTGTACTGAGGGCAGGAATATATGAACGCTCGGCAACTTCATTCATACTCATTTCGTTCGCATAATCATCATAATAATAATGATCATTACCAATATCGAAGAAACGATAGCGTTTCAGATGTATAATTTGATGTATCTCAAAATAAAGACAGATAGTTCTCATTTTTGTATATTGTTTCGTTATTTACCATAGTTTCTTAACACATCCTCGTAAAGAGCACGGATTCTCAAGCCGACTTTTTCCCACGTAATTCCGTCAACCTCTCTCTTCCCTTCTTCCTGAAGATATTGGAAAAGAGACGGATTGGTACAAATGGAATAGATAGCGTCTGCCATCGCATGAATGTCCCAGTAATCGGTCTTGATCACCTTATCGAGAATTTCACCACAACCCGATTGCTTTGAAATGATGGAAGGCGTTCCACATTGCATAGCTTCCAACGGAGCGATACCGAAAGGCTCCGAGACAGAAGGCATGACAAATACATCACTATTCTTATAGACCTCATATACTTGCTTACCTTTCATAAAACCCGGGAAGTGGAAACGATCGGCAATGCCCCGCTCTGCCACCAGATTAATCATGGCATTCAGCATATCGCCCGAACCTGCCATCACAAAACGGATGTTACGGGTGCGTTTCAATACAAGTGCGGCAGCTTCCACAAAGTACTCCGGCCCCTTCTGCATGGTGATACGTCCGAGGAAAGTAACCACTTTCTCTTTAGAATGATCGGGACGCGGAATATCCAAAAGTTCCTGTGACAATGGATAAACGGCATTGTGCATGGCAAATACCTTTCTCGGGTCTTGATGATACTCGTTAATAACCGTGCGGCGAGTCAATTCGGACACACACATAATACAGTCGGCATGATCCATACCATTCTTCTCTATCGAATAAACAGTAGGATTGACTTTACCGCGGGAACGGTCGAAATCTGTTGCATGCACATGGATACAAAGCGGTTTGCCGCTTACCATCTTGGCATGTACACCGGCAGGATAAGTCAACCAGTCGTGTGCATGAATAATGTCAAATTCCTGCTGGCGGGCAACTACTCCGGCTATTATGGAGAAATTGTTGATTTCTTCATGCAAGTTTCCGGGGTAACCACCGGCAAACTCCATACATCCCAAATCATTGACATGCATATAAGAAAAATCGGCATAGATATGATCACGGAAAGAGTAATACTCTTCTGGCGACATCTCCAGCAAACGGGATTTCAAGTAGTCATAATTGACATCACGCCACACGATAGGCACTTGATTCATACCGATGATTTTCAAGAACTTTTCTTCTTCTCCACAAGGCTTGGGCATACAGAAAATTGTTTCCATATCACCTTGCAAACTCAATCCTTTAGTTATTCCGTAAGAAGCAACTGCAAGACCACCATATATTTTTGGGGGGAATTCCCAACCAAACATTAAAACTTTCATCTTCGTTCCTCCTTTCTTTAATAATATTTAGACAGCAGCTTCAAAACACGCAGGATTTCTGCCGTATTCATCGCAAATGACACAGCGCCACGTCCCCTGAAAGGTGGATTCCCGTCAAACAGTTCGGCTATGGAACCAATACAATGGCTCGTCATCTCATCATCATAACCAATCAACTGGCGTTCGACAAATGACAGTCCACTCATCTTATAAATCCGAAGATAAGCTTCCAGATAGAATCCCATCAGCCAAGGCCATGCCGTTCCCTGATGATATGCATAGTCACGCTGTACCTGCGGGCCTACATAATTCGGATTATATCCCCCGCTCTTCGGACTCAAAGAACGGATTCCTTTAGGAGTCAGCAATTCTTTAGTCACAATATCAAGCACTTGTTTCTTTTGCGCCCGGTCTAACGGAGAGTAATCAAATGCTGCGGCAAATATCATATTGGGGCGTACACTCCAATCCATCATATTACCATCCACATAGTCGAGCAGATATCCGTATTCGTTACGGAATACATCGACAAATGACTTTCCTGTCACTTCTGCCTGTGCATCAAGCGCATCTGCCAGATATACATCACCGCCTTCACGTACCAAATCGGCCACAAAACGCAGTGCATTATACCACAAAGCATTAAATTCAACAATATATCCTGTACGCGGAATCACCGGATGGCCATTCACAGTAGAATTCATCCATGTAATCGCTTTTTCCGTACCATTCGCATAAAGCAGTCCGTTTTCATGCAAGAAAAGATTATCATGTTTCCGTTGACGGATAAATTCCATGATATCTTTCAGGAGTTCTCCATATTTCTGACGGCATTGTTCGCGGGAAGTCTCCTTTGTATACTGCTGCAAAGCCCAGACAGCCCAAAGCAACACATCAGGATGCTCCATTTCATAAATCTTGTACCCGACAGGCTCTTCGTTAATGAAGTTACGGATTGCCTTTTCCGCCGTTTTCATCACGTCTTCAAACTCGTCGACCTCATCAAGAGCGAGTGTCAGTCCCGGCAAAGCTATAAACATATCACGTGCACGACATTTGAACCAGGGATAACCGGCAAGAATATAATGCTCACCTTCCTGTTTGTTATGGAATTGATGGGCAGAGTTCTTCAGACAGTGGTAGAAACTGTCACGCGGCGTACGGTCGGCCACTTCCGCCTCAAAGGTTTGTTTCAGTTTACGCGGAGTTGTTTCTGAAATTCCGGCAGAGAATACGATACTCTCTCCTTTCTTGATATCCACCTCGAAATATCCCGGAACGTACAGGTCCTCATTGAAGTCGTACCCGCGTTCCTGCTCTTTCGGATATTCAATGCCGCGATACCAATCGGGCTGGAAATGGAATTCGCACTTTTTGTTCAACTGCATATAAAGTTCCGGATAGCCGGGATACATGCAAGTCTTTATACCATTTTCCACAAGTTGATACTCACGGCTTGCCTGTGCATTCTCGTGGGTATACTCGCGTACGCTTCTGAAAGCGAGGAACGGACGGAAGCGCAAAGTCGTTGCCGAGTGCGCGTCAAGTAAAGTATAACGAATCAGGATTCTGTTTTCATGATGTACAAAGATTTTTTCTTTGCGGAGAACCACACCTCCAACACGGTAAGTTGTCGCCGGGATATGCTCACAATCAAACTCACGGATATACTTGTGCCCATTCGGACTAAAGTTGTTTCCTTGATATTTATGCAATCCCAGGTTAAACTCTGCACCGTGTTGAATTACCGTTTCATCAAGAGAAGATAGCAGCACATGATTTTCATCGTCGAGATTGGGAACCGGAATTACCAACAGTCCGTGATATTTGCGTGTGTTACAATCAACAATCGTTGTACAATGATAAGCTCCTGCCTTGTTCGTCCGGAGAATTTCTCTCTGAAGAGATTCTTCCAGATTCGTCATGAGGGTCTTGTCAAATCGTAAATAACTCATAGTTGTGCATTATTTAAAGGTTAATTATTGGTCATTATATCGCACCTGTATTTATCGCCACATTGTATACCGAATAGCTGTAGCACCATACATAACAGGTATAACGCCCAAATGTACAAATTATAGATAAAAACAAAAATAAAAAGGCTTTTTATTTTCAGTTTTTGTGCAAATATTCGTAGTATTGCGTAAAATATCTAAAGAAAAGAATGTCATGAAGCAAGATATTCAGCGTATCATGGTGGCTGCAGCAAAGCCTTTGTTTCTAATTTTTATCTTATATATACTCAAGTTCCTGGAAGTCGGGATGGGCTGGGACTTCTCTCACGCGGGGGTATACCCTATGGAGAAGCGAGGTTTAACCGGCATTTTAACTCATCCGTTGATACACAGCGGGTTCAGTCATTTACTGGCAAATACACTTCCTTTATTCTTTCTTTCCTGGTGTCTTTTTTACTTTTACCGGGGAATAGCTGGTAAGATTTTTATTCTGATATGGCTTGGCAGCGGCATGCTTACTTTCCTTATCGGAAAACCGGGATGGCACATCGGTGCCAGCGGACTTGTCTACGGACTTGCCTTTTTTCTCTTTTTCAGTGGTATTCTCCGTAAATATGTCCCGCTTATTGCCATTTCCCTACTTGTCACCTTTTTATATGGTGGAATTATATGGCATATGTTTCCCTACTTCTCGCCTGCGAATATGTCATGGGAAGGGCATCTAAGCGGCGGAATCATGGGTACGCTCTGTGCTTTTACTTTCATAAACCACGGGCCGCAACGACCGGAACCTTTTGCGGATGAACAGGAAGAAGACGAGAAAGAAGAAGAATCTGAAATCTTGAAAGAAGAAAAGGAAATTATACAAGAAGAACAAACCATATCTTAAAATAAATCCGGTATCAATGGAATCCTGTTCCACTCATACCGGAATAATCGACTGCAAAATATAGTTTTCTATCTATAAATACATAAATTCAGACTAATTCTTTGTGGACAATATCTCTTTTATGGCATTCTCCAACTTATAATCATGCAAATTACGGACCGCAATCTTACCTTTCCGATCAATAACAAGGATAAAAGGAATCGCACTTATAGCATAATCTTTGGTTATCGTACCCTTCCAGCCTTTTAAATCGGAGATTTGCGGCCAAGGGATCTGGTGTTTTTTCACAGCAGCTTCCCATGCACTTTTCTTGGTATCCAAAGAAACACTCACAATATCCAATCCCTCCTCATGATAAGTTTGGTACAGAGATTTCAGGAAAGAAAGTTCCTGTACACATGGCACACACCAGGATGCCCAAAAATCAACCAAAGTCACACGACCCGGGTGAATATAATCCGAAAGGTTCACATCCTTCCCCTCTATATCCATGCAGGCAAAGTCGCGATAAGGATAGCCGACCTCTGTTATTTTCACAGATTCCTTCCAATGTGCAGCAGCCTCTTTTTCCTTTTCTTTCTTCAATTCCGATTTGTGACGATAACCCTCATCTACCGATGCTAATAGTTTCGCATATATCTCAGCCGGGTAATAGCTCTCCGGATAATAAAAGAAAAAGAAAGCTCCCACTTCAGTCCCGATATAATCAGAAACAAAACAGATATGAGCCGGTTGCAACTCTTTATACAACGCACCGATACGTTGATTATAGGTATCCATTTCCTCTATACTCAAAGTGCGTAGTTTACCCAAAGAATCTCTTTCGGCCACAATGTTATTATTCCTTTTCTTGATTTCCCGAGTCTTGGCCAATATCCGGTTATCATATTGCTGATTCAGGACTCCCCCTTTCAATTGTGTCCCCAAAGGAGTATAGTCCAGTTTCACATTCCCTTCCTCCACAATACAATAACAATCCGGCAAACCATACATAAAATGATCATCCTTGAGTGGAAGTGCCAATGTTGCCACAAATGGTTCACCGGTAACGTGATATTCAAAGCTAAAATGTCCATCACGTATCAACGCACTATCCACTTTCAGGTCATCCTCTCTCGAAACGACATCTGTATGAGTGAGATAAATATACAACCCGTCATACTCATTCGTATGCACATCCGCCTCCAATTTAAAAATTGAAGACTGTCCGCATGAGGACAGACAAGCACATACCATAAGAATATTCATTACTATACATTTCATATCAATTATTCTCTTTTAAAATCATCCGATAATCTTCTGAAGTATTCATTATTTCACACGCTTTTTGCACAAACGGGTCCGCAAAGTTCAATATGCGATAGTAATATTCATTTTCATTGAACAATTCGCGCGCAACCAAGGCTTTCACTTGTACCTGCAAAAAGTTTTTTGACCTTTCATATTCTTCTTCAGAAAAAACAATATTCGCTTCTTCCGCTACCCGACATATTTCCTGCAACAGTGCACCGCCATCAAAGTTTTTCCGAAAAGCTTCGAATGTTTTATACTTTTTCAGCAACTCCGACCGGCAACCTACAACATAGTCGCGTGTTACCTGCTTTTGTACACCACTATACACCAACATATTATACCATCTCGTAAAATGTACTGTATCGGCAGATACAAAAATATCCGGCACAATTCCTCCCTCACTCTTCAAAACACGATGAGTACGCAAAGACTCATAGGCCTTGCCGGATTGAGCAGACAACTGCCCACTCCCATAAGGTTTTTGAATAGACCGTCCGCTTGGTGTGAAATAACGCGCCACCGTCAACCTAAGCGCCGAGCCATCTTCAAAAGGAAAGGTGTCCTGAATCATTCCTTTTCCGAAAGTAGAACTTCCTACCAGCACACCGCGGTCCCAATCTTGCAACGCACCCGCCAAAATCTCCGCTGCCGACTTTGTCTGCCCGTTTACCAATACCACCAAACGACCTTGTTCAAACAGTCCTTTGACAGATGCCTGAAACGTCATCCTTTCCATATGGATGCCATCCGCATAAACTATCGGTTTGTTACCGTCTAATAATTCGTCTGCTATCGCTACTGCCTCATCAAAAAGACCACCTTCGTTCTTCCGGATATCCAGAATCAGATTTTTCATTCCCCGCCGAAGTAAGTTCTGAAGCTGTTTACGAAAATCTTCCGCTACATTCTTCGAAAAGACAGAGATTGAAAGATAGCCAGTTTCACTATCTATCATATAAGCAGATTTCACACCGGAAGATGGTATATAAGTACGAACTATCTTCCGTTCAAAAGGCGGCTTTTTTCCACGCTTGATTTGCAAATTGACCACACTCCCCTCTTCACCATTCAATAAACGGAAAATCTGTCCATTCTGCAATTGTTCCACTGCTTTCCCATCTACTGACAGGATTTCATCTCCGGCACGGATACCTTGCCCCCAAGCACTTCCCTTCTTTTCCACAAAAGACACATAAAAATGCCCGTCTTTCCAGGCCCCTTCCATTCCGACTCCCGCAAAAGCTGCCATACCACCCAATGCCTGCTCATTACCTTTTAACTCCACAGGAGGCAAATATTCAGAAAAGGGATCCAGTTTTCCCACCATTTCCGCAATGGTATGGTTGATATACGCCTCTTTCGGAATAGAATCTACATAAAGATTGGTAATCGCATACAATGTCTGCATCAGCTTCTCCTCTGGGGTAGACTGTGCCTTCAGGTTACAGCAAACTCCCCCCAACAGTATTCCAAACAATATTGCTCTCATACTTTATTATCCTACTTATTATTATCCCCTTTCATCCATTCCGGCATAGGCGCATCTTTCAGATAGTAATCAAAAAAGCCGATTAACCGCTGCATAAAATCACGGCACTCAACATCTCCGCCCATCTGATGTCCTACATCCCGATAATTCAGCAACCAGGCAGGACGTCCCAACCGACGCATTGCAAAATAGAGAGCCATGCCTTGATATATGCGTACACTTGTGTCTTTCTCACCATGGAATATCAACAAAGGAGTATGAATCTTATCGGCATGCATAACCGGAGAATTCTCAAGATAAAGTTCCCGGTCTTCCCAAAGTGTTTTGCCCAAACGGCCTTGTGCATCCTCTTCAAAATACATATTAGGCTGACCGGTTCCGCGAAGCATCAGATAATCTGCCACCTGATCCGTAACCGCAGAACAAGGAGAAGCACATTTGAATATATCAGTACGCGTCACCAACCAGGCAGTCTGCGAACCGCCCCAGCTATGACCATTGATTCCGATGCGTTCCTTATCGGCAATTCCATCTTTAACTAGCTGTTCCACACCACTTATCACCGCATTATAACAACTCTCGTAAGGAGCACCGATACGATAGCTGATATCCGGACAGAAAATGATATATCCATTACTTACGAACCATGGAATATCAATCGTCGCGCTACTATACTCCGGTAAACGATAACTATTAAGCCCCTGTGACATCTTCTCATAGAATAGTACGATGACAGGATAACTTTGACCTTCCCGGTAATTCTCCGGCAAAAACAGAATTCCTTCATTTTTCTTGCCTTCCAGATTCGTCCAAGTATAAAGCCGGGTAGTTCCCCAGTTAATATCTTTCACCTGAGGATTGGAGTCCGTCACCCGCTTCGGATTTCGCAGAGTCAGATCAGAAACCCAAAAATCTCTTTCTCCGTAATTTTCCTTTGTCCAAAGTACTACTTTACCATTGTCCGTATTAGCTTTTACAACCAGATTCGATTGAGAATCAACAGCCATGTCACGCAGGTTCTTACCCGCCAGCAGGTACAATCCTTTCGTTTTACTTTTCTCATCAAATCCTTCGAGATACAATTTATCTCTTGAAGAAACCGGATGCTCAGCCTTGCGGAATGTTATCCGCTCTTCTCTACCCTTTCCTTGTGTCAGACAAACAGGAGCTTTCCCGCCTTTCAAATCCAGACTCCACAAATCATATCGGTCGTATATGACCACAGTGTAATTGTCCGGATTCCAATGTGCCACTCCATAAGGTGCAGCATCAAAAGAATAGTCATGATCTTCTTCATATACCGGATAAGGCATTTTTCCCGTAGTCAAGTCACGGTCACTCCCCGTAGCCATATCAATCAGCCGCCATGCTTTCAGGGCAGGATCGTATAACAAAGCTTTGGTTCCATCGGGACTCCAACTTAAGCCATATTTTCCATGACTTGCCAGCTTCTTCTTCTCGCCATTCATTCCGATATAATAAATATCGTCATTGGGAGACATCGTCCAGTCGGATTCCTTATACCAGGGAGTAGCGTCGAAGGCAATACATCCTTTGACCTCTTCTCCCTGCGGAAAAGCCAAGGAAGACAAACCTTTTGTAGGCAAAGTAAAACACTTCCCGGCAGCAATATCATAGACATACTTGTCATACTGAGACGCATCAAAACCTGAGCGTTTGAAAGACCGGCGAGGAGAAATGTTCTCGTCCCACACCCATAGTTCCAAGTTTACCTGATCTGTTTCCCTTTTCACCTGCGGATAAGCTACCGGCTCCAAATCAATCAACAACTGAGTCTTATTATTTATCAATCGAGACATAGAAGAAACTTTCGTCCCCTCAGGCAGACCTGTTATATCCCGATAGGACAACAGTTTCGAACAAATACGTTTATTCAAATCATATGTATAGATAGAGGTTACATCAAAACGAGTATCATAAGTAGAAGCACATGATAAAGTTCCACGTCCTTTGGCATCCGGATTAGCGATACTTGCAATATAACCGGGAACTTCTCCTATTTGCGTTTTTCTCCCTTTCTCCCACAGATACAAAGTCGATTTCAAACTGTCCGCCACACTATAAAGCAACCTGCCTGCCTCTACCTGCCCGAAGTTATTGATATCCGCAATGTACTGTTCCTCTCCCGTCAGCAAATTTACAAAAGTAAAGTCTGTCTTTCCGGTTGGCTTATATTGTACATAATAAGCCATGTCTGTTCCTGCTATAGGGACCAAAAAGATATTCTTAGCCCATTGTTTCTCTTGCTGCGTAAGCAAATTTAATGTATAAACAGATGGGCGTCCCGAATTATCTCCTTCTTCCTTCTTTTCATATTTCAGCAACTTGCCGTTAGCCATAAACGAAAAGTTAGAAAGCCCGGCTTTACAAGTCGTTTCTCCCGTCTGTACATTATATATATAAGTTGTATCAAGGTCCTGACGGTACAAGGCACGATAGTTGTAAACGACCCATTTCCCGTCTGCCGATAATTGTATCTGATCTACCGAACGCCACAATTTACAGTCGTCCAGTTTCATCGGACGTTTCTGAGAAAATGCTCCCTCTGCACCCAGCAGGAGAAGCAATGTCAAATAAACATATTTCTTCATTTATTTCTTCCGAATTAATTCGACTGCATAACTAATCTCATCAGCCAATTGTGAGGGACTTCCAGAATATCCTTCAGCCGTATAAAGCATCCTACCGTTCTTTAAAATTACTTTACGAGGAATACCGGATGAATTGAATTGACGGGAGAAAATACTGAAAGCCTTGTTATACCCTTTGGTTCCTTCCTTTAAAGTATCGAACAATACTTTAAAATGTGAGTATCCATTATTATTCAAATACTTCTCGACTGCCGGTTTTCCCTTAATTCCGAAATCCATGGTATTTACGAAATAGAAAACAACCTCCGGATCGTTCGTATATGCGTCTACTGCAAGTTTCATTCCCTCAAACGCACGTTTACAAGGCGCGCACCAGTTTGCCCAAAAATCAATCACTACAATCTTATCTTTGAAACTGTCACTGCTCACAACATTCCCGTCCATATCCAGCAATTCGAAAGTAGGGATTTCGACATCTGTCATATGAGATTTCACTTCCTCATATAACGCCTCTTTCAGTGCCGCACCTTTCAATTTATCAAGATAGACTTTGAACTCGGCATCAGATGCAGGTTTCACTTCCTCACGCAGAGCAGTCATCATATCAGTGGTAATCGTATTATATTTCACCGATTTTTTCAAAAGCTCCAATGCTTGTTCTTTCTTTCCGGCAGCTGACAAAATCTCATAACGTGCCTGGTTGACTGTAGCATCCGCATAAGACAATACATCATCCTTATAATAAGAAAACCATGTCAAAGCCTCGTCATTCTTATTCAAATCCTTTAATAATTGCAGATAAATTCCCAAACGTTCGTAAAACTGAATATCAAGTAATTCCTGTGCTTCTTTCGGAGTGTATCTTAATTCTTCCATATTATTAGAAAGGTCATTCCGTTTTTGCACCATTTGTTCCATCAAGGCTTTCGCCACCGGATAGACTGCGTCATTCTTTGCCAACCGCAATTTATAGGCACGGAATATATTCCACCGGAACACTTCACTCAAAGTCACAAAGTTCATTGACGGCAAGGCAGCAATAAGTTTGTCATAATGTTTTCCGTCAAACAGAAAAGAAGCATAGGGGCGGGTCAGATTATAATACATATAAGCTTGTTTACGGGAGAACGGATCTTCTATACATTTGTCATATGGATACATTCTAAAAAATTCTTCAGTCTTACTTATCCGTTCTTCGCCCACCTGCATAGCCTCCACCTGGTGAAACATTTGTGCACGAGCAGAAAAACCGTGAGGATATTGTTTTAACATAATACTCTTTATCGAGTCTGCCTTTGCCTGATCCTGTAACTTGAAACGATAAATATTCTCAAACGTAGAGTAGATGAACTCGGTCATAGCAAACTCTTTATTGATTTTCTGAAAGAAGAAATCAACAGCTTTCCGATTCTTTTCTCCCATACGTAAAGCTACCATATTCATATAAACATTTACGAACTTCGGCAAATTTGCAGCATAATGCTCCATCTCCTTAGTTGTCCACATCTCTACCGCCTCATCCTGAATATCAAACTTTTGGAAATAACTTCCAATATGGAAACAAGAAGGTTTGCGGAATGTCCCCCACCCCAAATAACCACCGGGTAACATTTTCCCCTGTGCATCTAGTGTCGTAAACACATATCCTCCGTTCTCGTCATTATTATCTATCGTACGATTCCATGCTTCACCAGCTAAAAATGACAAAGCGAACAAGGCACAATTATCAGCCAACTGATAATTTCCTTTCCACTGATTCTTTTCACTACGGATTAAAATCACATCGTCCATCCTCCATAAATAATCCTCATAGAGATAGATCGTACAAGATAATGTATCCCGGTTTTCCAATGGTCCTCCTGATGCCTGATAATTAAATGAGATCAAAGAACCTGCCTGTGGCTTTTCAATACCGGACAAACGAGACTGTGCATAAGTGCTTATAAAGTACGCACAGAAAACAAACAATATAAATAATTTCTTCATTTAGTTTTATATCTTATTCTTCTACATTTCAATTATTGTAATTGAGAAATTCTGGCGCCAATCTCATGAAGATCAATACCTAAAGTATTTTTAAAATACTCTATCACTGCTTCATATTTATTACGTATCGGATAACCCTTTATAGGATTCCAAGAGGCATCATACTGGATTCCGCAATCAAATTCTTCGGTCAAAAACTTATTCTCAAATTCTTCCTTACTCATCATAACCAAGTATTTTACGAATAATCCAAAATCATAATAATAATCCATTCCACCATCACGATACTCCAGACAACCTCCGCCATTATATCCCCATTCACCTTCATAATCACCTCCACTATGATCTATATACTCGTCATGGTATGTCTGAAACTTTTCAGGAACTTCCATCTTACCTTTTGAAGTAGCATAACCAGTAATAGCAAAAGCAACCTCGCCAATCAGTTCCTTTTTTTCCGCAACAGAAAGGGAAGACAAGCTACTATTCACTGCACCAAAAGTCAGATGGTTAAGACCATACATCGCTTCTTTAGGAATCTTTTGATAGATTTTATTTCCCTCATCATCATACTGATACGTATCCTTTAAACTATAAATTTCGGAAGCTAACAGGATTCTATATGGCATATATTTTCTCAGAAAATCGTCACTCCAGATAGACAAACAATTCTCTTTCAGGAAGTTCCATCCTTCACCTATAGAGGAAGTTTCGGCTTCTACTGCATGGTAAGGTATATATTCTGTAATATTCCAACGGAAATCAGCCTCGGCAAACCTATACAGTACCTGCACCCCATATGTATTATAGAATTCAACTATTTCACGGTCATATGAAGCATTTCCTTGAGGAAACTCTCCGAAACTCATCGGTTCGGAAGGTGTCAAAGCATCTTCCCCACATGAGCATACTCCAACCAAGAGCAAACAAGATATTAAATATATAAACTTCTTCATATTACTATTCTATTTTATTGTTCCATATTTACTATTTAATTTACCTCGCCTACACGCTCCGGAGCCAATTCATTTTGTTTTAAAGCTGAATTTGTATCCATTGCATCTTGCGGAATAGGTAATACATAACCCAAATCTTTCTCCTTCAATGTATATACGGTACGGTTTCCTGATGCATCATACCATGTATGTTCAATAGAAGGCATACCATAACGACGGAGATCAAACCAGCGATGTGATTCAAAACAAAGTTCACGGCGACGTTCTTCATGACAAAATTCCATCAGAGCTGCAGGCGTGGTTAACGTATAAGCCACAAAATTCGACAAACGTTTACTGCGAAGAGCATCCAAGTCATCGACAGCCTTTTGTCCACAAGAGTTATCTCCTGCCATATATTTAGCTGCATAAGCTTCCGCACGATTTAAATAAAGTTCTGCAGTACGCCATACAAACCCCTGTTCCTGAGTTCCACGTTTAGCCATCCAATATTTATAATACAAAAAACTCATATCACTAAAAAATATATTTCGACGGGCATCCGAAGAATCATATAGTCTCAATAAAGCATTCGAACCGCTGTCAGACACCCTGATCAACGTACCTTCTGTTTTTATATGTCTGGCCATACCTCCAATAAATACAACTTCCGGAAAATTCCTGGAAATAATATTATTAGTGGCATACTGCGGTGAAGCTGCATTACTCAGTTGATATGTAGTCAGATCAACTAATGCCGGAGCACCAGTCAAAGCTGCATCAGCATGTTCTATCACCTTATCCCAATTTTCCATATATAAATAAATCCGTGAAGCTAAAAGATGAGCTGCTACATTATTAATACGGAACAATCCGATCGTGTTACCTGTTTTTCCATCCAGCAAACTACAGGCTTCTTCAATATCCTTACATATTTGAGTATACACTTCTGCAACTGTATTACGTGCAATTCCCTCATCCCTAATTTCCGGTTTAATAACTAGAGGTACTCCCAAAAGACTCTCCGGAGTAGTTCCTGCACAATTATAGGGCATAGCATATAAATTCACCAATAAGAAATAATAATAAGCGCGTAGCGACAATGCCTCACCTCTTGTCTGCGTTTTTTCATCTTCTGTTCCGTCCGCAGTCGTCAGCCCGTCTACAACCAGATTACAAGCCATAATGCATTTATAGAGATTCTGATATGTGTGTAAGAGATTAGTCATATTGTAATCACTCAACAACAAATACATATTAGATTGCCACGTATAGACTGCGCGATGAGCCAAGTTTTCATCTGTGTAATTATAAGATTGTCCCTGGGCTCCTTCTACATCATCAGTCAATATATCTGTAATAGGATCGAAACAAATGGTAGTTGAATATCCCTCTCCATTCAACAATTCTTGAAAAGCAGAAGCTGTTTTCGGTTCAAACTCATCTTGCGAAACTTCTTTCAGAAAATCACTGCAAGAGGAACATATACACATTATGTATATAGAGAATAATATCAATATATATTTACTATTCATAATCTACAAAAGATTTTTAAGAATTAAAAATTAAGACTTACCGAGAACGAATAAGTTCGTGTAATAGGCAATGCAACACTTCCGGTAGAAGCTACCTCCGGATCTTGTCCATTAAATCTTGAGCTACACAATGTGAAAAGATTGGTCACATTAAACGAACAGGACATACCTGCGATATTTAACGGTTGAAGCCATTTATCCGGCAAAGTATAAGTCAACATCAGATTACGGCAACGAAAGAAATCGGCTTTTACTACACGTACATCCGAATAATTATACATATCGTACGTATTCTGTTGAGTTGCATTTGCAATCGGAGTATAGACATAATAATTCTGTGCCTCACCAAAAGCAATACCCGGAATATCAGTATGCTCCTCATCGCCCGGTTCTCGCCAGCAATGCAAGAAATCTGTCGTCAGATTTGTTTGCGGAGTAGGCATCTTCATTGTTCCGCTGAAAAGGAAATTCAAACGTTTCACATGCCCGAAAGCATAAGCAAACTGAGCATTCAATATAAAATTCTTATAACGTAACGAAGTTGAAAGTCCCCCGTTAAACTTCGGATCAGTCGAACCACAATATTTCAGGTAACTTTTCGGATCATTACTTTTCTCTACTTCTGATTCATTTGTCGAACAATGTTCAAACATTGCACGGCCTGTTTCATGATCTAACCCTTTGAACTCCCAGGCATACAATGCATTTACAGGCTTTCCATTTTCAAAAGCATTACCAGCCAGATAATCCAGATAAGTATAATCCTGCTTGGTAGTATTGCTTATGTTATTGGTGTTTTTCGAATAAATCGGAGTTAGCGTCCAAGTAAAGTCACGTGTTTGAACAGGAATAAAAGTCAACCCCACTTCAATACCATAATTTTTCATACTGGCACCATTACGGAAAGTTTGAGTCGTTCCATACTCACTGGCTACCGGCAAACTAAAAATCAAGTCTTTACCTTTACGTACATAATAATCGACAGTACCCGAGATTCTGCCGTTCAACAAAGAAAAATCCAATCCATAATTAGTTGTAACCGTCTTTTCCCAACGCAAATCAGGATAAGGCAGACGTTTAATTCCCAATTGGTAGTTCCCTGAAAAACGGTTAACCGCAAGCGCCATGTATTGTGCTACAAGATTTGGTCCTACAGAAGTAGGAATATTACCCTGTTGACCATAAGAAAAACGTATACTGAAATCATCCAAAGCTTTCCAGTCTCTAAACCAACTTTCATCATTTATCTTCCACCTTGCTGCCAAACTCCATACAGGAAGAAATTTATGATTTGTGTATTGTCCAAAACGATTGGAAGCATCCCCACGCAAATTAGCATTAAAAATATAGCGGTTCTTCAACGCATAAACCAAAGTCGCATAAGCAGACACTGCATTATTTTTCGTATTCTTACGAGACACAGTATGTTTTTCCAATGAAGAATTATTCAGGACCGAGCTTCCGGCACTTTCCTTATCATATTCATAACTGACAGCCATCCCACGATCCGGATAATATCCATATTCTACATCATTAAAACCGTCATATTGATTGGAGGTTGCCTCATAGCCAATCATACCATTAATGGCATGTTGCTGCATCTCTCCAAAGGTGGTAGCATACGAAAGTTGAGCACGAGCTGTATAACCCACATTATTCACCGAATTATAATTTAAAATTCCTCCATGAGGCAATTTACTTTTCTTTTCTTCTTCACCGTTGGGAATCACCGTACCATAATCATATCCACGAATGCCTGCAATATAATAAGAACGTTCGTCCGCCCACTGATAATTAGTAGAGTTAACATAACGTAGACCAAAAAGCGTCTGAAGCGTCAATCCTTTCCATATTTTCACATCAATGCCTACATTACCACTGAAATTACGGGATTTTGCCTCATTACCGGTATGTGCCAGCTCATTAAATATATTATATGTCAACGGATAATTATTGGATAACCCATCAATAGTATTAATCTGAGTCGTGTAATATTCATCAGGGCCAATAGCACGAGTAGTTTGCAACGCATAAGTATAAGGGTTCGTGGTATAAAAACCATCACTTTTCTGCTCTGAGAAACTTAAACGAGTATAAGCTCTGACTTTTTTAGTCAGATAGGCTGAGATATTAGAAGTCAAACTATAACTGGTTGAGTTATCTCCTTTAGTAGTTCCCTTGGAATTATTATATCCGATAGATGTATAATAATTGACTCTCTCGTTACCTCCTGAAATACTGGCACTATAATCTTGATTGAAAGCGTTCCGACAAAGAAGCTTGAACCAGTCGGTATTCATAGTTTCATATTTAGCCACTTGCTCGTCAAATTCGCTTTTTGTAATTTTCATGTTATAAAAATCAAACAAAGCACCTTCGAAACCGGTAGCATAGGGCATATAATCATATAAATATCCTTTCTCTGCCACTTCTCTTGAAATGCCTACACGCTCTTTCGAATTCATCAGATTATACTGTGAATAGCGAGGACGTCCTGTAAATCCTAAAGATGCGGAAAAACTAATTGCAGGTTTCCCTATTTTACCTTTCTTGGTAGTCAGCACAATCACCCCATTGGCAGCACGTGTACCATATATAGCTGTGGCTGAAGCATCTTTCAAAAACGTAATAGATTCAATATCATTGGGATTTACCCCTGCTATCGCATTGCCTAACAAACTGCGAGTAGCATTTTGATTCACCTGATCAAGCATATCGCTTCCCATCAACACATTATTGAGTTCGTCATTAGACAAATCAATAGGATCTTCATAAACAATCCCATCTACCACCCACAACGGAGAAGCATTACCGTAAATCGTCGAGGAACCACGCATACGGATACGTGGAGTTGCATTAGGAGAACCGGAACTGTTTTGCACCATCAATCCCGGTATAGTACCTTGCAACATCTTATCTACAGAATTGATAGTCGGTATCTTTATGTCATCCATCTTCACCGTAGAGGTAGCACTTGCCATCAAACGCTTGTCCATCACTTGATAACCGGTAACCACCACCTCATCAACTGCGTTCACCATTTCTTCCAGTTTCACCTGTACTCCCCAACCGTCATTCACCATTTTTTCCACTGTCTTTTTGCCTATAAAAGAAAAAGTCAGCATAGCACTCTGTCCTTCCTTTACGGGGATAGAAAAACAGCCATTCAAATCCGTCAGTGTACCTGTAGAACGACCATTCTTCACCCTGACAGACACACCGGGCAGCGGTTCATCATTTTCATCCACTACCTGCCCTCTTAATAATCCTTTCTCTAAAGCTTCCTTTTTATCTTTTTTTAGAAACACATGGATATATCTGCCATCAACCGAACTTTTAACTGGCTGACCGGCAATGAGTTTTTTCACAGCTTCCGGAGCTGTCAACTCCTGAATAGAAGCATTAACACGAATGGAGTGGAGTTCATTGTAACTAAATACAATTTTGTAACTAGATTGCTTTTCTACCCTTTTTAAAGCATCTGTCAACTTCTCATTCACGCATTTCATCGTGACCTTTTTCTCTTTCTCCTGCGCTGCCAATCCTGTAACAAAGGCAAACATTAACAGGAAACCGACCAGATACTTCCAACTCTGTATACACGGTCTTTCTCTACGCTCTTCATTCAATCGTTTCATCATATACTATTTGCTAATTTAAATGTAAAGTCACAAATAATACGTAATCAACGATAATCGGGTACCAAGTTTTAAAAGAAAAACATCAAAAAGTTAACAGATGATAGATTTTACTGAATTATTATTCGGTTTCCATCCAAAGTTACATAAAATATACCGAGTGCATTCAAGTTACGGACTGCATACATCAGACTTTCCGTACGACTGGCCACAAAATGCATTTTATAATCGAGCATCTCATCATTCTCAAATACCACATCTACATTGTACCAACGTCCCAACTCCTGCATTATCTCTACAAGCGACACATTGTCAAAATAGAAATAGCCGTTCTGCCATTCCAGATAGGGGTAAATGTCTACCGCTTGTTTTCTTAACATCCCATCTTCCGTCAGCGACGCTTGTTCTTCCGGCTGTAAAGTCAACGCAGGCGCCATATCGTTGGCAACAGTCACTTTACCTTCCAATAAAGTAACATGAGCATCAAGTTTAGAGTAGGAACGCACATTGAACTTTGTTCCGAGAACTACCGTTTCAAAATAGTCCGTTTTTACAATAAAAGGATGTTCTTTATCAGGAGCTACATCAAAATAGGCTTCTCCTTTCAAATAGACAATGCGCTGTTCTTTCACAAAAACATCCGGAAAAATCAATTGACTGGCAGCATTAAGCAAAACAGTAGTCCCGTCGGAAAGAGTAACCGTATAATCCTGCCCGCAAGGAGTGGTCAACGTTTGTAATTGCTCTTCAATAGGCAAGGTTGCAGCTTTCTTTGTACTCAAATCAATAGATTTACGGGTAGCAATTATTCCATGAGCATATAACTCTTGGTCCGGTGTTTCTTCCTTAATTATATAAGTAATATCTCCAAAATTCAACTTTGGATCCACTGCCGATTTATCGGCAGCAAATACTTGAACCTGCACTACAGAAGGATGATAAAAGAAGACACCTAAAAATAATCCGAGAAAAAGTACAGCCGCTACCGATGCAACAATACACCAGCGTTTCAAACGTAACATCTTAATATTTACGTTCTGTTGCATTTCATGGGAGGAGGGACGCACTTGTTTTTGCTTCTCCCAAAAACGCTTCCGCTCCTCTTCCATATCAGGAAGAGGAACCTTATCCATAGCCATGGCCCGTTTATAATCTAATATCAGGCGAATATCTTCTTTATCATTTATATCTTCTATCATATTACTACAACTGTCTTTTATATTTATACGGAGTCGATCCTTTTTGAGGTACTTTTTTTACGGTTTTATAACAGATAAACGTTCACGAAGTATAGCCAGCGCCTTCATAATATGTTTCTTTACCGCACTCGAAGTGACATCGAGAATTTCTGCTACTTCCCTATATTTTTTATTATTAAAATAACACTGTTCCAAAACAAAACGCGTACGAGGCGGTAATTCCGATATAATCTGTTTCACATTGTTCATTCGTTCCTCGTATTCCTCCGGAGTCAATCCTTCTTCATCTTCTACTGCCTCTTGCAAATATTCCGCATACTGCCGGGCAGCCTGGTCATGTCTCAAATAATCAATACATTTATTCCGTACGCACGAATACAGGAAACTACCTACAGTAGCATTTTCCAAACGCTCTACATTTTCCCATGCCTGACCGAACACATCTGATACAATATCACGACAGATCTCTGAGTCTTCCACAAAACCATAGGCATAGTAAAAGAGTTGAGGATAATATTTATCATATATCCTGTCAAATTCATCCATCGTAATCTTCGAACTATCTTTATGCGTCTTCATCTGCGAATGATTTGGTGGTTTATTTTTTCGAGTTAATTACTTTCAAGAAAATACCGTGACTTTATACTGCTTCACCGATTTCTTGATAACTCAACGTCCTCACTTCAGTGAGAGTTCGAGTAAAACCGCCAAATATATAAAAAGAACAAGTAAAAAGCAAAAAAGAGGGAAAATAATACTTAGGATTTATGTAACGCTTCAATCAGCAACGTTATATTTGCCGTAAACAGCCTCACTGAAATAGCCAGCAGGATAATACCGAAGAATTTACGGATAAGATAGATACCGCCTTTTCCGAGAAAACGTTCCACACGCCCGGTCATACTAACGACGAAATACACCCAAATCATATTCAAAACCAATGCAATGATGATATTAATACTGGCATATTCCGCCCGAAGAGAAAGCAATGTAGTGAAAGCTCCGGCACCTGCCAGCAAAGGAAAGACAAGCGGTACTAGAGTGGCTTCTTTGATAGGTCCTTGATTCTTGAAAATTTCAACGTCCAGAATCATTTCCAAAGACATGAGGAAAATAACAAACGCACCGGCAACGGCAAAAGATTCAATATCTACATGGAAGAGTTTCAGCATCATATCTCCCGCATAGAAAAATCCTATCAAGAGGGCAAAAGAGATGACAGTAGCTTTCGTTGCATTCACATCCTTCCCTTTTTCCTTTAGGTTTATTATAATAGGTATGGAGCCAATAATATCTATTACCGCAAAAAGTACAATAAATGCACTGACCATCTGCTGCCAATCAAAACCTGCAAACATAATTTCCTCCTTTTTTCTGCAAATATACTCTATTTTTATGCATTCAAACAATAAAAAAAACAAAAAGAAAAGGTATATATTGACAGTAGTATTGTATTATGAGTAAATTTGTACGATTAACAAGAGATTACGACGTATGGAAACAATGTTCGACACTTTGCTCCAATTGCCTTTATTCCAAGGTCTTTGTCATGAAGATTTCACCAGTATACTGGATAAGGTAAAGCTACACTTTATCAAGCATAGAGCGGGAGAAACTATCATTGAAAGTGGTACTCCTTGTACACAACTCCGCTTTCTGCTAAAAGGCGAGGTTTCAATTGTCACCAATTCTAAAGAAAACATTTACACTGTCATTGAACAAATGGAAGCGCCCTACCTGATAGAGCCGCAGTCGTTATTCGGAATGAATACGAATTATAATTCTTCTTATATAGCGCACACGGAAGCACATACAGTAAGCATCAGCAAAGTGTTTGTACTCAGCGACCTGTTCAAATACGAGATTTTCCGGCTCAACTACATGAATATTGTCAGCAACCGGGCACAAAATCTTTATTCACGCTTATGGGAAGAGCCTACACAGGATTTAAAGGATAAAATCATTCGCTTTTTCCTGCTACATTGCGAGAAGCCACAGGGAGAAAAGATATTCAAAGTAAAGATGGACGACCTTGCCCGTTATTTGGATGATACGCGGTTGAATACTTCCAAAGCGCTTAATGAATTACAAGATAGTGGTTTGCTTGAATTACGCCGGAAAGAGATTCTTATTCCGGATGCACAAAAGTTGACAAGCGAATAAGTTCAGGCACGGATTTCACGGTATTCATTTAATCAGAACCGTGTTATCCGTGAAATCCGTGCCCAAATAAAAAAATCAAAAGGAAGCTTTGAAGCTTCCTTTTTCTATAACCGGTATTTGTTATTCCCATTCAATGGTTGCAGGCGGTTTGGAACTGATATCATAGGTTACACGGTTCACGCCTTTCACCTTATTAATAATATCATTCGAAACTTTACCCAAAAATTCATAAGGCAAATGCGCCCAGTCGGCAGTCATGGCATCCGTAGATGTCACGGCACGCAAGGCGACCGCCCTTTCATAAGTACGTTCATCCCCCATTACACCGACAGACTGCACCGGCAACAGGATAACTCCTGCCTGCCAGACCTTATCATACAATCCCCAGTCACGCAATCCCTGAATGAAGATATCGTCAGCATCTTGTACGATACGCACTTTCTCCGGAGTAATATCACCCAAAATACGTACAGCCAGACCCGGCCCGGGGAACGGATGGCGGGTAATCAGATGTTCAGGCATACCTAATTCGCGACCTACACGGCGAACTTCATCCTTGAACAACAAACGAAGCGGCTCACACAACTTCAGATTCATCTTTTCGGGAAGACCACCTACATTGTGATGGCTCTTAATCACCGTACCTGTGATAGACAATGACTCGATACAGTCCGGATAAATCGTACCTTGAGCCAGCCATTTCACATCTTTTATCTTGTGAGCTTCTACATCGAACACGTCAATAAAGCCCTTACCTATAATCTTGCGCTTTTTCTCCGGTTCAGCCACACCAGCCAATTCCGAAAAGAATTTCTCACTGGCATCCACCCCGATTACGTTCAGACCGAGACATTCGTAATCAGTCATCACATTCTTGAATTCATTCTTACGCAGCATGCCATGGTCTACGAAGATACAAGTCAGGTTCTTACCGATAGCCTTGTTCAGCAATACCGCAGCTACGGAAGAATCAACTCCACCGCTCAAACCGAGTACTACCTTATCGTCACCCAACTGCTCTTTCAATTCAGCTACTGTGCTTTCAATGAAAGAAGCCGGCGACCAGTCCTGCTTGCAACCGCAAACATTCACCACAAAGTTCTTCAGAATTTGTGTCCCATCTTCACTATGGAACACTTCCGGATGGAATTGCACGCCCCACACATTTTCACCCTCTATCTGATAGGCCGCAATCTCCACTTTATCCGTCGAAGCTATTTTCTTGAAATTATCAGGGATAGCAGTAATCGTATCCCCATGACTCATCCATACCTGCGAACCCTCACGAACTCCTTTCAACAACACATTATCCTTGCAAAAAGAAGCCAGATGTGCACGTCCGTACTCACGTGTACCGGCCGGTTCAACTTTTCCGCCATTGGTGTACGACAGATACTGCGCACCATAACAGATACCTAATATGGGATATTTGCCACGAATTTCACTTAAATCGACTTTAAAAGCATCTTTATCATAGACTGAAAAAGGACTTCCGGAAAGAATGACTCCCTTAACCGAGATGTCATCTTTAGGAAATTTGTTGTAAGGAACTATTTCACAATACGTATCCAATTCGCGGACACGACGGCCTATAAGCTGTGTCGTCTGCGAGCCGAAATCAAGAATTATTATCTTTTCCTGCATATTAATGGTTGGATTTTAAATAAATTGGTTTGCAAAAGTAGAAAAAAGTGCGCAATCTATATTAATAATGAAGAGAAAAATAAGGAGATTCACAAGATAACACTTGGAATCTCCTTATTTTATTAGGTTCAACTATTCTTTTCTTTCAGTAAATCGCGAATCTCCGTCAGCAATATTTCCTCTTTCGTCGGCACAGGAGGAGCGGGAGGTGCTGCCGCAGCTTCTTCTTTTTTCTTCGTTGTCAGCTTAGTCAGCAAACGTATAAATAAGAATATAGCAAAAGCAATGATAAGGAAATCAAAAGTAGCCTGCAAGAACTGACCGTAATCCAAAGATACCGCCGGCGCAATCTCCTTGCCGTCGGCTCCTACCTCAGCCGCTTTCATTACCCATTTCAAATCCGTAAAGTTCACACCACCAACCAATAAACCGATCGGGGGCATGATTACGTTAGCCACCAATGACGATACGATTTTTCCAAACGCACCACCAATAACTACACCGACAGCCATGTCGATAACGTTGCCTTTCATTGCAAACGCCTTAAAGTCCTGTAAAAATGTACT
This sequence comes from Bacteroides sp. RTP21281st1_H5_RTP21281_210402, assembly GCF_040918965.1. Classification (NCBI taxonomy): domain Bacteria; kingdom Pseudomonadati; phylum Bacteroidota; class Bacteroidia; order Bacteroidales; family Bacteroidaceae; genus Bacteroides; species Bacteroides sp. RTP21281st1_H5_RTP21281_210402. The sequence goes on along the minus strand of NZ_JBCOWR010000018.1, from coordinate 66,980 downwards.
CTTTCCCATCTTTTTCAATATTTAATGTGAATTTAATGTGCGAATATAAAAACATTTTTGTAATTTTGCACCGCATTTGAAAATAAAACAAGTGCGGAGGCTGAGAGATATTTGAACAAATATTATAAAACCCTTAAAAGTTTAAACAAAATGATTAAAGTAGGTATTAATGGATTCGGACGTATCGGACGTTTCGTTTTCCGCGCTGCAATGAAAAGAAACGATATTCAAATCGTAGGTATCAATGACCTTTGCCCGGTTGATTACTTGGCTTATATGCTGAAATATGATACAATGCACGGTCAGTTCGATGGTACTATCGAAGCAGATGTTGAAAACAGTAAATTGATTGTTAACGGTCAAGCTATCCGTATCACAGCTGAAAGAAATCCGGCTGACTTGAAATGGAATGAAGTAGAAGCTGAATACGTTGTTGAATCTACAGGTTTATTCTTGAGCAAAGACAAAGCTCAGGCTCACATCGAAGCTGGTGCAAAATACGTTGTAATGTCAGCTCCTTCTAAAGATGATACTCCGATGTTCGTTTGCGGTGTAAACGAAAAAACATACGTGAAAGGTACTCAATTCGTATCTAACGCTTCTTGTACTACTAACTGTCTGGCTCCTATCGCTAAAGTATTGAACGACAAGTTCGGTATCCTTGACGGTTTGATGACTACAGTTCACTCTACAACTGCTACTCAGAAAACAGTTGACGGTCCTTCTATGAAAGACTGGAGAGGTGGTCGTGCTGCTTCTGGCAACATCATCCCTTCTTCTACTGGTGCTGCTAAGGCTGTAGGTAAAGTTATCCCTGCATTGAACGGCAAACTGACTGGTATGTCTATGCGTGTTCCGACTTTGGATGTATCTGTAGTTGACTTGACAGTTAACTTGGCTAAACCTGCTAGCTACGCTGAAATCTGCGCTGCTATGAAAGAAGCTTCTGAAGGCGAATTGAAAGGTATCCTGGGTTACACTGAAGATGCAGTAGTTTCTTCTGACTTCTTGGGTGACGCTCGTACTTCTATCTTCGATGCTAAAGCTGGTATCGCTTTGACTGATACATTCGTTAAAGTTGTATCTTGGTATGACAACGAAATCGGTTACTCTAACAAAGTTCTTGACTTGATCGCTCACATGGCATCAGTTAACGCTTAATTAGAAGATTAACATATAAGAAACCGCTGCGGGTAACCGTGGCGGTTTTTTTGTATTCATTTTATATATTGTTAAAAAGCAAGCGGTTATCCGTTGAATCAGCCACAATTTTAGTAGTTTTGTATTTCTATGGAGAGATTATTAATAACATTGATACTAGTTTGCACCATGAACAATATAACAAATGCCCAGAATCCTTTCTTCGGGCAATACCAGACACCGCACGGAACCGTGCCCTTTGACCGGATAAAAACCGAACACTATGAACCTGCCATCCTTGAAGGAATCAAGCAGCAGAATGCAGAAATAGATGCTATCATACAGAATCCGGAAAAAGCGACTTTCAGCAATACAATAGAAGCTTTCGAAAATTCGGGAGATTTATTGGATAGAGTGGCAGCCGTTTTCGGGAATATGCTCAGCGCAGAGACAAACGATGACCTGCAGGAACTGGCTCAAAAAATCATGCCGTTACTTAGCGAGCATAGTAACAACATCACGCTGAACGAAAAGCTTTTCGCACGCGTGAAAGAAGTGTATAACCAAAAAGAAAACTTAAAACTTACACAGGAGCAAAGCAAGCTACTGGAAAATGCCTATAACAGTTTCGTCCGCCACGGTGCCAATCTGGAAGGCGAAGCACGGGAAGAATACCGCCGGCTGACAACGGAATTGAGCAAACTGACGCTTGACTTCAGCGAAAACAACCTGAAAGAGACGAACCGTTACCAGATGTTGTTGACAAAAAAGGAAAGTCTTGCCGGATTACCCGACATTATCGTAGAAGCCGCTGCTGAAACAGCGAAAAACGAAGATAAGGAAGGATGGGCGTTCACGCTTCATGCACCAAGCTATGTCCCTTTTATGACATATGCAGATAACCGCGACTTACGCCAAAGACTGTATATGGCTTTTAATACTAAATGTACGCACGATAATGAGTTCAACAACATCGAAATCGTGAAGAAGATAGCCAATACACGCATGAAGATAGCCCAACTGTTGGGATATAAAGATTATGCGGAATATATGCTCGTGAAAAGGATGGCTGAAAACAGTGAATCTGTATATAAGCTACTCAATCAACTTTTGGAAGCATATACCCCCACCGCACAGCAGGAATACAAAGAAGTACAGGAACTGGCCCGTCAGGAGCAAGGAGACGATTTTGTGGTAATGCCTTGGGACTGGAGCTATTATTCCAACAAGCTGAAAGACAAAAAATTCAATATCAACGAAGAAATGCTCCGCCCCTACTTTGAACTCGAACAAGTAAAGAAAGGGGTATTCGGACTGGCGGAAAAGCTGTATGGAATCACATTCCGGAAGAATACGGAAATTCCTGTTTACCATAAAGATGTAGAAGCTTTCGAAGTATTCGATAAAGACGGAAAATTCCTGGCTGTCTTATATACAGACTTCCATCCACGTCTCGGAAAACGTTCGGGTGCCTGGATGACAAGTTACAAAGACCAATGGATAAATCAACAGACGGGTGAGAACAGCCGTCCGCATGTATCTGTAGTAATGAACTTCACCAAGCCGACCGAGAACAAACCTGCCCTGTTGACATTCAACGAAGTGGAAACATTCCTGCATGAATTCGGGCATAGCCTGCATGGCATGTTTGCCAACTCTACCTATAAGAGTTTAAGCGGTACAAATGTATATTGGGACTTTGTAGAACTTCCTTCACAGATTATGGAGAATTTCGCCATTGAGAAGGACTTTCTGAATACTTTCGCCCGTCATTATCAGACTGGAGAAATCTTGCCGGATGAATTAATCAAGCGTCTGGTAGACGCTTCGAATTTCAATATTGCATACGCCTGCCTGAGACAGTTAAGTTTCGGACTGCTTGATATGGCATGGTACACTCGCACTACCCCTTTTGAGGGAGATGTGAAAGCCTATGAACAGGAAGCATGGAAAAAGACGCAGATACTGCCGATAGTACAAGAAGCTTGTATGAGCACTCAATTCTCACATATCTTTGCAGGTGGATATGCCGCAGGATATTACAGCTACAAATGGGCGGAAGTACTGGATGCTGATGCTTTTTCACTATTCAAGCAAAAAGGGATATTCAATCAGGAAGTTGCTGACTCGTTCCGCACCAATATCCTGTCTAAAGGGGGTACGGAGCATCCGATGACGCTTTACAAACGCTTCCGCGGGCAGGAACCGACTATTGACGCTTTATTAATCAGAAACGGAATTAAGAAATAAGTATCAAGTATTAAATATTAGGTATGAAGAAGAATATATTTCAAATAGTAGGTTTATTCCTATTGCTTCCCTTATTTGCAGGGTGCAACGATACAGATGATGTAGCTGCCATCTTTACAGGAAAAACGTGGAAATTGAACTATATCACAGTGGATGGTGGTCACGAAATGTTCGGTTTTTGGGAGAATGAAGCGGAAAAAAAGAAAAGTATTGAAGAGCTTAATAAAAATGGAACATACAATGTCATATTTGAAGGCGTAGCTGAAGGAGATCTCATCAGTGGAAAAATAAGAGGAACTGTAGTCGCTTCTTATTCCCTTGCAGGAACCTGGAGCGCAAACGGCAAAAACAATGACTTCAACGCCAATATCACCGAAGGAAATGATGGTGGAGACAAACTAGCCAAAAGCTTCATACAAGGCCTCAACAATGCGACATCGTATGAAGGGGATAATAAAAACTTATACCTTTTATATAAGCCTGCCGGAAGCCAACAAACTTTCCGTATGGTTTTCCGTGTAGTAAATAACTAATCAGCAAAACGACATGGACTCAGAAAAGAAACAATTAGAACTTGACAAACGTTATATACGTATGGCTAGCATTTGGGCTGAAAATTCCTATTGTCAACGCCGTAAAGTAGGAGCCTTAATCGTTAAGGATAAAATGATTATCTCCGACGGGTATAACGGAACGCCTTCCGGCTTCGAGAACGTATGCGAAGATGAAAACAACTTGACAAAGCCATACGTCCTGCATGCGGAAGCAAACGCCATTACTAAAATAGCACGTTCAAACAACAGTAGTGACGGAGCCACGATGTATGTCACGGCTTCCCCCTGCATCGAATGTGCAAAGTTAATCATACAGGCAGGAATCAAGCGGGTAGTTTACTCCGAGCATTATCGCCTGGAAGATGGAATAGAGTTATTAAAACGGGCAGGAATTGAGGTCATCTACACAGAACCGGATGATAATTCTGCTTCGAACAAATAATAAGACGAACGTTTTAAAAAAGGAATAGACATGAGTACAAAAAACTCTTCACGTTTCACACCTGTCATCATAGCAGTCAGCGTGGTTCTCGGGATTCTTATCGGCACATTTTATGCCAAGCATTTCGCCGGCAACCGCCTGGGTATCATCAACGGCTCTTCCAACAAGCTGAATGCGTTGCTGCGAATTGTAGATGACCAGTATGTAGACACTGTTAACATGACCGATCTCGTAGAAAAAGCGATGCCACAGATTTTGGCCGAACTTGATCCGCATTCAACTTACATCCCGGCCCAGAATCTTGAAGAAGTCAACTCAGAACTGGAAGGCAGCTTTAGCGGAATCGGAATTCAATTCACCATACAGAATGACACCATCCATGTAAATGCGGTCATTCAGGGCGGCCCTTCCGAAAAAGTAGGACTGATGGCGGGCGACCGTATCGTCATGGTAGACGACAGTCTCTTTGTCGGTAAAAAGGTGACTAATGAACGGGCGATGCGTACCCTTAAAGGGCCTAAAGGTTCCCAAGTGAAGCTAGGAGTCAAGCGTATGGGAGAGAAAGATCTATTGAACTTTAGTATCACCCGTGGAGACATTCCTCAAAATACGGTTGATGCAGCCTATATGGTAAACGATGATATCGGCTACGTAAAAGTCAGCAAATTCGGCCGTACCACTCATGTAGAACTGCTCAATGCATTGGCTCAACTCAACCATAAGAAATGTAAAGGGCTGATTATCGACCTGCGCGGTAATACCGGTGGATATATGGAAGCCGCTATCCGCATGGTTAATGAGTTCCTGCCTGAAGGAAAACTGATTGTATATACTCAAGGCCGCAAATATCCGCGTGCGGAAGAATTTGCCAACGGCACAGGTAGCTGTCAGAAGATGCCGCTCGTCGTATTGATTGACGAAGGTTCTGCCTCTGCCAGTGAAATCTTCACCGGAGCTATTCAGGACAACGACCGGGGTACAGTAGTAGGACGCCGCTCCTTTGGCAAGGGACTGGTTCAACAACCTATCGACTTCAGCGATGGTTCGGCTATCCGCCTGACGATTGCCCGCTACTACACTCCATCCGGACGCTGCATCCAACGTCCTTACGAAAGTGGAAAAGACCGTAACTACGAACTCGACTTATACAACCGTTACGAACATGGTGAGTTCTTCTCTCGCGACAGCATCAAGCAAAATGAGAAAGAACGTTATAACACGAGCCTGGGACGTACTGTATATGGCGGCGGCGGCATCATGCCCGATATATTCGTGCCACAAGACACGACAGGAGTCACTTCCTATCTTTCTACAGTCATCAACCGTGGGCTGACTATTCAGTTTACATTCCAATATACGGATAATAACCGGAAAAAACTCAGCCAATACGAGACTGAAGAAGAGTTACTGAACTATCTCCGTCATCAGGGTCTGGTTGAACAGTTTGTCCGTTTTGCCGACAGCAAGGGAGTGAAAAGAAGAAACATTCTTATCCAGAAATCCTACAAGCTACTGGAAAAGAATATCTATGGCAACATCATCTACAATATGCTAGGGTTGGAAGCCTATCTCCAATACTTCAACAAGACAGACGCCACTGTCAATAAAGGTATCGAGATACTCGAAAAAGGAGAAGCCTTCCCTAAAGCTCCGGTAGCAGTGGAAGAGGAAGAAGTGACAAAGGACAAGAAAGATGGAAAGAAAAAAAGAACTGCGCAAGTATATAGCATCACTGAAGACCCGTCACGAGGGTTCAGCTATGCTGAAGTTGCAATCAGCTAAAGTACTTGCCGCCCTCGAAGCCCATCCGGCTTTCAGGGCGGCAAATACTATATTGCTCTATCATTCGTTGAAAGACGAAGTAGACACACACACGTTTATCCGGAGATGGAGTAATGAAAAACGGATTCTGCTTCCGGTAGTCGTAGGCGATGATTTGGAATTACGCATATATAGCAGCCCTGAAGACATGGCAACCGGTAGTTACGGAATAGAAGAACCTACCGGAGAAGTATTCACAGACTATGCCAGTATAGACTTTATTGCCGTTCCCGGAGTTGCTTTTGATGCCAAAGGTAACCGGTTGGGACGGGGAAAGGGATATTATGACCGCCTTCTGCCACGTATTCCGTCAGCCTATAAAGCAGGTATTTGTTTTCCGTTTCAATTAGTAGAAGAAGTTCCTGCGGATTCATACGATGTACGCATGGACATAATCATAACAAACAATGAGGACGAATTATCACACCCATACCACCCGCTGCCATCATGCGACAGGGAGTGACGAAGAATTTGTTTTAAGCGCCATCAAAGGCGGTTATCAGGAATTAGGATTCTCTGACCATACCCCGTGGAAATACAATACCAATTATGTATCCGACATCCGCATGACTCCCGAAGAACTGCCGGAGTATGTAGAAAGCCTCCGTTCGCTGCGGGAAAAGTACAAAGAACAAATCAGCATAAAAATAGGGCTGGAATGTGAATATTTCCCGGATTACCTGTACTGGTTGAAAGGAGTCGTCAAGGAATATCAATTGGATTACATCATCTTCGGAAATCACCATTTTCATACAGATGAAAAATTCCCCTACTTCGGTCGGCATACAGATACAGTAGACATGCTCGAACTTTACGAAGAGAGTGCCATTGAAGGGATGGAAAGCGGATTATTCGCTTACTTGGCACACCCGGATTTATTCATGCGTTCCTATCCCCGATTCGACCGTCACTGCAAATTAGTCAGCAGACATATCTGCCGGACAGCGGCACGGTTAAACCTTCCGTTGGAATATAACCTCGGCTATGAAGATTACAATGACGAACATGGAATTACCACCATTCCCCACCCTGATTTCTGGGAAATAGCCGCTCACGAAGGCTGTACTGCCATTATCGGAGTAGACGCACATAATAATCAGTATTTGGAAACACCATTCTATTATGACCGTGCAGTCGAAACACTCAAGAAGTCGGGAATAAAGGTAACAGACACGATACCTTTCCTCACCGGAAAATGATATTTGTAATAACCGTAGCCCCCACTTTTTCATTGAGTGCACGTACCAGCATTTCGCGTCCCATCATCAATTCCTGACGAAGAGCTGCGGAAGTGAGATGCACATATAAAGTCTGGTTACGAATATAAAGATTGTTGGTATAAGCCGCCGCAGGTCCCAGGATTTTGGGCCAGGCATCCAGCAATCTTTGTTCGTTCAACGGAGATTCCAAACTCTCCTGACGAAGAAACTGCTGAATCAGTTTTCCTATTGGTTCTGCATCGTTACGTTTCATTATTCAGCTTCCATTTCGTGAATTACTCCTGCTTCCACACGGAAAATCTTAAAATCACTGCCTACCTTATGCAAGATGCGATCCAAATGTTCCCGGTTCGTATCCGTTATAAATATCTGCCCGAAGTTATCTCCCGCAACCAATTTAACGATCTGTTCCACACGCGAAGCGTCCAGTTTATCGAAAATATCATCCAACAATAATAAAGGAACAGTCCTTCCGGTACGTTTCAAAAAGTCAAACTGTGCCAATTTCAATGCCACCAAATACGTTTTATTCTGGCCCTGCGACCCTTCCTTCTTTATTGGAAACTCGCCCAGCATCATATTCAGCTCATCTTTATGAATCCCCCGCAAGGAGAATCCCATAATCTTGTCCCGTTCCCTGCTTTGCTTCAGCACTTCCATCAAAGAAGCATCCCGTGCATGAGACTCATAAGACAATCCGACCTGTTCCTTATCCTGTGAAATGAAAGAATAGAAAGACTGGAAGATGGGAATAAACTCTTTGATAAACGCCTCACGTTTCCTGAATACGACTTCACCCGCCTGCGCCATCATTTCTTCCCATACCAGAAACAATTCTTCTTCCACAGGGAACTCACTTTTCAATAAAGTGTTGCGTTGTGTCAATGCTTTGTTATACCGTATCAACGCATCCAGATACTCCTTATCATACTGGGAAATCACGACATCCATAAACCGACGACGTTCATCACTTCCCCCGGCTATCAATTCAGAGTCGGCAGGCGACACCATCACCAAAGGCAGAAAACCGATGTGATCGGAAAAACGGCTATACTCCTTCTTGTTACGCTTGAACTGCTTCTTTGAACGACGCTTCATCCCGCAATATATCTCCTCAGGAGTTCCGTCCTCAGCTTCATAAAAACCCTGGATAACAAAGAAGTCCTGTTCGTGACGAATATTCTGTGAATCAATCGGATTGCCGGAACTTTTGCAGAAAGACAAAAAATACACTGCATCCAGCAGATTCGTCTTTCCCATCCCATTCTGCCCGAAAAAACAATTCAGTTTGGCAGAGAATCCCAACTCCACCTCTTCCAAATTCTTATAGTTTAATATGGATATTCGTTTCAGTATCATTATGTACGCGTTAATTTGCTCACAAAAGTAGCAAGATTTTCGTGGTTTTCGGGTGTAAAACAAAAAAAGATGGCTCTAAATTTCATTTGTAGATATAAAAAAACTAATTTTGCGAGTCGAAATATCAAACCGTGAATAATAACAAAAAGAATCATATAAAATGGCAGAACAGAAAAATCAGAATGAACATCTGAACGTAGAAGATGCACTGACACAATCGGAAGCATTTCTTATCAAGTACAAAAACGCAATCATCGGCGGTGTTGTTGCTGTAATCATTATTGTAGCAGGTATTATCATGTACAAGAACCTCTATGCTGAACCACGTGAAGAAAAAGCACAGGCAGCCCTCTTCAAAGGACAGGAATACTTTGAGCAGGATGCTTTCGAGCAAGCACTGAACGGTGACAGCATCGGTTTCGTCGGTTTCCTGAAAGTAGCTGACGACTACAGCGGAACAAAAGCAGCTAACCTGGCAAAAGCATACGCAGGTATTTGCTATGCACAACTCGGCAAATACGAAGAAGCAGTGAAGATGCTGGATGACTTTAACGGAAAAGACCAGATGGTTGCTCCCGCAATTCTGGGTGCCGCAGGCAACTGCTATGCACAACTCGGCCAACTGGATAAAGCAGCCTCTACTTTGCTCTCGGCAGCAGACAAAGCTGACAACAACACATTGAGCCCGATCTTCTTGGTACAAGCCGGAGAAATCCTGGTGAAACAAAACAAATTTGACGATGCTATAAAAGCTTACACTAAGATCAAGGATAAATACTTCCAGTCTTACCAAGCTATGGACATCGACAAATATATCGAGCAGGCCAAACTGATGAAGAAATAATATACCTTATTATATATAGGATATTCAGGCACGGATTACACAGATTGACACGGATTAAAACAGTTATCAACTACAACCGTGAAATCCGTGTAATCCGTGCCTTTTTTCTCAATCCTTTCTAAAACTTTCATTTTTTAATTTTTAATTCTCAATTTATTATGGCAACAGCTTATCATAATTTATCCGAATACGATTTCAACTCCGTTCCGAACGCTGAAGATATGAAATTCGGCATTGTCGTATCCGAATGGAACTATAATATTACAGGTGCTTTGCTGAAAGGCGCAGTCGAAACATTGAAAAAACACGGAGCAAAAGAAGAAAATATTCTGGTGAAAACAGTTCCGGGAAGTTTTGAACTAACTTTCGGTGCGAACCAAATGATGGAAAATTGCGATATCGATGCAATTATTGCAATTGGTTGCGTAATTAAGGGAGATACTCCACATTTTGATTATGTTTGTATGGGAGCCACTCAAGGAATTACCGAATTAAACGCAACTGGCGATATACCAGTTATTTACGGATTAATTACCACTAATACAATGGAGCAAGCAGAGGATCGCGCCGGTGGCAAGCTAGGTAACAAAGGAGACGAATGTGCAATTTCTGCAATAAAAATGATAGATTTTGTTTGGAGTTTAAATAAATAGTTGTATCTTTGCACCGCAATTGAGAAACAAACTATCTCAAAAGCAAAAAAGGGCAAATACCAGAGTGGCCAAATGGGGCAGACTGTAAATCTGCTGTCTTTCGACTTCGGTGGTTCGAATCCATCTTTGCCCACAAAAATTGCGGAAGTAGCTCAGTTGATAGAGCATTAGCCTTCCAAGCTGAGGGTCGCGGGTTTGAGCCCCGTCTTCCGCTCTCCAAAGAGAATCTGAGAAATTGGATTCTCTTTTTTTGTTTTACTTCAGACCGCTATGATTATGAAAGATTCTCTGACACAAACTCACGTGCTCCGGTTAGCGCATCCCCCTATCCCAACCGTTCGTATCGGAATTATAGGATTGGGTAACCGGGGATTGCTCACCCTCCAACGTTATCTCCAAATAGAAGGCGTGGAGATAAAAGCTCTCTGCGAAATCAGGGAAGGCAACCTTCACAAAGCCCAACAACTACTAAAAGAAGCAGACCGCCCCGAAGCTATCGGATATACCGGAACGGACGGTTGGAAAAAGATGTGCGAATCGGATGGATTGGATTTGGTCTTCATCTGTACCGACTGGCTGATGCATACACCGATGGCTACCTTCGCCATGGAATGTAAGAAACACGTAGCCATTGAAGTTCCGGCGGCCATGAGCGTGGATGAATGTTGGCAACTAGTGGACACAGCGGAGAGAACCCGCCGCCACTGCATCATGTTAGAGAACTGCTGTTACGACCCTTTCGCATTGACTACACTTAATATGGCTCGCCGGGGAATACTTGGAGAAATCATGCATGTAGAAGGAGCTTACATTCACGACCTTCGTTCGATGTATTTTGCCGAAGAAAGCGAAGGCGGCTACCACAATCATTGGGGAAAAAGATACAGCATCGAACATACCGGCAATCCCTACCCTACCCATGGTCTGGGTCCTGCCTGTCAGATTCTCGACATTCACCGTAGCGACCGGATGGAATATCTTGTTTCCATGTCTACCCATCAGGCAGGAATGAGCGAATATGCCCGCCGGATGTTTGGTGAGTACTCACCGGAAGCTTGTCAGAAATATCAATTGGGGGATGTCAATACAACGCTTATCCATACGGTCAAGGGAAAAACAATCATGCTTCAGTACAGCGTATCCACTCCGCGTCCTTACAGCCGTCTGCAAACAGTATGCGGCACATTGGGATTTGCGCAGAAATATCCGGTTCCATGCATAACACTGGATCCGAACGGCGACACACCGCTTGCCGGAGAAAGATTAGAAAAAATGATGGCACGATACAAACACCCATTCAGCGCAACTATCGGTGAAGAAGCACACCGCAAGGGACTACCCAATGAAATGAACTACGTGATGGATTACCGCCTTATCTACTGCCTGCGCAACGGGCTTCCACTGGATATGGACGTGTACGACGCTGCCGAATGGTCATGTATCACAGAATTAAGCGAAAAATCCGTGTTGAATGGAAGCATGCCGATGAGTATACCCGACTTCACTCGGGGAGCATGGAAAACAACATGAATAAAAGAAGATTCTTTTTCAAAAATTTCAAGGTGAGGTGAATATGCCGTTCTACGGCTTTTTCACCGATCCCGCAGCGAAGGGCAATCTCCCGATAAGTCATATTCTCCTCCCTGCTCATTAAAAATATCTCACGTTGTCTTTCTGGCAGAACAGCGATCAACCGGTCGATATATTCCTTCAAATCCTCAGCCACCATCCGGTCTTCCTGATTATACGGCTCTTCATTCTCAATGGAACGTAATACCGTCATTTTGAACATATCTTCACGCATCCTGCTACGTGCCTTATTAAAAATGATATTCCGGGTAATAATAAATAAAAAGCCCTCCACCTTCCTGTTACTATCCAATAAATGGCGTGATTCCCAGAACTTCACAAAAACATCCTGCACAATTTCAGAAATACTATCAGAAGAAGTTACATATAGCTTGGTAAAATTATAGACTTTCTGCCAATAGTAATCATATAATGCAGCAAAAGCTATATTATTACCATTTTTCACTTGCTCTATCAACTCTTCTTCCTTCATATTGTATAAAATCTTGCTGTACACAAAGATAATATTTTTACCGAGAACTACATCTATAAAAAGCATGAAAAATGCCATAGATTAACACAGCCGTCACAGTTATCCGAAAAAACAGCCTTGTATCAATCTATGGCAAAATTTATAACATCAGTCAATTGGCAACCAGAATCCCAGTCCGTTTGCCTGCTGCCGAAACAGCATAAAGTTTATAACCATCATTCCAGTTACCGGAAAGCGTAAACATATCGGTAGCAGAAGGTGTCGTTTCACCACTGGAAACAAAGACAAGATTATCCGCCTCATCCCTCACTTCATAAACCACTACATTCTGCCAATTCTTTATTGTAATGGTATTGCCGCTTCGGGTTGCACTTGCTCCAGGTATAACCTGTGGCTTGGTCTTGTACAGTTCCCATGTATTATCCGATATATATTCAAGGGCTGTATCCTGCAATTTACTATATCCCAGACTCTCCACTTTCTTCTTCAGTGCATCCACCATACCTTCAGTCACTTTCAAGGTTTTCGTATCATAATCTTCAATCAGCCTGTCCACTGGAGTCAGAAATCCCCATTTTTCAAAGAAATCAAGCAAATTCAACCGGGCTGCCACACAACAATTATACACGAAATCCAATTGGATTTCCCCTTCACTCATGCCGCTATAATCTTTGGTACGGGCATACTCGAAAACCTCCGGATAAAAGCCGCCACAGTCCGACTGCTGAAGAGGAGTCAGTCCAAGTACCTTACCAAAGTAAAGTTCCAATTGCCAGAAAGGCACCAACTTGCAAAACACATCATTCGAATCATCCAGATTTGTAAAATCAGCATGAGAAGCTTTCGGAACAATAATGCCGTTCCATGCCTTCGAATACCTGTTACGGTAAACCGCTCCCATATCCTCGGTCTGTATTCGGGAAGGTTGGCCGAAAACCGTGGTCTGCACATACTCGGACATGATATTATTAGTCACCTCCGTCAGTCCTATCCACTTGATCCCCGGACGAGTCTGGTTGCAATGCCCGATTTCGTGAGCAGGCCCCCAGCAGCCGGTAGTTTTCAAGACATCAGGATCACACACATCTCCCATAGTCGTCTGATTATAAGCCGTATGATAAGCAGTTGCGTACATAAAAGAGTGATACATGACATTGAGATAGATTCTGTTCCCGAACATCTTGCCATATTTCTCCAAGCCGAGAAGTTGCATTTCACTGTGAGCAATCTTATCATAAAGATCAATCAATTCATTACCGTTTGTAGCAGCATACTTCCTGAAGTCATTGGTCTCAAATGTCAGATGCGCATACCGCCCCACCACATCAAAATATTTGTCCGTAGCTTTACCCAGCAATTCACTCCAACGCCCCCGATGCTCTACATTCTGCGAATCAAAATAACCGTTCACCGTGCCCGAAGCAAAATGAATCTTAACAGGCCGTGCCGTTTCCGCCTCTACCAATGTCTTGGTATGATACATCACATACACCAGTCCCTTTCCAGTCATTGTCAACTTATTAATGCCTTGATACAACGGATACGTAACTCCTCCGAAACCGTCACCTCCCGGTGCGTCCAGATTCTGTACCTTCATTCCAACGTTCTGTCCGTATGTATCGCCCACCATTACTACCAGAGTCTCTCCTTCTTTCACCGAGATTCCCGTCGGATTATCAAGAAGGCTGTACGGATTTGTCTTGTGAGTTTCCGACTGGATATCCGGATTTGGAAACGCCTTATAGTCCGCCACACGGAAATTTCTGTCATACTTATCCTTGAGCATATAATACGCCAGATTCTTGAAAAAAGGATATTTACAATTCTCGATATCCGCTTCCGTGATTCCCGCTTTCAGGTTGCTACACGTTTCATCCTCAAAAAGAGTGGAATAATCAAAAGCATTCAGATTCTTGGCATAAAACTCCATTTCGGCACAGGAAGCAAATCCCTGACCGTCTCCCGCACCGCTTTTCACGATAAAACGGAAAGACTTAGCCCGAACCGTATTGTCAAAAGTGACTCTGGCTGCTGTTGCCGCTCCCTCAAAATCCTTGTCAAGCAACTTCGTAAATACATTTCCATCTTCCGAATACTGAATTTCCACCTCCTTAAAATTACCATTATACCCTGACGGACGGGGATAATAAATCAGATAATCCACATCAGAGGCTTCCGCAAAATTATAAGTCAGCGTAATTGGGAAATAATTCGCTCCGCCATTAGACCAGCTCGAATGATACAACGTAGTATAATCACCGTCAAAAGACTTTCCGATAGCATCTTCCCCCTGATGGGAAGTATCAGTACCACTCACAACTTTCACTTTGATATCCCCTTCTATATCTTCTCCCGCACCGCCATTATATTCATTCAGACCGTGCTGTACAATCAAAACCGAAGCAGAAGCGGGAGTACTTTCTTCCGAAGCCCCTTCCGGCAAAACTTCCGTAAAAACAATAGTTCCCTCTCTCTTTTCATCCAATGTACTGCTTTTCACCACATAAGCATGAGTTGATGTCACCATTTCCGGTGCACGGGATTTTACTTTTTCAGAAATCCAATCAGGAAACCCGGCATTTACCTCCACATTGGTAGTGACATTGAAAGAAATCTCCTTCCCGATGACTTCCACTTCAAATACGTTTGTATCAATCAATATAGCAGGCTCATATCCCAACTGACGAACTTTAACCGTCTTTTTCAAGCCTTCCGCCGTTATTGTTATGACAGCCTCACGCACCAATCTTTCTTCACTTTCGTCTACGAAAATTTTCAGAATCTTTCCTGCCACAGAAAGCGTACACCAGCTCTTATCCGCCGTAGCCTCCCAAATCGGAGCATTCGTCGAAACCGTTATGTTCTGCGTGCCGGCTTCACATTTGAAGTCCACCACTTCCTTATTAACGGACAACTCGACCACCTCCAGCACCTCATCATCACTTGTACAAGAAAAAGCAACTGCCCAATGTACAAGTATGAAAAAGACAAATAAATATTTTTTTATATGACTGTTTACCATTTGCCGAAATCTTATTATTATGTAACTTTATTCAAAACACCCATAAAAAAGGCGGAAATCCAATATTATCCCTGAAAAGAAATATTCATATTTCCGCCTGATTTGTCTGCAAGACAAAATCTATCCGATTATTTCAATCTCTGCATGCTACGCTTCCCACTAATCAGCTTCAGGATCAACAACACTTGCATTAACCTCAAATAATTTGAATTCCGCCATACTGAAAAAGACAGAACCTGTATTTGTATGGTTTACCGAATAGCGTATATAACGATAGGGCTTGGAATTATCTCCCAAAACAGGAGACATATATGGAGTTGTACTCATCAACATTCCATTCTTAGCCTTTGTGAGATTCTCAATCAACTCAAAATTGACTCCGTCATTGCTACCCATAATATCCACATCATCAGGAATGTTGTTTCCATTGCGTGCCACCGACTCATACTTAAAGTAAGTGATTTCTTTTTTTGTATCTATCTGGAACCAGTGAGGAGACGCAGGAACAGTCCCGCTCCAGGCTGTATGAAAATATGAGCCGGTATTCCCGTCAATAAGATTCGCTATAGGTCCTTCCGAAGCTTCCTGAGCATTCGTCGACAACTGATCCTCGGTCAATGCCAATTGTCTGGACTCTCCAAACACAATTTGCACCTTAGCCGGTTCCGAAACAGCCTTGATTGTCTGGATATTTCCCGCATCACCCGTATCACTATAAGACCGTACCTTAAATTCATATTCTCCGAACTTTTTACGCGTATCCGGAATCAACACACTATCCGCATAAACACTTGCCAGCCTTACCACATCCTGTTCCAATAAATAATCATAATAAGATACCTTTATATATCTGATTGTATTATCATCAGGCGTAACCCAACGAAGCACAATATAACCGGGCTTATCTTGAGTATCGGCACTTAAATCAATCACATCAGAAGGAACAACAGACTTTGTATCTTCGTCACTGCAACCAGCGAACCCAGCCAAGAGTAGAGTGACAACCAATAAAAAAATATTTTTCTTCATAACAGTCATGCTAAAATTTAATTAATAATTAGGATTCTGCACCATATTAGGATTCTTGCTCACCTCTTCAGCCGGAATCGGCAACAAATACTGGCGCGGAGTATCAAAATTGCGCACGTCAGGAAGAGTTTTCACAGTAGCAAATCCATTAATATCCGTAGCATTAATATTCATACCCTTTACCGGCACATTAAAATACTTGTCCCCCAGTTTCCAACGACGAATATCCCAAAAGTTCTGCTGTTCCAGATAAAGCTCTATCATTCTCTCCTGCCTTACAATTTCAGTCAATTTGCCGTTCAGGCCACCATTGCCCGTATAGCTCACTATAGGATTCTTCGCATTCTTCCAGGAATCCTTGACAGAAAGGAGTCCGGCACGCTGGCGCACTTTATCCAATTTCTCCATTCCCTTCTCAAGATAGCCTTCTTTATCATAAGCGATACATGCTTCCGCATAGTTCAGATACAATTCCGCCAGACGAATGACCGGCCATGGATAATCCTTGGAAGGATCTTTCTGCGACTTGGAAGCAGCCACTCCCGGATGAACACCTTTTTTATTCAAGTATCCGGTTTTTGAGTAGTTATTATTTCTACCCTGCTTGCCGCAATTTCCCTGTTCCGTAAAATCCGTCAACCATTTCTTGCCTTCCGCACGCTCGGCTTTCGCTACATAAGCATTCTCCTTAGACTCTGCCTGGCATTCATAATAACCATTCTGAAATGCAATCCAGGCATAAAAACGAGGTTCACGGTCAATATTCATTTTCAAAGTTTGTCCTTCGCCATAAGTAGCATCATCGGGGAACGGAACTACCGTGAACCGATTCTGATAATCAAATTCGGGATCTTCGTCAATCGGAAGTCCGTTTTTCGTATAAAAACGCTCCACCATAGTCAAAGTCGGAGCAACACCATTCCAGGAACCATCACTCAGATAAGGCAAGGATTTAGCTTGCAAGCCATATGCACCCGCTTTACGCGTCTCGGCCATCAACACCTCTTTTGAGTTGTCCTTATCCATAAATGTAAAACGCATCGTACGCTGTGTCAAATCCTGAGGTTCGGGATAGCCGCTCAAATCCCCTTCGTTCATTTCGTATAAACTATGCCCGTTAGACTCAGCCAGATTAATTGCTTCAAGTGCGGCATCCGCAGCCTTTTTCCACTTATTCTCATCATAAGAAAGAGGCATCAACGGACTACCGTCCGTGCCGACAAAGTCACTGTAATATTCCGTATTACCATTGAACAAGGGAGAAGCTGCATAAAGCAACAATCTGGCTTTAAGAGCTTTGGCAGCTACACTGGTTGCAAGACCATACTCCGATCCCGTCCGGGTAGCCGGCAGTCTTCCGGCAGCACTGTCAAACATATCACAAGTCCACTGCACACACTCCTCATAAGAGGTACGTCCCAATAAATTATCTTTTGGAGTATCCAGAACCGGCAATTCCTTCACTAACACGACCGGACCGTAGCATTTAATCAACAGCATATGAAAATAAGCGATCAGAAAATCAGCCTGAGCCACATAACTGTCTATAGTTGCCTGATCAATGCGGGGAACAGAATTTATATTCTGCTTCAACAAATAACATTGGCGGATACCTAGAAACAAATCGTTCCAATAACTGATAATCAAATTTCCTGAAGTATAAACACCTTCGGCAAATTTCACGTACGCTTCCTGGGTAAAAGGACTTATAATCTCATCTCCACTGAAATCCAGGCAATTCTGCACCTTATTAATCTGCGGTATATATCCATAACATGAATACAGAAACCTTTCCGCCGCTTTAGGACTGGAAAAAGCATCTTTATCACTGGCTTTTTCCGCCGGTACCACATCCAGAAAATCACAGGACACCATTACAGTTCCCGCAAACAATGCTAAAAACAGATATTTTATTATATTTTTCATACTATGTAAATTTAATTATTGAAAGTCATTTGGAAACCTACATTAAAGACACGTTGTGTAGGGTATTTCAAGCCGCTTCCGCCTCCCTGTTCCGGATCCCATAAATCAAACTTCGAGAATGTCAACAAGTTGGAACCGCTGACATAGAAACGCATTCTTTTAAATGTATATCCAATTTCCATATTTTTCAGTTTCAAGAACGAACCGTCACGCATCCAATAATCAGATGTACGACCGGAGTTGCCGGGATTCGTATTATTCAGACTGGTCTTACGGGTCAAACGCGGATATTTCGCATCTACATTCTGATTCGTCGGCGACCATCTGTCATCTGCCACAAATTGCAGCACATTACGCAACGAGTTATCACCGAAAGGATGGAATCCACTCATAAACAAAGACGTTTTCGCTACTCCCTGAAAGAAGAATGAAAAGTCCCAGTTTTTGTATTTGAACGAAGGACCGAAACCATATACGATTTCAGGAACCGTAGGATTTCCAATCCATGTCCAGTCGTCCACGTCCACTATATCATCTCCATAGCCATGCATATTCGAAACATTGAGGTATTTGATGTCACCTGCTCCCAGCGTGGAACCCATCTGCTGATTATAACGGTCAATTTCAGCCTCATCTAAAAATAATCCGTTCGACAAATATCCCTGGTTAACATTGGCGCTCTGACCGACTTTCGACTGGAAGGCATATTTAGGAGCTTCATCGTATTTAGTAATTTCATTGTGGGCATAAGTAAACGTTCCCTTGAAATTCATATAGAAATCCTTGCTGAATGCCTTGTTATAATCAATAGAGAAGTCAAGTCCCTGATTTTTCATCTCGGCAAGATTACCAAACACATCGGTCGTTCCGGTTCCCAGATAAGTAGGAATGGTTCCTTTTTTCTGGAATATATCCCTACGAGTCTCACGGAAAATATCGACAACAATGTTCAAGCTGTTCAATAATTGCAAGTCAACACCAAGGTTAATCTTTTCTCCCACCTCCCAAGTGATATTAGTATTTTCATAACGGGTATAAACCGGGCCGCTCAATCCGTAGTTCTGGTCAATACCTGTAGTAAATCCCATACCGGACAGATTAATTGTAGGCATATAAATAAACCTTTCACCGCCAATCTGGTCATTACCGACCAATCCCCATGAGCCGCGTAATTTCATACTGGTAACAACCTTACGCAGAGGTTCAAAGAAACTTTCTTCACTGATATTATATCCCAGCGCTATGGAAGGGAAAAATCCCCAGCGATGTCCCTTCGCAAAATTCTCAGAACCATTATAGCCCATATTGACTTCCGCCATATATTTCCCGTCGTATGCATACGAAAGGCGTCCGGCAAGACCTTGTTTACGTTTGGGCAGCGAGCTGATAAGTCTTTGACTACCTGTATCGCCACTCGGCACATTATTGACAAGCTCGTCCTGATTATAAAGCAACATGGCATTCACATCATGCTTTCCGAATGTACGGTTATAATCAACCATTGCTTCCAGATAAATCCGGCGATCTCCCGCCGTTTCTATGGTATTGTTCAGGTCGGTTGACACTTCGTTACCTACCCTGTTCGTGGTGTAGCTATACGAACCGTCTTCATTCTGTTCATACGACCCCAACAAATATTTATTCCATTCGGCACTATATTTATTGACAGATTTCGACCAGTTCTTGAATGTTCCCAATGCCTTAAACCGAAGCCCCTTGGTCAGAAAGTCTAATTTCTGTTCAAACTCAAGAGCAGCGATAACCGTACTTTCAAATGTATCATTATACCCCGTAGCCAACTGGGCAACCGGATTCCCCTGATAAGCCGTAATCAAACGGTCGGTAGTACCCCATTTCACATGATTGGTCGTTCCGTCCGGTTCATAGTAAACGGGCGCTTCAACCGGACTGGAGTTCATAGCATCTGCAAAAATATCATCAATACCGCGGTTGGGCTCACGCAAATCACGAAGTTGTACGTTCAATCTCACCGACAACTTGGATGTCTTGCCGAGATATGCATTAATATTGTTCTGGAAAGCATAACGCATCACGTCAATATTATTGTTATAAGAGAAAAAGTCCTTAGAACGATTCTTCAGCATACCCGATTCGTGATTGACCGAGATACTTGAGAAATAATCAATCTTCTTTCCTCCGCCACGGATGTTAAAGTTCACTTTCTCATTGAAAGCCACATTATTGAACATCTCGTCATACCAGTTCACATCCGGAAAGACATACGGATTCAGTTTCATACGCGTCCCGTTAATCTTATCCTGACTATACAAAACGTCCGGACTGCCATCATTCTTCACAGCTTCATTGAACAGTTCCATATACGTAGCTCCGTCCACGAACTTAGGAGTCTTGGTAGGTTGGCTGACTTGTCCCTCTACACGGAAATTTATAATCGGCTTGTCCAGATTCTGTCCGGATTTAGTAGTGACGATCATAACCCCGTTTGCACCACGAGTTCCGTACATTGCCGTAGCCGTAGCATCCTTCAAGATGGAAAATCCGTCAATCACTTCCGGATCCAATGCATTCAAATCGGCAGAAGATACCTGTACCCCGTCAATGATAATCAAAGGCGACGTAGCCTGGCTCAAGGTTGAAATTCCCCGAATCCAGAAATCAGAACCGTCCGCTCCGGGACGGCCGGTACGCTGGACAGCAACGACACCCGACAAACGACCGGCAAATGAGTTGGAAAGATTCGTTGAAGGAACCTTCAATTCCGCCGGACGGATAGCCTGCACCGAACCTACCATACTTGCCTTTTTCTGCCCTGTTCCGTAAGCTGTCACCACAACCTCTTCAAGTGCCTGTGCATCCTCCGACAAATCAATGGCAAGCACTTTCCGATTACCAACTTTCACTTCTTTGGTTGTGTATCCCACATACGATACTTTCAGAACATCCTGCGGATTCGCCTGAATCACAAACTTACCGTCAATATCAGTAATAACACCTGTCGTGGTTCCCACAATAGCGACACTCGCTCCAATGATAGCCTCTCCTGTTCGCGCATCGGTAACGACACCCACAATTTCCGTTTTTTTGGCTTGTTGGACAGATTCCGTTTTACTCACTTTCAAAACAACATCATTGCCTTGAATCAGCCAGGTGATTCCGGTATTGGCAAAGACTTCATTTAATACCTTATCAATTGTACCCGAACAATTGACATTTTTCAGTCGAATGTTTTTCAAATCCGCTGCATTATAAAAAAAGACATAATTACTGTTTTTTTCAATAAGCATAATAGCTTCCTTGATAGTAATAGACTGTCCTTTTACCGTAATATGCCCCTGAGCTCCAAGGACCGTTAACGGATAAAAAAGCAAAACCAGCACGATATATTTGAAATATCGTACGCAACTTTGAAAACTGAGTGATTTTCTCATGCTTTAATTAAGTTTGATTAGACATATGGTTAATAAAAAAATAGGCTAGTATAAAATGAACCGGTCATCTACTTTCCGGATATTCAGATTCAAGCTGAAACGAATCTTATTGAGAACATTGTCCAAAGACTCATTATAATGAATACTGCCGCTAAACGAGACTTCATCCCGATGTACTCCCTCCATAAGAATATCAGTATGGTACATCCGGCTCACGATTTGAATCAATTGAGCCAACGGGACATCCTTAAAGTTGTATCTCCCGTTTTCCCAACTGATATTGGCTATATTATCTATTTGTGTTTGTGAATCCATCGAGTTGTAAGTAAGTTTTTGCAAGGGAAGCATTGCCGTTTTTTGGCGGGTAGACGGAATATTAAATTCAATTTCACCTTCGAACAGAGTTACTTCGCTACAATATGCGTCTTCTTGCTTTACCAAAAAGCAAGTTCCTTTCACCTCTATAAATGCATCGTTTATATATACCTGAAATGTGCTGCCCTTATGTTTTTGTACTTCAAACAAGGAATTTCCTTCCAGCCACACCTTTCTGTCTTGCATAAATGCCTTTGCATACCGGATCGAACTGCCCGGCTGCATCCATACTTTCGTGCTGTCGGGCAGCACGTATAACTGATTCTTTTCTGCAATTATTTTAATGTTTTTTTCTACCCCCGTTTCATCCTGTACAGATAAAAACAGCAAACCTCCTATTATCAAGAGAATTGCAACGGCAGCAACCAACGGATGCCATAGTTCTATATGAACTAAAGTGAAATAAGAACAGGAAAAAAGGAAATTGAAGAGTAAATCAAGAAAATTTCCTCTTTTTTCAAATAAAATCGTTATTTATTGTAGGGATAAGCCAAGCTGCGGTGTATTTATATATGTAGCACCAATTAGCGAACAACAAGATTGAAATGGAAACAAATATAGATAAACGAAAAAGATTGATTAAAAGACTTCTGACTGAAGAACTGTTACCGGAAGAAAAGCAATGTCTGCTAAAAAGAAAATCGGTAGAAGAAGAGATGCAAAAACAATGGAAACAGTTTGCAGATGACCCGATTAAGTCCAAGATTAAAAAAAGGATATGGCAGAATATTCAGCATAGATGCGATGGCAAATCCAAAGCTTTAGTTCATATAGAACTTAGGTAATCCACACAACCAATCCCACGACCTATTTACATTCACCACATAAAAATCTGCCCGTAAGAAGGTAAATACTAAAAAAACCTTTTTTTTCAATGAAAGCGTAGGGTTACTGACTAATTAATAGTATTTATGTAAGAAACAAGTATCTAACAAATTACAGAACGTATGAAAACACTCTTATCATTGAAATCGATTTTACCGCTTGCATTATTGTTTTGCGCAACCAGCATTTCTGCAAATAAAATTATCTCAGTTGCCGACTTCGGTTTAAAACCCGACAGCCGTATCAACGCCGTGCCGTTTGTACAGAAAGCAATCGATGCCTGCAAAAAGAATCCCGGCTCCACTCTTGTCTTTCCCAAAGGAAGATACGATTTCTGGGCACAACATGCTATTGAAAAGGAATATCACGAGACAAATACATATGATGTAAACCCCAAGATTCTTGCTGTACTGTTGGACGAAGTCAACGATCTGACGATTGACGGTAACGGCTCGGAATTCATCATGCACGGGCGGATGCAACCATTCACTCTGGATTATTGCCAAAACGTTACACTGAAAAACTTCACCGTTGACTGGGATATTCCTTTAACCGCACAAGGTACTGTCATTGAATCGACACCCGACTTCATGGAAATCGAAATCGACGCCTGCCAATATCCCTACATCATTGAAAACAAGCGGCTTACTTTTGTTGGTGAAGGATGGAAAAGCAGCGTGTGGTCAATCATGCAGTTCGACCCGGAAACCCACTTCGTTTTGCCCAATACAGGTGACAATCTGGGGTGGCGCGGCTATGATGCAATGGAAGTTAGTCGCGGACGTGTCCGCCTGTCCGACCCTAAAAGGGAAGCAAACAAGTTCTATCCTGCAGCAGGCACTATCCTCGTGTTGAGACATAGCACCCGCGACCATGCCGGTATTTTCATTTTCCATAGCACAAACACTAAAATGGAAAACCTGAAATTGTTTCATACCTGCGGTTTAGGCATTCTATCGCAGTATAGCAAGGACATATCTTTCAATGACGTTCATATTATCCCGAACACTTCAAAAGGACGTGTATTAAGCGGACATGATGACGGTTTTCACTTCATGGGATGCAGCGGTCTGCTCAAAATTGAAAATTGCAGTTGGGCAGGACTGATGGACGATCCTATCAACATTCACGGAACCTGTTCACGAATCATGGAAGTCCTCTCCCCTACCCGTATTAAATGTAAATTCATGCAAGATATGAGCGAAGGCATGGAATGGGGACGCCCGGACGAAACCATCGGATTCATAGAACACAATACCATGCGTACGGTAGCCACCGGAAAGATGAATAAGTTCGAAGCGCTCAACAAAGCCGAATTTATCATCGAACTGTCCGCCCCACTCCCTGCCGGAGTAGAAGCGGGATATGTAATAGAAAACCTGACTTGTACTCCGGACGCGGAAATACGCAACTGCCGTTTCGGAAGCTGCCGTGCACGTGGTTTGCTTATATCTACCCCTGGAAAGGTCATTGTCGAAAACAACATATTCGAATCAAGCGGTTCCGCTATCTTAATTGCCGGAGACGCCAATGCCTGGTATGAATCAGGAGCAGTAAAAGATGTGTTGATACGCAACAATGTTTTCCGCTATCCATGCAACTCCTCGCTTTACCAATTCTGTGAAGCCGTAATCAGCATTGATCCGGAAATACCGACACCGGAACAGAAATACCCGTATCATCGCAATATCCGGATTGTAGACAACACTTTCCATCTGTTTGACTATCCGATTCTTTTCGCCCGTTCGGTAGATGGATTGACTTTCTCCAACAATACTCTGATACGCGATACAACCTATCAGCCATATCATTATCGTAAAGAAGGCATCACTCTGGAAGCCTGCAAATCTGTGATTATTTCAAACAACAAGATTGAAGGGGATGTATTAGGGCGTACTGTAAAGTTTGAAAACATGAAATCATCCGATATAAAAATCAGCAAGAATCCATTCTTTCAAAAAATCAAATAATTAAAAGATCAGAGTGGTGCTTTAGGTTACTTGAAGCTATGCTTTTCAGTCTCTAAAGCACCGCTTTCCTTCATTAAAATGAATGTTATCCCATAAACACAATAAACAAAGGCAGATTATCTTTAATAAATTTCAATGCCAACGTAATCTGGCGTTCTATCGCCTTCTCCGTAACTGCACATAGTTCTGCAATCTCCTTATTAGTTAAATGCTGCTCACGACTCATTCTGAAAATACGTTGTCGTTGTGGTGGAAGTTGAGCAATCAATCTATCTATATAGTTTTTCAAGTCAGCCGCATCCAATTCCTCTTCTATATCGTATGACTTCTCAAACCCTTTCAAAGCTGTCATTTTAAAGTTCAACTCATTAAAATACCTGCGTGAATAATTGAAAATGATATTGCGGGTAATGATGAAAAGGAAACCGTCAAAGTTTTTGGTTTCATCAAAAGTATCTCTTGATTCCCAAACCTTTACAAAAACATCTTGTACCACTTCAGAAACCTCAGAAGAAGAAGTTATATAAAGCCGAGCAAAGTTATAGACCTTCAACCAGTAACGATCATATAACAATGCAAAAGCAGCTGTGTCCCCACCTCTCACCTTTTCAAGAATAACTTTCTCTTCCATCTTTTTCTAATTACAATACAAAAATAAGGAAACAATTATTAAACACAACATTTTTTAAGGATTTTATTTCACATATAGCTGTCAATTTCTCTTCAGAAGAAAAAATAGTAATCATTCAAATGGTTCATTATCACTAAGTCCTACAGGAACTTGGTTCTTTTTCTTGCATTCACATCTGTTTTTTACTTTTTTCCATATTTGTTCTTTTATCTCTACATCAACAAGTCTGTTGCCAGATTCATTCCATTGTTTTCTAATTTCTATATCTATCGGTTCCAAGTCAGCAAACTCTTTGCGTTGCTTTTTGGTTAATCTGCCCGATAGCAAGCTTTTGATTAAACTTTTCTTTTCAACCTTATTCATCCTATTTTATCTTGTTGGTTTAAACTTTTGTTTTTACTCTTATACTATTAAATACACAGTACTCCTTTCTAACCCCACATCGACTTTGTAAAAAAGTGAAAGAAAAAATAGAATTAATTTGTAACTAGTTAATAATAAATGGAATACACCTGCTTATTTTTTGAAGAAAAACAATAATACTGGTGGAACTTACTAATGAACGTACAGAAACAAACTAAATTTTGAATATAACTGTCCCTGAACAAATACAGGAAAATTTGATCTTTCGTACTTTCTCTCCCATACATAAAAACGAAAATCCTCTTTCAACCTATCACCACCGCTCTGAAACGTCCTGTTCATCGTGCTTACAGAGCGGTGATAGGTTGTCGGTAACCTATCACCTTCATCTGTCACCTATCACCACCCGATGTAGGCGAAGTCTGTATACAAACAGAAGCCCACATGTAAATAGAAGTTTCCTACCCTGAAACTCCAGTTTCATCAGCTTGAAACTTTAGTTTCATACACTTGAAACTCTTGTTTCCCCCGTTTGAAACTCTAGTTTCCATTGCTTGAAACTTTAGTTTCAAAGGCATGAAACTAAGTGTTCCATTACTTGAAACAAAATGTTGTAGGTTGCATATGCATTATATGGTTTGGGGAAAGCCTAGGGAAGTATAGATGTACGTCAACCGGATGGTGATAGGTGATAGATGAAGGTGATAGGTTACCGACAACCTATCACCATCCTGTAAGTGCGATGAACAGGACGTTTCAGAGCGGCGGTGATAGGTTGAAAGAGGATTTTCATTTTTATGTATGGGGAGAATATGAAAATAAACTATTTCTCTCAATTAACCCGAAACTGAATAAAAATGAATTAAACCTATTCACGAGAAATAGATAAAATGACATAGTTCCTGTAGAACTTAGGTGGTATTTTGCTGCAGCTTCATTAGCTCTTTTATTAACGATAGGCGGCTTCTGGTTCAAGTCAAATGGAGACAAGATTGCAGATGAGTTCATTAAGATCACTGCCCAACAAAGCCAGATGTACACTTTGCCGGATAGTACTAAAGTATGGATGGAGCCCGGAAGTTCTATTAAATACGCAAAATCATTCGATAAAAATAGAAAAGTATGGCTCAGCGGCAATTCATTATTTGAAGTCTATAAACATACAGGAAGTACTTTCCAAGTTTATATCGATAAAGCATTCATAGAGGTAAAGGGGACGTGTTTCCACGTTAAACAGACCAACACAGAAAAAAACGAAATAACTCTGTTTAACGGTAAGATAGAATTTAATGTTGAAGCCACCGGACAGAAAACTGTCATGAAACCTCTGCAAAAGGTGATTTACAATCCGAACAATGCCGAGACAAGATTAGAACAGATTGCTAACATAAAATGGGAAAACGGGAAATACAACTTTACCGATATTCCTTTGCAAGAGCTAATCAGCATTATCAACCAGATGTATAACTCCGATGTCACATTGGCCAAAGGTATCAATCACGAATCTGCATTCACCGGCAGTATCCGCTACGATGAACCACTGGAAGATGTTATCAATAAGATTTGTTTCACACTAAACCTGAATAAAGAAGAACATGCAAATAGAATCTTTATAAAAAACTAATATTAAACTTATGTCTAATCTAAAATGCAAAAGCATGAGAAAAATTCATTTTTTTGACAAGAAACGATATCTGAAGTATATCGTACTGCTGTTGCTTTTTTACCCGCTCAACATTTTAGGAGCGCAAGGAGTAATCTCAGTAAAAGGGCAGGCAATGAGTATCAAACAAGCTATTCAGCTAATTGAAAAAAACAGTAACTACACGTTTTTCTACAATGCTGCAGACTTGAAAAACACAACCAACAAAAATTTCAATTGTGAAGGCTCCATTGAAGAAGTTCTGAAAGAAGTATTCAATGGCAGCGGAATTACCTACATGATCAAAGGAAACGAGATCATACTGAAAGTAAACAAAGAAGAGAGCACCCAACAGCAACCTAAAAAGAAGCGTAGTGTTACGGGTACGGTGGTGGATGCCGAAAATGGCGATCCGGTCATCGGTGCCACCGTTGTGGTGAAAGGACAGAAAGACGGAGTCATTACCGACCTGGACGGTAATTTCACCATCTCGGTCAGCGGCTCAAGAGTACAACTGGAATTCAGTTACATCGGCTACAAGAAAAAGACAGTCGATGTGGGTGACCTCGGTGTCATCAACGTAAAGATGGAATCGGACAACCAGTTGTTGAGTGAAGTAGTGGTAGTAGGTGCCGGTACACAGAAAAAGGTCAGCGTCACAGGTTCAATCACCAGTGTGAAAGGTATGACTTTGAAAGCCCCCAGTTCATCATTAACTTCTTCTTTTGCCGGTAAACTTTCCGGAGTTATCGCAATGACAAAGTCCGGTGAGCCCGGAGCAGCTTCAGAATTCTACATCCGTGGCGTAAGTACTTTCGGTGGACGTGCCACTCCGTTGATTCTGCTCGACGATGTAGAAATATCTACTTCCGACCTGAATAACCTTCCTGCTGAAACCATTGAAAGTTTCTCTATCCTGAAAGATGCTTCCGCAACCGCCATTTATGGTGCACGCGGTGCAAACGGTGTCATGCTGATCACCACCAAGACAGGTAAAGAAAACGAGAAGACACGTATCAACGTAACTCTCGAAAATTCTTTCAACAAGCCGATGAATATGCCGAAATTTGTAGACGGAGCTACATGGATGGAACTCTACAATGAAGCACAAATTACCCGTAACCCACAAGCTACCCCCAAATACACCCAACAAGCTATCGACAACACACGCAACCATATAAACCCCTATGTATATCCGGATGTAGACTGGCAAGACATGATTTTCAAAAACATGAATATGAACCAACGTGTAAATGTCAACATCTCCGGCGGTGGTAGCAAGGCGTCTTATTATATGAGCTTACAAGCCAATCACGACACTGGTCTGCTGAATACCAAGAAAGTATATTCCTATGACAACAATATTAACAACTGGGGATATAACTTCCAGAACAACATTTCATACAAAGTCACTCCGACCACAAAAATTGACCTGCACATGAATGCGCAGATCCGCAACCAGAAAGGGCCCAACTATAGTACCTCCAGTCTGTTTGCCATGATGTTGTCTACCAACCCTGTATATTTCCCCGCCACCTTCCCCGCACAAGAAGGAGACACGCACATCCGTTTCGGTAATGCACGCTGGGCAGGTTCAAGTTTGCGTACCAACCCCTACGCCTATATGTTGAGTTCATTTAAAGAAAACAACGAGAACACATTAAATACTTCTCTGAAAATCAACCAGAAACTGGACTTCGTCACCAAAGGGTTGAGTATCCAGGCTATGGTGAATTGGAAGAACTGGTCATCATCCAGTTACAATCGTAGCATCAATCCTTATTACTATGGAGTGAAAGCCGGCAGCTACAATCCAGCTAACCCGACAGACTACGAAATGGAAGCGTTGAACACCAACGGGACTGACTATCTGGCAACTTCCGCAATAGGCAAATCTTCCGACCAGACATTTTATATGGATGCCCGTCTGAACTACGACCGCCAGTTCAGTTTACATCATATCACAGGTATGTTGATGTACATGCAACGTGAATACCGCAGTGATGTACTGCCGCAACGCAACCAAGGTATCTCCGGACGTTTCACTTACGACTACGGCCAACGCTACCTTGTTGAATTAAACTTCGGTTACAACGGTACCGAACGTCTGGCTAAGAAAAGCCGCTTCGAATTCTTCCCTGCCATTTCATTAGGTTGGGTAATCAGTAACGAACAATTCTTTGAACCCATGACCGATATGATCGACAATCTGAAAATCAGAGGTTCTTACGGTCTGGTTGGTAGTGACGAAACCGGTATGGGTGCCGGAGCACAACACTTCCTTTACATCGATCAAGTATATCTCAACAATATCGGCTTCACCACCGGTGTAGATATGAATTACACCCTAAGCGGACCGCAAATGATTACATATGCCGTGCAGAATGCAAGCTGGGAACGCGTGAAGAAACTCGACATCGGTCTTGACCTCGAACTGTTCCGCCAACTCACCATTACTGCCGACTACTTCAAAGAACGCCGTTACAACATCTTGCTGAACCGGGAAGCATGGCCGGAATCACTGGCATACTACACCGCAAAACCGTGGAGCAATAAAGGTAAGGTAGACAACTGGGGACTCGAACTAAGTGTCAACTGGCACAAAGAAATCATCAAAGACCTCTTTGTCGATTTCCGCGGAAACTTCACTTATACGGAAAACAAATATGTCGATTTGGATGAACCTGTTTATCCGTACGTATGGAAAACATCTACCGGAAAGCCACTTAGCCGCACTACCGGTTATGTAGCAGAAGGATTGTTCAAAAGTCAGGAAGAAATAGACAACAGCCCCGAACAGAATTTGGGTAGTGTGGTGAAACCCGGTGATATCAAATACCGTGACATCAACGGTGACGGTAAGATTGATGACAACGACCAGGTGATGCTTTCACCTTATGGCACAACCCCGCGTATCCAGTATGGTCTGGGTATGAACATTACCTATAAGAAGTTCGACTTCGGAGTGTTCTTCAACGGTTCCGCCAAGCGTAAAATCATGGTCAGCGGTGTCACACCGTTCGGAGAAAGCGACTATAACGTGATGCAATTCATCGCTGACGAACGTTGGACGGAAGCTAACCCGAACCCGAACGCTACTTATCCACGTCTGGGATTGGTCGGTTCGCAGACAGCCAATAACAACGTAGCCAGTTCATACTGGATGCGCAACGGTAACTTCCTGCGTTTCAAAACATTGGAGCTCGGATACAGTTTCAGATACGGTCGTGTCTATCTCAGTGGCGACAATTTAGCTGTTTTCAGCCCGTTCAAGCTTTGGGATCCGGAACTCTCTTACAATTCTTACCCGTTGCAACGCACATTCAACGTCGGCGTACAACTTAATTTCTAAACAGTAACTTTAAATTTTATACTCACATATATGAGACTGAAAGATACATTAACCAAAATAGGCGGAATGCTCGCGATAGCAGCTTGCTGTCTTACATCTTGTGACTATCTGGACGTTGTTCCTCCCGAACAAGCCGGACTGAAAGATGCCACTAAAACGCCGGAATCGACTAAAGGTTTCTTGTATTCCTGCTATGCCGGTATTAAAGACTTCTTCCCCTGGCAATATACAGGAGTAGAAGCATCAACAGATGAATATGCCCTGCCTCCACTATGGAGCCACGACGGACAAAAGGTGGCATGGGGGCTCGCTACGCCCGGCAATGCCTCTGCATGGAAATGGGGTACGTTCTACCGCTATATCGGCCAGTGCCATTTGTTCCTCTCGCAATTGGAGAACGCACAAGGCATATCCGACGTGCTGAAAAAGGAATGGAGCGCAGAAGCGAATTTCCTAATCGCTTACTATCACTACCGCTTGCTGGAGTATTACGGCCCGATTCCCATCACCGACTCATATATCGATATGGATACGCCTTCCAACGAATATAACGGTCGTTCACACTTCGACTATGTAGTGAGCTGGATTTGCATGAAGCTCGACAAAGCGGCAGAAGACCTTCCGGCATCCCGTGTGGGAGACGAATGGGGACGTGCCACTTCTACCATAGCCAAAGCTATCAAGGCTCGTATACTGCTCTATGCGGCTTCTCCGCTATGGAACGGTCAATTCCCTTTCCCCGAATGGAAAAATGAAAAATATACTACACCGGGATATGGATATGAACTCGTGAGCAGGACTTACGACCCTGATAAATGGGAACGCGCACTGACCGCTTGTAAAGATGCATTGGAATGGGCGGAAGGCGACGGTGGAAACGCACTAATGGGTATCACTGCCTGTGATAATCTGATCAGTAATGACCAGCTAGGTGATCCTTTCAAGAAATTGAAAGCACCGGTAGACAATGACGCATTTACAGACGAATTCAAGAAACGTATCATGCTGATGCGTTACATCGTAACGACACGCTACTCTGACGGAAACAAGGAAATGATTTGGGGAGTGGCAGGAACGGATACTTACAACCAAAAATTGGCTTGTTTGCCCCTGCATTGCAGTAAACAGAACAATGGTACTTACTGGAACGACGGATATAGCGGCATATCACCCTACCTCAATGCCGTAGAAAAATTCTATACGAAAGACGGTATCTTACCTCGCATCGCTGCCGAACAAGGCACTTTTGCGGCAGAAGATACATGGTATGAACCTTACAAGGGCGACATCATTCGTCTTAACTCCAACCGCGAACCCCGTTTTTATGCGTGGATTGCATTTGACGGCGACCAGTATGCTGTGAAGTTAAACAACGGCGAACCATTGGAAATCAATCTGAAGGATCCTGCCAAGCAAGGAAAAAGCGTCACAGGCAACAGTGCACGTAACTACTGCGTAACCGGTTATCTCTGCAAGAAATTCATCCGTCCGAACACTAACTGGACACAGTACGGAAACCTTGACCAGAAAGATTATCCCGCTACGCTCGTCCGTCTGGCGGAACTTTATCTGAACCTGGCAGAATGTTATGCGTCCAAAGACAATCCGGATGAAACCAGCGCATTGAAGTATTTGAATGTGATTCGCCGCCGTGCCGGTATTCCTGAATTGACACACGAAATAATCGAAGCATCAGGAATGTCCTTAGTAGAATGGGTACACAACGAACGTTTTATTGAATTGTATGGTGAAGGTCACCGCTACTATGATGCCCGTCGTTGGATGACCGCTCCGCAAGCGTTTGCTGCCGGTGTACGCAAAGGACTCAATATAGAAAAGTTGGAAAATCCTTCTTTCGAAGAATTGAACCAACCTGTTGCCGTACAACAGGATTTCAAATGGGAGAATCGTATGTATCTGGCTCCGGTATTCGTGAACGAAGTGTATAAAAACACACAGATGGTTCAAGCACCGGAATATTAATCTTAAACAAGTATACAAATATGAAGAAATTAATATATTCATTCCTTTTCTTGGGAGCAATCACTGCACTCGGAGGCTGTAAGGAAGACAGCTACGAAGACTTGATCCCTGAGCAATATGACAAAATTCTCTATCTGAAAACCTATGGTCAACAGACTATAGAGCTCTTTGACGACGGATCACAGGTAGACTATTCACTGACTGTCGTAAAAACCGGAAGTAACCCGGCGGCTACCGCACAGGCACAAGTAAAAATCATGTCGCAAGCTGAAGTTGACAAAGACGCACGTTACCAAGGAAATAATTACAAGGTACTATCATCTGCTTGTTATACTTACAAGTCTGAACCACTCGAACTTACTTCTGCCGACGCTTATAAACAGGTGAAGATGAAATTGTCTCCTGCCAAAATTTTGGAGGAAATAGCCGAAACAAAGGACGAAAATCCCAATTATGTGTATATCATTCCTTTCCGTCTCAGCAGTCCGAACGACCAAGTCAACCAAGACAAAAAAGATTTGATATTGAAACTGAATGTCACCAAGTTGAGCATTTATTTCAAGAAAGGAAGTCAAATGGTTAATTTGAACACTGTAACAGGAGACGAATGGGCGTTTGAAGCAGGAATGGCTATGGTATCAGGCGTACAGAATACGTGGAATTTCACCGCTCAAATAGAAGTAGACCGAAGCGATGAGGCATTAAATGCGTATAACACAGCTAATGGCACCGCTTACCTGATGACTCCCGAAGCGGCAATCGTAAATATCAATGAAGGTGTATTCGAAGCAGGTAATAACGAAGCTGCGGCTGCGATAAGAATCAGACGAGCCGGATTAGCCAAAGGATATACTTATCTAGTTCCTTTGAAACTTAAACCTATCACAGAAATAGAAACCATTTCTGTAAGTGAGAAGTTGCATTATATAATATTGGAATATCCGCTAGATCCGGAAGCTGACAGAATTGAATTGACAACAGAAAGCTTCTTCGATGTGTATGGTTGGCATATCAGTAATGATTATGGCAATTTGATTGACAATAATAATGAGACTCATTTTGAAACTCAGTATTGGGCAATTACCGGAAATACAACTTATGGTACTCCATTAGATGTTAGAATAGGCAAAGAGGTACACTCCGTCATGTTTGAATACATAACCAGAGGAGGTGGTAATACCAATCCACAAGATATATCACTCTGGGCTTCCAACGATGATGAAGTTACAACAAATAGTGAATCCACTACATGGTTCAAACTAGGTGATGTTTCAGGTGTTCCAGCACGATATGAAGCACACAAAAAATACTCATCCAAAGTGTTTGTTTCCTCCCAGCCATTTAAATATATAAGAATAGCCGTTAAAACAGGAAATGAACCGGTAGACGGAACAGGCACTGCAGGCGGTTGCTGGGGTATGGCCGAACTTAAAATATGGGCAAATTAAAATTAACCATTAAAGTTAACTATTTATGAAACATATATACAATTATCTGACTTTCCTCTTATGTCTCTTTACCATGACCGTTTACACCGGCTGTAAAGACGACGAAGAAGAACTTGTAGCCAAGCAATTTGAAATTGACGGAAGCGAACTGAACAAAGAAATCGACTTCCGCAGCACAACAATCTCAATACCCGTAAAGACTAACATGCGTGTAAGTGAGTGGTCTGTAAATTCCAATCAGAAATGGGTAACTGCATTCCAGCAAAAAGATGAAATAATTTTATCTGTTCTGGACAGCAAATTGACAAACGAACGTACTGCCAAAGTCACTGTCACATCAGAAGTTGTTGATGCCAACTATACTATTACCCTGACACAATATGGTATTAATGACGTTCAGTTTAAGAATGACACCAGAGTTCCTATCATCAGCGCTATCGCAGACGCAAGTCAAGGAGAAGGCTGGAACATCGAAAAAACATTCGATGGAGTAAAGGACCCTGCCCTGACACAACCTGACGGAAATCATTTCCACTCGCCATGGGGAGAAACCAACTTCCCATTCCACATTACATACACTGTTGATCCCAATAAGCAGATTGACTACTTTATCTATTATCCGAGAAATGGAAATGGAAACTTCGGGGAGTTCAGCGTCAGTGTACTACCTGCCGGCAAAGCGGACAACGAACAAAATTATGTGGATGTCGGAAGCTTTGACTTCAAGTTTGCCGAAGGTACAATCAATGGAATTAGCGGTATTCTGACCAAAGGTATTATAGCTGATAAAGTAAAATTCACAATTCAAAGTGGATTAGGAGGCTTTGTAAGTTGCGGGGAAATGGAATTCTATGAAAAGACTAACTATCGCGACATGAATGCTCCTATACTGAATGTCTTTACAGACCTTACTTGTTCTGAGCTGAAACCCGACGTTACCAATGAAGCAATCGAAGCATTGACCAGCAATACCCTGAAACGCGTAGCTAAAGCACTCCAAAACAATACGTACGATGAATGGGAGAAAAATTTCCGTATCCGGGAGTATGAAGCATATAGCAACAATAATTATTGGGCTAACCGCATACAGACTAAGAAATATTCAGATTTGGATAACCCGACGGGTATCTATGTGAAAAAGGACGAGGAACTGATGGTTTTGGTCGGTGCAATACCTGAAGGACAGCAAGTTTCACTGCAATGTATATGGGAAGAGGGTGGAGTCAAGCAAGACTTCGACCATCAGGACCCGAACGCGCAAAACTACGTACAAACAGCAGCCAGCGGAGATAAATACTCATTAGTAGAGGGCGTGAATATGTTGAAGATGAATGGACAAGGACAGCTCTTTATCATGTACAATGTGCAAGGAGAAGGATTGAAGCAGAATCCGGCTCCGGTCAAAATCCATATTCCACTGGGACGTGGTATTGTCAATGGTTTCTTCGACCTGAAAGAGCATAAGACGGATGCCAAATATGCGGAATTGTTGAGCAAAGCAACCCACAAATATTTCTGTGTGCGCGGCGAACGGATGATGTTCTACTTCCACCGTCTCAAAATGCTGGATGCAGCGCCTACAGAAATCCTGTCTGCAATTCATCTTTGGGATGATATTCTGAAATGGGAACAGGAAATGAGTGGGGTTGAGAAATACCGTCAAGACGGATATTACAATAACCATATGTTTTCCATATCTCCGGAAGGAAGCTACATGTGGGCGTCAGACTACCGCGTAGCTTTCGTTTACACCTACCTGAAAAACATTCTGCTCTATGACAACGTAATGGCAGCAGAAGATAACGCATGGGGGCCGGCACACGAAATGGGACACGTTCATCAATATGCCATCAACTGGCCGGGTTCTACGGAATCAAGCAACAACTTGTTCTCCAACTACGTCATCTACCGTCTAGGCAAGTACAAATCACGTGGACGCGGTCTGGACTATATGGCAAAATCGGTTTATGGAGATGGACGTGCATGGTATAATATGGGCAGTTCTACACACCAAAACGAAGATACCGAGGTGCATATGCGTATGAACTGGCAACTTTGGATATATTACGAATTATGTAAGGGAACTGCAGAGAACCCGACTATTTGGCCGAGAATATTTGAAATCATGCGTACAACATACAAGGATATTCCGGAAAGCGACCCGGGCAGACGTCAAATGGCATTTGTAAAAGCGGTATGTGATGCCACACAGGAAGACTTGACGGAATTCTTCGAAACATGGGGATTCTTCAAACCTGTAAGTGAATCTATCAATCAGTATGGTACGTTCGAATATACGGTTAGCAAATCTATGATCGCAGAAACCAAGCAGTATATCAAGAACAAAAATTATCCGAAAGCCGCTCCGATCCAGTATATCGAAGACCGTAAGCAGGAATTCTTCCCTGAAGGTGATTATCGCTTCAAGGAGGTAGGTAATGTAGGTTACTATACTACATTCAAAGATAATGTAAAGATAAGCAAGACTCCGACTTACACAGAAAAAGCTTCCACACAAGGAAAAGCAATCAGTGTCAGCAACGGAGAACAAGCGGTAGCCTTTGAAGTTAGAAAACAAGAAACCGGCAGCAACGGGGAAAAGATTATGGGTGATGTGGTTTACTTCTCCAATTCTTTCGAATTCTTTGTTCCGCGCACCGTCTCTATAGCAGGTTGCGGCATTTACGCCGTACAAGCAGACGGAGCACGCATACTGATGGAAAAGAAGTAAGTTAATCACTATAAAGAGAGGAAATACTACAAAAACTATTTATACGATATTGTTATATCATAATAGATAGACTTTTGTGGTATTTCCTCTTCTTTTATCAACCGCTAACATATTAATGACATGAAAAACATAACTACGAACTTATTAAGTATTTTTATCTGCGGAAGTATACTTCACTCCTGTTCTTCCAGCGATAAAACACTGATTCCACCTTCTCCCAATTTTGAAGAGGAAGAAATTAAAGAGATAACACTCCCCGAGGATATCCAAATTATCCCGGTCGGTGGAAAAGCCAGTGAATGCCAACCGGGTTCTGACATAGACAAATCTTATGACGGTAAATTTACTATAGGAACCTCCGAATCCCATTACCATAGCTCATGGAGCAACACCTCCTTCCCGGTTACTTTGGAGTATTTCTTCAAAGGAGATATGGAAATCAATTACTTTATCTATTATACCCGTTCCGGCAATGGTAATTTTGGTGAAGTAGAAGTGTATACCTCTACCGACTCCGCCAGAAAGAATTATACATTACAAGGAACTTATGACTTCAAAATGAAGAATGATCCGAGCAGGATCGTTTTCAAGGAAGGCATAAAAGCTACAGGAGTAAAATTCGTTGTAAAAAGCGGGCTTGGCAACTTTGCAAGTTGTGATGAAATGCATTTTTTCCAGAAGAATACAGACAAGACATTAGAAGGCAAATTGCTGACTGTATTTAAAGATATTACTTGCAGCGAGTTGAAACCTGATGTTACAGATAAAGAAATCAATAAGTTACCCAACAAATATTTCATACATATAGCCGAAGCGCTAAAAAATAATTCGTATGACGAATGGGAGAAAGAATTCCGTATCCGCAAATACAATGCCTATAGCAATGTCAACGAATGGGCGGAAAAGCTAATGACCAAGCATTACAGCAGCCTGGACAACCTAACCGGAATTGCTGTGGAAAAAGACAATGAAATTATCGTTCTCGTAGGCGACACTTATGGACGCGAAGTTTCACTACAATGTGTGGGAGAAGAAAAAACAAACTTTGGGGAAGCAAAGGAATATGTACAGACTGCCGCTTCGGGGGATGTTTATTACCTGGAACCGGGCATCAACAAGTTCAAGATGCGTAACAAAGGACAATTGTTTGTCATGTACAACTGTGACCTGACCAGTAATCCGAAACCGATAAAAATACATATCCCGTTAGGGAGCGGAACGGTCAGCGGCTTTTTTGACCTGAAAGAACATAAGACAGATGCCAAATATGCAGAGTTGTTATCCAAAGCCACTGACAAGTATTTCGGGGTGCGTGGTGATAAGATTATCTTTTATTTCCACCGGGATAAACTTCGCGAATTCGTAAAAGATGAAATATTATCCGCCATCAACCTGTGGGACAACATCATCGGTTGGGAACAGGAGTTGATGGGCATTGAAGATGTGCGGCCTGCTCAGGTAAACAATCATTTGTTTGCTATTTCACCCGAAGGTGCTTATATGTGGGCATCAGATTATCGCATCGCATTTGTATATACCTACCTGCAGAATATCCTGTTATATGATAATGTAATGAGTGCCAAAGACAATGCTTGGGGACCCGCACATGAAATCGGGCATATTCACCAACTGGCAATTGACTGGCCGAGTTCCACCGAATCATCCAATAATCTGTTTTCAAACTTCATCCTATATAAACTAGGTAAATATTGCTCTCGTGGCACGGAATTAAATCTCCCCAAAGCAGCAGACAACCGTACTACCGACTCTAACGGAAATATCACGAAAATGACCCTTTCGGAAGCCCATTGTGTACTCAACCGCCCTTGGTGCAACTTCGGCAGCAATTATCAGGGAGAAAATACAGAACTACATATGCGTATGAACTGGCAGCTATGGAACTACTATCATCGTTGCGGACACAAACCTGATTTCTGGCAAAGATTATTCAAACTCATGCGCGAAAATCGTACTGCTTCCAATAATCCGGGAGTCAAACAACTTCTGTTTGCCCGGATGGCCTGTGAAGCGGCACAGGAAGACCTGACCGAGTTTTTTGAAATGTGGGGATTCTTTGTACCGGTAGATACACAATTAGACCAATATGGCAGCTACCAATATACCGTGACGGAGAATATGATTAAGGAAACCAAACAAGCTATGGCTAAATATCCGAAGAAAGCCAAGCCGTTCTACTATCTGGAAGACCGGAAAGCAGGTGATGAGGGACTGGACACTACTCCACCGGATGTGGGTTACTACACGCAGTTCCAAACGATACGACCTATCACTAAAGATATAAAAGGATATATCAACGGACGGGAAGTGACTATCACCAACGGAGATGAAGCAGTAGCCTTCGAACTCAGGGAAAAAGACGCTAATGGAAAACTACTCTATTTTTCTACTTTCACCAAGTTCGAGATTCCACTGGCGGTATCGCTGACGTATGCCAAGTTATACGCTGTACAGGCTGATGGAAAACGTATTAATTTGGAAGAATGAGTTATCCGGATACAAATGATTGCATTCATGCGAAAAGTTAAGTAATACAAAAAGATGACTTATATCCTAGGAGAATGCTTTAGTAACGTGTCTTATATTTGAATACGTTCAAAGAATAACCGTAAACTCAAATATTAAGAAATGCTAAATAAATCGTTATATCATAGGGGAGTACCCTTTACGATGTGTATTTATGTCGTATATAAGAAATATCACCGTCATAACTCAAACACATTAAGCCAAGATGAAACCAATGAGAAAAGTAGAACTCATTTTCTACCCGAAATATGAATTTATAGTAAAAATATCTGTGACAAACATACAGAATTGACTATTAATTACTACTTTTGACAACTAAATGAAAAACGACAAATAACCCCCTATTAAAAACATAAAATTATGATGAAAAAGCTATTTACAGTCGCAGCTATCGGTCTTACTTTGTTAACCTGCCATACAAGCTGCACATCTCCGCAAAAAGCTCAGGAAGCTTTTGCACCGATCAAGGTAGAAACCCCTGCCCGCCCTGCCGGTCAAGAGGATGTAATCCAACTTGTTGCTCCCAAAATTGATACCGTACGTGTCGGTTTCATCGGATTGGGAATGCGTGGTCCCGGTGCTGTGGCACGATGGACGCATATCCCGGGAACTAAAATTGTCGCTTTATGCGATCTTACTCCTGAACGTGTAGAGAAATCACAGGAAATTTTGAAAAATGCAGGACTGCCGGAAGCGGCATCTTACAGCGGTTCGGAAGACGCATGGAAAAAACTCTGCGAACAGGATGATATCGACCTTGTATATATAGCAACCGACTGGAAGCACCATGCGGAAATGGGTGTTTATGCCATGGAACACGGCAAGCACGTAGCTATCGAAGTGCCTGCAGCCATGACATTGGATGAAATCTGGCAATTAATCAATACGTCTGAAAAGACCCGTAAGCACTGTATGCAGTTGGAAAACTGTGTATATGACTTCTTTGAACTGACTTCTTTGAATATGGCACAGCAAGGTGTCTTCGGAGAAGTGCTTCACGTAGAAGGTTCATATATCCACAATTTGGAAGACTTCTGGGGTGCATACTGGAACAATTGGCGTATGGATTACAACCAAAAGCATCGTGGTGATGTATATGCCACTCACGGCATGGGCCCGGCTTGCCAATTACTTGACATCCACCGTGGCGACCGCATGAAAACTTTAGTGGCAATGGATACAAAAGCTGTTAACGGTCCGGCTTATATCAAAAAACAGACAGGAGAAGAAGTGAAAGACTTCCAGAACGGTGACCAGACTTCAACATTGATCCGCACGGAAAACGGTAAGACTATGTTGATTCAGCATAATGTAATGACTCCGCGTCCATACAGCCGCATGTATCAGATTGTGGGAGCCGACGGTTACGCAAGCAAGTATCCGATTGAAGAATATTGTTTAAGACCTTCACAAGTTGACTCTGACGATGTTCCTAATCACGAAAATCTGAACGCGCACGGTTCCGTACCTGCTGATGTAAGAAAAGCCTTGATGGATAAATACAAACACCCGATTCACAAAGAACTGGAAGAGACTGCCAAGAAAGTAGGTGGTCACGGTGGTATGGACTTTATCATGGATTATCGCCTGGCATACTGCCTGCAGAATGGTCTGCCATTGGATATGGACGTTTACGACCTTGCAGAATGGTGCTGTATGGCTGAACTTACCCGCCTTTCTATCGAAAACAATTCAGCTCCGGTTGAAGTGCCCGATTTCACCCGCGGCGGATGGAATAAGGTAAAAGGTTACCGTCATGCTTTTGTAAAATAATAAAATAGTATTGTACTTTTTTACACGAACACTGTGAAGCAATCCGGCTTTCCCCCAAAGCCGGATTATTCATAGGTTCGTGTTTGAACATTTTATAGAACATCATAATCACATTTATGAAAACAGCTATTCCAAGGCCTTCCAAGCAAAGCATTATCCGCGAAGCCAAAGATTATGTAATGATTGCCATCGGCATGATTTTATACGGTATCGGCTGGACAGTTTTCCTGCTTCCTAATGATATCACTACCGGGGGAGTACCGGGTATTGCTTCTATCGTATATTGGGCTACCGGCTTCCCTGTGCAATATACGTATTTTACTATCAACTTCTTCCTGCTGTTACTGGCTCTCAAACTCCTCGGTTTGAAATTCTGCATCAAAACTATTTTCGGAGTATTCACCCTGACCTTTTTCTTATCTGTGATACAGAAATTGGCGGCAGGTATCAGCCTTCTTCACGACCAGCCTTTTATGGCATGCGTTATCGGAGCATCCTTCTGTGGCGGTGGCATCGGGGTTGCCTTTTCGGCCAACGGAAGTACCGGCGGTACTGATATTATCGCAGCCATTATCAACAAATACCGGGATATCACACTAGGGAGAGTTGTATTAATTTGTGATATGATTATTATAGTATCCAGTTATTTTGTCTTAAAAGACTGGGAAAAAGTAGTGTATGGATTCGCAACTCTTTATATTTGTAGCTTCGTACTCGATCAGGTAGTGAATAGCGCCCGGCAGTCCGTACAGTTTTTCATTATATCCAATAAATATCAGGAAATAGGAAAACGAATCAACGAATATCCGCACCGGGGAGT
Source organism: Bacteroides sp. RTP21281st1_H5_RTP21281_210402 (assembly GCF_040918965.1). NCBI lineage: Bacteria > Pseudomonadati > Bacteroidota > Bacteroidia > Bacteroidales > Bacteroidaceae > Bacteroides > Bacteroides sp. RTP21281st1_H5_RTP21281_210402. The sequence goes on along the minus strand of NZ_JBCOWR010000018.1, from coordinate 24,791 downwards.
TACAATTATCAATGCAACGGGGTTCTACACCGGACGAGAACAGAAAATGATGTTTGTATTGGCCAAGAAACGAGAATCTACCATTATCTTCCGGCTGATTAAAGACATCGACCCGAAAGCTTTTGTATCGCAAAGTGCTGTCATCGGAGTTTACGGAGAAGGATTTGACCATATCAAAGTGAAATAAAAAAGAATGAGAAACCAATATTGAAAAACATGAAATTTCGATCGTACCCCCTCTTATTAACTAACATTTTTATGGGAATATTTTCCCTGGTAACAACCAATGCCATAGCTGATAATGCGAAAAAGCCTTATTGGCAAGATGTGCAGGTAGTAGCAGTCAACAAAGAGTATCCCCGTTCTTCGTTTATGACGTATGACAACCGGGACGATGCCATGAGCGGCAAATTTGAACGGAGTAAATACTACCGGTTACTAAACGGAACATGGAAGTTTTACTTTGTAGATTCTTACAAGAACCTTCCCGCCAACATTACCGACCCGAACACCAGTACGGAATCATGGTATGATATTCAGGTACCCGGCAACTGGGAAGTACAGGGACATGGAGTAGCCATCTATACGAATCACGGCTACGAGTTCAAGGCGCGCAATCCGCAGCCCCCACTCCTACCGGAAGCTAATCCCGTAGGTGTATACCGCCGTGACATCGATATCCCTGCCGACTGGGACGGACGTGATATTTACCTGCATCTGGCAGGAGCCAAGTCAGGCGTATATGTTTATATCAACGGCAAAGAAGTAGGATATAGCGAGGATTCCAAGAATCCTGCCGAATTTCTGATAAACAAATACGTGAAACCGGGCAAGAATGTACTGACCCTGAAAATCTTCCGCTGGAGCACAGGTTCTTATCTCGAATGTCAGGACTTCTGGCGTATCAGTGGTATTGAACGTGATGTGTTTGTCTATTCACAACCTAAAGCTGCCCTCAAGGACTTTAGAGTAACATCAACCTTGGATGACAGTTACAAGAATGGTATTTTCGACCTGAACGCAGACTTGAGGAACCATAAAAAAGAAGCAGCCAATCTTACATTAGTTTATGAATTATTGGACGCTCAAGGAAAAGTTATCGCTACCGAAGAGAAAACAGCTTATATCCCTGCCGATGAAGTACGTACACTCTCTTTCGATAAAAAACTGGCTGATGTAAACACATGGACATCGGAACATCCGAACCTGTATAAATTACTGATGACGGTAAAAGAAAACGGAAAAGTAAATGAAATCATTCCTTTCAATGTCGGTTTCCGTCGCATTGAAATCAAACCAATCGAACAGAAAGCTGCTAACGGCAAACCATATGTTTGCTTATTCATCAACGGACAGCCATTGAAACTGAAAGGCGTAAATATCCATGAGCACAATCCGGCAACAGGACACTATGTAACAGAAGAACTGATGCGCCGTGATTTTGAGCTGATGAAACAGCACAACTTAAACAGTGTACGTCTCTGCCACTATCCGCAAGACCGCCGTTTCTACGAACTCTGCGATGAATATGGACTTTATGTATATGATGAGGCTAACATCGAAAGCCACGGAATGTATTATGACCTGCGCAAAGGCGGCTCATTGGGTAACAACCCGGAATGGCTGAAACCACATATGGACCGTACCATTAATATGTTTGAACGCAACAAGAATTATCCCAGTGTAACTTTCTGGTCATTGGGTAATGAAGCCGGAAACGGATATAACTTCTATCAGACGTATCTGTGGGTGAAAGAAGCGGACAAAAATATCATGGCACGCCCTGTAAACTATGAACGTGCGCAATGGGAATGGAACTCCGACATGTATGTTCCCCAATATCCGGGCGCTGACTGGTTGGAGAATATAGGCAAGAACGGCAGCGACCGTCCTATAGCTCCTTCCGAATACGCACACGCTATGGGTAACTCTACGGGAAACCTGTGGGGACAATGGCAGGCTATCTACAAGTATCCCAATCTACAAGGCGGATATATTTGGGACTGGGTGGATCAGGGTATCCTTCAGAAAGACAAGAACGGAAGAGAATATTGGGCTTATGGCGGTGACTTCGGTGTAAATGCGCCTAGTGACGGTAACTTCCTTTGCAACGGTCTTGTAAATCCCGACCGCGGTCCTCATCCGGCAATGGCTGAAGTGAAGTATGTACACCAGAATGTAGGCTTTGAAGCAACAGATGCTGCGTCCGGTAAATTCAAAATTACCAACCGCTTCTACTTTACCAATCTGAAAAAATATCAGATTCATTATAATGTCGTTGCTAACGGTAAGAACATAAGAGGTGGAAAAGTATCCTTGGATATCGCTCCGCAAGCATCCAAAGAGTTTACAGTGCCGGTAAATGGTTTGAAGGCCCAGCCGGGAACTGAATATTTTGTCAACTTCAGTGTGACAACTACAGAACCGGAACCTCTGATTCCTGTGGGATATGAAATTGCATACGACCAGTTCCAGCTTCCTATCCAGGCAGAGAAAGGAGCATATAAAGTCAGCGGCCCTGCATTAAGTACATCTACACAAGGAGATGAACTGATAGCGTCGTCTTCAAAAGTGAACTTTGTATTTAACAAGAAAAGCGGATTGGTTACTTCTTACAAAGTAGACGGAACAGAGTACTTCAAAGACGGATTTGGAATTCAACCTAACTTCTGGCGTGCTCCCAACGATAATGATTACGGAAACGGCGCTCCCAAACGCCTGCAAGTCTGGAAACAATCAAGTAAGAATTTCCATGTGACGGATGCCGGCATGACTACGGACAATAAAGTCGTTTCATTGAAAGTAACTTATTTATTGGCTGCCGGTAATCTCTATGTCGTTACTTATAAGATTTATCCGAGCGGAGTGGTGAATGTAAACGCCAAATTTACTTCAACAGATATGCAAGCTGCCGAAACAGAAGTTTCCGAAGCTACCCGTACAGCTACCTTCACCCCCGGAAGCGACGCTGCCCGCAAGGCTGCTTCCAAACTGGAAGTTCCCCGTATCGGCGTACGTTTCCGCCTGCCGGCTCAGATGAATAATGTACAGTACTTCGGTCGCGGCCCGGAAGAGAATTATATCGACCGTAATCATGGTACTCTTGTTGGCGTATATAAAACAACAGCAGACAAGATGTATTTCAACTACGTTCGCCCGCAGGAAAACGGACATCGTACGGATACCCGTTGGATTGCCTTGTCGCCCGATAAAGGGAACGGACTAGCTATTGTAGCCGACAGTCTTATCGGGTTCAATGCTTTGCGCAACTCCATCGAAGACTTCGACTCGGAAGAGGCTCTGCCCCACCCTTATCAATGGAATAACTTCAGTCCGGAAGAGGTTGCCAATCATGACGAGAAAGCTGCCCGCAACGTATTACGAAGAATGCATCACGTTAATGACATTACTCCAAGAGATTTTGTGGAAGTTTGCGTGGATATGAAGCAACAGGGAGTCGGTGGCTATGACAGTTGGGGAGCACGTCCGGAACCTTTCCATCAGATCCCTGCCAACCGTGAATACAACTGGGGATTCACACTGGTTCCCGTCCGTTCGGCCGGTCAAGCTAATGAAGCTGCCAAATATGATTATCAATAACCTTAGTATAAATTTTAAAGAAAAGACCCATGAAAGATTTATCTAGCATTGTAGCTAAATTCAAAGTCCAAGGCACGGTAGAAGAAATCAAACCGTTGGGAGCAGGACTTATCAATGACACTTACAAAGTAAACACGAAGGAAGCAGACGCTCCCGACTACGTTTTGCAACGCATCAACCATGCTATCTTTCAGAATGTAGAAATGCTTCAATCCAATATTGCCGCTGTCACAGGACATATACGTAAGAAATTGACAGAAGCGGGAGAATCGGATATTGACCGTAAAGTCCTGTCTTTCGTTGAAACAGAAGAAGGTAAGACTTATTGGTTCGATGGTGACAACTACTGGCGTGTTATGGTATTCATTCCACGTGCCAAGACTTATGAAACTGTAAATCCCGAATACTCAAATTATGCCGGAGAAGCTTTCGGTAACTTCCAGGCTATGCTGGCGGATATTCCTGAAACTTTGGGTGAGACTATCCCCGATTTTCATAATATGGAGTTCCGTTTGAAACAGTTACGCGATGCCGTTGCTGCCAACGCTGCCGGACGAGTAACAGAGGTGCAATACTTTTTGGATGAAATAGAAAAGCGTGCAGACGAAATGTGCAAAGCGGAACGTCTGTATCGGGAAGGAAAGTTGCCGAAACGTGTATGCCACTGCGATACGAAAGTTAATAATATGATGTTCGACGAAGAGGGTAAAGTGCTTTGCGTTATCGATCTGGATACAGTGATGCCTAGCTTTATATTCTCCGATTACGGTGACTTCCTGCGTACAGGAGCCAACACTGGTGATGAGGATGACAAAGACCTCGACCGTGTGAACTTCAACATGGAAATATTCAAGGCATTTACGAAAGGTTATCTGAAAGGTGCCAAGTCATTCCTGACACCGATTGAGATAGAAAATCTTCCTTATGCTGCGGCTTTATTCCCATATATGCAATGCGTACGTTTCCTTGCCGATTATATCAACGGAGATACTTACTACAAGATCAAATATCCGGAACATAATCTGGTTCGCACCAAGGCACAATTCAAATTACTTCAAAGCGTAGAAGCACACACACCGGAAATGGTGTCATTTATCAATGAATGCTTAAAGAGCTAAGAATAAAAAACGGAGAGAGTGGAGAGTTTACTTAGTAAAAGCTCCATTCTCCCAATGATACACAATAGGATGGCGGAGAAACGGTTTCAGTTTTTCCGCCGTTTCTTTTGACATATAGTCAGGAGTAGTAAGTGTAACGGTCAGCTCTGTATTCTCTTTATTGAAATCAGCTTTCATTAAAAGTATATCGGCTGAACGGCTAGCCTCGTTAAAGTCATAGATAGCTGCCGAATCCGGTATATTCAGAAAATCGCTCATTGCAGGCAGACTAATGAACTGTGACTCGGTAAGAGGTTTCCAGTCAGTCGAATAAAAACGAATACTACTATCACAAGCTGGAGCGCAAGCGGTAGACACCGTACAAATCACGTTCGTTGTATCATTCAATGCCAATACCTTCATCTGCCATGTAGTTTGCGAAGACATTTGCATGCGGATATAGTCTTTTCCAAGTTCAGTCATTTCCGACTTCTTGCCAAAACGGTTTTCTACCTGTGCCTTCATTTTGCTTTCCAGAAAATCCACACAATCCGCCCGATTCACTTTAGTCAATAAGGGACTCAAAGAATCCGGCATATTCACAAACAAGGTTTTAGCTTCTTGTGCCTGAAGGGAAGTCAAGGAAAATAATCCGACAACAGAAAAGAATATAGCGATAAAAAGTGTATTTATTTTCATATCAATCTTATTTAGTCCCCAAATATAAGAATATCATTCCGATTAACACCAGTATAAGGTCAATCGCTTTGCTTTTTAAATTCTTTTCACGGAAGAAAAGGGCCCCGAAAATGAAAGAAACAATGACACTTCCCCGGCGAACCATCGAAACGATGGAAATCATGGAGTCGTCATAGCTTAATGCATAAAAGTAGACAAAGTCTGCCGCCGAAAGAAAAATGGAAATCAGAATGATTGTCCAGTCCCAGCGAAACGGAGTGGTGGACTTTCTTTTCGGCCACCAAAGTAACAGCAAGATAGGACACATGATAAAGACCTGATAGACATTGTACCAGGACTGCACCAACATCGGATTCAGTTGCTTCATCAGATATTTGTCATACAGTCCGCTGATAGCCCCTGTTATCGCTGCCAATACAATAAAGAAGATCCATTTATTATGTTTGAAATCAATTCCTTCTTTCTTTCCCGAACGGCTCAACATGAAGAAAGAAGCGATAGCCAGCATTACACCAATCCATTGGTAGAGATTCAGTCGCTCGCCAAATACAAGCATAGCTCCTACCAGTACCATCACCGGACGAGTGGCATTGATAGGGCCTACGATGGTAATGGGCAGATGCTTCATACCAAAATAACCGAATATCCATGAAGATAATACGATAAATGACTTGATGATAATATATTTATGCTGTTCCCAGCCCGCAACCGGAACATTGAATATCGTTCCATCCAACAAGTCCGGTTGATATGCAGAAAACAGAATAAACGGCAGGAAGATAAGACTTGAAAAGAAAGTGTTTAAAAACAAAACGGGAAGTACCGCATTATCTTTCAGCGATTTCTTCTTGAATACATCATAAAATCCCAGCAGAGTCGCCGAGAGAAATGCTAATAATAACCACATGAGGAGATTTACTATTTTATAATTTACTACTTACGATTCACCACTTGCAAATATACTTGCAGGATATTCTACATTTACCAGAAACAGCGCATTTCCGGGAACCGACGTTCCGGCTTTCCCACGATCTTTCTGCTCTATAATACGCCGGAAACCTTCGACCGATAGTTTTCCACGCCCCACTTCAATCAGAGTTCCCACTATGGCGCGCACCATATTCCGCAGAAAGCGGTCGGCACGAATGGTAAACACCCAAGTAGCATCTTCTTCCTGTGTCCATTCGGCATGAGTGACATGGCAAATATTCGTCTTTACATCCGTATGCAGTTTGCTGAAACTTGTAAAGTCCGTATATTCGAACAGGGTACGTGCGGCCTCATTCATGCGTTCATAATCCAATGGATTAAAGACACGGCAACGATATTGCCTGTTAAAAGGATATTTCGCAGTTGTTACATAATACTTGTACGTTCTGGCAGTTGCGTCAAAACGTGCATGAGCGTCCGGTCTGACACGGCAAACCCGATAAATGGAAATATCCGGGGGTAACAGACGATTCAGCTTATCAGTGACAGAATCAGTATCCAATAGCTCTTCATAGTCAAAATGAGCTACCATTAAAGACGCATGCACTCCCGCATCCGTTCTGCCCGCACCTATCACTTCTATATCACGACGCAGAAAGGTAGACAATGCTTTCATCAAACATTCCTGTACGCTAATCCCATTCGGTTGAATCTGCCAACCATGATAGTTGGTTCCGTCATAAGCTAAATAAATAAAATACCTTTGCACGCTCATTCCTTCTTTTTAGGGTTTTCGCGTGCAAAAGTAGTCATTTTTTTATTCATAAGTGGAAGGAGTAGTACCAAATGCATCTACAAAATGTTTTCTGAAGGTAGGAATATCATTGTATCCCACCATTTCCGCCACTTCCTGCACACCATATTGTTTCGTTTTCAGCAATACGCCCGCACGGCGCATACGTACTCCCCTGATCAGTTCTATAATGGTATAGTCGGTACTCTGCTTTACTTTTCTATAAAGAGTCGGCTGGCTCATATTCATTTCCGATGCCAGTTTCTTCACGCTAAAGTCGGCTTCACATATATTCTCTTCAACAATCCTGATAACAGAATTGATAAACGGATCTTCCGTTTTCACCTCCTCTACCACTTGTTCCGTTTCGTCGTTTACTGTACCCGCATCCGTTCCCGATAGCATAAATAATTTAGAATACATCTGCTTCAATGCCTGACGCCCGTTTATCAAATTACGCACTTTCGCTATCAAAATGCTGGGAGTAAAAGGTTTCAGTACATAATCGTCCGCTCCCAGTTCCAACCCGTGAATAACATCTTCATCTTCCACCTTCGCTGTCAAAATGATAAAAGGAATGCCACAAGTTTCGAGCCCTTCCTTTACCTCACGACAACACGCAAATCCATCCTTCACCGGCATCATTACGTCACAGAGTATCAAATCGGGAAGTTCCTTCATTGCCATGTCAACTCCCTCCTGCCCGTTGGTTGCCATCAACAGGTTATACTCTTTGCCCAACAGCACCTTCAGATACACACGAATGTCTTTATGATCTTCTACAATCAATATTGTTTTCTTATCGGCAGCAGATTGCGACTGTTCTATTTTCGCGTCAGCAGGCTGTAGCGGTATCCCGGGCTCCGATGCTTCCTCTGTCAACTCATTATCTGCCGACAGTTCCTGTTCCGTTTCTCCTATCGGCACAATATCCTGCTTCGTCAGTTCTTCCGGATCAACAAACAAGACATTCGAATCATTTTCAAAGACAGACTTATCTGTAGGAAGATGCACCGTAACTTTCGTTCCTTTTCCCTCTGAACTTTCAAAAGAAATCATGCCGTGATGTGCCTCAACTATCTGCTGCACAGTAGAAAATCCGAGCTGTGTGGTAGACAGATCATTACCACCCCACTCATCCTCACCCAGTTGTTGTTCAAGTGTTTTTACTTCGTCATTGCCATCATCCGTCACCATCAAGCTGACATAAGTCAAGTTATCCCTCACCGTTTCGTATACAGAGAAAGAGACAACTCCCGTATAATTCGTATGGGTGAAAGCATTGGTCAACAGATTATGGATAATAAATTCTATCTTCTTTTCATCCACATAAAATTCCAGTTCCTTCCTAATTCTCATCTCACAACGGAAATCTATAGGATAAATCTTCAACAGTTCGCGAATCTTAAAAAGGTTACTATCAATTACCTTTTCTACCGGATATGAAGCAACTTCCAGCTTCGCAGCCAATCCCTCCGGACCATAAATGGCTGATAGCTGGTCGCAGGCATCCAACATACGAAGTGCGTTCCGGTATGCCACTTGTAGGGATGGGTTCTGCCCTTTAAACTTACTATGCAAATCTTTCAACGGGGCAAAAACCAATGATAGAGGAGTGCGCAATTCCTGCACAAACAACATCAGTAGACGTTTTCTCATGACCTCTTTCTCACGCTTCTGCTCCTGCTTCATTTTTTCCAGATTCAAATTCTCCCGTAACATTATCTCCTTGTCACGGCGTAGTTGTTTGTGCAATTCTTTCTTTTTATTGTAAGCATAAAGGAACCAACACAGCAAAACGGTCAACAATACATACACCATATATGCCCACACAGTGTAATACCATTTACTTTTCACCACCACGTCTATCTGATACTCCTCACCCTCTTTCCCGTCCGGAAATACAAGTTTCGCCTGCAATGTATATTTTCCGGCAGCCAGTCCTTTATACCATAATCCCTCCTCAAGTGGCAGCATCTTCCAGTCTGTATCTACAGGAAGCAAGCGGTAAGCTATTTTGCGTTGTGCCATCCCGTAACGTAAATCCGAAAAATATAAATGAAAACTATTATTACGGCTCGAAAAGACCAGTTTTTCCTGCTTTTCCGGAGCTCCGGAAAGAACCACCTGTCCATTCCGCTTTTCTCCCGCCAAAATGACTTCTCCATTCACCTTTATATCTGTCAGCGTCACCCGTTTCTTCCTTTTTGTTGCTTTAACAGCCGCCGGATCAAAGAAAATCAATCCCCAGGAATTTGACCATAACAGTCGTCCATCGTTCAGCCGGCACACAGAATTGCAGTTGCCCACTAACAAATAATTATAGAAAGCCTCCTGACCGTTGCGGATCGTCATGACTCCCACATTATTCCCCACCCATATACTACCCATATAATCATCCACCATGCAACTGACATGTCCGTTCGGCAATCCGTTTTGCAAAGTATATATCGATTCAATCTTATCCCTCTTTCTTCCGTCAATACAGACTACGAGATTGAGATAAGCAGCATAAATCTGATTGTAGTTATTCACATAGATAGTCCGTACGGCCGTTTCTGCAAGTCCATTCTCTCTTTCATAGTCTCCTTCCACCCGAACCAGGTCATCCTCGGTGTTAATTCTTTTCAGTCCTTTATTCGTACCAATCCAAATATTACCTTCCTTATCCTCTTTCATGGCAAATATGCTCTCTATTCCGACGGGAAGATTTATCTTTTTATATGCCCGTGCTTTAGGGTCAAACCGCATCAGTCCTTCCGAAGTACCTATCCACAGGCGGTTTCGCGAATCCTGGCAGAAACACTGAATAGCCGCGTGTATATCCTTTCCGTCACTCGTCTGCAGATGAAAATACTCCACCTTCTCCGTCACCGGATGAATAAGAATAACTTCTCCCTGCCTGCCTCCCAGCCAAATCTGTCCCCCCCTTGCATTTAAAGATTGTATAGCGTCCGGAATATTCGGATATCTTCTCCCAAGGTTCAAATCTCGTATGCACAGAAAGCACAGGTTCGGTACTCTTCATTATACCACCGTCGGACATCGCCACCCAAACATATCCCCTGGCATCCTCAATCATCCCGCTTATTCTGGATTTAAACATCTGCTGCACCCGGCTATATATACTATTGCTAATATCAAATTTTGCAATTCCACCGCCAAAAGTACCTGCCCATAAAATCTGCTGCTGCTCATCCCACAACAAACAAGTCATCCTATTTTCAATATTCGGTCGAAATATTTCGGCATTCCCGCTCAAATGAGTCAATGTAAACGAACTTTCACACAAATTCCCGTTTTCAAAACTCAGTTTAAACAATCCGTCCCAAGTGGCCAGATAAAAAGTCCTGCTATTTTTATAGACCAAATCTGTAATGTATCTTTTGAAATATTCAGTCCGGAAAACCTTATTTATTGAAATCACCTGTTCCTTATGTGTCTTCAAATCATGACAGACAATATCATTCCATAATCCGCAAATCCATAAGTAACCATTTTGCAAGAATAGTCTGTTGACTACATTATACTCTTTAATCAAAGAACTCTTCTTCGTAGCAATATCATAAGACATCACTTTTTTCTCATCCGCAGAAAAATACAGTTTATTCTTCCCGTCCGTACACAAGTCAGCTATCTTTCCTTTCACCAAAGGCTGCGGACTCAGCACACAATATATAAAATCACCTTTTTTCCCTGTCCTACGGGAAACTGAGGTTTCATACAATCCCTGTAAAGTAGCCAGATATAACTTTCCGCCGCTCCAATAAAAGTCCGACACCTCTTCCAACTTGAAGGGTTTGTCAAAACTCAATGGCAAATACTTTTCACTAACAGGATCGAAGCCAATTAATCCGCCTTCAAATAGCAACGCGTAATACAGTCCGTCTGAACCTTCACGAAAAGTTTTCACTGTTTGATGAAGGGATATGGAAAGAGAATCCGTATTCATTATTAAAGGATAATCCCGAAACCGGAATCCGTCATAACGGGTAATACCTTTATCTGTAGAGAGCCACATAAACCCGTCGCTCCCATAACAGATATCATATATAGTGTTATTTCCAACTTCATTTTTGATGACCGCCGGTATCAAATCCCAATAGGTATCGACAGGATAGGCGACAATAAATCGAGACAGTAACAATAGGAGTAAACAAACCTTCCGCATATTCTAATTACATTTTGTTTATGTGATATGGACGATAAAGGTATTGATTAATATTACTACTAAACTATATATCACTTATTTTTAGAAATAATTCACAATAGAACAAAAACCCGCCAACTTTTTTTACAAGTCAGCGGGCCTTCCATTGTTTGTTTTGCCAACTATGTTCCCCTCAAGTAACCCATGTTTGCTGTTTGGTTCCTCTATATTATGGATAGTAATTACATATCCATTCAAGTCTTTTTCATTAAATTATTTGCGACAATGAGATAGAGCGAAATTATAAGTTCCGTAACCGGTATTGAAATCATAGTTTCCTTTGAAATCTACCGGAACTTTAACCAGGCAATTTTCCTGATCGCTTACACGAAAATAAAGGTGAGTAATAGCAGTGAACACATTTCCACCACCGGCCGTAGTTGATAAAGAAGCCCCGTAACCTTTCCAAGTGAACAGATCGGCAGAAGAAGAATAGGTAGTTCCGATATAATACACGGTGTTTTTATCCACATTAAAATTCAAAGAAACACATAATGCAAATTCCTCCAGGTAAGCACCCGCCCTCGTACGTGCCTGATATTCGGCAGTCATCTTCACAGATTGCCTGTCACCACCGTCTCCAAAGTATCCCTCTACATTTTCTGATTTACATTCATGAGTGATGTTGCCGTTCTGACGAAGAGCTTCCAATACACCTTCCATCTCTTCTGCCGTAACAGCAGGAACATTACCGGTGTCTGTCACATTAGTTACAGATTCGATACCATATAAAGATTTTATGAATTCAAAAGTTGAAGAGTTGCCTTCAATACGATCATCCTCAGCATTAGAACATGCTGCAAAAGTCAATACGACCACACATACGAAAAAGAAATTCATTGCTTTCATTATATTTCCTCCTATTTTTTATCGGTTTGCAACTTCTTGTTTTTGCCAACCATTTACATTTCACATTATTTTCCGTTTGTTCGTTTGCGTTCCTCAGGAGGGAATTTGAAACCACTGTTTCATTAACACTAACATTATAGTGCGTTGCTTGTTGACACAAACATAGGTGTTTTATTCAAGAAGGAAAACTTTCTCGAAAGAAAAATGAACGATTTACCACTCTTTAACAGAGAAAATACAGCCTATTCAAGTAATTAAACAGGTTATACAAGTATCAGAAACGCCATTCATATAAAAATCATTCAAACCGAATGATTAAAACACAACCCATAAATACCGAATCACACACCAACCATCAAGAAACTAAATACCGCTCTACTTATTTGTTTTCATCAAAAAGCAATCAAAGAAAGATGAATCCACCAATTAACGCCAATCCAGATTACACGTACCTTTGCAATGTCAACAAACAAAACCCATCATACGATGAAAAAGAAAAGAATTTTGTTTTTGTTCGTTACCATGTTCGCTTCTACCTTATTATACAGTCAGGTAGTCGGGGTTAAAACCAACGTTGTAATGGACGCGATGAAAATCATCAACTTTGGAGCCGAAATCGGCTTAAGTAAGAAACTGACCTTGGATTTATATGCCAATTATAATCCTTGGAAATACAAAGAAGAGAAAATGATGAAGATGCTCGCCATTCAGCCAGAACTTCGTTATTGGCTTTGCGACAAGTTCAACGGACATTTCGTGGGATTCCACGTTCATGGTGGAGTATATCAGGCTGCCGCCATTGATATGCCCTGGGGTATCTGGCCCGTACTTACCGACCACCGCTTCAAAGGCAATTTCTATGGGGCAGGTGTTTCTTACGGTTACCAGTGGATTTTAGGCAAGCACTGGAATCTGGAAGGAAATATCGGTGTGGGCTACGCACGTGTCAAGTACGAACAGTTCGAGTGTAAGACCTGTGGTGAAAAAGTGTCCGAAGGACATAAGAATTACGTAGGGCCGACCAAAGCCGCCGTCAGCTTAATTTATTTATTCTAAAACAAAACAAATATGAAAAAGATTCTATGCATACTCTTCTGCCTGCTGCCTGTATTGAGCGAAGCGCAGACTCTGTATAAAAATCAAGTGCGTATAGACAAAGAATCTATCACGCGCAGCGATGACAACCGCCTGACCATTAATCTGGATATCACTTTACAGGAAAACCTCAAAGTAGCTTCCAATAATGTAGCCACGCTCACCCCGTTTCTTGAAGCGGACGGAAAAACAAAAACACTGCCGTCCATCGTAGTGTACGGGCGTAAACGGGATATCGTCAACCAACGCAACCATACAGCCTTCAAAGATACCTATACAATCATCCGCCGTAAACGGAACGAAGAACAAAAAATAAGCTACCTGATACAGATGCCGTTTGAAGCATGGATGCGCACGGCGAATATGAAATTAAATATTGATGTATGCGGTTGCTGCGACGTATTGGAGGAGAACAGTGGTGAATTAATCACCCAATTGAACATTGCACCACTGAAACTGCAACCTTCCATTGCCTACATCACCCCGCAAGCCGAAGGTATAAAGCACCGTGCAGTAGAAGGAAGCGCCTATCTGGACTTTCCAGTCAACAAATACATAATCTATCCTGAATACCGTCGCAACACAACCGAATTGGCGAAGATACGCGCCACAATCGACACTGTGCGCAACGATAAGAACACGACACTTACCGGCATCAAGATTCATGGCTATGCATCTCCCGAAGGAAGCTATGCCAACAATATCCGCCTGGCAAAGGGACGTACACAAGCATTGGTTGATTACGTTACCAGTTACTACAACTTCGACAAGAGTCTGATAGTTTCAGAATCTACCCCCGAAGACTGGGAAGGTTTCCGCAAGTTTGTCGCCGCATCGTCACTGGATAAGAAAGACGAGATTCTTCGCCTGATGGATGAAGAAAATATGGACATTGACAAAAAAGAACGCGCCATAGCCAAATTAGCGGGTGTGCAAGGATACAAATATATACTGGACGAATATTATCCGGCACTTCGTCACTCTGACTATACGGTCAATTATACAGTGCGCGGCTTCAATCTCGAAGAATCGAAAGAGATTATCAACAAACGCCCGCAGTTGCTGAGCCTGCAAGAAATCTATCTGGTGGCACAGAGCTACGAGCCCGGAAGCGAAGAGTTCAATCATGCTTTCCTGGTAGCCGCCACCATGTTTCCGGAGGATCCGATTGCTAACTTAAATGCTGCCGCAATGGAAATCCAAAAAGGCGGCGACACAACCGAAGCAAAGAAGCATCTGGCGAAAGCCGACCCGAAAGCTGCCGAAACGCTCAATAATCTTGGAGTTATCGCCATGCTGGAAGATGATTTGGACAAAGCTGAAAAATACTTTAATGCGGCTAAAGAAGCCGGCCTGTCTACACAAGCAGACGCAAATTTGAGAGAATTGAAGAAGAAACAAAACTATCCTAGACAGTAGTAGAAGATAAAAAGGCACGTACAGAACTATTATTCCCCTCATTATTTGTAACCCCATAATGAATCTAAACGCACAGCCTGTGAAGGTTGTGCGTTTTTTTTGCTCTCAAAGATATGCAAATTCTTCACCCCGCTTCATATAGTTGTACATTCACATCACAAAGCCATAAATAATGACAATTCACACCCAACCACCAACAATGGCAAAATATCAACAAAGATGGCAGTTCATTCACAACAGCCGATTATCATTCATAAAACGACTAATTCACCACCTAAAAAAAGGCACAATAAAATTAAAATTATCATCCCTAAAATTGAAACAAATACCAACGAGCACTTTTATATTTCTCTCATACCTTTGCAGTGTCAATAAGGAACTAAAGAGTTGCTTGATAATAAACAAATAAAAGAAACATAACTTATAAGAAAATGAACCAAACTTATTTCACCGGAAGTTAATCCTTTCTCTTATTATATATAAGAACTTCCAAATTCAGAAAAGAGAAGAATATGATGTGTTTAACAAAACAAACGAAGCCCATCAAATAAAAAGAACCATTACATCACAATTAAAATATTAAATTAACATGAAAGTAAAGAATTTGTTATTAGCAAGTCTGGCAATAGTTGCCATGACAGCTTGCAGCAATGAAGATGAGTTTGCAAACGAAAACAACCGAAATTCAACTGGGGAACAGGCAAAAATGAGATTATTGTTTTCATTCAATGAAACAAATGGCACAAGAAGCGTAACTCAAGGCGAATCTAGTGCGGGTACTGATCTGGAATATGGTGTAACAAAAATCACAGCCGTATTAGATTATGGTGATGGAGCGCCACGTGTTATAATGAAAGATTTAGATATCACAAAAGAAGAGGGACAAACTAAAATTGCTACAACAGAAGAATTTGCTGTAACAGCAGGTACTAATGTAAAATTGTATGCATTCGTAAATCCGACAAATTTAGAAATCACCCAAACGACTAATTTAGACCAATTGTCAGTTGGAAACCATTCCGAATTCACAGGAGCTACATTAGCATATCTTGACAAGGATGTGGCAAAAAACGGTGCGTTTTTAATGAGCGGTGAAACTGTCATTGAAAAGATTGAAGCTAAAGAGGAAGTTAATACCGCTACAATCGAAGTTAGCCGTGTAGCTGCAAAATTGGATGAAAAGACTGAGAACACGAAGCTTTTCCCAATAATGAATTCCGGATTAACTTTTACTGGCGATATTCAAGAAATAGGTGTCAAACTCCTCAGTCACTCATACTCCAATCTGACTACAGATTCATATGTATTGTCACAAGTAAGCACTTTCAACTCTTTCTTGCAACCATATATTGCCAAAGGCGCAGCAGCAAACAATGGTTCTTACAGATGGAATGAAACAGGAGTTACATACTGTCTTGATAACTCCAGTTCAGCAAACCCGACACGTGTACACTACAGAGCACAGGTTTATTTCGGTGATGAACCAGCCAATGAAACATTCTATATCAGAGCTGTATACACCGAGGGCGATAAGACCGAATTACGTGTATACAAAAATTGGAAGGCTTTAAAAGATGCATATCCAAATGTTACATGGGATGACAGCAAGAAAGATGATAACAAGTATTTGGCAAACCACAGCATCAAGAAATATGACGGCGGTATTTGCTATTACGAAGCTCCGATTGAAACAGCAGGTTCAGGTGAAAAGATTGTACGCAACAACTGGTATCAGTTGACTGTTTCAAAAGTTAGCAAATTAGGTACTCCTACCCCTGCATTGGAACCTGATGAAACTCCTGCCAAGCTAATTATCGAAGCTAAAATCCAGCCTTGGACAGTTCAGATTAACGATATCGAACTATAATAAAAATCTGACTCAAGTATCGGGGAGACTCTTTTTTTCCTCTCCCCGATACATTTTCACCAATTACCGGAAAAAGACAATGCATCGCTTTCAAGCAAAACAATAGTATATCAAAAGCAAAAATAAAAAGAATGAAACGAATATTAACCGCCATACAAGAAAAAGCCAACAAGTTATTGTTGCTCACACTATTGGCTGGTGCAATCACATCTTGCGACTCCGTATTAGATTACGATGATGGAGATTGTAGCATCGAATATTGTGTCAAGTTCAAATATGACTATAATATGGAGGAAGTAGACGTTTTCGCCCAACAAGTAAGAACAGTGACACTTTACGCTTTTGATGAGAATGAAAATCTTGTTTATCAGAAAACAGATCAAGGAGAACAGTTAGGAGAGGGAAATTATTCTATGAAAGTAGACATTGATCCATCAAAGTATCATCTCATTGCATGGGCGGGACTTAATGATGAATCATTCGCAGTGCCGTTATTATATCCACAACAATCACAGATTGAAGAATTAAAAGTAAAGACTCTGCGTAAAGCAGTAACACGCTCTGCATCAGAAGAAGAAAAAGGAAATTATATAGTAGAACAGGAACTGCACTCGCTTTGGCATGGTGAAGTGAAAAGCGCTCCCACCACCCGCAGCGGAAGACAGCAAATCAGCACAGTGTCTTTAGTAAAGAACACCAATAATATCCGGATTGTCGTAGCGCAAGTCAACCAGTCTGACGGACCGGTAACCAGAGCCTTGACCGCAGAAACATTCAAATGTGAAATCTATGACGACAACGGATATATGAATTATGACAATTCACTGTTGGACGACAACCTGCTGACATACAAACCTTTTGTTGTAGAACCGGAAACAGTCAGCAGCAGAGCATTCAGCGAAGCCGGCGAACCGGCCGAAGAATACAAATCAGTTGTCAGCGAGATAAGCGTAGCAAGACTCATGGCAGATAAAACGCCCGAGTTGACAATCAAGAACTCGAAGACACAGGAAACATTATTTCACGTATCCAACCTGGTGAAGTATCTGGAAAAACTCCAACTGGAGAAATACAAAGACCGCCACTATACCCTTCAAGAGTATCTGGATCGTGAAGACGCTTACAGTATGATTATTTTTGTAGACGAGAAACTGGCACTAATCAAAACAGTAATTGATATCAACGATTGGATTATCCAGATCAATGACATCGAACTTTAACCGGAACGAAAAGAAAAAAGATGAAATGTTTTAATCCGACATATTATTTACTGACTATCCTCTGCATTATGATAGCTTCGTGTACCACAGACGGAGTGATGGAAGATTTCACAGACAGCAAAGGACAGATATTGGTAAAAGACGCACATATAAACTTTGTGCTTACTTTCCCCGCCAATCCTTCCACACGAGCAAGTGAAAATGAGGGACTGGAGAGTGAGCGAAGCATAGACAATCTACATATATATACATTTCAAAATGACCAATTTGTAGAAGAGATTCAATACATCGTGATTGACGGCAAAGACGGAGATACCAAACGGAATATAGACGGAAAGTTATCAGCAACTTATGACGGAAGCAAACCGATGGAGTTTGTAGTAATTGCCAATGCCGAAAACAAAGGAGTCAATAACTTCAAAATAACTAAAGGTCAAAATAAAGCCGACCTGTATGAACAGCTCTCTTTCAACTTTAATAAAACGCAGGATTGGTCAAAAGAGATTCCAATGTGGGGGATGGGTACCATTGAGAACATAAAAACAGGAGGCAACAATTTCGGTGCCCTTGATTTGATACGTGCTGTCGCCAAAGTGAATGTGACAGTGGCAAACGGGACAGGATTAAAGAATTTCGAAATCACCGAAATCCGGTTACACCACTATAACACAAAAGGATATTGCGCACCGACCGTGAACGACGGACCATCCATCCCTGCAAATTCGACAATAGCGAGCACTTCCGAGTATCTCACTTCAGGCACATTAAGCGGAAATCAAGGTAACAGATTTGAAAACAAGTTCTACATTCCCGAACATAAAAACATAGGAATAACGGATAATGACCAAAAAGTCTGCCTGACCATCAATGCCAAAGTGAGAGAAGTAGAGAAAACATACACTGTACAGTTCAGCACAAACGGAAAAGCCTACAATGCACTCCGCAATCATCTGTATGTGTTCAACATCACAAGTGTGGATAAAGTCACGTCGACGTTAACCTATGAGGTAAAACAATGGGAGTATGTCAATGTGGACGTACCGGCTTTTAATTAAAGAGTAATGAATATGAGAAAGCAAATCAATATACCAGCATATATCAGACAAACATTCGTGCTTGTATTAACGGGCATTTTGTTCTTTGCCTGCCAGGAAGATGAAATCATCAAAAATACCGATGTGAAAGAAGGGATACCGGTAACGGTAAGCTTCAACCTGTCAGTGCCGGAGATGAAAACGACAGTCACCCGGGGATTGCGCGATGAAGAAGAATTCCAAATCAACGATTTATATCTACTGATATTCGATGCCAAAGGCAACAGAAAGGAAGGAACACGTTTTTATAGTTCTGACAGTTTGACTACCAGCAACGGAAACCAGAACAATCCGACTAACGGAGTCCTTAAGAATATCGAAACCACAAGCGGATTAAGTTATATTTTCGCTGCCGCCAATACAAACAGCAATCAGTTGAGTGGGGACGGAAATTTGAAAAAGAAATTAGACAAGGTGACTACCCTTGAGGAATTCAAGAATATCACTGCCATGCTAAATTCAAAAACGAATGCGGCGCAAGTAGATCGTACACAGGCGGCATTAGTCATGTGTGGCGCATATACCCCCAATGCTTCAGGCGACACAAGCACTAGCGAAGGAGAATGCACTATACCGGAAAAGAGCGGTGCATTGAATGGAAAAATCTTGTTGGAGCGTCTGGATTCTCATATCACTTTCAATATTTCATGGGGAGGGGAAAAGTCTAAAGTGACCTCTTTTGAACTAAGCAGTTGGAGAATATATAACGTTCCTGTCAGGTCATACTTATTGGCGAAAACAGAAGATGCAGTAAAGAGTAATAAAAACCACTACTCTACAAGCATTGCGGAACACAAAGTTACAATGAACGAGAAGTCATGTTCTTTCGATTTCTATATGCTTGAAAACCGAAAAAAGGCGAAAATGTATGAAGGCCGTTCCTTAGAAAGTTATGCAGATAGAGAAGCGGAAGTGAAGGACGGCAATGGTCTAAATACCGGAACATACAAATATGTGGAGCCATTTGCTACCTATGTAGAAATTAAGGCTAATATGGAACTGACCAGCAGTAACGAAACACTTACAGGTAAAAAGATTGCCAACGTCACTTATACAATTCACCTGGGAGGAGGGAGCAATGATTATAGCAACTTCAAAAGCGAGAGGAATAAAAAATACATCTATAATGTCGAAATAAACGATACGGAAGATATTCGTGTAGAAGTTCAGGAAGGTAACGAAAGACGTCCGGGCGTGGAAGGAGATGTAGTAGATGCCAAAACCAAAGTGTACACATTAGATGCGCATTACAATTGTTTCAATATCGGTCTGACCAAAAAAGACGCCGAGAGTTTGAGCTTCGTGGTACATACACCATTCGGTTCGATTGATAACAGGGCAAATTACAATCAACGTGCAGGCGGGGATTATAAATGGATTAGATTTGCACGTACAAGCGATAATAACACATTGGCCGAATATCCGAAAAACGGAGAAGGACTGATTGATTTGTTCGGTCTGGCAGCCGATATCCAAACGCAATCCGGAAGTGAAGATGATACATTCTACTACACAATTTTCGTAGACGAATATTATTATGATACACCGCCGGCAGGAGCAAACTGGCAACAGCCCTATTGGCAATACTTTGTAAACAAGGAAAACAGAGAAGTCATATTGCTGTTTTCACCTGATTATAGCAATGACAAGGAGAGCAGCTATGCAGACGCCCAATATATGATTACCCAAAGATCGATCCAGACATATTACAGCTCCGTAAACTTCAATGAAGAAAAAAATGCATTGGGTATGGAGCATATTAATGAAACCGGAGCACCTGCTGATGCAGCACCTATAATCGGCGGTTTTGACGTATCCAACGGCTTTTATAACACATATAGGTATATCACCCAAGGCACCACCGGTAATCAATGGAGCGCACATGCAAATATGACTGAACCGAATGAAAAGGGTTACACTTTCGCTCTATCCAAAAAACATGGCTGGTCAGCTTGCCTGTCACGCAACAGAGATGAAAACCATAACGGCATTATTGATCCGGAAGAGTTAAAATGGTATCTGCCTGCCAGAGATCAATTAATGGGAATGTATCTAGGTGCAGAAAGTCTGGTTACACCATTGTTCGATGCAGATTCCCATCCTGTAGGCAGTATTGAAACAGGAGACTCTCAATTTCAATATCTTTTAAGCAATAACCAGAAATTATGGTCGGACGAAGGTGCTTCTATCGGAGCAAGGAAGGCCATCAATTCAGGTGGTTCGCCCAAGCAACTTAGATGTGTCCGCAATCTGAATTTAGACATGAATGCAAGCAATGCGGAAAATAAAGACATAAAAGTAAGCAACGCATTCAAATATAATGATGAGACACGTGTTTTCACCATGGCACAACTTGACGAGAAAAATATACGCGGAAAATTAGATTCCGGTGAACTAGGATTGCACGACAACTTCAGCAATACGAACAAACCGTATAGCTCATTCCAAATGGCCGCTAATTTTCATAAAGCCGCCCAAGGAAAAGGAAAGTGGAAAAAATTTGTAGACATAGATAATCTTCATCGTAGTAGATGCAGCAGCTACTATGAAAATGAAAGTGACAAAGGCAAATGGCGGACACCCAATCAAAGAGAATTCATGATTATGTACACTCAGAATAAAGATTTTGTCTACTACAATGATGGTAAATTATACAGAGCATACAGTAGAACCGAATGGAAATACAATAGCAATAGATATTTTGGCTTTAACCAAGGAATACTATTTTTAGATGACGGTCAAGAGTTCGATGTCTCATTGCGTTGTGTCCGTGACGTTGATGTAGACGCGAATGGAAATATCATCGAAACAGACTCAAACGGAACTATCAATGAAAATAATTAATATAAAAAACTAAACATCATGGAACCGAAAGACATCTTGCAACTGGAATCATCAAATACGCGTCAAGCCTATTTGTTTGAAGAGAATGGTCATTGGTATGCCTATGAACGGTCTGCCAATCGGATAGAGAAATTTTTGAAAGGCTTTGCGGATTTCAAACACAGAGTGCAAGATGTCTGCGGTCGGTTCAAAATAGAAATCAATATCGACATGCTTTTGGAGAAATGCTCCATTACATCATGCGAGGATTCAATGCTTATCCTTGATTGCCCTACAGAGTAATGAATATAGTTAATATAGGTATTAGTACCCCAATATAAGCTATACAAAATATTGTTTGTTTTGTTTGTGTTCCTCAACTCACTCAGCAACGGCTTGTGAAAGTAGTGCTGAGTGGTTGGGGATTTTTATCCAAGAAACAACAAAGAGTATATTATAATCTCCTGAATAGAAATTATTTATTTTTTTAATCGATAATCTTTGTTTATCTCTTATAAACCTGTATATTTGGAGTATTATAACTAAAGACTTTATATTAACACAGAATTACTATGAGCCATACCATTTTTCTGATTATCGCCCTCGTTACAACAGGTATTTTTCTTATCCAATTCGTATTATCCATCTTCTTCGGAGATTTGGACGCGGATGTAGACGTGGATGCCGACATCAGCAGTGTAGTCTCTTTCAAAGGGCTCACACACTTCGGAATCGGATTCGGCTGGTATATGTATCTGGCAGGAAACGCGGAAATTCAAAGTTATGCCATCGGCATTCTGGTAGGACTCTTCTTTGTTTTTGCCGTCTGGTTCTTGTACAAGAAAGCCTATCAACTGCAACAAGTGAACCGCTCCGAAGCGACCAACGAACTCGTGGGACGCGAATGTACCATCTACTTCAAGCAAAGTGAGAACAGATATACCGTGCAGGTAAGCCGCGACGGAGCCATGCGCGAAATAGACGTAATCTCCGAATCGGGAAAGACGTATCAAACCGGGGACCGCACTGTTATCACCCGATATCAGGACGGAACATTATATATTCAATAACTATTCAAAATTACACAATTCCTATGACACAAGAAATGCTAATCATGGCCGCTATATTAGTGGCGGTTATCCTGCTCACCTTTATCGGTATCCTGTCCCGCTACCGCAAATGTAAGAGTGACGAAGTACTCGTTGTATATGGTAAGACAGGTGGAGAAAAGAAATCTGCGAAATTATATCACGGTGGAGCTGCTTTCGTATGGCCGATTATCCAGGGCTACGAATTCCTGTCAATGAAACCGATGCAGATTGACTGCAAGCTGACAGGCGCACTATCCGCACAGAATATCCGTGTTGACGTACCTACTACTATTACCGTAGCCATCAGCACCGACCCTGAAGTAATGCAGAATGCCGCAGAACGTATGCTCGGATTGACAAGAGACGACAAACAAAACCTGATTACAGATGTAGTTTATGGTCAGATGCGTCTGGTTATCGCCGACATGACGATTGAAGAGTTGAACTCCGACCGCGACAAGTTCCTCTCCAAAGTAAAAGATAATATTGATACGGAACTCCGCAAGTTCGGTCTGTATCTGATGAATATCAATATCAGTGATATTCGCGATGCTGCCAATTATATCGTCAACCTGGGTAAGGAAGCCGAAAGCAAGGCATTGAACGAAGCACAGGCAAACATCGAAGAACAGGAAAAGCTGGGTGCTATCAAAATCGCGAACCAAATCAAAGAACGTGAAACGAAAGTAGCGGAAACCCGCAAAGACCAGGATATTGCTATCGCTGAAACCAAGAAACAACAGGAAATCTCAGTTGCGAACGCCGACAAAGACAGAATTTCTCAAGTAGCTATCGCCAACGCTGAGAAAGAATCGCAGGTGGCAAAAGCCGAAGCCGAAAAAAATATCCGAATCGAGCAGGCAAATACCGAAAAGGAAAGCCGCGTTGCCGAACTGAATTCCGACATGGAAATCAAACAGGCAGAAGCCGCCAAAAAAGCTGCCATCGGACGAAACGACGCGCAAAAAGAAGTTGCCTTGTCCAATGCCGAACTGGCCGTAACACAAGCCAACGCTGACAAGCAGGCCGGTGAAGCCGCTGCTAAATCAGAAGCTGCCGTACAGACTGCACGCGAAATTGCACAGAAAGAAGTGGAAGAAGCTAAAGCACGGAAAGTGGAATCTTCATTGAAAGCAGAAAAGATTGTACCTGCCGAAATAGCAAGACAGGAAGCCATTCTCCAAGCAAATGCTATCGCAGAAAAGATTACCCGCGAAGCGGAAGCCCGCGCAAAAGCTACTTTGGCACAAGCCGAAGCGGAAGCAAAAGCTATTCAGATGAAGTTGGAAGCCGAAGCGGAAGGTAAGAAACGCTCACTGCTTGCCGAAGCGGAAGGTTTCGAAGCGATGGTAAGAGCAGCCGAATCGAATCCGGCTATCGCTATCCAATATAAGATGGTAGACCAGTGGAAGGAAATTGCCGGCGAACAGGTGAAGGCGTTCGAACACATGAACTTAGGAAATATCACTGTATTCGATGGTGGAAACGGCGGTACAAGCAACTTCCTCAGCTCATTAGTGAAAACGGTAGCGCCTAGCCTTGGCGTACTGGATAAATTGCCTATCGGTGAAACTGTGAAAGGCATTATTAATCCGGAAAGCAAAACGGAAGAGAAACCTGCCGGTAAAACAGAAGAGAAAAAGGATAAGAAATAATCCTGCTCCAACAATAATATGCGCTGATGGGAAAAGAATAAATACTTTTCTCATCAGCGTATTTTTTTCCCCCTCTATCATCACGTTCTTTGTACTACATAAAATATGTAATAATATTGGCTCATGCAGGTACGGTTTTGAATCTTTTCTATTCTGTTTAACTCATTTCAGTACGTTGTGTTTATGTGGGTTCCCTAGCTATGTTGTTTAGGGAAACATAAGTTATGAAGTAAGGAAGTGTTAGTTATCTTGCCTTTATCCTTGCGTTAGGTTGCCGGTATTCTTTCATTAGATTACCGGTATTGTTATCTCACCACGGCCGTGGTAACTATTCGTCACGGCCATGGTA
>NZ_JBCOWR010000017.1:74538-121231 GCF_040918965.1 Bacteroides sp. RTP21281st1_H5_RTP21281_210402 | reverse complement strand
TAGAATATGCTGGTAATTAAAGATTTACACTCGGATATTTCTGATTAGTTTTGGTTGTTCTATGGTTATAAATACATCTTGAGAATGTATTATACCTGTTGAGCCGATTGGATGCAGAAACTAGTGAAGAAAAAGATGATAAAAGGGAGAATGATATTATGATAAAAGCCGAATGTAACGGAAAGTAAAGCATCTTCTCTCTTTACAGAAGCAAGGAAGTACCACGCGGCTTTCCACCTAATAGTGCAGCTTTTTACCTCTTTGTAAAAAGATAAAGTGATTTTTTGTATTTGATGTCACAGCAAATGAAAAAAATCACTTTCTTTGCACTATGATGCAAAAATGGCAGGAAGAACTGAAAAAGGGAAACGAAAAAGCTTTTAGTATCATTTTTAATGAATATTATAGCCTTTTGTGTGCTGTTTCTTATCAATATGTGCAAGATGTACAGATTAGTGAAGCAGTAGCGGAGGATGTATTCTTTACACTATGGGAAAAGCGTCATGAAGCTTTGCCTGTGTCTTCACTGAAGGCTTATCTGTTGAAGGCTGTCCGGAATCATAGTATAGATTATCTTCGTACTCAAAAAAATGAGCAATTCCTGGATCTGGAATCAGTCACTTCCCGTTGTTTTGTGCGTGAGGAAGATATTTTCGAACGATATGTTATGGAGGAACTAGAGGCGATGATAAGTGAAAAGATTGCCTTGCTTCCTGAAGAATGCCAGAAAGTATTTTATCTCAGCCGTTATGAGAACAAAAGTTATGCTGAAATAGCTGAAGAACTGAATATATCTATAAATACGGTTAAGTATCACATAAAGAACGCTTTATCAACTCTTCGTAAAGAGTTGGGACCTTATCTTCTGCTTATTCTAAGCGTCTATTTTTCACTTTTCTCAAAATAAATTAAAAAAAGTTCCTTTTTTGACTACCCCGTAATGAGTCTTTTATCGTCATTAGATAAAAAGATACTATTTATGCCTATTGATAATCTTGAAGAAATGATTGTTCGTCAATTAAGTAACAATCTGACAGAACAGGAAGCGAAAGAACTCCTAAACTGGTATAATACTTCTGAAGATAACAGGAAGTTATACCGCGATTATTGCGTATTACTTAAGGCACAGTCGGTTGCGTCGGACAGACGATTGTTTGAGAAAGATAATATGCGCTCCTGGAAGCGCCTGAAAAGGCGGATACAACAGAGAAAGATAAGCGGCTTTTGGCTGCCTGTCCTGAGATATGCTTCGGTGGCTGTTGTTGCTCTGTTGATTGGGGTAGGACTCCATATGTTTTTTTATACTGCGGATACCGTCACAGGTGGCGGTATGCAGGTCACAGTGCCGGCAGGTTCTAAATCTCAAATCGTGTTGCCCGACGGGACGGCCGTATGGTTGAACTCTGGTTCTAAATTGAGTTATACCGAAGATTTTGGAAAAAACAACCGTACAGTTTATCTCGACGGAGAAGGCTTTTTTGATGTAACCAAGAATAAGAAGATAGCCTTTGAAGTATATGCAGGAGAGACTCGCATACGAGTGTTGGGTACACAGTTTAATATGAAAGCTTATTCTGCTGATGAGAGAAAGCGGGTCACTTTATTGAACGGTAGCTTAAGTGTTATAACTAATAATACACACAGCAAAGAAACGATTCTCGTACCTAATGAGCAAGCTGTTATCATGAAAGGAAGTCCTGATATTCAGGTTCGCCAGGTGGAGGCTGAAAATTATGTCTCGTGGACAGAACAGCAAAAGGAAACATTGACAATTATCGAGCCCAAAGTGGATAAACTGCTGCCTCAGATGCATACTCCTAACCAGACTTTCCGAAATACGCTGTTTTTTGATGAAGAGCCGCTGTCTCAGATTGTGAAAGATTTGAGCAGGGCGTATAATGTAACTATCCAGTTGGGTTGCAAGGAAATTGCGACAGGCATTTATTACGGAGATTTTCGTAATGAGGAAAATCTGTACGAGATTCTGGATGTGATAACATCTTCGGGAGAAATTTATTACGAAGTAAGAGACAATAAAATAATCATCAACAAGAATAAATGACTGCCTATGGATAAATAAGAAAGAAGTAATAATAAAACGGATGAACCGGCAATGCGCCAACACTGCCGGTTCGGATTCAGAATGTAAAACGGATATTAATACATTAAGAAGACTACAAAAATATGGAATATAAAGTAAATAACGTATTAAGAAACAGCTATTTTTGTCTAAATAACATTTATTTCCCGTGTAGATATATTTATGGGTTACTGCTATTGTTTTTCATGCTTTTTCCGGCGGAAGTAACTACTGTTTCTGCACAATCAAACTCTGGGACTGCTGAAACGCAAACTTTGAGTGTCAAAGAAGCCTTGGAACAGGTCAAAGTTCGTATGGGATATTCAATCTGGTTCAATGTGCAGGATGTGGACTTGACCAAAAGAGTCGTTGTCAAGTTTCAGAACCGGACGGTTACCGAACTTTTGAATGTGATATTGAAAGGGCAACCGCTGACGTATGAAATTAACGGTAAGATGATACAGATTCGCCGTCAGGCTACCGGAGCTCAAAAAGATGACAAATATCATCTGGTCACGGGTAAGGTGACGGATGCGAATGACGGACAACCTTTAATAGGATGTAATGTACGCGTGAAAGACAAGAACATTGCTACTATTACGGATATTGATGGAAACTATTCGATAAAGATTGGAGAGAATGATGTACTTATTTTCTCATATATCGGATATGGGACAAAACAGAAGATGCCCGGTTCCAGTTCAAAAATGAACATCAGTCTTTCCAATAACAGCATTTCGTTGGATGATGTGGTGGTGACAGGCTATCAGGTGATGAAAAAATATAATGTGACAGGAGCTGTAAACACTATCAATAGTAAGGATATCGAGTTACGAAGTAGTAATTCTTTGCAGGGAATATTGGAAGGTGCTGTTCCGGGCTTGACAGTATATAATAATGAGTATCGGATACGTGGCGGTGCATCTCTTAATTCGGGCAATAAACCGCTTTTTATCGTAGATGATTTTGAAGTGGAAGAGCTTCCCGAAAATATGGATATGGTAGAAAGTATCACAGTACTGAAAGATGCGGCGGCAGCAGCCATTTGGGGGTCTCGTGCAGCCAACGGAGTAGTGGTGATTACAACTAAAAAGGGGAAAGCTAATGATTTCCGCATTTCATATTCGGGCAATGTAAAGGTAAGCGCACAACCTGATTTTGATGATTTGCATCGGGTAAACTCCGAACAATTGATAGATTATGACCGGGCTGCATTTTTAGGTGGTTATTATTTTCCCGGTTATTTTGGTTATAATACAAATGGATATTCTTTATCTCAGGAGATCATTAACGACTATACGTTGGATGATATGAGTATGCTGACAGAGGCACAACTGGCTGCGATGGACAGCCGTCTGGGCAAATTGGCAACCAATTATAATCGTAAACAGATTGAAGATAATCTCTTGCGTAGTGCTTTGCAACATCATCATATGCTTTCTATCTCCGGTGGTACTGATAAGGTTAATTATTTCCTGTCCGGTAGCTTTATTGGTGGGCATTCATCTTATATCGGTGATAGTAATCAGTCTATTAATATCAACTCAAGGACATCTTATAAGATATTGCCTTTTCTGACTCTGCGCTCGGATATAATCGCTAATTTTGTGAAGAATGATAACGGGTATTCTTCTTTGTCAAGTGATATTTATAATTTGTATCCTTTCCAGATGTTGCTGGATGAAAATAATAACCGTATTGCTGATTACAGTAGCTTTAACCACGAATATTCTAAAACGATGGTTTCCCAGTATGGTTATTACGATCAGGGAAAGAATTTGTTGGATGAGGTTGATATGGCGAATGACAAGACAAACGGCGTGAATTATAAAGTACGTGTCGGAGCTGATTTCAAGATCATTAGCGGATTAAGCGTTTCAGCCGATTATCAATATGAGAAATCGTTGAGTACGCACAAGAATATTATCTCAAAGAAAAGTTATGATGGCCGTACATTGATTAACTCGATGGCAGTTCCGAATAGTACAAACACACTGACTTACAACATTCCTAACAGTGATATACTTGATCACCAGCAAGCAACGACAGATGCTTGGATCCTGAAATTCGGAGCAACTTTGAACCGTAGTTTCGGAGCGGATAAACAGCACTATGTAAATGCTGTTGCAGGTTTTGAAATGCGTAGCAGGCATTATTATATGGAGAAATACCGTAAACTTGGATATGATGACCAGATTCTGTCATGGCAGCCTATTGACGCTGTTTCATTGCAGGATGGCGTGACATGGTGGAACGGGGATAAAAATAGATATTACTCTACCAGTTACGATGGCTTCAGTGATGTGCTGAATAAAGAAATCTCCTACTTCCTGTCCGCAGTATATACATATGATAACCGCTATACGTTGAGTGGCAGTATGCGTATTGATAAGTCGAATTTGTTTGGTGTGAGTGATAAATATCGCCGTAACCCTATATGGGCATTGGGAGCCAACTGGAATGTGAAAAATGAGAAGTTCTTTGATGTCGATTTTATTTCTGCTTTGATGTTGCGTGCTTCTTGGGGGTTGACCGGTAATTTTGACCGTTCAGGTGGTACAACTCCGGTGATGGTAGGTAGAAGAACGTACATTCCGGCTGTCGGAGATTATGTAGTACGTTTGAGCACACCACCCAATCCCAAGCTTCGTTGGGAGCGAAATCGTTCTACAAATGTATCGTTGGATTTGGGCTTGTTCGACCGGATCAATGCAACATTTACTTACTATAATAATTCTTGTTATGATTTGTTAGGAAGTACATTGCTTGACCCGACCACGGGTTATGCCAGCGCAAGAATTAATGCTGCTGATATGACAAACAAAGGATTTGAACTTCAGTTGGGAGTTGATGTTCTCAAACTGCGTAATTTCAATTGGAATGTCAACTGGATTTTTGCTCATAACTCCAACAAGATTACCAATAATAACATTAATGAAAGCAGTCCTCACCTGAATCGTGTCACCGGTTTGACGGAATTTGTAGAGGGATACGCGCGTGAAGCTCTTTGGAGTTATCGCTGGGCCGGGCTGGATAGTAACGG
This sequence comes from Bacteroides sp. RTP21281st1_H5_RTP21281_210402, assembly GCF_040918965.1. Taxonomy (NCBI): domain Bacteria; kingdom Pseudomonadati; phylum Bacteroidota; class Bacteroidia; order Bacteroidales; family Bacteroidaceae; genus Bacteroides; species Bacteroides sp. RTP21281st1_H5_RTP21281_210402. The sequence continues at coordinate 116,108 of NZ_JBCOWR010000017.1, read as the reverse complement.
AGAACCGATGGTGTATGGCAAAGATGGAAATAAGACATATGATATTGCTACATTAGATGCGGATGACCTGGAATACAGTGGTACTTATCAACCTAAATATAACGGAAGTTTCTCTACTTCATTCCAGTACAAGAGCCTGCAGGCCAGCTTCTTGTTTACCTATAATTTCGGTCATGTTTTCCGTGCCGAATATCCGAGTATGGATGCTTATGCTACTTCTCCTTCTCTTACCGATAAAATTGCAGAGCGCTGGAGAGAACCGGGAGATGAGAACAAGACTGACATAGCTTGCCTTCCAACCATGGAAGCTAATTGGGCAAATACACAATATCGTTCTTATGCAGTGATGTATTCTTCCAATAGTATTCGTAATGGAAACATGATTCGTTTGCGTGAGATATTGTTGAATTACGAAGTTCCGCAGAATTGGCTGAAACGTACGCCGCTTCGCCGTTTATCATTGACGGCACAATTTAATAATATCTGGTTGTGGACCAAGAATAAGGAAGGGTATGATCCGGAAGCGGTAAATCCCAAGACAGGAGCGATGTCGTTCAGTCAACCATTCTCGTTTACGGCAGGTATTAAAGTTGATTTCTAACAAAATATATCAATAGAAATATGAAGAAAATAGAATTGATGATAGTTGTTGTGGCTATGGTATTATTGGCTGCATGTGATGATTTTATCGATACTGTTCCTAAAGGTAAGGTAATTCCTACGACAATGGATGATTTTAAAAGCATGATTATTGACGTGACAGCTTCCAGTATTGCCTATCCAATGGCAAATGTCTGTTCGGATGATGTTTTCAACTCAAACTTGAATGGGAATTCGTCTGCCGGAAAAGCTTATTACTGGATGGAAGATTTCTATAAGGAAAATGAAAAGGATCCGTCATGGAATACACCTTATGAGCAGATGTATAAGATGAACGTGGTCGTTCAATATGTGATGGACTCCACGGAAGGAACGCCGGAGGAAAAGGCGGCTATATTGGCAGAGGCGAAATGCTGGCGTGCTTATTATAATTGGTATTTACAGAGTTTGTATGCTCCTGCATATCAGGCTGGTACTGCATCAACGGATTTGAGTGTACCTTTAGCCCAGGTTCCGGATTTGGAGGCAAAATATAGTCGAGCTACGGTTGAACAGGTAACAAATGCGATATGGGATGACCTGAAAAATGCCGAAACATTACTGCCCGAAGATGCTGCTAACGGATACCGTCCGAATAAAGCGGCGGTGTATGCGTTGAAAGCTCGTATTTACTTTTATATGTGTGAGTATGATAAGGCCGCAGAACAAGCGAAACTTGCTTTGGGCAAAAACAGTGCATTGAACGATATGCGTACCTGGAGCTTCATGAGTGAAGAGATGCCTTTTGTCGGAATAATCAATAAACCTCTTAATTATCGCGAATCACCGGAAAAAATATGGTTTCAGGAAACTGGCTTCAATAGTATGCTTACCAGTTATTGTATAAGCGATGATCTGCAGGCCATGTATGGAGCGGCGGATTTACGTTTTAAGTTCTGGTTTACGAACCGTGACCGTAGGGGGAATGTCTGGGAAGACGGACGTTACCGTTTTCTTCAAGATTTGGATTATAGTTTTACTGTTCCTGAGATGATGTTGATTGAAGCGGAAGCGTTAGCCCGTAAGAATGATGCGAAAGCATTGGATATTTTAAATAATCTGCGTGTCATGCGTTTCAAGACAGAGGACTATACACCGCTTACAAAAGCTGACGGACCGGACTTGCTTTCTATCGTTTTGGCCGAACGCCGTCGGGAACTGGCTTTGAGCGGTTTGCGCTGGTTGGATATGAAGCGTTTGGCTAAAGAAGGACGTTATACTAAAACTTTGGTTCGTACACTCAATGAAGTGGATTATAAATTGGAGCCTGATTCAAAGCTTTATGTATTTCCTATCCCGCCGCAGGTACTCTCATTAAATCCGAATATTATTCCTAATGACCGTAAACAATGAAAAGATCCATAGTTATTGCATTTATGTATTTATTTGTCTGGGCTTTGTATGCCCAGACGTCTCCGGTGAAGCTCTCCGGAGAGATTGAAGGTTTGAACGGAGCGGAAGTAGCTCTGTTGAATGCTGACAGGAACGAGGTAGTGCGTGTAAAGGGAAAAGGCAATAAGTTCTCCATGCGGGCAGATGTCGTGAAGGGGGACGGGCGTGTGTATTATCTCTATGTTCCTTCGCTGGGGAAACTGGGACCTGCCATGAATATACCCTATTTTTATTTCTTCATCGATAATGATGCTTTGGAAGTAAAAGCGGAGATTAAAGATAAGAACCTGAAGAGAGTTTCGGTGAAGAATTCGGCGGCTATGGATGAATATGATGCTTTGTACCGGAGTAATCCTTATCAAAATAAGGTATCGGAGGTCGGCGCACTTTACAATGAAGCTTTCAATACATATAATACGGTATCGAAAACCGAAGAGAATCTGGCTAAATTGAGAAACCTTTCAGATTCTTTGCAGATGTTGTATGGAAAGCTGTCTCAGTCGTTCCTGGATATGATACCGTCCAATAAAAAGAGCGATGCGCTGTTTTTGATAGTGTATTCTTCTGTTCCGATGGAGACGGAGGCTGCCATTGAGAATGTGTTGCAGAAATTTGATGTGGATTTTATACAACGCAATTATTATGCAAAGGAGCTGCAGGAAAGATTGCGTTTGATGAAAGGAAGTGAAGTCGGCTCTGTCGCACCGGATTTTGAACTGAAAGACGCTCAGGGGAATCTTGTGAAACTGTCTTCATTGAGAGGTCGATATGTGCTGATTGATTTCTGGGCATCCTGGTGCGGACCTTGCCGGAAGGAGATTCCGAATGTGAAGAAGATCTGTTCTGAGTATAAAGATAAGGGGTTGCAGGTGCTGGGTGTGTCTATCGACAAGGATGAGAGCAAATGGCGGAAAGCTATCGAGGAAGAGCAACTGGAATATTTGCAGTTGTGGGACCCGTCTATGACGACAGGCAAACTTTATAATTATAATGGAATTCCTTTTATTATTCTGATCGGACCTGACGGGAAAATTCTTGCGAGACAATTACGTGGTGAAGAATTGCGTCGGAAAGTAAGTGAATATATGGATAGCAAGCCATTCGAAATCTCAGTGAGGCTTTCTAAGCCGTATAAAGGCAAAGTTTTTCTTACCTGTGTGAAAGACCGATTTACCAAATTGGATTCTTTGCAAGTGGACGGAACTTCGTTTTCTTTCAAGGGGAACATTTCTCATGCAGACCAATATCGGTTGATGGCGCGCCCGTTTGGTTTTGATGCTTATGTCTGTGTAGAACCTGGTGGTCATTATCTGGTGGATATTAATGAAGGCCGTAATTTTGTTGTTACGACACCAGACGGTAAGGAACAGTTGTTGATGAATGAGCTTCTAGCCGTGACAAATCCGATAGAGAAACAGACGGAAGCTCTTGCAAACTGCTATACTAAACTGAAAGAACAAAAAAAGGATGCAGAGGCGGAACAACTGCAAAAACAAATGAGCATTCATTGGGGAAAGAGCCAGGAAGCAAAACTTTCATTTATAAAAAAATACCCGAAGAGTTTTGTGGCAATGCTTATGGCAGGCGAACTGTTGACAAATGATTATACAACTTTAAAAGAAGTCTACGAATTGGTGGATACGGTCAGATATGCTTATTCATATCCTTGGCGATCTTTTAAGAGGAAATATCAGGAAGCGGCGGATAAGTGGATTCAAAATAAGAAAGCTCCCGATTTTGTCACGAAGGATATGGCTGGTAACACGGTGAAGCTTAGTGATTTTAAAGGAAAATATCTATTGCTTGATTTCTGGGCTTCCTGGTGTCGTCCTTGCCGTGCGAAGATGAAGGAGTTGAAAGAAGTATATCCTAAACTACAAAAGAAAGGGATTATCGTATGTAGTATTAGCCTGGACGAGAAGCGGGAGCAATGGGAAAAGGCTACTCGTGAGGACGGGATTGTTTGGGCAAATACCTGTGACCTGAAGCCGTTCCGCACCAATGAGATTGCTGCCGCTTATAAGGTTACGAGTGTGCCAACTTTATTCGTTATTGATCCGCAAGGGGTTATTATTAGCCAAAATCCAAGCTTGGAAGAAATATTGCAGTTGGAACTCAAATAGGACACTTCATACTTTTGAGTTTTATTAAATGATAATTCGCTGTATGGTACTGTTTTTGTAATTGTTGCATTACAGTACCATACAGCGAATATCGTTATAATAGATAATGTTCTTCTCTTATTTTAACGTCAGAACGCTTTCCGGCCCCATATTAAACAACAAGTCTATAATACTCAGATTGGGAAGAAAGCCCAGTTTGGACTCGAATACTTGATAATAAGGCTGTGGAACAAACTCAGTGTCCGCTGTCCGGAAATCTTTCTTAGGATGGATAATCTCCCGGAAATCGGTTTCTTCGGCAGTGAACTCCATTTTATATTCGGAAGTACGTTCCATATCGGGATGAATATCTATCAGCTCGCAGACCAATCGGCAAAGCTCCTCGTTGAAATCGACTAAAAACTCATATTTCTTTTCGTAGAAAGGGCGGAAATCATCTTTGTAGTATTCAAAGAAAGGAGTGCTGTTGTAAGCGGATTCAATCGCGTTCCAATGCAAGTGTCTCCAGTTTCCATGGTCGGAGATGCGAATATCTTTCATCGGGCATTTCAGTGTATCAGGCTTTACTGTCGGGATGGAAAGGGCTAACTCTCCACCAGGGCCGGCAATCGTGCAACGGTTGCGGTAGGTCTGCTTGATATAGTGGTCGTGCTGCTCTACGAATACCTTGTCGTAAGCTAATAATTTGGTATAATACTCAACAGGAGCGAGATAAGCTGAAGATAAATAAGCTGTTTTCATTTCTTTCATTTTATGCGTTCGGGCATCTTTTATTTTACCGCTCTGAAGAAGCGGTTCCATCGGTATCCGTCAAACAAGCCTGTTCCTTTTTCCTTGGAAAACCAGATGACAGAGGCTTTCCCGATGATATGGTCTTGCGGGACGAATCCGAACAGGCGCGAATCGGATAAGTTGATGGTATTGTTTGACCCCATCCAATAGTAATCTTTAGTGAAATAACAATGTTGTGAAGGCTTTCCGTCTACGTATAGCGTATCGTTCTTTATTTCCGCCTGTTTGCCCTCATGCATTACGAGCGTATTCCGCAGTAAGGTGATATTCCAGGGATATACCCGGATATATTTCCCTTTGCCGGGGATAATCAGCGGTTTCAGCTCAGTGTCTTTTTTCCGGGATAAGGGTTGTATCCAGTTTTGCCCGTTCATCGCCTGTTCCAACAGGTAATATTCATATCGGCTGAAACTGCGTACATGAGTGCTGTCATTGCTTCCCATCAGTCCGTCGTCGGTGATGGACAGTGTGTGCATGAGCGAGGTAATCAAGTTTTCTTTGGCGACAGGGTAGGCATAGAGCCTTTTCTTGTCGGGGTTGAGTTTCGATTCGGGAGAAGTGGCGGAGAAAAGGGAATCTACCAGTAAGGTGTCACCCGGAACGCCGATACAACGGCTGATATAAACTTCACGGCGGTCGATGACCGGTTGGCGGATACCGGCAGGGTTATTGAATACAACGATGTCTTGCTGTTGCACGGGACGTTCACCCCAGCGATGATAAGAAAAAAGTGTCATAAAAGGAACACGCAGTCCGTAGCTCCATTTATTGACTAAGATACGCTCGCCCTGGAAAATGGAGTTCTCCATGCCGGTGGAAGGGATAAGGCAGGACGTAAAAGCAAATCCACGGAGCAGAAGCACGACGACTACTGCTCCGGCAAATGCTAGTATCCATTTGTATTTACGAAAGTTTATCATATTACTCTAATCTCGTATATACGTTTATCCACGGGAAAGCCGGACTCTTTATCGGGGATTTCAGACGCGTCTAAAACCTGGAATCTGCTTAGTCTACCCACTTGAACAGGCGGTTCCAACGAATCTTGCCGTCAAACCATCCGCGGTCTTTGTCAAGTGATAGCCATACAACAATAGGTTTACCTACTACGTGGTCTTCGGGAACGAAGCCCCAGTAACGGGAGTCGGCAGAGTTGTGACGGTTGTCACCCATCATCCAGTAATAATCCATCTTAAAGGTGTATTGGTCGGTCTTTTCGCCGTTGATGTAGATGCCGTCAGGCTTGATTTCCAGTTTGTTGCCTTCGTAAGCTACGATACAACGTTCGTAGATAGGAAGGTTGTCTTCTGTAAGCGTAATGGTGGCTCCCTTGGCAGGAATCCAGATAGGGCCGTAGTTGTTGCGGTTCCACTTGGTATAAAGATTCAGCGGATACATTTGTCCTGCATAATCTTCCGGTTCCATTACGATTTTGCTGATAAGTTTCTTATTGCCTGTCAGGGTTTCATACATCTTCTTGGTCAGAGGGAGATGATATACGGGGTTTAGTCTGCCTTGTGCGTTCCGGCTATCCAGTCCCATTTCAAGCAATCCGTTTTCCCAACCCGAATCTTCAATCAGCATGGTGTCGTCCTTGCTGATGCCCAGTTCGCGGAGCATATCTTCCGGAATGTACGGGCCGGTAGTCTGTACGAAATAGTTGAATTGCAGGTTTTCGGGATTCTCGATGGCTTTGCCGTCAATCATCACCTGACCCTCTACAATCTGAAGCGTGTCACCGGGCAGACCTACACAACGTTTTACGTAATTCTCGCGGCGGTCTACCGGACGCCATAAAACTTCTCCATAGCTGCGTGGATTACTCATAATCTGCTTCCGTCCGGCAGCATAGTACAAATCATAAATGGCACGTTGCTGCGCGCGGGTCAGGCTGTCCATTTCAATCTGTTTGGGGTAGATACGTTGTCCTTCGCCGTAAGCCAGTGTATAGAAGTCCGTAGTCTGCTGATAATTGACAGCTACCGTATCGCCTGCCGGGAAGTTGAATACGACAATGTCATTCAGCTTCACCTTGCCGAATCCCGGAACCCGTTTGTATTTCCATTGCGGCCATTCAATATATGATTTGGTATTGACGAGCGGCAGTGTATGTTGTGCCAGTGGCATGGAAAGCGGAGTGTTCGGTACACGTGGCCCGTAACTCATCTTGCTCACATACAGGAAGTCGCCTACCAGCAATGACTTTTCCAAAGAAGAAGAAGGAATCTGATAATTCTGGAAGATATAGATATTGACGAAGTAAACGGCGACCAACGCAAAGACGATGGCATCTACCCAGCTCATAACGCTGCGGACGGTCGTATTCTTCGATTTCTTCCAAAAAGACCAGGGTATTTTCTTGGTAATATAAATATCGAAAATAAAAGGAACAACAATCAATCCCCACCAGCTTCGTACCCAAAGCAGGAAAACGAGATAAAGTAGGATAGCAATGGCGCATTTAATCCATTGTGCGCGTGTGGCTTGTCTCATAATGATATATTTATTTAGAACTAGGTTCTTAAATTTAGTCGTTCAGGAACGGGAATAAATCACTCATACCCAGGTAGCCTTCGTGTTGGGCTGTATATTCGGCAGCCAATACGGCTCCCAATACAAATCCGCCACGGCTCTTGGCATCATGCGTGATAGTTATGCTGTCTACATCAGACTCATAGCGAACGGAATGAAGACCAAAAACTTCTCCTTCACGGATAGAGGCAATAGGAAGTTCGTCGGCTGCGCAATCGTTGGTTCCGCTGACGGTGCCGTCCGGTGCTGCGAATGTTCCTTTCACCCATTTGTCCTTACGGTTAAGATTCTGCAAGATACCTTCAGCCAGTGTGATAGCTGTCCCGCTAGGGGCATCCAGTTTGTGGATATGATGTGTTTCACTCATCGTGACGTCATAACCGGGGAACTGGTTCATTATTTTTGCCAGATACTTGTTCAGTGCAGAGAAAATGGTAACTCCCAGGCTGAAATTAGACGACCAGAAAAGTGTCTTTCCGCCTTCTGTACAAAGTTTCTTGATTTCCTCACCATGCTCTTCCATCCATCCGGTGCTGCCTGATACCAGTTTCACTCCGGCTTTGAAAGCCTTTATATAATTACTGTAAGCTACCATCGGATTGGTAAATTCTATGGCTACATCGGCAGATTTGAACGCTTCCGACTCGAAGTCATCCTGATTATTGACATCAATGATGCAGACGATTTCATGTCCGCGACTACGGGCAACCTTTTCTATTTCCTTGCCCATTTTTCCGTAACCGATTAGTGCTATTTTCATTGTTTTCTGACTTATATTCAAAATAATAGTCGCAAAGATAAGATTTTTATTACATTTGCAGCGCACATTAACGTCTTGTTAACATGGAACACCTTCTCCACTACGTGTGGAAACACAAATTATTTCCTCTGAAAGTACTGCAAACCACGAAAGGCTTACCGGTAGAAGTTATTGATTCCGGTCTTCAAAACCCGAACGCCGGCCCCGACTTTTTCAATGCAAAACTAAAAATAAACGGCACCCTGTGGGTGGGAAACATAGAAATACATGCCCATGCTTCGGACTGGCTTCGCCACGGACATCATTGCGACAAGGCTTACGACTCGGTGATTCTCCATGTAGTGGGAGAGGCGGATGAAGAAATAACCCGCACTAACGGCGAACAGATTCCACAACTCCTATTGACTTGTCCCGAAACGGTGAAAGCCCATTATCACGAGCTCTGCACTGCCGACCAGTATCCCGCCTGCCACCCTGTCCTTGCTTCCCTGCCCAAACTCACCATCCATTCCTGGCTGACAGCCTTGCAGACAGAGCGATTGGAACAAAAGGCTCAACTAATATCACAACGTCTTCAACATTGTAACAACAACTGGGAGGATGCTTTCTTCATCACCATCGCCCGCAATTTCGGTTTCGGACTGAATGGGGATGCTTTTGAAACGTGGGCGGGCTTGCTTCCGTTTCGTGCCATGGATAAGCACCGCAACGATTTGTTTCAGATAGAAGCCTTTTTCTACGGTTTGGCAGGATTGCTTGAAGATACATTTCTGAAAAAGGAAAGGAGTCAGGGAAAGAATAAGGGACAGGAAAAAGTGCAGAATAAAGAGCAGGAAAAAGAACAGGAAGACGAATACAGTGTTCGCCTTTGCAAAGAGTTCCGTTATTTGCAGCGAAAGTTTGAAATTACCCGAGTGATGGACGCTACATTATGGCGCTTTCTCCGCCTTCGCCCGGAAAACTTTCCTCATATTCGCCTGGCACAGTTGGCTTATCTTTATCAGAAAGGGGATAAGCTGTTCTCACGATTGCTGGAAGCGGAGACATTGCCGGAAGTCAGGGAGTTGCTGACTACCCGTACTTCCGTTTATTGGGAAAGTCATTTTATATTCGGGCGTACTTCCCCACAGAAGGAGAAACCATTGGGAGAGAGGTCGAAAAACCTGATTATCATAAATACGGTGATTCCTTTTTTATACACTTACGGTTTGCATAAAGCGGACGAGCGGATGTGTGAACGTGCCGGCCGTTTCCTGGAAGAGTTGAAGGCAGAGGATAACCACATTATTCGTTCATGGAGCAACGCCGGGCTACCGGTAGCTTCTGCTGCGGATAGCCAGGCGCTGATACAGTTACAGAAAGAGTATTGCGGTAAACGAAAATGTCTCTTTTGCCGTTTCGGATATGAGTATCTGCGGTACAAATAATCCGCATCGGAGTGAGTGAATATTTAGCTCTTGAATTAACTAACATATCAAACTAGTCATTATCTTTGCAGCGTCAATTAAACTCTTAATTTATATGGTGTTATGAGAGCTAAAAAGTTTGTATGCTGCTTGTTGGTCATGGTGCTTTTCGCAGGCGTTTCGTTTATCTCCTGTGGTAATAGTTCGAAAGCGAAAGCTGATAGTGAAACAGCTGCGCAGTCCGGTGAAGAATTCAAGAAGTTCCTAGATAAGTTTACTTCTAGCGCAACATTCCAATATACCCGTATCAAGTTCCCGTTGAAAACGCCGATTACCTTACTGGCAGATGACGGTGAAACCGAGAAAACATTCCTTTTCACCAAAGAAAAATGGCCGTTGTTGGATAGTGAGACCATGAAGGAAGAACGCATCTCTCAGGAAGAGGGCGGCATCTACGTCTCCAAGTTCACGGTGAACGAGCCTAAACATAAGGTATTCGAGGCGGGATATGAAGAATCGGAGATTGACTTACGTGTCGAATTCGAGCTTTCGTCTGACGGGAAATGGTATGTAGTGGATTGCTATACAGGGTGGTATGGCTATGACTTGCCTGTCGGGGAGTTGAAACAGACCATTGAGCATGTAAAAGAAGAGAATGCTGCTTTCAAGGAGTTGCATCCTTGAGAATGAATCTAGAAAGAGTATCATTATAGATTTTATACAAGACACGATACGGCAGAATATTATGAATGGATATAAAAGATGAAGCAAAATAATAAAAATGAAAAACGTAAAAGGAAACTGCGGATAGCGGCAAGAAAGCGTAAAGAACGTCTTGAATATCGTGAAAAATACAGAACTAGCTCTCCACTAAATGATGAATGGAGCGATTACAACCTAAAACTTGAATCCGATAAGAAAAAGGCAAAGATTTGGTGGCTTATAGCTTTGCTATTCACCTTTGGATTGTTCCTTTTCTTTATTATCTATATAAGGTCAGAGGAACTGGGGACTACCTTATATCTACTTATTTATATATTGTGCTTTGTATCAGTATCTATATTATTTTGTATGGGTGCAAGTTTTCAAAGTAGGTGTTATCATGCAATACAGTTGGGAGAATGTCCGATTAGCCCTATGGGCGTTTTTCCGAAGTTAGTCGGCATCAGGTATTGTGACAAGGGTAAAAATGAATTATTCGAAGATGTTAAAGATGATGTTTTTACATATTGTAGTGCGAAGAAGATTGTAATAACGAATAATTCTAGTGGTTTAGGCTGGATTATTTATATGCTTCTATCTATTTTTATACTATATCTTATGAGGGATTTTATCTATAACGATTGGAGATCGTATGAAGCATTGATAGCAATGCTTATAATTCTTGGTCTTTTATCTGCTACCGTGTTTCTTTATTTATATTTGAAGAAGAATACATTTATTATTGATCGTGAAAATAAAATGATTACCATCCCTTCGATTTATAGATTTGGTGAAGAGAAGATTTTACCTTATGATCAAGTCGTAGTTTCATTTTGTTCCGGGGTTGCACCTCCTAATAGGCATGGAGTACTAGTAGATGATTATATATCTCTGACGGGGAAAGAAGATTTACCTTTTGGTCTTAGTGTTGGATTCAGAGGTGATGTAAGCACTAAATACAGATTTGCATGGTTTATTTGTGAGTATATGAATGTGTCAGATTTGGAAGTTATGCCCGAAATAGAAGGATTTGAGGATATAATCAGTAGAATAAAGCTGGATAATGCCTTGCGCGGCAAATCATCCTGTAACTCTTGAATATTCTAAGGATTCCCTACATAATATCCCAACTCCGATTCTTTTCCGTCCACCATCTCTCTGACAATGCCGTTTTTAGTGTTGAACTCTTGGTAGAGTTCTTCATAATCGCGCGTATAATCAGCGTCCGGCACTACATTGACGTCGAATTTCAGCTCGGCTCTTCCATTAGGAAGCATATTGCCGTAAATCCGGATGCGGTGAATAACTTCTCCTACATTCTTAATGCTGTTGTAGGTTGCCTTGAACTGGCGGATACCATCTTCAGGAATGATGATATGCGAACTTTTGTCCAGAATGATACAACCGCAGGAAGGCTGCATCTCCGAGATAATCAAAGGAGCGTCTCCTGTATTGGTTACAGTGAACATGATGTCAAGCTGTTGCCCTTGTTTGATAGGGTAATAGTGCCTGATGGAATCCTTTATAGTCATGCTCGTAGGCTGCACTTCCTTTTTGCATCCTGAGAAGCAGAAGGGAAGTACAGTCAATAGGAGGATATAGAATATCGATTTACTCATAGTTGCCAATCTTTTTTATAATGTCATTTCTTTTGGGGGCTCTTTATGGAATGAACGCAATTTCATCCATGCCAATTTGAGCTCCCGGTTTCTTTGTACCGGTGATTTTTATGCTTAACAGCTCCGTTCCGTTCAAGTCAACGGGAACAACGGCTTTTACCATTTCTCCCTTTTCAACGGAATCATCCGGGCTTAGGTTTATTTTCTTATAGCTTGCTCCGTCTCTCGATACCTCGATTTGTTGCGGTGCATATATGCGATGTCTGGGGAGATTCAGGAAGCTGATGTAAACTGTTCCCGATTCATTGATTCCTTTCACAGGCAAGTCGATGGTACATTCTTCCTGCGGGAAGATAATCCAACCGCAATGATAGTTGTCAGGCAGACCGTGTGTGCCGTCTGTAAGTCTTTTCAGACTGTTCTTGTTCGTTTTGGGAGTGGAAGACGGTGTAATTCCCAGGAATAAGTCCTTTTTTATGTCGGAAGCAAGTATATATTGCTCCCATTCCTTTATATAATAGTCTATTTCATTGGCAGACTCATTATAATACTCCATTCCGGAGAATGCTTTATGTTCTTTGAGTTGGGTAACCCATTTCCGCGCCTGAGGAACGGTCTGGATTTCTTTTCCATTCCGTTTGGCGTATCCGTAAGCATCGTAACTATGGTCGCGTCCCATTTCCAACCGTGTAAAAGACAGGGCTGTCTGAAGCTCATGCAGCTTCTTACGTTCTTTCCCTTTGGCGTCGGATACAAAATCGCCCATTTCATCATAGAATTTGATGAATTTCTCCGGATTGAGATAGGCACCTTCCGATTCCCGGATTCCTGCGTAAAGACCTAGCTTCTTCCCGGATTGGGCGCTGTTTTCCAAATCAATATAGTAATCGGACAGCCACTTCTTTGATACGGGATATTCCTGGTTGAAATAGTTTCTGATTAAATCGTCTACCACCTGTTCGGGATTAATAAGGAGCGCTGATAATACAAAAGTCCTCATTTCATCGAAAGAAGAGTAGCTATATCCGCTTCCGTTGAAGAAGATTCCGCTGGCTCCGTTTTTCTTGAAGAATTGGAGTCTTTGCCGGGCTATCTTTAATATGGGGAAAGGCGTAAGGTAATCATCGAAATTATTGATATAATCCCATATATAGATGTTCTTCGTTACTTTCTTCCAGTTCTCCAGTTGCTGGGCAAATTTCTTTTCCTGTGCGTCCTTGCTGTCTATCCGGCGGAGCGGGAAATCTATGGCACTGACCATTACTCCCGCGTTGGCGGGGAGTTGCTTGTCTGTGGCTTGTTGTGTGCTTAGATAAGAGGTGGTAAAGAAGAAATGTCTGGGAAAACGTTGTGCCAAGCGGAGTACCAGTTCAGTGACGGCAGGTGTCGCGTTCTTCTCGGAATTTCCCAGGGCTGTACAACTGGCACATGTGCAGGCGTATGGATTGTCATCCGGTGCGATAACAAAACGGGAATTCCCCTTTTCACCGAAGTTATTTACAATATAGTCTTCAATCTGAGTGTACATTTCGGGGGAAGAGAAACAAAGTTGTGAGTCGTCTGTCTTTCCATGAATGGTGGCGTACACTTTGTCTGTGTTGTCTCCCAGTACCTTTCGCAGGTTGTGTCCCCATATCCCCCAACTGTCGTCAAAGTTGTTGAGTCCCATCACTCCCGTATAGTCGGAATTCAGGCCGGCCGGTGAGTAGATGCTTTGATAATCGAAAGCAAAAGTACCGCAGGTGTCTGTCAGGTTGAGCAGTGCCGGCGGCAGGTCGGAACCGTCTATGCGCGGGTCTTCCTTACTTATCTTTTTTATGAGCTGATATTGCAGCCATAACATATGCCGGTCGTCGGAAGCCGTCAATTTTATATCCGCTCCTTTGTGGGAGATTCTGAATCCTTCCTGTGCCGTAGGGTCTATCTGTATGATGACATGCCACATCTCTTTCTCAGAGACGCCAAAAGCCACCATTTCATCGTCATTTGCACGTTTCTTGAGATGCTCGTACAGGTATTTGGCCCATCGGGTATCTCTGTCGGTCGGGTCTTCGCCAATCGTTATGAGGTATCCTTCTTTCGATGGAAACATCTCCGTACGTGCCTGCATGCGGCAACCGGATAGCAGACAGCAAATGCATATCATTCCCGCCAATAGGGGGTAAAGCTTGTCAGAATGAGATATAGATTTGTGCATAGATGTTGTATAAGTTTTTATAACGTGTCGATATGGACTCTATTCGATTGAGCGGACTCGTCCCCCGCACTGCATTCGTTTGGTTATAATAGGTATTCCAGGTGCCCATCAAGCCTATGGTAATGTTGGGACTAACCATGTATTGTCCCCCTAAGCCCACCATGGTGTTGGTGTGCGAGAAGGAGCCGGGCAGGGCATAATCCAGTACGGCTGTTTCCGGTGCCGAACCGATGCTTGCCATGGCGTTGATATTCGTCTTTCCGTCATTGGCGGGGAAATATTTGGCGCCGATTTGCGCATTGTAATAGAAGTTGGAGTTGAAGAAATGTAAATCCAGTTTCGTGTTCAAGCGTACTACCTCGATAGTTTTGGCTACTTCTGCGCCAACGGTGAGCAGGTTTGTCTTCGACTCGTCCCAACCGGTAAATAAGAACCCGTTCTCTCCGTTGCTGCCGGCAAAGAAATCGTCGTTCCATTCGTAATGCTTGTTGTAGGCGGCTACACGTCTGTATCCCACATGCGCGCCTATTTCCCAGTCATTCTTGAGATAATGTCTCAATGCAATATCGGCAGTAATGTCCGGGAAGTATTTGGTAGCGAGGGCTGCGTTGACCGTAGCACTCCATTTGGGCGAGAAGTGATGTGTCCATTCACCTTGTACCTGGATGCCGACCCCTCCCGGTGTCTGCTCTTCAGCTTCCATACTGTCGCTTGCCGAACCGCTTCTTCCGGCATAGTTGAGACGTCCCGTATAGGTGTTCTTTTGGTTCTTGCGGGTGTACTCGGCACTTGCGACGGAAGTGATGATGTCTTCTTCCCCGTAGCGTGCACGTAGATAAGTCAATGCTATCTCATTCTTGAGCATCATGCTTCTAAGGCCCGATAAGTGTCGTTGGAAAGAGCGGTATTCCATGATGGACGGCTCATAAAACTTCTGATAATAATAAGCAGAATCGGCCTGTCTGTTCGCTTCGTATACTACTCCCTTGGTGTACTTCAGCGAACGGTTCTGACTGTCATAAAGCAAGGCTGTATCTAGTACGGCGAGAGCCTGTTCAGGGTCTTTCGCTTTTGTCAACTGCAAGGCGCGGTATTCACTGCTTTGCGAGAAGGCGCCGATAATCTCTTTGTTGCTCGGATACTTGTTGAGTATCGGCTTCAGGAATTCCAAAGAAGCTTCATACTTCTTGTCGCGTTCAAGAATGGTCGACCTTTTGGCCTGGAAGAACGGCTCTTCGGGATAGTAATTGATTCCCTGTTCCGTATATTTCTCGAATTCATCGTATTTTCCTAGTAAACCGGCAGAGTTGATCGCATACCGTAATCCCAAATCACTCGATGGATTCAGGCTGACGAGTTTGACCGCTTCACTATATGCTTTCTTGGTAGCTCCCGCTTCCATGCATTTCTTGATGTAAGGAACGGCTAATTCTTCGTATCCGATGACGTAGAAGATGCGCATATCCTCGTCACTTTGCTCGATGGCGGACAGGTAAAGTTGCAGGGCTTCTTCGGTTTTGTCCATTTTATCGAGAATAAATGCCCTTTTCAACGTACCGTTTTCATATTCCGGGAAGTGAAGGGTGATGGTGTCCAGGGTGGCCAGTGCTTCGTTGTAACGTTTCATGTTAATGTAGCAACTCAATGCTTTTTCCCATGCCGCACCATTGACCTCGTTATCAAAATGCCTTTGGGAAACAAATAGCACATGAGGCAACGCTTCCGCATACAGTCCGAGTTCCATTAACTTTTCCGCCTTCTTCATGTGCTGTGCGGACATGGCTAAAGTGATGTCATAGTCATCGGGATACATATCATACAGCTTCTTCAAGGCGGAATAAGCGAGGTCGTCCTCGTTCATCTGGCGATAAAGCATATACTCTTTATATAAAATACCTTTGTCCGAGTTGCCATATTGCTTCTTGGCTTCTCTGATATAAAACAGTGCATCATCGGTATATCCCCTTGTCACCGAGGTATTCAGCAGATAGTCTAACGCTTCTTTGTTCTTATTGCCGCCTTCGTAAGCCATCCCATACAGCACATACGGATCCCGCTGCTTCTCCGCACGGGCGGCTTCCATCAGCAGGTCGTTGTACATACGGCGTATGGCAGGACTGTTGTTTCTTCTCATTTGCTCGCGCATGAATGCCAGCGCTTCAGGATAACGCGCCAATTCACCGAGGATGGAAGCTCTTTTTACGATGAGGGCACCGCTTCCGGGAAGGACAGCCAAGCCGTTCGACGTCCATCCCAAGGCAGCTTCCCTGTTACCTTCCTGCAAATGCAGATTGATAATGTCCAGATAATATTCTTCGTTATCGGGAGATACTTTGATTAGTTCCGTCAGCTTTTCAATCGCTTCTTTCCGGTTACCGCCTTTTTTCATCTGCTGATAACCGATCTCCATGCTGTAGATATAATCTTTTCTCAGAATGGTGTCATTCGGGTAAATCTGATTGATCCGCTTCAAAAGGCGGTCGGCTTCAACATCGTTGTTCTGCTTGCGGTACAATTCAATCTTTCTCCGCCATAGACCTCTCCAATACGGATTCACTTCCAGAAGCTCGTTCACATAACAAATCGCACTGGAATAGTTCTCTGTTATATCTTCAACGTCTACCAGCAAATGCTTGGCATTGACATTGTTATAATTATCATCGACAGCTTTCACAAGATGGTAACGTGACTGGTCGTAGTCCTTTTCATGAAACCAGTATTTTCCCATAAGCCATTCAAGGTCGGAAACATTCGGATATTTCTGAAGCCCCTCGTCCAATATCTCTTTCCCCGCTTCCCACTCCTCGTTTGCAAAGTGCTCCTGTACAATCTGGGCATATTGCTCCGGTGTCTGGAAGCCCTTGTCAGTCCCTACGGAAGAGGTGATTAGCAAAAGCAGACAACCTAATATGGTAATCTTATGGAGAAATTCTCTGTTCATCCTATCTCGTTATTTATATCTTTCTAACTATTTAAATCGTTGCCGGTTCAGGCTTTACAGTTGCGTCACCGCCGGCTCCGGTTTCGCTTCCTTTTTTCTGTTTGAATCCTGCCCGTTCCATCTTTTTCCACTTGAAGTCCCTGTTTGTCAGATAACTGAGGTATCCTCTCAAAGAGCAGAAAGTGATGATGGGGTGATAGAAAATCGGCTCCAATATCGAAGCAATGATAATCCACAGGTATTCATACCCTCTCTTATAGAGCATCCCGACGTAATAATCGTAGGTGATAACGACAATAGAAAGGAACTGGCAGAACGTGTAAATTGTCAGATAAATCATCCATGCCGTATTCCAGTTGACCGCTCCCGTGAAAGCCAGGTAGAGGAATACTATCAGACCTGTCAATTCGATGATGGGTGCCAGAAGTTCAAAGATGAACATATAGGGCAACGTGAGCAGTCCCATCTGTTTATAGGTCTTATTGAATATCATTTTATGATGGATACTCAGCGTCTGGAACAATCCGCGTGCCCAGCGGGTACGCTGGCGGTAAAGCATCGCGAGGTTAGGCGGCCCTTCCGTCCAGCAGCAGGTATCCGGAATCTGGACAATCTTGTAAGGGCGCGAGAAGTCACACATATATCCTACCATACGGGTAATCAAATCCATGTCTTCCGCAAAGGAAGGAGCATCGTACCCACCGGCCGCAATAGCTACGGAACGGTCAAAAAGGCCGAATCCACCGGATACATTCGGCATGCCATTGATGGCAGACCAGCCCATTTTGCCAATCAGGTAGGAACGCATATACTCCAGATTCTGGAAAAGCGGAATCGGGGTACGCGGAGTTCGGACATCAACAATCTGCCCGTCTTTCACTACACATCCGTTGGCCATCAGCATCGTTCCGCTGACTGCAATCACTTGCTTGTCTGAAGAGATAATCGGTGAAATGCAACGGTAAAGAGCGTATTTCTCGAGGATACAATCCACATCCGTACAGATAAAGTAAGGGTATGAAGAGACATTAATACCTGCATTGGATGCATCCGCCTTGGTTCCACCATTTTCTTTATCGACGATGATAAGCTGGCTGTATTTGGGATTTGTCGACTTCAAAAGTCTTCTGAACGGTTTGGTCTTGATCCGTTCGATATATGCATATGGCACTTCTACCAGTTCATAATGCTCGACCATTTTCTCCAAAGTGCTGTCCGTGCTGCCGTCATTTACAATGATTACCTCGAAGAGCGGATATTCCAACGCAAGCATGGAGTTGATATTGTCGATGATTGTCTTTTCTTCATTGTAGGCAGGAGCAATCACCGAGATGCCGGGTGTATAAGGAGATTCTTTGATTGTCTTCCGCATATAACTTTCCACATAATAATCTTTTCTCCGTTTTAGCGAAATGAAAGAGAGGAAAGCGAAAGTGACAAAGCTTATCGCCAGCATACTCGTATAAAAGAATACGAAATAATTGAAGAATGTAAATATAATATCTTTCATGCTCTCTAATTTAACTGGTTGATTAACGGATGCTTTGTATGGGCGAACAATATCGCAGTGTGAGAATCAGCTTTTCGCTCCAATTGATCGAAGGTTTTTCTTCCCATGGCGCTATAGTCATATAGGGCTTTCAGTATTACCCGTTTCGTTCCCCAATTGTCTGCTTCATCGTAAGCATTGTAAAGAAATCCCAAGGCTTTGTCCGTTTTCAGGTCTGCAATGGCTGTGATGATTTGCCGCTTGACTTCTTCCGGTTGTACATGATACATTTCAATCAATTTGGGTTCTATTTCCTTGTATTTTAGTTTTCCTAAAGTTTTTATCGCTTCGCCCCGTATTTCCGTAGAGCGCGCGTTGATTTGTTTTGCTAAAATCGGTGCACTTTCTGTTTCGTTATATAACCTGATCTCATTGATAAAGAATATCTTCACATTCTCCTCAGCCGAGGTGTTTACCCATTTAATGAAACTTGGGGTATTATAACCTACCTTCTTACGATGTTCAAGGATGGCATGCAGTTCCATCATATCCCATTGCCTTAACTTCATGCTGATATCTTCGTCGAAGAAACGGAACGGATCTCCCTGGCTTAACCACATATAAGTATAGCGTGCCGAATTTCTCAATTCCATCTCGCGATGGTAGAGGAAACGTACTAGTACGGCTTCGGAAGCATATCCGTTGATGGACTGAATAAGTTTCAGGGCTTGTATCTTAGCTCTTTTAGTCCCGAACTGGAGTTCGCGTTCGAGAAAACGTGTTATCTGGAATACGGTTTGTATAGATTGGTAGTTGACCTCATTGATTTCATCCTCATGTACACTCTTAATTTCCGTTAATAGCTGAGTGATGATGCGTAGTTCGGCAGGCTTGGGACGTTTTTTCGTATCGTATGCTAACCTGTCCGCTATCTCTTCTTCGTTTAATGCGTTGGAATCTAGTGAGATAGCCTTCATCTCTTCATAATACTTATCGAAGGCTTTATTGTATCTCTTTTTCTCTTTCCGCCGTTTGAATATACCATATATGATATGGAACATCAGGAACAAGTACGCAATAATGCAGAACAATACGGCAATTGAACATATTCTTATGATCAGAGGATACCCTATAAACTTATAGTATATCCAATAGAAATAGTATTCTATGAAATCTATGCCATATAAAACCTGGTCCATTTCCCTTGCGATATTTATTAAAAAACTTGTATAATTCAAACAAATGCCTTACATTTGTTGTATTGAATGTTCTGCTCAATGCAAATATACTAAATAAGTTGTATATATTATCCATTGTCTATGAACAGGGCTTTTGGACGGTATTTCAGACTTTGTGATTATATTCGATGAAAAGGATTGAAAACACAAATAAAGGGACTGAAAAGGTAATTAGACGTTAAAGATATTTTTGATTAGTTAACTAATGGGGCGTGTCGATGCAAGTCAAACGGTATGATTCCATGGAACAATGAAACAAACAATAATTTAAACTTTGGAATAATGATGAAGATTAAAAATTTGATGTATGTCCTTATGGGGACATTTGCCATTGTTGCTTGTACGGATAGTGACAATGAGGGAGTTGTGAATAATGGAGAAGGGGGAGGTGATAATTCTCCTGAGTATGTAATTCCTGCTGGATTTAATTTTGCAACTAGCCGTGCTGTTGCAGTTGAAGTGGCTTCTGCTAACCCTGTAGTCGTATCTTTGTATTCGGATAAAGATTGCAAAGAAGAAAGTTTGTTGGTTGGCGATTTACTTGTTAAGGGAGAAAAAAGTTTAGAGCTGAATGTGCCGATTCATTGTACTAATCTTTATTTAAGATATGCAACGGCGACGGCAACAGCTAAAGATGTTGCCTTCCCGATTGCCAATGTTACTCGTGGCAGTGAAGTTGTAGCGATTACAGTTCCCGAGGATGCAGTGCAACCTACTAATGAGAAGGATGCCGGATGGCTTTTCTATCATAATACGGGTGTAGCTATGTTTGAAGACAACTGGCCGATAGAACCGGGGCAGGACAATGATTTGAACGATGTAGTTTTTGAATATGATTTGAAGGTTACTGAATGTCAGAATGAGGAATTGTTAGTAAATCAGGCATATAAAGAAAACTTGAAGCTGACTTTGGATATTCGTGCGAAAGGTGGCAGATATCCTACAGCGATTGGTGTAGTACTTGGTGGCTTGGACAAGAAATATATTAATGAGGCTACTGCTGTAACCCGTATTGTATTGAAAAAGGGACAGGGAACAGAGGACGAATTAGCTGTAGGGAAAATGGAAGCGGAAATGCGCGGAACATTGTTTGGTAAATCGCAATATTGCAAGGTTACCGTAGATACGAAAAATGGTAATCCTGTTATCATAATGGATGGATTGGCTGATTTAGGTGATAATACCAATTTCTTCCAAACTACAGAAGGATATATAAATCCGGGACAAGGCATGTTGCGTGCAGAGATTACTCTGAGTGGTAAAGAACGTACCAGTCTTACAGAGGATTTGGATCAATTGAAGGCTTATCGTGAACTTATTACTAATACAAACAATCAGAACTTCTTTATTGTAACAAATAGCAAAAAGGAAATTCACATGAAGGGTTATAAGCCGACTTATCTTTATACCAATTATGACGCTGATTCAAAAGGTGAAATGATGGACGGTGTTCCATATTGCAATAAGAATGGTTTTGTTTGGGGAATTAAAGTTCCTGTTGGTACAAAACATGCTTATGAGCGAGTGCTGTTTGATGATGCTTATCCTGAATTCCGTGGTTGGGTGACTAGCAACGGTGTTGATAATAAGGATTGGTATTTGCACCCGGTAGGTGGAAAAGTAGTAGAAGCTTGGTAATGCAATTTCTCATTCAATACGTTATTTGAGATATTTTGTACAATTTGAACCCCTCTTTTTTCGAAAAGAGGGGTTTCTTTGTATCCGGAAGAACGATCTTTAAACTAATACCGTAATGATGAAACGATTTTTTATTAGCTACAGTCTGATTTCTTTTTTCTTTTTGCATAGTGTAGTGCTCTTTGCGCAACACGAATATTCTTTAGTGCAACACGGAAGCTCCTTTGCGAAGAAATGGAAAATAGAAGATGAATCTCATGCCTTGCGGATAATAGAGCGTGCAGATACATTGGAACTGATTGTTCCTGGTGGCTTGACACTGTGGTATCAGCAACGCCTGACTGGTGATTATGAAATAAACTACCGTATCTGTATGGTAATGAAAGGCGGAAAGTACGACCGTCTGAGCGACCTGAATTGCTTTTGGGCTGCCAATGACCCTAAACACCCAGACAACCTTTTTGCCCGTAGTGGGTGGCGAAATGGTGTCTTTAAAAACTACAACACATTAAACCTTTTCTACGTTGGATACGGGGGAAATGATAATTCTACTACTCGTTTTCGCCGTTACCGGGGTGAATATTATGGAGTGGCAGACGATAAAGTAAAACCACTGTTGAGTGAATATACGGATGCGCCGCATCTGCTTGCTCCCAATCAATGGTATCAAATCCGGATTCGGGTAAAAGAGGGGGTTACCACTTACTCGGTAAATGGAGAAGAACTTTTCCGTTATTCGATAACAGACGGTACGGGAGACGGACATTTCAGTTTACGTCTTTTGCAGAATCACGTGTTGTTTACCGGCTTTAAAGTGACTACATTTTAAACTTGCATATAGAAAACTAATCAGATAATATATCTATGATGAAACAATCTTTTACCAGACTCGGAGTATTGACTCTATTTTCCTGTTTATGTTCCGCATTTCTTCATGCGCAAGTAGTAACAGACGAGCGGCTGTTCTCTTTTGAAGAACCCCAGGTTCCGGGCTGCATTACGAGTGTCCATTCCCAACTTTCTGTCTCCGATATACATTATAAAGACGGAAAACATTCGATGAAATGGGACTTTGAACCTGGTGGTATATTAGAACTCAAAAAAGACTTGAAGTTTGAAAAGAAAGATCCGACCGGTAAAGACCTGTATCTTTCGGCTTTTATAGTGTGGGTGTATAATGAAGAACCCCAAAATGCAACTATTGAATTTGAATTCTTGAAAGACGGAAAGAAATGTACTTCCTTTCCTTTCGGAATCAACTTTAAAGGTTGGCGTGCCGCATGGGTTTGTTATGAACGGGATATGCAAGGTACGCCGGAAGAAGGTATGAACGAACTTCGTATTGTTGCTCCAAATTCAAAAGGAAGCCTTTTCATCGACCATTTGATAACCGCTACCAAAGTGGATGCACGTCAGCAAACAGCCGATTTGCAAGTGCCTTTTGTAAATGCCGGAACTAATAATCATTGGTTGGTTGTTTACAAACACTCCCTTTTGAAACCGGATATCGAGTTGACCCCTGTCAGTGACAAGCAAAAGAAAGAAATGCAACTGCTGGAGAAACGTTTCCGGGACATGAATTATACAAAAGGTAAGCTCTCGGATAAAGAAGTGGAGACTATCCGTAAGAAATATGATTTCTATCAGATTACTTATAAAAACGGTCAGGTATCGGGTGTACCTATTTATATGGTGCGCGCTTCTGAAGCTTATGAACGGATTATACCGGACTGGGACAAGGATATGCTGACCAAACTTGGTATAGAAATGCGTGCCTATTTTGATTTGATGAAACGGATTGCTGTTGCGTATAATAATAGTGCTGCGAAACCGGAACTTCAGAAAGAAATGAAGCAAAAATTCTTGGCTATGTATGACCATATAACTGACCAGGGGGTGACTTATGGCAGTTGTTGGGGGAATATCCATCATTACGGATATAGCGTTCGCGGATTGTATCTGGCATATTTCCTGATGAAAGACGTACTTCGTGAAGCCGGTAAGTTGCAAGAAGCTGAGCGTACATTGCTCTGGTATGCCATTACGAATGAAGTATATCCTAAACCTGAAGGCAACGGTATTGATATGGACTCATTTAACACACAGACCACCGGTCGTATCGCGAGTATCCTGATGATGGAAGATACACCGGAAAAGTTACAATATCTAAGGTCTTTTTCTCGTTGGATTGATTACGGTTGTCGCCCTGCTCCGGGATTGGATGGCTCATTCAAGATAGACGGCGGTGCTTTCCATCATCGTAATAATTACCCGGCTTATGCTGTCGGTGGTTTGGACGGGGCGACTAATATGATTTATCTTTTCAGCCGGACAGAATTTGCTATCTCGGAACTGGCGCATGAAACGGTGAGAAATGTATTGTTTGCAATGCGTTTCTATTGCAATAAGCTGAATTTCCCATTGTCAATGTCCGGTCGTCATCCCGATGGAAAGGGGAAATTAGTGCCGATGCACTATGCAATGATGGCTATGGCAGGAACTTCCGACGGAAAGTCTGAGTTCGATAAAGAGATGGCATCTGCTTATCTGCGTCTTGTTTCAGATACTTCTTCCAAAGAGCAGGAACCGGAATATATGCCAAAAGTATCCAACGCACAGGAACGGAAGATTGCGAAGCTGCTTGTCGATAATGGTTTCCGCCCTGAACCCGATCCGCAAGGAAACTTGGCACTTGGTTATGGCTGCGTATCTGTGCAGCGCCGTAGTAACTGGTCTGCAGTGGCTCGCGGACATTCCCGCTATCTTTGGGCGGCAGAACATTATTTGGGTCATAATCTCTATGGCCGTTATCTGGCACATGGCAGCCTGCAAATTCTGACAGCAGCACCGGGGCAGAGCGTTACTCCTGCCACAAGTGGGTGGCAGCAGGAAGGTTTCGACTGGAACCGTATCCCGGGAGTGACTTCCATCCATCTTCCACTGGAGCAGTTGAAAGCTAAAGTTTTGAATGTAGATACCTTCTCCGGCATGGAAGAAATGCTCTATTCCGACGAAGCTTTTGCCGGTGGACTGTCACAACAGAAAGAAAATGGCAATTTCGGTATGAAATTGCATGAGCATGATAAGTACAACGGTTCCCACCGGGCACGCAAATCCTACCATTTCATCGACGGAATGATTGTTTGCTTGGGCTCGGATATTGAAAATACCAATACGGAATATCCCACTGAAACTACAATATTCCAGTTGGCGGTAACTGATAAGGCAGGGCATGATTACTGGAAAAACTATCATGGTAATGGTAAAACATGGATTGATCATTTGGGAACCGGATATTATGTACCCGTTACTGCTAAGTTTGAAAAGAACTTCCCTCAGTATTCCCGTATGCAGGATACCGGTAAGGAGACAAAAGGAGATTGGGTTTCATTAGTTGTCGATCATGGTAAGGCGCCTGAGAATAAAAGTTATGAATATGCCATACTGCCACAGGCGAATGAAACGGGTATGAAAAACTTTGCCAAGAAACCGACATATAAGGTTTTGAAGCAAGATCGTAATGCTCATATCGTACAGTCGCTGACAGATAACACCTATTCTTATGTACTCTTTGAAACCCCTCGCGCATTACTTCCCGGAGAATTATTACAGCGTGCAGATACCTCCTGTCTTGTAATGATTCACAAAGAATCATCTGATAAAATGCTGTTGACCGTAGCGCAACCGGACTTGGCGTTGTATCGCGGACCGAGTGACGAAGCTTTCGACAAAGATGGGAAACGAGTGGAACGCAGCATTTATTCCCGTCCATGGATTAATGACGAAAGTGGTGAGATTCCGGTGACAGTAACCTTGAAAGGTTATTGGAATATGAAGGAAACTCCATTCTGCAAAGTGATTTCAGCAGATAAGAAACAGACAGTACTTCGTTTTACTTGTAGGGACGGAGCTAGCTTTGAAGTGGAATTGAAGAAAAAATAATCCGGAGTTTTGATTGGCCGAGAATTGCTGTTTTCTGTCTTGTTGCCCTGGCAGTTCCGGCTTCTTCTCTCCCAAGTAATAAATGCAATTCCTCTTTCAACCTATCACCTTATCTGTCACCTATCACCGTCCGGCAAAGCCAAAGCCTGCATATAAACAGAAGCCTACGTGTAAACAGAAGTTTCAACAGGGGATAACTCTGGTTTCAAGGCATGAAACTGTAGTTTCTCCGGTGCGAAACTCTTGTTTCTCCGGTGTGAAACTCTAGTTTCAAAGGCTTGAAACTAAATGTTTCATTGCTTGAAACAAATCGTTTCATGCTGAGATATAACTATAGTTGATTGGGCCGCCGTGATGAACATCGTTAGTTTATGGAAGGTAGGGTTGAAGCAACAGGTGACAGCAATGCTGCCGTCACAATGCTGTCACCTGTTGCTGTCACAACGCTATTCGCTTATAATCACAACGTTAAGCTGCAATCGGTGACAGATGACAGCATTATGATTAAAATAAATTGCTGAGAAGAGTTAGAACATAAACATGGCAACTGCGACAATGCGGTTGTTGCATACAGCATGAGTATCTTTGATTTTTCCGCTGGATGTATTCAGAGAGCCATACCATGCGGAGCTCAACGTATATTCTAAACCGAATTTCCAATGAGGTACATTGTAAGTTAGTTCTGCTCCTGCAGTGACGAGTTGGTCGAGGTTTGTTCCCGTACCATATACTTGTGCTTTTCCATCCGGGGCATATAATTCATCGCTTGTTCCCAAGTTTTTAGCATAACCGACAAACACGCCCGGCTTCCATTTCTGTCCGTAAACAACGTTCAGCCAGGAACTGGAAAAACGTATCGGAGTGTATTTCTGTTCTCCTGTGTGTTCATTAATAGATTTAATGCCGAATCCGCCAAGACCGGAAGCTTGTGTAAGATTGGAGCCTAATACACTTTTTGCGCCGATAAACCAGTTCTTATTCGTGTATTTTACATGAGCTTCATATGAAAGAGTTGTGATGCGTTCGTCTACTTTATATTTATGTGTGGCAAGCACCTGTTCTTTTCCATTTACAATCCCATATTCTTGCATAATGGATTCTGTGCGTGGCTTTAATGATAACAACTCAACGCCTACCCCTGCTAATAGGCCACCTTTCTTATAATCTGCCCCAATATAAATTTCAGGGACACAGCTTTTCTTTATATACTCCTGGCTCTTTCCGGCAGGTCCTTGAGACAAATACTGGGATTGCCATACGGCAGCTCCTGTAAGCTGGAAGTTGCGGTTTGTATAACGATAACGAATTTGTGGCGCACGGCTAAAAGGTTGGAAAGGTGCTCCTACAGAAAGATTCAGAATCTGCGGTGAAACATCTCCGAACAATGGATGCCAGGTTTGGCCGAGCAATAAAGCTGATTTGCCCCAATCCAGATTGAGATATGCATGACGAAGGCGTACTACTGAATAAGAAGTGCCTGTGCCGCGGAAGTCAATCTCTACTTTAGCGGAAGTTTTGGCTGTTCCCAATTTGGGACCGGCAACATCTACTCCCAAGCGCGAATATAACGTATAGAAATTACTATTTGAAGTTGAATTCAAGTCATTCCCGTCCGCGTCGCGTACCTTGTCTTTGGGATACATATAAAACAGTCCGTCCACAGTTTCTTCATTGGCACGACTGTTATAATAAAAATCAGTACGTATTTGTCCGTAGAATTTAAACTTGAAGTCCTTCATCTGTGCAAAACTGCCCGAAACTGTTATCAGGCAAAGAAATAATAGAATGTATTTTTTCATAATGTGCTTGTTTATAAACGGGTGCAAAATTACACAAAATTACGGGTAATCAGCCTATCGTTGATTAAAAAAGGCATTGACAGCCTGATTATATTTGTTCAGGCTTGTACTTTTATGAATAGCTTTCATTAGTTTTTTTTCTGTATTTGGCAATAAATATTCCCAAAAAGTCTTCATCTTGTTTAGAAGCTGTCCGTCTCCGCCTTCAAGTTGCTCTGCGTATGCCGTGTATACGCTTTTGTGCATCAATTGCAATTTTTGTACCATTTCATCGAAGCTAAGAGCGCGTCCGTGTCTATGCTCTAATGCTAACGCCGGATTGCCGAGTAGCCCGCGTCCTATCATAATTCCGGCTAATGAAGGAAATCTGTCCTGAATTTGTTGAATATCTTCCAGACTGTTTATGTCTCCGTTATAAATAATAGGATGTTTGCAGGCATCTTGAAAATCAGCGAACCCTTTAAGGTCTACTTCACCTTTATATTGTTGTTTGCCTAAACGGGGATGCATCGTGACTTGCCGCAGTGGTAGTTCATTAATAATAGGAGCTAGTTTGAGACATTCAGCCGCATTCTCCCATCCCAATCTCATTTTTATGGAGAAACTGATTTGCGGATACTTCCGAACCAAGCTGAGTAGTGCTTCCACTTCTTCGGGATAAGGCAGGATGCCGGAACCATTGTGACGCTTTGCTAAAATTGGAAAGGGGCAGCCCAGATTTATATCCGCTTCTTTATATCCTTTCTCGATAAAAAGGGAGAGAATCGCTTCCGCTTTTTCAACTGTCGGAGCTATTAACTGAGGGACGAGGTGGGGCACATGATTGTTTTCCGGTTCGATGCCTCGGACATCCCTGCGGCGGAACTCGCCTTTCTCAATTCGGACAAATGGGGTGTAATAAGTGTCTACTCCACCGAAACAAGCGGCGTGGGCATTGCGGTAAAAAACTTCGGTGTAACCTTGTAACGGGGCGAAATGGATAGGCAGAGTTTCTTGCATGACATTTAATTTTGTTGCAAAGATACGGAAAAAGTAAAAGAGAAGAACCTCGCGGCCCCTCTCTTTCAGGTGTTAAATTGATTAAAGTCTGATTTTCATATACGTTTTATAATGGTTAGAAAAATTGTGTGTTTATTTTAATGCGTTCAGCCATCCGGGGACATATCCCAAACGATTACGTAACTGTGCTTCGTAAAGGGAAAGAGGTTCTACTGCACCGTTATTGTTTTCGCATCGTTTCATTTGTGATTCATTGAATTGAAGAGATTGTCCATGGAAGCCTACCACAATTGGTGGCAAGAATTTCCACCAGTATCCTTTTGCGTCCCACCAAATGAATTTCTCTTCGGCATCAATGTCTGTATCTGTCTGAATATTTGTTGCATTGAAGTTCCAGATAGTCAGATTTTCCATATGATTTGGCATTTGTGCAGAATCACCGCCTTGTCTCCAGTGCATGAATCCGCCTGAGCAGCAATCAATTAGTGTGGCACGTGGTTGTGTTGCATGCGATTCAAAACAGGAATCATCTCCCCACTTTACGTTCCAGATTACGGCACCCATGCTTTGTTTGGAGACTCCACAAGCGTGATATTGTCCTACGTTCGACTGGTAAGTACCTAAGGTTCCTTCGCCTTCGCCTTTGCTGAGAGTATATCCATTGCTGTTCTCTATCACTTTTCCAATAAATATGCGGGAAGAAGCTTGTGAACGAATAGATGCATGTCCCCGGTTACCGCCAATTTGTATGTCATAAGCAGAGCAGTTTGCTGAACTTGTGATAGACATTGCTTCACTGACACTTTCGAAATTGACACGGCGTATCCAGGAGTTGGTTAATCGGACAAAGTCTATCAACTTGAATCCACCGTCATCGATGTCAGAACCATGATGAATAAACTTCTCTTTTGAGTGTCCTTTGAAAGTAAGGTCTTCTATGCCGACATTCTCATAATTGGCGAATTTGGAGATTTTCCAATTCCAGTCTTTATTGATGGCGTGCATAATAGGTTCTTTGAAGGTAATGGTGTTACCGCTGATTTTTTCAATCTGGTGATATTCGTAAA
This sequence comes from Bacteroides sp. RTP21281st1_H5_RTP21281_210402, assembly GCF_040918965.1. Taxonomy (NCBI): domain Bacteria; kingdom Pseudomonadati; phylum Bacteroidota; class Bacteroidia; order Bacteroidales; family Bacteroidaceae; genus Bacteroides; species Bacteroides sp. RTP21281st1_H5_RTP21281_210402. The sequence goes on along the minus strand of NZ_JBCOWR010000017.1, from coordinate 86,833 downwards.
TCTGGATACCTTCTGATTTGATGTTAAGTGTTCCGCCGGACTGTACATTGATATCTTGCCATCTGTATGGAGACAGTTCTGTGTTAATAACATCTTCGTTGTTGTTTTTCAGCACAAGGCATACCCAGCTTCCGCTGCTTACTCCGGTCACGCTAGCTGTCACACTTTTACTGCCGATGGGGGCGTCAGCAGTAATTGTTCCCAATTCTGTTAATCCGGAGTTGTGTTTAAATTCCATCATCACAGGTGCGTTCCACATTTCGGTTGTTGGGTTGGGGGAAGTGTTGGCAACAGTCATTTCGAGTGTTGTCTTATCTTTACCTGCTCCTTTGAGTACTATATTTCCCATAGACATACGGATTCTCCGGTTTTGGGAAGCTTTGTCCTGCAATATATAGTTCCCTTCCGGGAAATAGATGACGGCTTTGGCATTCTCTTTGATATAGCGGTCTGTCATACCAGCGTCTTCTTGTTTGATATTATTAGTGCCGGCAATTTCTGCCAGCACTTTCATAAAAGCTTCACGGTCGGATTTTCCGTCATTGGGGACGGCTCCATACTTCGTGACATCATAGACCTTATATCCTTGAGCTATCAACATTTCCACATCGGGGGGAGCTGTTTCTCCCCGCATATATCCTGCGTAGGAGAAGTCCAGCAATACATTCTTATCATCACCGCTGAGGAACTCCGTCCAAGCGGTGGTTGCATTGGCATCAATTTGGCTATTTAGTAATTTAACCGGCAATTTAACTATGCGGCAATAGCCTTCTTTGGAGAATATTTTAATGTGAATCACGTCTTCATATGTTTCTCCACGAGGATTGGTGGAAGGAGCGGTAACAGTCAATTTTGTTTCTTCCAACTTGATTCCCCATGTTTGGTTCTCAATGACGGCAGTTTCTACGTTGGCTTGTTTCACAACAAATTCCTGTATCTGTTTCAGACCGAAAGTGGCTGTCCCTTCAAATTGAATGTTCAGATAGAAATCTTGTCCGTAGATGGGTATTGTAACTTCACTGTTGTCTGCTCGTATAGTAAATGTGATCTCGCCGGTAGCTTCGTTGACTACTACGTTACTGAAAACAGAGCTTGCACTTGAGGTAGCTTGTGTTCCATCAGCTATTTGATTGTTTCCTAATTTGCTCCAAGTTGAGCCATTGTCCAGTGAAATTAGCCAAAAACCATTTGCATCCACCTTCATTTTCGGAGTAATTCCAGCAGCACCGGTTTCGGGAATAGCGTTGACCGGTTGATTGTTGAAAAGTAATTCTGTAGTTACACCATTGATGGTATACGCCCAGTTTCCTGATGCATTAATGCTGAATAGGGGCATGTCGTTCATATCAGCCTTTCCACTATAAATATTTACAGTTTCTCCGTTACTGAGTTCTACGGTGTAATTTCCTAATTCATCCTGATTATATCCCATAACCAGAATTACTCCTGCTACCATCTGTTGGTAGTTGTTGATGTCCGTATTCATCTGTTCTATACTTGCTTCCAGATTGGCAACCCGTTCTTTCAGATTGTCAATGTCGGAGCGCAAGTCATCCCGTTCGTCGCACGAGTAAAGTGCGACGAAAAGAATTGTACATATTGATAGTATTACTTTTTTCATATATCAGTAGGTATTAATTAATGGATGCTCCATATTCAGCAAATTCTGCATTTGGGATAAACACACCGTTGGCAATATCAAATGTACCACCTTCGAATGGGTCAGAAGTAATTATATTTACTTCTTCAGCTCCGTCCATGCCCTTGCCTATGCCGCCAAAGAATATCTGCCAGTTATTCGTGTTTTCGGCTTTGTAACAGATGTTGCTATTACATTCTCCACTTTCCGGATTGTTAGTTAGGCGGAATATGCCACAATTGTTTAGCATTGCAGGTTTAGCATAAATCAAATTGTGAGTTATATGTATGTTTGGTAATGATGTAAGATAAACATAGAAAGTAGTGGCAGTGTATACATTGACAAATGTATTGTTCGTCAATGTAAATTCCGTTGCGGTTGCTTTTTCACCATTCATCAGTTTAAATCCGGTAGCGGATTTCCCTTCGTCAACACAATAGAAAATATTGTTCTTGAAAGACACCTTGTTATAAGCAGCCGTACTTGTAGAAAGGCTGAGAATGAACTTATTATTGTCAGTAGAGGATATGGGAATTACACAATTCTCCATCAGAAAATAGTCAATACTACGGTTGCTATTACTGATGTAACTTAAAGGTTGTCCTTTCGGCAATAGAATATGGCAATCTTGTAGTATTATACTACCGAATGCTCCATTCTTGTTTTGAACGATTGGATAACTTGTTTTATTTTCAGCATTTAATGTGTTTCTAGCGTCGAGTGTTATATTTTGACAGATAAAAATGCCAGAAGCATCGCTTGCTGTTTCTACAAGCTTGATTTGGCTGGACACTTTCAATTGGCTCTTTTGAGTTGAACTATTTCCGATGATAATGAGTTGGGCATACCCGCCGCTTGCAGTATATTCCGCTTCTACTTCCGGGCTAATGAAATAAACTCCCTTGTTCGTAATGTTGGGATTCTCTGTTGTGATAAGAGTTGCTTCTCCGAATGCATTCTTATTTACATTTATTCCACCGATTGTGATGGTTTCACCTGCTTCATAAAGTGCATAGTAACTATCTATGATTTCTATTGCCTTCACTTGAATTTTAGCTACCGCCCAGTTGGCACCCTTATTTACTTGGAGTGTTACATCACTGCTGTTGTCGGCTGTTGCGCGGGTTTTTATGGTACTTGCCGGAGCTGTAATACTCAGAGTAGCTTCATTTGTCTCAGTGTCCGGTTCGCTTACTGTTGCTACCCATCCTGCGGGAGCTGTAACGATAATATTATCTCCTTTCACTTTGACAGTAGTCGTAGCGGTTGCTCCGGTTCCAATTTCCCAATATCCTTTATTCATTCCTTCGGCAGGCTCTATAATTTCGCACAATAAATCTTTAACGATAGGTATGGAAATACTTTCATTTTGTCCTTTTAACTGGATAACGAAGAAATCTCCGCTTTCATCAATTCCTGCCGACTCGAAGAATGTATCACTGCTACCTCCACCGGAAGAGCCATTGTTTACAGCAGACACTTTGTTGCCACTTTCGTCAAGAACATCCTGCCAACTAGTTTCGTTGTCATAACTTACTTGCCAGTAGCTGCCATCATCCGTCAGTCGGAATTTGGGAGTTATACCATCATTGCCGGGAGTTCCGACGGCTTGTACGGGTACACCGTTTTGGGTCAGTACTTCGCCGTTTACTACCCATTGGCCTTCATCATTGACGCTGATTTCCGGATATTTTATTTCTCCTGCGGAACCTTGTGTTAATGTTACAGTTTCTCCACCGCTCAATTTTAATGTATAGGTACCATTTGTCTGGGTAATTTCTGTAATGGTCTGTCCGCCTTCAAGTAGTCGTTTGATTGCGGTCATATTATCATTCAACAAATTAATTTGTGCTTCCAGAGACTCCACGCGACCTTTCAGATTATCAACATCGTCTCTCAAATCGTCTGTATTGCAAGCTGCCAATGTGAACAGTGCAAATGCGGTTAACAAGAATGATTTAAAGTAATTCATAGATATATGTATTAATTGTTTTCTTATTGTTGTTATTAAATTATTCCACTACGTTGACTACGAAATTATAGGTAGTCGTTGATGAATGGTCAATATTGGCATTTCGTGCAAGGAAAGTTGCATTATAGATACCAACCTTGTCATAGGTATACGTATAAGAGTCAAGGCTTTGGGTGATGTCTTTCACTTTAGTTCCCTGATCCGGTTCGCATGAGTTGATAGTAAGCGGGTCGGATACCAGCCAGCTATATTTCAGAGGAGTTCCTGCAGTCGATGAGTGCAAGTAGAATGTTTCGGTTCCGATATTCTGCAAATTCCAGATTCCGGAAGTTCCTCCGCTTACTGTACCATATTCACGGTCGGTAGTCATTGATGCCTGATCAGGCAGGTTACATCTGTTTTTCATGTTTACTGGTGTCAGTCCGAAAGAACTTGCACCGAACTTCAGGCTGGAACCATTGTTCAGTTCATTGGTGAGATGCATCTGGGTGAAATACAGACGTGATTGGACCGCTGTGTTTTTCACTCCTTTATAACGTATGGCAATTGTAACTCTTTTATTGAGGTATTGCGTCATATCGAATGTATAAGTTTGCGATTGCGATGTACCGGTTTTCGTCGGAAAGGCATAACCTAGTTCCTCGTTGGGGATCATTGATTGCCAGATACCATCATTCTCATATTGTTCCACTAACAAGGAATCTGCCACGAAATTGTCTTTATATAATCCGGTGAACTCATCGGATATATAGATTCTACTGTCTACCATATCGGTTGTTCCATATTCATAGTATAACGTGATGGTTAGCGATGATGATTTGATTTGTGAAGGATCAATGGTTTGACGTTCTCTATACTGATATTTATACCCTTCTTCACCGCTGAAGAATGTAAGGAAGTCCGGATCGCCGGCAATGTTGAAGTTGACAGGAGTTCCTTTCTTTACAGTGATGATATGTCCGTCGAAGCTCACATTCTCATTGGTATTTACAGTCACGTCCAATGCAACATCTTCGTCCAGTCCGTCATTACATGCCCCGAAAAAGAGGCTTATTACACAGATGGCTATGAGTTTATATGCTTTCATAATTTGTTGTTTTTTACTGATGAATACTTTGTTTACCAATTCGGATTGTTTTGTGTAATGTACTTGTTGGTACTCATTTCAGCATCTGGAATAGGGAAATAGTTGTACGTAGAGGATACTTGGAAATAGGTATATACGTTAGTTGGTCCTAAGTTCCAGTTTTCTCCAGATTGTGCAGCTGGTACCAATTCTTGCATGTTCTTTACAAACTCTCCCCAACGGATAAGGTCAAAACGCCGGGTATATTCAAAGCATAGTTCCATACCCCGTTCATCCTTTACCGCTTGACGGAATTCCGTCTGCGACATGTTCTTCGGTAGGTCATCCAGTCCAGCACGATCTCTGACATCATTGATACAAGTATATGCAAGGTCTGTCGGCCCATTATTTGCTTCATTCTCCGCTTCTGCAATCATCAATAATACATCTGCATAACGTAATACAGGGAAGTTGATGGACGTAAAGTTCTTGTCTTTTTTATCAGCTTCGTATTCGCGGCGATATTTTCCACACATACGGCTATAATTGGTAGTCGCCTTGGTTTTTTCAATATCACCATTGTATTGGTAAGATTTCGGACCATATTGCGTCATTACTTGCGCTAGTTTTCCCATTTCAAATTCACGATGCGTCACTCCGGTATTTTTACCGCCTGATTCCTTATATTCAAAAGGAGTGATGCTCCAGTTGAAACGGTTGATGTCTCGGTTCTTTACATACAGATTATACAATTTGGGGGTACTGTAAATAAAAGCATACGAATATCCTGGATCAGCCTTTCCTTTTATACTGCTTTTAGATGAAAGGTCGGGACCGGCTAGTCCGATGATATTACCGATACGGCCTTCCGCTTGAGTGTCAGATGTATTGTTTCCGGCAAATTCAATTTCCCAGATACTTTCATTGGCGGTCGTATTATACTGGTTGGAACATAAATCAATGAAGAAATCCCAGTAGTTATCTGCTAGTTCGTGTCCTTCCGCTGTCACTTTCTGTGCATAGAAACTGGCTTTTTCAAAATAATCTTTGGCTTCAGCCTGATTGGCAGCACGGTTTTCACGGAAATGTTCTCCGGCACGGAACAGGTAGACGCGTGCCAATATTCCCCATGCAGTAGATTTTGAGATGCGTCCGGGTAAATAGGATAGTTCGGCAGCTGATTTCAATCCAGTTTCAGCAGCATCCGCCATTTCATTAACAATGAAATCATAGATTTCCTGCTTGTCTGTCCGTGGTGCGTCAAGGTTCTTCACATCTTGGGTTGAAGTTGTCTTAAATGGTACATCGCCCCAGCACTCTACAAGATTGAAATAATAAAAAGCGCGCAGAAAACGGGCTTCGGCAATGTACTGTTCTTTCACGCCGGTAGAAAAGCCTTTTACCTTGTCGATATTCTCTAAAAAGATATTTGCACGATTGACACCAACATAAAGTAAATACCAGAAGTTGGTGACTGCGTTATCACTAGTAGTGGCGTTATTACAAATCAGACCGGTGGAGGCAGGTCCGCGTCCGCTACCACCATAATGCGACAAATCATCTCCTGCAACGAGGTACATATAGTCACCGCCATAAAAGGTTGGCTGGGAGAGAATAGCATAAGTGCCTGTCAAGAAGGAGGAGGCTTCTTCGGGAGTTTTGAAATACTCATCTAAAGCTAATTCAGTCGGTTCTTTATCCAAAAAGTCGCAAGATGCAGTAAAGAGACTTGCGAGTAAAGCTATGATTGATATTCTTAGTATTTTCATGTGATGAATTTTAAATGTTGAATGATAACATATTAAGCTTAGAATCCTAAACTGACACCGAAACTGACGGAGTAAGCTCTTGGATAAGACGAATAATCCAATCCCGGCGTTAAGGCGCTGTTACGAACAGATACTTCGGGGTCATAGCCGGAATAACCTGTCCATGTCCAGAGATTCTGTGCGGCAACGTAGATACGTGCTTTATCTATTTTCCATTTTTTCGTCATCTGGCTGGGGAAGGTGTATCCTATCGTTACATTTTTCAGACGCAAGAAGGAACCGTCTTCTATGATGCGTGAAGAAATGACACGATTGGAAGAAGAATTCGTAGCGGCTGGAATGTCACTAGTCGGGTTGTCTGCTGTCCAGCGGTTGGTGTAGCTGGCATATTGGTTCAATTCACGTGAGCGGTTATTGGAACTTTCAAAGAACAGGCGGTTGGCGTTCATAATGTCATTTCCATACGACCATTGGAAGAAGATGCTTAAATCAATTCCTTTATAAGTAAAGTCATTGGTCAATCCTCCTGTATGTACTGGAAGTCCTCGTCCGATGATAGTACGGTCGTTGGAATCTACTACTCCGTCACCGTTCAGGTCGGCATATTTCGGCATACCTGGTTGTGTGTTGTTTTCGGTTGAGAAATGAGGTACACTAGATTTCAAACTGTATGAATTTCCTGATTTGTTGAAATCATCGTATTTATACGTGCCTTCGTAAACGTAGCCATACATCAGTCCCATCGGCAAACCGATTTTGGCAATATAACTGGATTGTCCGTTGTAGTTTTGGTCAAACTGGACAGCTGTCAACAATGCGGTTTGGTTTTCGGATAATGCTAATACTTTATTCTTGTTGAAAGAAATATTAAAATTGGATGACCATTGAAAATCGCGTGTCTTAATATTCAGTGTATTCAAGCTGATTTCCAGACCATCATTACGTACTTTACCAATATTCTTTGTGGCATTGTAGAAACCGGAAGAATAGGGTAATTGGGCGGCAAGCAACAAGTCGCGTGTATTTTTCCGGTATATATCCATTGTGAGGCCGATTCGTTCATCGAAGAATGAGAGGTCGACTCCCAAGTTCCATTGTTCGGTCGTTTCCCATTTCAGATTTTTGTTCTGCAACGAGATGGGTACAGTTCCGGCGTTGGTGGCATCGTTCTCGAATGGATATACGCCGCTTGGTATCGAATTGGTAGCGGTATAAGAACCTATTCTGGATTTCAAGACGGATAATAGTTGGTAATAATCGTATTCACCGATGCGGTTATTTCCGGTGAGTCCCCAGCTAAAACGCAGCTTTCCATTGGAAAGGATACTTTTGATTGGTTTCATGAACTTCTCTTCGGTGAATGTCCACGCTAATGATGCAGAGGGAAAGTATCCAAACCTGTTATCCTTGTTGAACTTGGAAGAGCCGTCTACACGGAATGAGGCAGTTGCATAGTATTTGGATTTATAATTGTAGTTGATACGTCCCAAATAAGAAAGCATTGACCATGATGATTTGGCAGAACTGCTTGTACTGGCTTGTCCTTCACTCATTCCCGCCATTCCGAGTGATTCGTTGGGAATATGGGTGGTGCGGAAAGCGTATGCTTCATAGTCTGAATTCTGGAAGGTGATACCAGCCAAAGCATTGATGAAATGTTTCTTCTTGATGTTGGTCTGGTAAGTCACTGTGTTTTCGTTCAACCAAGTTAAGCGTTCTGAACGGGTCACTTGTGCATTCACTTTGTCGGTAGAGGTCGGACCGCCATAGCGGGTCTTTGAATTGTTGAACTGGTCATTTTTACGGGCATCATAAGTGTATCCGGCAGAGACTTTGACTTTCAGCCCCTTGATGACTTCATATTCGGCAAAACCGTTCATTTGAAGATTATTGATATAATTCTTCCGGTATTCGTTTTTGAGTGAAAGAATAGGATTGAAACGATAGTCGTTACTTGAGTCTACTGCATTATCTGTTGCGCTATCCATCAAAAAACTTAATGGAGTGTCGGGAGAGGTTACGGGACGATATCCCCAAACACTGTAGAACAAGTTGTTCATACCACTGTAAGATGTTGCGGAAGGGGTGCTTCCTGTCTGGATGGAACGTGAATAATTGGTCGTCAGGCTCATGTTCAATTTACCACGGCGTACTACTGTGTTCATACGTCCCTGCATACGTTTATATCCGGTTTCCAATAATGTACCGTCTTGGTCGTAATAAGATAGGGAAGCATTATAGCGTACTCCTTCCGTACCACCTGTCAGTCGCACAGTGTGGCTTTGTTGCCAAGCGGTTTGGAAAATTTCATCTTGCCAGTTATATTGGTCAATATTCCGGTAATCTTCTAATGTCCATTGTTTGCCTTCATAGTTCATAAGGTAAGAGCCGGCAACCACTGTCGGATACATTTCATTTTGTAATTTGACGAACTCATAAGCGTCCATCATTGGAATGGTGCGAGTGATATGTTGTACTCCAAAACTTCCGTCGTATGTCAGTTGTGCCCGTCCTACTTTTCCTTTTTTAGTAGTTACAATTACAACTCCATTAGCACCACGTGCTCCATAAATGGCAGTGGCTGAAGCGTCTTTCAAAAAATCGATAGACTCGATGTCCGAAGGGTTTAAGGTGCTGGAAGCGGAAGTATCTTCCACAGGGAAGCCATCAATTACAAATAAAGGTGAGTTTTCCTGTGTTAAGGAGTTGTTACCCCGAATAACTATATTCATTGTGCCACCAGGCATACCTTCACCGGATGTGACATTTACACCGGCGATACGTCCTCCCAAAGCTTGGTCGAATGAAGCGACGGGGGCAGTGAGGACATCATTCATGTTGGCCTTGGCCACAGAACCAGTCAAGTCACGTTTGCGCACCTCCTGGTAACCTACAACTACTACTTCATCCAATGTTTTGGTATCCTCTCTTAAAGTAATAACCATTGGCTTCTGTGTATCTACTTTCTGTTCTACAGTAACATAACCGATGAAAGAAATGACTATTGTTGCATTTTTGTTGGGTACACTGAATGCAAACTTGCCGTCAAGGTCGGTGATAGTTCCTTGTGAAGTACCTTTTACCTGAACACTGGCGCCCGGCACTCCTTCTCCTAAATTATCCTTCACCGTACCTTTTACAAGTACCTGTGCAAGTACAAAAGAAACAGAAAACAAGATCAGTCCAAGTGAGGAGAGAATCCTTTTTCTAGTTTGAGTGGATAAATGTCTTTTCATATATTAAAAATTAAGTGATTTTATTGAATCTACGGTTGCAAATATAGGCTGATTAAATATTCTCATATGGATAGAATTATTCAGGATTAGTGCAAAATCATACAATTTTTCTGTTCTTATATTCTTGTTATTCTTTTACGGTTTCCAGCAAGGCAGACAGTTCTTTTACGATATCAGGATGCTGCTTTGCTACGTTCGTTTTCTCTGATGGATCGGACGATAAATCATAGAGTTGCGGTTGTTTGTCGTTTCCTAATTCCATCTTTGTCCAAAACTCGATAGCGGGGCTGTCGCTTGGCTCGATGTATTTCCACTGGCCTTTCACGATGGCGAGTGTGTTGTTCAGGTTCTGCTGAACGATGTATTCACGGTCTGTATTGCTCTTGCCTAAAAGTACGTTCAGGTGTTCCTGGCTGTCGGGGGCTGCTCCTTTCCGTAAAGGTTGGTTCAGGAGTGAAGCGAGCGATGCATATACGTCGATTTGTGAGAAAAGAGCCTGTTGCTTGGATGGCTGTATCTTGGCAGGCCAGCGTACGATGAACGGAATACGCGTTCCTGCTTCATAAGCGCTGTATTTTCCGCCACGATAGATTCCCATAGGGGTATGTCCGTTGAGCATTTCGTAGGCATGATCCTGATAGCCGTCATCAATCACAGGGCCGTTGTCGCTGGTGAAGATAAGGATTGTGTTATCAGCAATGTTGAGGCTGTCCAGTGTATGCATGATTTCTCCGATGGTCCAGTCCAGTTGCAGGATGACATCGCCACGAGTTCCGAGTCCACTCTTTCCGGCGAAACGCGGGTGGGGGATACGGGGTACATGTACGTCTTGCGTACCCATATATAGGAAGAAAGGTTCTTCTTGGTGGGAAGCGATGAAATTCTTGGCTTTATCGGTGATGATGTCGGCAATGTCCTCATCCTTCCAAAGGGCGGACTTTCCACCGGTCATCCAGCCGATGCGGGGGATGCCGTTGATAATGGTATTGTTATGTCCCTGGCTGGGTTTCAGCTTCACAAGTTCCGGGTTTTCTTCTCCCGTAGGCCAGTCGCCTACTTTGTGGTCGTAGCTGACGGTGATAGGGTCGTTAGGGTCAAAACCTACTACACGGCCGTTTTCTACAAATACACAGGGGACACGGTCTACGGTTGCGGGAATGATAAATTCGTAGTCGAAACCGATGCTTTGTGCGTTCGGGCTGATTTGGCTGTTGAAGTCTGTGCCGCCTTTCGGGCCGAGTCCCAAGTGCCATTTGCCGACTGCACCGGTAGCGTATCCGGCATCTTTCAACATATCAGCCATGGTGACGCAGGCTGTGTCGATGATAAGCTCCGAGTTTCCGGGAGCAATGCCGGTGTTTTCCTGCCGCCAGGGATACATACCTGTGAGGAGTCCGAAACGGGAAGGGGTACTGGTGGCCGAGGTGGCGTAAGCATTGGTGAATTGTACTCCCTGTCCGGCGAGACGGTCGATATTAGGAGTACTCACTTTAGTTGCTCCGTAACAACTCAGGTCGCCGATACCGAGGTCGTCTGCGAATATATAAATAATGTTGGGCTTTTGACCGTTTTGTCCATTGCTCTTTTGAGGTGCGTGGTTGCATCCGGTTAACATTGCAATGCCGGGCAATAACGGAAGTAGACGTGAAACGTTTCTCATAATGCTGTATTTTTAGGAAATGATGTTAGATGCACAAAGATAAACGATTGGAGAAGAAAGAAAGAGTAGTAACGTACAAGTGAAGTACAAAATAGTACACCGGAGAAAGTTCCGCTTCCCGGATTCGGAAGAGTGCAGAACGGTTTAGTGCCACCCCGTTGTCACAGTTGTGCCACCTCGTTGGCACAAGCGTGCCACTACGATGTCACTACTGTGCCAACGAGGTGATATTCTCCCGGCACGGCAGTGTCCGATTATTTACTATAGGCTTTCCCGATAATGGCTGCTATTAGTCTGTTTCTTCTTCTCCTTCTTCCTTTTCTTCCCCCTTGCGGTAAGCCAGCGGACTGACATGATAAATCTCCTTGAAACACTTGCTGAAATAACGTGAAGACGAGAATCCTATCCGGTCTGAAATCTCCGTGATATTCAGTTCCGGATTATTACGTAGCATAACCGCCCCTTTCTTGAGACGTATGCTCAGGATAAAATCATTCGGCGTCTGCCCTGTAACCGCTTTTAGCTTAGTGAACAGGTTCGTACGTGCCATCCCCATTTCGCGGGCAAAGATATTGACGTTGAAATCCGTATTATCCAGATGCTGTTCGATAATAGCCATTGCACGATCCAGCATCTCTTTATCCATCGGGTTGGTAGCCAACATCTGTGCGAAAGCCTGCGGTTGTTTGCTGAACTTTTCCTGTAACAATCGACGGGAGTTCACCAGGTTGTTACAACGGGAAATCAGAAGATTGGTATTAAACGGTTTCGTGATATAATCATCCGCACCGATTTTCAGCCCTTCGATATTGTGTTCTATCGCAGTACGTGCTGTCAGCAGCACAACCGGGATGTGGCAAGTATTGAAATCCGTCTTTATCCGCTTGCATAGTTCCGTACCGGACATACGCGGCATCACGACATCACTTAAAATAATGCTCGGCATATCCTTC
>NZ_JBCOWR010000017.1:0-74388 GCF_040918965.1 Bacteroides sp. RTP21281st1_H5_RTP21281_210402 | reverse complement strand
ATCTTCCTCTTTCCATTCCGATTCCGACAGGATTTCTGCTGAAGGAACGAACGCTTCCGGCTCCTGGATGGTAGTGTCGGTATCACTTTGTGCTATCTGTTCTTCGGCAAAATGCTGTTTGCCCAGTTTCAGAGTGATAATGAAGCTGCTTCCCTTGCCCGGTTCGCTTTCCACACGGATGGTACCGTGATGAAGTTCGATGATACCTTTTGTCAGAGCCAGTCCGATGCCTGTTCCGGCTCCGGTATTCAGTGAGTTCAGAAGTTCGGTCTGATAGAACCGGTCGAAGATTTTGTCAATTTCCGCAGCGGCGATACCCGTACCGGTATCCTTTATTTCGATGACGGCCTGGTCTTGCTCCTGCGAAACGTTGATGGAAATGGTATCTTCCTCTTTCGTATGTTTCAATGCATTGGACAATAGATTGTTGATGACCTTCTGCATCTGCTTTTGGTCATACCAGACTTCAATGTCATCTTTCTGCTTGTTGAACTTGAAATTAATTTGCTTGCTGCTTGCGTATTCAAGGAAGAGCAGATAATTCTCGTACAGGAAATCCACCAGGTTGTGCTTGCTTACCTTAATCTTCATATGCCCTTGCTCCTGTTTGCGGAAATCGAGCAGTTCCGTAATCAGTTCCCGCAACTGGAGACTGTTCTTATAGATTCCCAATACCTTATTATATATATTAGGAGTGAACGTCTGTACTTGCAGCAAAGTTTCCACCTGTCCCACGATAAGCGTTAGCGGCGTGCGGAATTCATGCGAGATGTTTGTAAAGAAACGCAGTTTCGACTGGTTCAGCGCTTCGAGGTCTTCGATATGTTTCTTTTCATATTTCAGGGACTCGCGGAGTTTGATTCGCGAATTGTAGTTCTGAATAAGGAACCATAGCAGGCTGATGGTGACAATGGTATAAATCAGGTAAGCCCACCATGTCTCATACCACGGTGGAAGTACAATAACGAGAAGTCTGGCTTCTTTGATTCCGTCCCGTTGTGATTTGATGACAAGCGTGTACTTGCCCGGATTCAGATTTGTATAAGTGATGAGCGTCTGCTTGCGGTATGTATGATTCCATTCGTTGGAGAAACCTTCCAGGCGATAGAGGATTTCATCCCTGTTGGCAGGGATAAAGTTGGAAGTGGCATATTCGATGGTAAACATCGACTGGTTCGCTTTCAGGCTAATCTCAGGCGTGTGGCAGATAGACTGTTCCAGAATTCCGGTTTCATCGCCGGGTACTACTTCCCTGCCGTTGACTATCAGGCGGGAAAGGATGATATTATAGGATTTCGGGGTAAAATGCAGTTTCTTTTCCCAGAAAGAAATCATTCCCTGAATACCGCCTAAGAATACTTCTCCATCGTGCGTGACGAACAGTGCGTTCTCATTGACAGCAGTCAGTGGGAATCCGTTTTCCGTACCGTAATTGTAGAACTTCTTGCTTGGATAGTCGAACTGCGAGAATCCTTGATTGGTAATCAATAACAAGTCTCCTTTCTGGATGGATGATTCGAGCACTTCGTAAATACAATCACTTGACAAACCGTCTTTCTGCACATCGAAGTTCTCGAAATCATTGCTCTCTTTGCGGTAACGGTCCAGTCCGCTGCCGGAAGTCGAGAACCATAAGTTCCCGTTGCTATCCTGCATGATATTGTTGATATTGTTGTTGCTGAGACTATTCGGAATAGCCGGGTTATGTGTGTAATTGGTGAGCGTATTGGTATCGAAGCAGTAGGAATAAACCCCTTCTCCGGTAGCTGCAATCCATAACGTGCCGTCTTTGTCGAAACAGAGACTTGCTACCATGCTGATGTCTCTTCCTGCTTTGGTTTCCTTGAAGAGTTGCCGGCAAGTGCCTGCTGCCGGGTCGAACAGGGTGACACCATTCTGTGTAGCGATAACCAGTTTGTCCTTGTATGGCACAATGTCACGCACAATATCTGATGGTAACGAAGTAGGGTCGCCCGCTTTCATGCGGTAGACTGTGAAACGATTCGTCCGTAGGTCGAGCTTATTCAATCCGCCAAGATGCGTGCCAATCCACATGATTTCATTAGCCCGGTCGTAATAGATTGCTTTTACATTGTTGTGCGAAATACTGTTCTTTCCTTCTTCGTGGCGATACCACCGGTACGTGTTGTCTTTGCGGTTGTATACGTTTACCCCGCCGCCTTCGGTACAAATCCACAGGTTGCCGTCCTTATCTTCCGTCATTCTTCCGACGATGGGGCTGCTCAGACCTTCTTTTTCGGTGTCACCCACCTTGTAGCGGGTATAGATCTCATATTCAGGATTGAAGTAATTGACTCCGCCGAAATAGGTCCCCAGCCAAAGCGTTCCCTGTTCGTCTTTGACAATACACCAAATGGAAGAGTGGGTGAGTCCGTCCGGTTTACCGGCATCGGCCATATAGAGTTGGAAATTGCCTGTACTTTTCTCGTAGCGGTTCAGTCCGTGGAACGTACCTATCCATAGATTACCTGAATTGTCTTCACAAAAACTTCTTACGAAGTCGGAACAGAGACTGTTTGCGTTTTTCGGGTCATGGCGGAAATTCTCGATGGAACCGTCTGTTTTGATACGGTAAAGTCCTTCTTCCCAGCTACCTATCCATAATTCTTTCGAAGAATCCTCATAGATACTGGTGATATTCCCTTTCGTGACAGGTTGTGAAATCGCCTTACTCTCCGAAAGGCAGTAAACGCCATTGCTGGTGGTTCCCATCCAAAGATTCTTCTTTTCGTCCAGGTGAAGGCAGGATAAAGTGATGTCTTTTCCGGCAAGGTGATAGAAAAGGTCGAAGTTCCCTGTGCTTTCGTTGTACACAAATACTTCCTCTCTCTTGCCGATATACAATTTCTCGTTATAGTAAATGGCGTCCACATTACCCTGAAGCAATGTCTTGAACCGTTGGGTAGTCAAATCAAACTCCGCCACACCGTCGGTGCAGAGAAGATATACTTTCCCGTTTTTGTTTCCCGTGATGCGCAGCACCGTATTGCTGAACAGGCTGTTCGGGTCGTTCTTTTTAAGTTTAAAACTTTTAATATCATTACCGTTATAGCGGTTGAGCCCCTCGCGTGTACCTATCCATATTATTCCCCGCTCGTCGATATATAAGCTGTTGACAGAGAACTGTGAAAGACCGTCATCCGTGGTCAAATGACTGAAAGTAATATTCTGACCTTGTGTGTGGACGGCGGCTACGCTTAAAAATAGCAGAAATAAAAGAGTTATTTTTCTCACTAATTCGTTCTTTTAAGGTATTACTATTGGCAAATATATCGTTTTTATTTCATTTCTGTGAACCTTATTAGAAGAAAGTAACTATATTTGTATCATTCAAACGAAAGATATATGAAAGTAAAGAAAATTAGTGCGGCTAACGTGGAGGCTTGCTCGCTTCCTAAATTATTCGATGAAGAAAAAATTGATTTTCAACCCATTCAGTGCGTCAACTGGGCTGAATATCCTTACAAACCCAAAGTAAATTTCCGCATAGCTCACACGCAGGACTCTATTTTATTGCATTTCAAGGTAAAAGAAGAGAGTGTACGTGCCAGGTATAGCGAGGATAACGGTTCTGTATGGACAGATTCTTGTGTGGAATTTTTCTCCATACCGGCGGGTGACGGAATCTATTATAATATAGAGTGTAACTGTATCGGAACGATCCTGATTGGTGTCGGACCTGCCCGCAACGGTCGCGAGCATGCTCCGAAGGACGTGACAGCACTTGTACAACGCTGGTCTAGTTTGGGCAATGCGCCTTTTGAAGAACGCGTTGAAGAGACTAATTGGGAAGTCGCCCTGATTATCCCTTATGCTGTATTCTTCAAGCATCAGATTGATTCACTCGATGGAAAGGAGATAAAAGCTAATTTCTACAAATGTGGTGACGAATTAAAAACTCCTCATTTCCTTTCATGGAATCCGATAGAGATTGAACAGCCGGACTTCCATCGTCCCGATTTCTTCGGTACACTGGAATTTGAATAGTCATCTTAACGATAATGCGTCATCCATCTGTAAAAAAGAAGGGTGACGCTTTTCTTTTGCATCACCCTTTCCTTTATAGATAGTAACTTTGTTTATTTCACAATACCTCTTTCCGAGTTCTTCACGAAGTTTACGATTGTTTCGATTTCCTCGCTCATCGGCACTTGGTCGATAATCTTCTGTACCGCATCCTGAACGCTGAAATTGCCTTGATAAATCAGGCGGTAAGCATTGGCAATGTGACGCAGGATTCTTTCCGACGTGTTGCGATGTTGTGACAGAACTACGGCGTTCACTCCGTGGTATGCCACCGGATTTCCGGACATGATGACATATGGCGGTACATCTTTGGATATACGGCATCCGCTTTGTACAAGCGTCCAGCTGCCGATGTGGCAGTATTGATGCAGAGTGACGTTACCGCTCAGGATAACGCAATCGTCCAGTGTACATTCTCCTGCGATAGTGGTACCGATACCTACCACGCAGTTGTTGTTAATCTGCACGTCATGGCATAGATGCACTTTATCCATCAGGTAGTTGCCGTTCCCTATTTTAGTAGCGTTTCCGGCAAAAGTGGCGCGGCTGATAACTACATTTTCACGAATATCATTGTTATCCCCGATAATCAGGCTGCTCTCTTCTCCCGTATAGTGGAAATCTTGCGGTTCCGCTCCCAGGACAGCATTTTGATGTACTTTGTTTCCTTTTCCCATTTTAGTACCTTGCAGGATACTGGCATAAGACATGATGACACAGTCATCTCCGATTTCCACATTCTTTTCGATGTAGGCAAACGGCAGGACAGTTACGTTCTTGCCTAGTTTTGCTTCGGGGTCTACGTAAGCTAACGGACTAATCATAATAGTATAAGTTTAAAGTTATTCTTATCTTCCACCACCCAATGCCTGATAAAGGCTTACTACAGCCTGCATTTGGTCAAAACAATCGGAAACCTGAGAGATTTGCGCGCTCAGGTATGACTGTTGTGCAGACAGTACTTCCAGATAGGTTGAAGTCCCTAAGTTAAACAATTCTTTTGTATCTTCCGAAGCTTTTTTGGCAGATTCTACCTGCATCCGGCGGGATTCCACCTTTTCACTGGTCTTTTGGTATAAACTTAGCGCATTGCTGACTTCACTTCCGGCATTCAACAGTGCTTGCTGGAAGGAGAGCTTCGCCTGTTCTTCCTGAGCTTTGGCAGCTTTCAGGCGGGCGATATTCTGGCCGCGGTAGAAGAGCGGCTGAGTCAGTGAACCGATGGCGGAAGCCAACAGCTTGCCCGGATTGATTATCGCGCTTCCGGCACTGTTTGTCCATCCTGCCGAACCGCTAAGTGTAATCTGCGGATAGAAAGCGGCACGTGCCGAGTTTGTATTATAATAGCAGCTTGCCAAAGACATCTCGGCAGCTTTTACGTCCGGACGGTTGGATAACAACTGGATAGGTATGCCTGCGGAAAGTTCCGTGGGAAGTACTTGTGCTTCCAATACACCACGCTTGATGGCGTGGGGAGCTTCTCCCAGGAAGGTGGACAGGGCATTTTCCGTTTCGCGGATGCTCTGTTCGATACCCGGAATACTGGCAAGTACCTGTGCATAAGCAGCCTTGCTTTGTTCAACTCCTGCCGAGTTGATATTGTACATGGCAGCTTCTTTCATCGCTTCCATCGTTTCCGCGTTCTTTTTCAGGATTTCAGCCGTAGCCTTGGTTATTTCCAACTGGCGATCTAACATCATTAATGTATAATACATATTGGCGACATTGGAGATAACCTGTGTCTGTACTGCCTGACGGTAAGCCTTCACCTGCTTCAGGGTAACCTGCGCATTTCGTTTGGAGTTCAGCAACTGGCCGAACAAATCGACCTGCCAACTGGCTGTCACAGGCAATGAGTACGTTTTTGTAGCTGCGTTCTTGTCAAAGCTGCTGATTGTCCCTTGCGGAGACAATCCCAATGACGGGGCATAAGCCAGGCGTGCCGACATCAGGGACGCTTCCGCCGCTTTCACATTCTGGGCGGCTGACAAGAGGTCAGTGTTTTGTTTCAGTCCCGTTTCGATGAGAGACTGGAGTTGCGGGTCGGTGAAGACTTCTCTCCACGGCAGGTTACCGAAGTTGGCGGTATCCGACACCAGTGTATCATTCTCCGCTACCGGATCACGATACAGGCCGGAGGTTGTAACGTCTTCGGGTCTGTCATACGACTTATAGATGTGGCAACTGCTCAGGAGAGCAGTTGCGCACAACATATATAGAATCTGTTTCTTCATATCGAATTTCATTATTTAGCGTATTGTTCAATCTCAGTTACGGCATCCGTATTGTCAATATCTTCCCATTCCATCGGTTTCACCTTCTCTTGCAAGTACTGGAAGATTACGAACAGCGCAGGAACGATGAAAATCTGACAAATCATACCGATTAACATACCGCCGATAGAAGCAGTACCCAGTGTACGGTTACCATGAGCACCTACACCGAAGGCAAACATCAACGGAAGCAGTCCGACTACCATCGCCAAAGATGTCATCAGGATAGGACGGAGACGGGCACCGGCACCCAGTACGGCTGCCCATGTAATGCTCATACCCATCTTACGACGGTCGAGGGCGAACTCTACAATCAGGATGGCGTTCTTCGCCAACAGACCCATCAACATGATTAACGCAATCTGCATGTAGATGTTGTTGGACATCGTGCCGAGAATCATCTTCAACATCGAGATATTACCGATGGCACTTACTCCGTTCACGAACAGGAAGCTGCCCAGCAGACCGAACGGAACTGACAGCAATACCGCCAACGGAAGTATGTAGCTTTCATACTGTGCACTCAGCAACAGGTAAACGAATACGAAGCAGAGGATGAAAATCAATCCGGTAGCGCTTCCACTGCTCTGTGCCTCTTCACGTGCCATACCACCCAGTTCGTAGGTATAACCTGCCGGAAGATTCTGGGCAGCTACTTCCGCCAATGCAGTCAGTGCCTGTCCGGATGTATAACCACTGGCAGGAGCTACCATCACTTTCATGGAAGTGTAAAGGTTGAAACGGCTGATGATATCCGGCCCATATACTTTATCAATAGTAATGAATTGGGCGATAGGAGCCATTTCGCCGGCATTGTTGCGCACCTTGATATTCTTCAGCGATTCCATATTCTTACGCGATAACGGGTCTGCCTGAATCATTACACGGTACATCTTACCGAAACGGTTGAAGTTGGATGCATACAGACCGCCGTAATATCCCTGCATGGTAGTAAGGATGTCACTCGGGCTGATGCCTGCTTTCTTACAAGCCGCCGCGTCAATGTCAATCATATATTGCGGGAAGTTCGGGTTGAACGTTGTCTTTGCCGAGTTGATTTCAGGACGGGCTTCTAGTGCGGCCGTATAGTCGTTGACTACGTCGAAGAACTTGTTCAGGTCGCCACCCGTCTTATCCTGCATGTTCACCTCGATATCTGTAGATGCCGAATAACCCGGAATCATCGGCGGAGCAAAGAACAATACCTGTGCTTCCTTGATGATTTTTTGTGCACGCATATATAAGGAACCTACTACGACGTCGGAGTTCTGTATCATCGAACGTTCGTCCCAGTCTTTCAGCTTGATGATGAAAGAACCGTAGGACGGTCCCTGTCCACCGATGAAACTGAAACCGGAAATCAATGTGCGTGAAGCCACGGCAGGGTCGGCGGCAATCAGGCTGTCTACACGTGCGAGAATCTCTTCCGAGTGGTCTTGTGATGTGCCCGGCGGCAAAGTTACGGCTCCCATCAGCGTACCGGTATCTTCGTTCGGCACCATACCTGTCGGAGTGGTGTTCATGAAGAACATAAGCAATACGATGGAAGCAACGACCAGTCCCATGGACAACCACTTCTTCTGGATGAAGAACAGTACACGCTTCTTATACCGTTTCAGGATAGATTCATACGTATCGTTGAACCTGTTCTTGAATTTATCCGTGCTCATTCCGATGAGTGCCAAGATACTGAGAAGTATGAAGATGGCAGTAATTACCGGATTGATATTGAAAAGTCCGAAAATCATACCGAGAATGGCAATAAGTATGAATGTAAGCGTAATTCCCGGATGCAACATCTTTCCGATAGCCTCGGTATATCTTTTTATCATCGTTGTATGAGCTGCCTTATAAGCAGTTTTCATACGCTCTTTCAAAGGCGGAACCTCCTCGGAATCTTCCCCTTCCTTCTTGTGCGGTTTCAGAAGAACGGCACACAAGGCGGGACTTAATGTCAAGGCGTTCAAGGCGGACAGACCGATAGCGATGGCCATTGTCATACCGAACTGGCGGTAGAATGTTCCTGCCGTTCCACCCATGAAACTTACCGGAACGAACACAGCCATCATGACCAGTGTAATAGATACGATAGCGCCACCCAACTCGTTCATCGCGTCAATGGAAGCCAGACGGGCGGAAGTGTAGCCCTGGTCAAGCTTGGCATGTACACCCTCGACGACCACAATGGCGTCGTCGACCACAATCGCAATGGCGAGCACAAGCGCGCATAACGTCAGCAAGTTCAAACTGAATCCTACTAAAGACAATACGAAGAATGTACCGATAAGGGCTACCGGAATGGCAATAGTCGGAATCAATGTGGAACGTAAGTCCTGCAAGAAGATGTATACTACGATAAATACCAGTATAAATGCCTCAATCAATGTTTTCAATACCTCATGGATAGAAGCGAACAAGAAGTCGTTGGCATTCATGGAAACGTTTATCTTCAAGCCGGCAGGCAGTGATTTGGACGCTTCATCCAATAGTACCTGGATGTCACTGATAGTCTGTGTAGCGTTCGTTCCCGCCATCTGATAAACGATACAGGTTACGGCCTTATGACCGTTTACACGGTTGGTAAAGTTGTATCCCAAACGGTCTAACTGGATTTCGGCGATATCGTTCAGGCGGAGCACTTCACCGTCGGGCAAAGACTTGATGACGATATTCTCGAACTCTTCCGGCTGTTGCAGACGTCCTTTGTAACGGATGGTGTATTGGAAAGTCTGGTTACTGCGTTCACCGAATTGTCCCGGAGCAGCTTCCACATTCTGTTCTGCCAAGGCTGCGGATACGTCGCCCGGAACGAGCTTGTATTGTGCCATTACATCCGGACGCAACCAGATTCGCATGGAGTAGTCCTGCCCCATCACAGAGGCGTCACCTACACCCGGCACACGCTGGACTTGCGGAATCAGGTTGATTTTTGCGTAGTTCTCGATAAATGCTTCCGTGTATGTATCGGTTTCGTCGTAAAGGGAGAATACCACCAGCATGGAAGTCTGGCGTTTCTGTGTTGTCACGCCGACTTTGGTAACTTCAGCAGGAAGCAATCCCTGTGCCATGGATACACGGTTCTGCACGTTGACGGCAGCCATGTCCGGGTCTGTTCCCTGTTTAAAATAGATGGATATATCACCGGCACCCGTATTGGATGCGTTAGAGGTCATATACATCATATTTTCCACACCGTTGATTTGTTCCTCAAGCGGAGCGATCACGGAGTTCAATACGGTTGATGCGCTTGCACCCGTATAAGTCGCCCTTACCGACACGGTAGGGGGCGCGATGTCCGGATACTGGGTGATAGGCAGTGTTGCCAGTCCGATGGCACCCAGAATGACTATCAAGATGGAAATAACGGTTGATAGTACCGGACGGTTAATAAAATTATCTAATTTCATACGGTTATCTAAGTTATTAATTGAAAGCAGTAGCTAAATTTCCTTCGCGTTGGTCTTTCAAATGCTGTTGATAGTTCGCTTCTTTCTGGGCGGGTGTGATAGGTTGTATAGTCTGGCCGTCCTTCAAAGTCTGTACGCCTTCGATAACGATTTTGTCTCCTGCGTTCAAACCGGAAGTAACGAGATAATCTTTTCCGTTATCCAGGTTGAAGATACCGATTTCCGTATATTTCACCGTATTGTCCGGTTGCAGGACGTAAACGAACTTCTTGTCTTGGATTTCTTGAGTTGCAGACTGCGGGATGCTGATAACATTATCCATCGTGTATGGAATCAGCACGTTTGCCGTACCGCCGCTGCGCAGGATGTGTTCCTTGTTCGGGAAGATAGCGCGCATGCTTACAGAACCGGTACTCTGGTCGATAACCCCTGTGATGGCGTCTACTTTACCTTCAATGCTGTATTCGGTACCGTCAATCAACTGTAACTTAATGGCCGGTATTTTGCTGATTTCTTCTTTGATAGTGCTTCCTGACTTTGTCATGGCCAACAACTCTTTTTCTGTCATAGAGAAATATACGTATACCTCTTCGATTTCAGAAACGGTAGTCATCGGAGTAGCGATGGAAGGGCTGACCAATGCTCCCAGGCGATAAGGAATATCGTTGATTACACCGTCAGAAGGACTCTTCACCTGCGTGAAAGAGAGGTTTTGTTGAGCGGTGGTCAACTGTGCCTGGGCTTGTGCCAGTTGTGCCTGAGACTGTGCCAATGTGTTTTCAGCCATTGACAGGTCATAGTCACTGATGATGTTCTTTTTGTTCAGTTCACGTTTGTTGTCCACTGTGATCTGCTGGGTACGTACGGCTGCTTCTGCCGTTGCAACTGCTGCTTTGGCTGTGCGTACCGCCGCTTCGTATTGGGTGGGGTCAACGATGAACAAAACTTGTCCTTTGCGCACGCTTGCCCCTTCGTCTACACACAATTTGGTGATGAAACCGGAAACCTGCGGGCGGATTTCTACGTCTTGTTTACCTTTAATGGTAGCCGGATAAGCTGTCGTTAGATTTGCAGTTGACTTTTGTAACTCTTGTACTGCATATTCCGGGGCTTTTCCCGTGTCATTGCCCTTATTGCCGCAACTGGAGAGAAGGGCTAAGCAAAATGCAAATAAAACAATTCTACTTTTCATACTTCTTATTTATCTGTTTTTTAAAATTATGCGTTTTGTTGCACGTGTGTCATTCTCTTGTATAGAGGGGGGATTTAAGGAATAAAAGCCGGAAACTAATTCCATTAAATCAGTTTCCGGCTGCAAAAGTACTTTAAATTCGGTATTCTTGTACTCTGATACCGTGTTTTTTAACTATGTTTTTTACTTCATTACTTCAGTTTATGAGATACGGGTGTCATTATGAAACTGAATTCATAATCCTGATAGGGAAGGCGATACTTTTCAAGTGGTATAGCTCCCCAACTGTTGACGCATGCCAGTCCTGTCTGTACCTTGTCAATGCAGAAGTTTGTAAAGTTTGCTTTTTCAACTTCCGGTGAGTGGCGCTGGTCTTTAGCGTCGCCGTCATCCAGTGATTCGATGGTATAGTTCAGTGCAGAAGCGGAGAACGGAGCTTCAGAAACGAACTGCAAGCCGTTGCCACCGATGTTCAGTAGTCTCCACCAACGGATGTCGGTCTTTGTTCCTGTTTCCTGCGGACGGATATACGGATAGAACTGTTCTTCTACCGTCTGGCGGTATTTGCCAAGTTTGGCACCGTGGTTACGGTCGGAATAGTTCTCTACCGGGCCACGTCCGTAATATTCTACCTCGTTGAAGTTGACAGGCATACGCATCTGCATACCGAAGCGGAACATTTCAGAAACCTTCTTGCTCTTGTCAGCTTCCATTCTCTGGGTGACTTTCACTGCTCCCTTATTATTAATGGTATAAGTGAGGAATAATTTTCCGCCTACCGACTTCATGTCATATTCTGCGCGAACCACAGCCTGGTCGGTTTCGACAGCGTGTTTCAGGGAAGTAAGTTTCAGTTCCGGATTCTTCCATACTGCGTATTTGCGTTGCAATCCTGCTCCGAAATCATTATCGGTCGGCGCACGCCAGAAGTTGGGAGTCAGTTCGCTGCCGTCTTCCATCATCTGCATTCCGTTCACGTCGTAACGGCAGAGATAACCGTTGTGCTTGTTGAAGTCCATAGAGAAGTTTTCGCCTTTCACAATCAGGTAGTTCCGGTCGTTGTCCAGAATAGAGGGCACAATAACCGGAAGATTGGAAGCCTGTACGTTTTCCAGTTTGAGTTCCGGTGCTTTGTAGTCGCGGATGCTCAACTGCTCGTAAGCGATGGCAGTTCCTGCCGGCAACAGCGTTTCGGCGGCTTTCAGTTTATAGCTGACATTGAGCAGCAACTCCTTGCAAGGACAGATATTCTTCGTATCAATCGGGAGTTGTACTTTTACAGTTTGTTGGGGCGCTACTTTCAGGTCGGATACGATGCCTGTCTGCACCACTTCCCCGTTTGCCAGTAACTGCCATTCCATATAGTATGCCGACAGGTCACGGAAGAAGTATTCGTTGAAGATGTTGATTTCACCTTTGGCGAGGTCGGCGGGAGTAGTCCATATGTCCTGATAGAAATAAGCCACTTCGTAAGCATGCGGATTAGGCACGCGGTCGGGGCTGATTAAACCGTTGTCGTTGAAGTTGTTGTCCGATCCGTCATATTTGTTGAAGTCGCCTCCGTAGCCATAAATATCTACTCCGTCTTTGTTTTTCCAGTGGCAGGACTGGTCTACGAAGTCCCAGATAAATCCGCCCTGGTATTTCGGATACTTGCGGATGATGTCCCAGTATTCCTTGAATCCGCCTTGGGAGTTACCCATCGCGTGTGCGTATTCACATTGGATCAACGGTTTCTGAATGTCGCCTTCACAGTATTTGATGCAGGCTTCATAGCCATAATACATAGGACAGAAGATGTCTGTAAATTCACTGGTGCGTGCCTGTTCGTATTGTACGGCACGTGTCTTGTCCTCATTCTTGATCCAAGTGTAGCATTTTTCAAAGTTCGGCCCCATGCCGGCTTCGTTACCCAGTGACCAGAAAATGATGGACGGGTGATTATAGCCGCGCTGTACGTTACGCTGGTTGCGTTCCATATGAGCTTTGGCGTAGATCGGGTTCTTTGCCAGTGTCTGGTCGCCATATCCCATTCCGTGGGATTCCACGTTGGCTTCAGCCACTACATAGATACCATATTGGTCGCAAAGGTCATACCAGCGGTTGTCGTCCGGATAGTGGCAGGTACGTACGGCGTTGATATTAAGTTCCTTCATTACCTTGATGTCCTGCAACATACGTTCGAGGGAAACCACATAACCGCCATCCGGATCCATTTCGTGACGGTCGGCTCCCTTGAAGAGTACCGGCTGACCGTTTACAAGTATCTGTCCGCCTTTCAGCTCAATCTTGCGGAAACCAACCTTGACGGGAATTACCTCTACTGTGCTGTTCCCGTTTTTTAGGGTGGCGGTCAGTGTATAAAGATAGGGTGTTTCGGCCGTCCATTTGGTAGGATTGGAGATATTCAGTGTAGTGTTCAGTTTGCCCGAACCTTTCAGGTCGGCGGTAGCTATATTGTTACCTTGGGCATCTGTCAGGTCTAAAGTAACAGTTCCGTTTCCTTTCAGGTCAACGGCAATATCCAACGTAGCGTCTTTATACTGGCTGTCCAGATCAGGCGTTACACGGATGTCCTGGATATATTTTTTGTCGCGTGCGTAAAGATAGCAGTCGCGTCCTACGCCGGAGTAGCGGAAGAAGTCCTGATCTTCCAGATAACTGCCGTCACACCAGCGGAATACCTGGAAAGCGATCACATTCTTGCCCGGTTTCAGGTAGTTGGTCAGGTTGAATTCTGCTTCCAGTTTGCTGTCTTCGCTATATCCTACGTAGCGTCCGTTCACCCAGAGGTACATATTGGAAGTGACCGAACCGAAGTGGGCGAAAATCTCTTTTCCTTTCCAGTCAGCAGGCAGGATGATTTCTTTCCGGTAAGAGCCTACGTGGTTGTTTTCTGTCGGAACGTACGGCGGGTTGTTCTTGAACTGACTTCTCCAGGCATATCCTACATTTACGTAGATAGGGTCGCCGTAGCCGTTCAATTCCCATACGCCGGGAACTTGAAGGTCGTCCCATCCTTTGTCATTGAAATTTGTCTGGTAAAAGTCGGTCGGACGTGCTTCGGCATGTCTCACCCAGTTGAATTTCCAAAGACCGTTCAGGGTCATGAAATTCGCGGAATTTTCTTTGATGCCGGCCTTAGCTTCATCAGCCGATGCGTAAGCAAAGTAATTAGTGTGCATAGCGGAGCGGTTTACGGAATTCACTTCCGGGTCTTTCCACTCATTGAAGCTTTGCGCTTGAATCGCTGTCAGTCCCAATGCAGCCAAGCAGCAGGAGAGTAGTTGTTTCTTCATGGGTTTTTTGTATTAGGTTTGAATTTCGGGAGCCAAAGATAAGGATTATTTTAATGAGGGAAGGGCAAAAAATCATTCAATTAAGGCTAGTTTTTAATAAATTAAGCATGTTGTCGGTATTAATCTATACTTATTATCAACGATGAAGCGGGTAATCAATCTATTACTATTATTCGGTGTAATAAAATGAATAAGGTGGAAAGTGAGAATGTTGTGGCCGATAAAAACGTTCAGTTGACCGATATGCTAGTCGATATGTTGACCGATATTAATAGGGCGAAATTAGAGGAACTCTCCAATTATCTTATTTCTCATGGGCGGATAGACAATGCGACCCTTGAGTGTAATACTTGTTCCGGTCAATTCTACTACTAAATAATAAAAGTGAAAAACAGCTTTCAGCTTTCAGTCCTTCAAAAAAGCCCCTTTTCATCGAAAGTTTCGGCTGAAAGCGCACCTGAATGCAAAAGTACATAATTGGGGCTTCTGTTTTGATTCTATATCTACTTGTAACAAAGGTTCTGTTTTAGCAAAACGGAGCTTGCTTTTCATTCAATCAGAGCCTCTGTTTCACCAAGATAGAGCCTCTGTTCTGTTCAGCCCACGTGCCGATGAGTTTCAGCTCACAGATAAGTAATCCTAAGCCCACGTGCCATCCACTTTAGGCCACGTGCTGAATATATAGATTTACCGGCAAGCCTGAAAGCGCTGAATGCACTCCCCCCTGATTACAACACACTACAGCTGGGGATGTCTTTTTTCGCTTTCAGTCGCTATCTCCTTATAGCAAGGCGTTTGCAGACAAAACTGAAACGACTGAAACCGGATAATAGCGTAAAAATTCAATAAGAGGGTTTGGACAAGATTAGACCCGCATAGCTGAATAATTGAAGTCAATTTCTTTATATTTAACACTTCAGTTGACTGATTTTTGTACTTGAAGCAATCAACTCCAGTACTTCAATCATCATTCTCTTGTACCGGAGTTGTTCATCTGTAGTACTTCAATCGCACATATATAGTATATACTATTCATTCAAGCTCATTATATCTGATATGGTTTGCCTGAATCAGTAGCCTATATTTTATTTACTATTTACTCGTTGGATGATGTCAGCATCCACATCTTCTGCTGCATCCAGACTTTTACAGTTCATTCTCGGACGTAAGCAACCGAGAACACCTGACTGCACCGACAATCCTTTATTCATGTTTGTATTCGTTTTAGGCAATAAAACTAATTATATTAGCGGGAAAAGGACATAAAAAATTCATGGCGATTGTTTATTGTCCTAAGCTTCCCTTTCGTTTTTTAATAAATTAGCTAGAAAGTGTGGTGTTTATTGGATAAGAACACTTATTTTTGCAGCATGTTGCAGTTTGAGAATCAAAAGATAAAACAAATAGTACGCAAGGCACTTCCGGTAGTGACGCTGGTTGCCATGCTATATTCCTGCGCCAGTATCGGGCGACCGGACGGGGGGCCTTATGATGAGACTCCACCCCGTTTCATAGGCAGTACTCCTGCTGCCGGTGCATTAAATAATGAAAGGACGAAAGTTTCTTTGTTATTTGACGAATTTATAAAGTTGGAGAAAGCGACGGAGAAAGTGGTTGTTTCTCCACCTCAGATACAGCAACCCGAAATCAAGGCTTCAGGAAAGCGGATACAGGTGAACCTGCTCGATTCTTTGAAGCCGAACACGACTTATACCATTGATTTCTCGGACGCCATTGTCGATAACAATGAGGGTAATCCGTTGGGTAACTTCGCGTTTACCTTCTCTACCGGTGCACAGATTGATACGATGGAAGTGTCCGGAACGATATTGGATGCATCCAATCTGGAACCTATCAAAGGTATCCTGGTCGGACTGCATTCCAACCTGAACGATTCGGCTTTTAACAAATTGCCTTTCGACCGTGTGGCGCGTACGGACAGTCGCGGGCGCTTCTCTATTCGTGGCATAGCTCCCGGCAAGTACCGTATCTACGGCTTGATGGATGCCGACCAGAATTTTACTTTTAATCAGAAGAGTGAAGTGATTGCTTTTCATGATTCGCTGATTATCCCCCGTATGGAAGAACGTATCCGTATGGATACAGCCTGGGTGGATTCATTGACTTATGATACGATTGTTGAGAAGAAATATATGCATTATCTGCCGGATGACGTAATTCTCCGGGCTTTCAAGGAACTGAATTATTCGCAATATCTTATCAAGTCCGAAAGACTTGTTCCGCATAAATTTACTTTCTATTTTGCGGGTAAGGCAGACACTTTGCCTGTACTGAAAGGATTAAACTTCGACGAAAAGGACGCCTTTATCATCGAGAAGAACCAGCGGAACGATACGATTCATTATTGGGTAAAGGATTCTTTGCTATTCAAACAGGATACGCTTGCCATGAGTTTGACTTATCTTTATACGGATACCTTGAATCAGTTAGTACCCCGTACGGATACCTTGAACCTTGTTTCGAAGCAGAAATATAAGAAAGACGAGCCGGAAAAGGAGAAGAAGAAAAAGAAGAAAAAGAAAGATGAAGAGGAAGAACCGGAACCGACGAAGTTCCTGCCCGTGAATGTCAGTGCGCCTTCGTCAATGGATGTATACGGTTATATATCTTTGAACTTTGAGGAACCGATAGCCAGCTTTGACAGTGCGGCCATTCATCTGCGTCAGAAGGTAGATACGCTTTGGCAGGACATACCGTTCGAGTTTGGACGGGATTCTCTGAACCAGAAGAAGTTTAATCTGTATTATGATTGGGAGCCGACCTTTGAATATGAGTTTGAAGTGGATTCTACGGCTTTCCACGGTATATACGGATTGTTTACCGATAAGATAAAACAAGGATTCAAGGTACGTAGTGAAGATGAATATTTCACGCTTCATTTCAACGTGACAGGAGCTGATTCTCTGGCATTCGTCGAACTGCTTGATGCGCAAGACAAGGTGGTTCGTAAGCGGAGAGTGGAGAAGGATGGAATGGTTGATTTTTACTTCCTGAATCCGGGGAAATATGCAGCCAGGCTGATAAACGACACAAATGGAAACGGAGAATGGGACACGGGAGACTTTGCAAAGGGTTTGCAACCGGAAGCGGTTTTCTATTATCCGACCATATTAGAGTATAAAGCGTTGTGGGACGTGACACAACCGTGGGATATTCATGCGACCCCTGTGGATAAACAGAAACCGGATGAGCTTAAAAAACAAAAACCAGATGAAGACAAAAAGAAAAAAGATAGAAATAACCAGAACAGGCGTCGCTAACTTTCGCCGTAGTCTGATTATCGGAACTGTGGCATTACTGATGGGAATTTTCGCCCTTCCCGCGAGTGCCCAATGTGAGGCGAAGAATGATGCGTTTCAAACGGGCGAACACGTGATGTATGATTTGTACTTCAACTGGAAGTTTGTCTGGGTGAAAGCCGGACTCGCCAGTCTGACGACCAATGCGACTACCTACCATTCGGAACCTGCTTACCGGATGAACCTGCTTGCTTTGGGCAGCAAACGGGCGGACTTCTTTTTCAAGATGCGTGATACGTTGACTTGCGTGATTGGCGAGAAACTGGAGCCGCGTTATTTCCGTAAGGGTGCCGAGGAAGGAAAACGTTATACAGTGGATGAGGCTTGGTTCTCGTATAAGGACGGACTCTGCTTTGTCAACCAGAAACGTACGTATAGGGATGGAACGTTTGATGAATCGGAAGCGAGTGACAGCCGTTGTATATATGATATGTTGAGTATTTTGGCTCAGGCACGCTCTTATGATCCTACTGATTATAAAGTAGGAGAGAAGATCAAGTTTCCGATGGCTACGGGACGGAAAGTGGAAGAGCAGACGCTTATCTATCGCGGAAAGGAAAACGTGAAAGCCGAGAACGGAGTTACTTATCGTTGCCTGATTTTCTCATTAGTCGAATACGATAAGAAAGGGAAGGAGAAAGAAGTCATAACTTTCTTTGTGACAGATGACCAGAACCATCTTCCGGTTCGTCTGGATTTGTTCCTGAACTTCGGATCGGCAAAGGCGTTCTTGAATGATGTTCGGGGAAACCGGCATCCGATGACTTCTATCGTAAAATAAGTCGGAAATTAGGTACGGATTTCTCGGATTACACAGTCTCAATTATATAAGAACCGTGTAATCCGCGAAATCCGTGCCTAAATATACAGCTTCCAATTTGCTTTAACTTCTTTTTATTCTTCTACCTCAAAAGGAACTTTCTGGTCTTTCCTAAATACACTGGATTCAAAAGTAGCAATCAAGTCGCCGTTCTGATTAGTGATATCTACCTGATAGCAACCCGTACTTCGTCCGATATAACGTTCGCGTGCTTCGGCATAAAGAGTATCCCCTGGTCCGCTAGCACGTAAGAAAGTAATGGTGGATGAAAGTGAAAAGGCAAGTGTGCCATGTGAATTGGCAGCCGCAGCCAGTGCAAGGTCGGCCAACGTGAAGATGGCTCCGCCCTGTGTACGGGCTCCTGCATTCAGATGTTCAGGTTTTATTTCCAACTTGGCTTTGCTGTATCCTTTGCTTACTTCCAGCAGAACTATACCTGCGTTTTCAGCGAATACGTCATTCTTAAAAAACTCTTGTGGGCTCATCATATTTATTGTTTTTCGATGTTTCTTCCGCAAATGTACCAAAATTGTCCCTCATTTGGATTATTTAGGTCGGTCTATTCTCTTGAAATGCACTATTTTTGCAATCAAGAAAATTAATCACTTAACAAATAATCCCTGTATTATGAAAACAATTCTTAGCGCATTAGGACTTTCCCTTCTAATCTTTACGAGTTGCGGTGGACAAAAAAAGGTTGAAGTAGACTTTATTCAGGACAACATCGACAACGCAGTGGCACAGAACACGATTCAAACGGATATTATCGAGAAATCCGGCAAGGTTCTGAATCCGAGAACTATCAATGAAGACGGCAGTATATCTTATATACCTATTGAAGATTGGTGCTCGGGTTTTTATCCCGGTAGCATGTGGCTGACTTATAACCTGACCGGAGATAAGAAATGGTTGCCGCTGGCTGAAAAATATACGGAAGCTCTTGATTCTGTGAAGTATCTGAAATGGCATCATGATGTTGGTTTCATGATTGGTTGCAGCTATCTGAACGGATACCGTCTGGCTGACAAGAAAGAATATAAGGATGTGATTGTCGAAGCAGCCAAGTCACTCTCTACCCGTTTCCGTCCGAATGCAGGTGTTATCCAGTCATGGGATGCAGATAAAGGCTGGCAGGGAACACGTGGATGGAAATGTCCGGTGATTATTGATAATATGATGAATCTCGAACTGTTGTTCGAAGCAACAGCTTTCTCCGGTGATTCTACTTTCTACAACATTGCGGTGAAACATGCCGATACGACCTTGGCACACCATTTCCGTCCGGACAACAGTTGCTATCATGTCGTAGACTACGATCCCGAAACCGGTGAAGTGCGCAAGAGACAAACTGCACAGGGATATGCTGATGAATCGGCTTGGGCTCGCGGACAGGCTTGGGCTCTTTACGGATATACTACTTGCTATCGCTATACGAAAGACAAGAAATATCTCGACCAGGCTCAAAAGGTATATAATTTTATCTTTAACAACAAGAATCTGCCGGAAGACCTCGTTCCTTATTGGGACTACGATGCACCGAACATTCCGAATGAACCACGTGACGCTTCCGCTGCGGCTTGTACAGCTTCTGCCCTTTACGAATTGGACGGTTATCTGCCGGGCAACCAGTACAAGGAAACTGCTGATAAGATTATGGTAAGCCTGGGTTCGCCCGCATATCGTGCAGAGGTGGGTACTAACGGTAACTTTATCCTGATGCACTCGGTGGGCAGTATTCCTCACGGTCAGGAAATCGATGTTCCTCTGAACTATGCCGACTATTACTTTCTGGAAGCGCTGATGCGCAAAAGAGATCTCGAAAAGAAATAAATCTCATTGATATGTACAGTGAACGGTAAATGATGAACATAGGCTTCTGTATATAGCTTGTCCATCGTTCACCGTTCATTTGTTTATCATCTTTATTATAAACCGTTTATCGTTAACTATCATTATCATGAATAAACCTATAAACCTTTTGGTAGGTGGTCTGACTTTGTTTGCGGCACAGGGTTGCAAGGCCCCGAAGCAAGTTGTGGAACAAGCTGAGCATCCCAATATTATCTATGTATTTCCCGACCAATACCGTAACCAGGCAATGGGATTCTGGAGTCAGGACAGATTCCGGGATAAAGTGAATTTTCAGGGCGATCCTGTTCATACCCCCAATCTGGATGCATTTGCCCGCGAATCCATGGTGTTGTCTTCTGCACAGAGCAACTGCCCGCTGAGTAGTCCTCATCGTGGAATGTTATTGACCGGCATGTATCCCAACCGGAGCGGCGTGCCTTTGAACTGTAATTCTACGCGTCCCATCAGTTCTTTGCGTGAAGACGCTGAATGTATCGGCGATGTGTTCAGTAAAGCCGGTTATGACTGTGCTTATTTCGGAAAACTTCATGCCGATTTTCCGACCCCGAACGACCCCGAACATCCGGGACGATATGTAGAATCCAAACGTCCGGCATGGGATGCCTATACTCCGAAAGAACGTCGTCACGGATTTAACTATTGGTATTCTTACGGTACGTTTGATGAACATAAGAATCCTCACTATTGGGATACGGACGGCAAGAGACACGACCCGAAAGAATGGTCGCCTTTGCATGAATCGGGCAAGGTGGTTTCATATTTGAAAAATGAAGGTAACGTGCGCGATACAAAGAAACCTTTCTTTATTATGGTAGGCATGAACCCGCCTCATAGTCCGTATCGTTCTTTGGACGACTGTGAAGAGCAGGATTTCAACCTTTACAAGGATAAACCTTTGGATAGCTTGCTGGTTCGTCCGAACGTAGACTTGAAGATGAAAAAGGCAGAATCTGCCCGTTACTATTTTGCTTCCGTAACGGGAGTTGACCGTGCCTTCGGTCAGATTCTGGAAACGCTGAAAGACTTGGGACTGGATAAAAATACGGTTGTTATCTTCGCTTCCGACCATGGCGAGACGATGTGCAGCCAACGTACCGAAGACCCGAAGAACTCGCCTTACTCCGAATCAATGAATATTCCGTTTATCGTGCGTTTCCCGGGCAAGATTCAGCCGAGAGTAGATGACTTGCTGCTTTCATCACCGGATATTATGCCTACTGTGCTTGGCTTGTGCGGATTGGGTGATTCTATTCCGGCAGAAGTGCAAGGCCGTAACTTTGCTCCTCTTTTCTTCGATGAAAAGGCGGAAATTGTCCGCCCGACGGGTGCGCTGTATATCCAGAATCTGGACGGTGAAAAGGATGAAAACGGATTGGTACAGACTTATTTCCCTTCTTCGAGAGGTATCAAGACCGCACAATATACCTTAGCCTTATATATCGACCGCAATACGAAGCAACTAAAGAAGAGCCTTCTGTTTGATGACTTGAATGATCCTTATCAGTTGCACAACCTGCCTTTGGAAGAAAATAAGGAAGTAGTGGAGCAACTTTATCGTGAAATGGGTACTATGCTGAAGGAAATTAACGACCCTTGGTACACGGAAAAGATTCTGTCGGACAGAATTCCTTATTAACAGAAACCTATGTAGTTGAATGAAAATTTAATTTAGACAGAAAAACAAAAGAATATAAAGGCTGTGTTTAGATAGTTATTTTTGCTGTTTATAGAATTATTGTTCTATCTTTTGTTCTTATGTTCTTCTGTCTAAAAATTAATATGCGATTGAATGAAAAATACTTGTTTCATTATACTATTATTGCTTGGAAGTATCTCTTCCGCTTTTGCCCAATTCATCGGCTTTGAAGACGGAGTCCCCGAAGTGTTCAACGTTTCGGGAAAAGGAGAACTGAAAGCATCCTCTCTCTTTTATAAAGAAGGGGAGAGCAGCCTGGAATGGGATTTTCAACCCGGTTCTGCTTTAAATGTTCAAATCTCTCCTTTATCACTCAATGCGAAGAAAGAGAAGCAGTTCGGCATTACTTTGTGGATTTATAATGAGAAACCGCAGCAGGATTCTATTCGTTTCGAGTTTCTGAATAAGGCGGGCGAAGTCTCTTATTGGTTCTCTTATCATTTGCAGGCAGCCGGTTGGCGTGCGTGCTGGATTTCTTTCGAGTATATGAAAGGAGAGAAGAACGACAAGAATATCGTTGCTTACCGGTTGGTTGCTCCTCAACGGAAAGGACGTATTTTCCTTGACCGTCTGACTTTTCCTGAGAAGAAGATGAATCTTCGCACTACTCCCGACCAGCAGTTGCCGTCCAATAACGGCTTGTCTAATCGTGACCTCTGGCACTGGTGTCTCGTGTGGAAATGGGAACAGCAATCTTATGATACTCCATTATCCTCTAAATTGACCAGTCAACAGAAGAAAGACCTGAAAACTATCGAACAACGTTTGACGGACTTTCTGGAAGTGAAAAAAGTACCGCAAGGGCAGATTAATGCAGCCTACAAAACGTTTGAGAGAGCAGCCATTCATCCGTCTACTGCCGGGACAGGTTTTGTGGGGGCTCCTATTGTTGCTCCCGATGAGCTGGATAAGAAAAAAGGAGAGATGTCATGGAATGATATTGAGACCATGCTTTCCGGTTTTGCGCTTGATGCCTATTATAATCAGAA
This sequence comes from Bacteroides sp. RTP21281st1_H5_RTP21281_210402, assembly GCF_040918965.1. Lineage (NCBI taxonomy): Bacteria > Pseudomonadati > Bacteroidota > Bacteroidia > Bacteroidales > Bacteroidaceae > Bacteroides > Bacteroides sp. RTP21281st1_H5_RTP21281_210402. The sequence goes on along the minus strand of NZ_JBCOWR010000017.1, from coordinate 51,473 downwards.
TGAAATATCAAGGAAGAATTACTTTACAGTATTCGACTATGCCATAGATCAAGGGTTTGCATTCGGCAGCGGTATGGGAACGAATCATCATTATGGTTATCAGATCCGTAAGATATATACCACTGCTTGGTTGATGCGTGATGCGATTTATAAACATGCTCACCGTGATGCTTATCTGTCTACACTACGTTTCTGGGCTGCTTTGCAGGAGACTCGCCAACCATGTTCACCAACGCGTGATGAGTTGTTGGATTCCTGGCATACATTGCTGATGGCGAAGTTTATTTCCGCCATGATGTTTCCCGATGCAAGGGAACAGGAGCAAGCGTTGGGCGGTTTGTCACGCTGGCTGTCTTCTTCCTTGCGATATACGCCGGGAACGATTGGTGGTATAAAGGTAGACGGCACTACTTTCCATCACGGTGGCTTTTATCCGGGATATACAACCGGAGTACTGGCTACGGTGGGACAATTTATAGCCTTCACCAATGGCACAGGTTTCGAGCTTACGGAAGATGCCCGCCGGCATATGAAGTCCGCTTTTATCGCCATGCGTAATTATTGTAATCTTTATGAGTGGGGGATAGGTATCAGTGGTCGTCATCCTTTTGGTGGAAAAATGGGGAGCGATGATATTGAAGCATTTGCCAATATTGCTTTGTCGGGCGATTTGTCAGGTCAGGGGAATACGTTCGACCGTGGTCTGGCTGCTGATTATCTGCGTCTTGTACGCAATGGAGATACTCCGAATGCACGTTTCTTTAAGAAAGAAGGCATCAAAACCGCCCAAGCTCCACAAGGATTCTTTGTTTATAACTACGGTTCGGCAGGTATTTTCCGCCGTGCGGATTGGATGGTGACACTGAAAGGATATACGACTGATGTATGGGGTTCTGAAATCTATGTGAAAGATAATCGTTATGGACGTTACCAAAGTTATGGCTCGGTACAGATTATGGGAAAAGGAAACCCCGTATCCCGTGCCGGAAGCGGTTTTGTACAGGAAGGCTGGGACTGGAACCGTTTGCCGGGTACGACTACCATTCACTTACCTTTCGAACTGTTGGATAGTCCGCTGAAAGGAACCACAATGGCTCATTCCAAAGAGAACTTTTCGGGTAGCAGTTCGCTGGATGGTAAAAACGGTATGTTTGCCATGAAACTGATGGAAAGAGGTTATGAGAACTTTACGCCTGACTTTGTTGCCCGTAAATCAGTATTTTGTTTTGACAACCGGATGATTTGCATGGGGACAGGCATAACTAATAGCAACGCGGATTATCCTACGGAAACGACCCTTTTCCAGACAAAGTACAATGGAAAGGATTCTAAAGTAGGAGATGATAATTATTGGCTGCATGATGGCTATGATAATTATTATCACGTGGTTGACGGAAATGTTCGTACGCAAGTTGCAGAGCAGGAATCACGTCATGAAAAGACTCGTGCGGTGACAAAAGGAACATTCTCTTCTGCGTGGATAGAGCATGGTAAGGCTCCGAAGGATGGAACATACGAGTATATGGTTCTGATACAACCCTCTGATTCTGATTTGGATGAACTTCGTAAAGCTCCTGCCTATGAAGTTTTACAGCGCGATCAGACTGCTCATGTTGTGTATGATAAGAAAACAGGTATTACAGCCTATGCTGCTTTTGAGACTTATCAGCCTGAAAGTGACAAACTGATTGCTTCTATTCCTGCGGAAACGATGGTGATGTATGCCAAAGAATCAGCCAAAGGTATTCGATTGAGTATCTGCGACCCGAACTTGAACATCAAAGAAAAGGCTTATACGACCAAAGAGCCTAGCCGCCCTATTCGTAAGGAAATACGTCTTAAAGGGCATTGGACATTGACGAACCCAATGGAGAATGTTCAGTTGGAACAAAAAGGAGAAAATACTGTATTGACAGTGACTTGCCAGCATGGACAACCTGTTGAGATACTAATGGATAATAAGTGATTAGTGAATAAGTAAGAGAAACAACTTTAAAGGGGTATTAGTTATTATATGTTTCTATGAAAAAAGAGAAGACCGGTTCGTGGTGAGCCGGTCTTCTTTATTTTTAGTCTGCACAATGAAGTGCACTGCTTCTTGCCTTATTTATTCAGTCTCCATTCAAAACCGTCTTTCGTATCTTTTACCTCGAATCCGAGTGCGGTCAATGTATTACGGATTTCATCGGAAGTAGCCCAATCCTTATTGGCTTTCGCTTTCATACGCTGTTCCAGCAACATATCTACTACCTTGCCGTATGCTGCCTCACGACCATCGGATGAGCCTTTTTCTTCTTTCAGTCCCATGATGTCGAAGCTGAACAGGTGGAAAGTCTCTTTCAAGTCTTTCAAATCTTCGGCGGAAATAGTAGCATTTCCGGCGATGATATTGTTGATGATACGGGCGCCTTCAAAAAGTTGTGCAATGACGATAGGAGTATTCAAGTCATCATTCATTGCTTCATAGCACTTGGCACGCAGTTCTTTTACGTTAATACCTGCTGAAGTCGCTGCTGCGGGAGTTATCTTTTCCAATGCGTCAATGGCTTCCATCAGGCGTTGCAGACCCTTTTCCGATGCTTGCAGCGCTTCATTGCTGAAATCGACCGTACTACGGTAATGAGCTTGCAGGATGAAGAAACGGATAGTCATCGGAGTGTAGGCTTGTGCCAGTAACTTATGAGTGCCGTTGAAGAATTCGTCCAGTGTGATGAAGTTACCGAGTGATTTGCCCATCTTTGTTCCGTTGATGGTAATCATGTTGTTGTGCATCCAGTAGTGAACCATGTCGTCACCTTGCGAAGCTACCGACTGTGCGATTTCACATTCGTGGTGAGGGAAAATCAAGTCCATTCCACCGCCGTGAATGTCGAAATGCTCGCCAAGATACTTACGTCCCATAGCGGTACATTCGGCATGCCATCCGGGGAAACCGTCGCTCCAGGGAGACGGCCAGCGCATGATATGTTCCGGTTGTGCCTTTTTCCAGAGGGCGAAATCGGCGGGATTGCGCTTCTCGCTTTGTCCGTCAAGGTCGCGGGTGGTATTCAATACGTCGTCCAGATTGCGTCCGGACAATTTTCCGTAGTGATGGTCTTTATTGTATTTGGCTACGTCGAAGTAAACGGAACCTTCGCTTTCGTAAGCGTATCCGGCATCCAGAATCTTCTGTACCAGTTGGATTTGTTCGATGATATGTCCCGAAGCATGCGGCTCGATACTTGGCGAAAGTACGTTGAGCGCTTCCATTGCCTTATGATAGCGGTTCAGGTAATACTGGACTACTTCCATCGGCTCCAGTTCTTCCAGACGTGCTTTTTTGGCAATTTTGTCTTCTCCTTCGTCGGCGTCATGCTCCAAATGACCTACGTCGGTAATATTACGTACATAACGCACTTTATATCCTAGATGAGTGAGATAACGGAAGAGTATGTCGAATGTGATGGACGGGCGTGCATGTCCCAAATGAGCGTCACCGTATACGGTTGGCCCACATACATACATTCCTACATGGGGCGCATGAAGCGGCACGAACAACTCTTTCTTTCTATCTAACGTGTTGTAAATGGTAAGTTGATGTTCCATAACCTTTTATATTTGTTCTATTGGAATCGCAAAGTTAGTATAAAATCTGAATATGCGCCCCATCTTTGACAGGTTCATTTATAGTCTTGATTTATTTTCCCTTATTGGAACAAAGTGTTTCACATCGAAAAACGATTGGTTTCACAACCAATTATTTGGCACGAAATGCAAAAAAGACTAATTTTGTAATCCTAATGATCTGAACACATGAATGAAACAACATATAAAATCCTGATGGGAGCTTCGGCTTTCATGATAGCGATGCTGGGAGGTATGCTGGCAACTACAACGATACTGCCGGAAGACGGATTGGAGAAGTTACGGAAGGCCCGTAATATCCTTGTGCCCTCTTATTTTGTACTCGCCCTTCTCAGCCTGGTATGCTGCTTTACGGGTTATGACCGTCGTATTGAACCTGCCAGTACGCTTTTTGTGGCATCGTTTCAGGCTCTTCTTTTTACCATGTCCATGTTGGTTTTCATACGTCCGGGTGAAGTCAGATGGAGCATGGTGTTCCGACAGGCCGGAGGTATTGCGGTGGCAGGTGCAACCCTGTTTATCACCTTGTTTTGTTTTACAGATTATTATTTGTGGTTCTTTTATACGGGCATCGCCGCTTATATTATCCAGTTGATTATCTATACCCGAAAATTCACGCAGGCTTACCGCAAGACGGTACAAGAGGTGGAGGACTACTATGACGAGGACGGGGAGAACCGTCTGACATGGGTAAAGACCGGATTTTATAGTGCATTGGCTGTTGGGGTCATGGCCATATCCGTCTTGTTTTTTACTGATTGGTACAAGTTCTTTGTTCCACTGTATGTGCTTTATTACAGTTTCATGGTGATGTGGTTCGTCAACTACTATCGAAGGATGAAATTTGCGATTCCGGTCATTGCGGCTGTTCCACCCGAAGCAAAGGTTTATGCAACCCCGATAGAAACAGACATGGTCGAAACAGGCAAGTCTGTAAAAGAGGACAAGGAGACGCCGGAAACTATTTTTCTTACAAAGGAACAGCTATTAAAAGAAAGATTACAGAAATACGTGGATGAGAAAGAATACTGTGAGAAGGATATCCCTTCCGGTATCGTGGTCGATTCTTTCGGGGTACCCCAATCATTCTTCCGGCAATATATGAAAGACCATTACGGAATGGACTTCCGCCCGTGGCGCAAGGAACTTCGTTTGCGCGAGGCAGCCCGTCTGTTTACTGAAAATCCCGGATATACGATAGAAGAGGTATGTGAAATGGTAGGGTACAACAATAGCGGTAATTTCAACAGGGATTTCAAAAAAATGATGGAAATGACCCCAAAAACTTATTGCAGACAAATCTGCTTAAAGGACACTGATGCGGCGGAAATCGAAGCATCAGATTATCGGTGAATGATGTGTCTGTTTTTTTTCTGAATTTCCTCGATTGCCACACTGTTTCTCATGCTTGGATAAAATTGTCTTTCGTTAATTGAAAATTGTCTTTCGTTGGTTTTCCTGCTTTTCAGCATGTAAAAAATTGTCTTTCATTAGTTTGAACGAAAGACAATTGATTTTATTTGCAATAATTGATTACATGTTCTATTTTCGTGCGATATGAAAGGTTCTTCAGTAACCGGTCTCTTCCTTTTTCTGCACGAAAAATAGCCGCAAGGCATCCTATATAAAAACACTATTATACCAACTAATATGATCAACCTAATACAGTAAGGAACTTATGAAAACGAAATTCTTGACATTATTCCTGTCGGCGGCGGCGCTGTTGGCAGCGTGCAGCGAAGACGACAATCCGGTAGCCGTATCGGGCATAACACTGGATAAACCTACTTTGGAACTGACCGTAGGCGAAACCGGACGACTCACCGTAACGGTTACTCCCGAAGATGCCGCCGATAAGAACGTCGTGTGGAAGAGCGGTAACACCGCTGCCGCAACGGTGGACGACAGTGGCCTCGTTACGGCTGTGGCAGCTGGAAACGCCACCATCATCGCCACGGCAGGCGGCAAACAGGCCACCTGCGAAGTGACGGTAATGGATGCCGTGCCGGAAGGTATCACCGTCACCACCTACGAAGCCCTGCACGAAGCCCTGCAGACGGGCGGTTCGGCCGACGCCCCTACGCTCATTACGCTGGGCGGTGACATCACAGTACCCGCAGGAGGAGATAGTAGCAGCGGCACATTCATAAACGGCAGCGGCTACTTCAAGATAGACGGCGGCGGCCACACCCTCACTTGGGAAAACGGCAGCTTTTACTTACTCGGAAATAACAATGCCGCCGCCGATGCCGTTTATATCGAATTCACCAATATCAAGCTGGTTCAAGATCCGAACTCATATTCTGCCATGGTAGGTGTTCTCAACGGCAGGATTACGCTGGGCGGGAACGTGACATTGGACGGGGTTCAATCTATGATTCTGGCTTTCGGCGAGAAAGCAGCATTGGAACTGGGTGACGGCTGCGAATTGTCTTACGCGGCAGGCAGTTCGAGCTGTGCAAGAGTCGCGGAGGGCTCCACCCTCGTGCTGAACGGGGGAAAGACCGCCGCCGGGGCTTACATAGATCTACAGCGCTATTCACCCGTTTCCTCCCCCCTTATCTCCGTTCCGAAAGCCCTCACGGGTGATGTGCACCTCAAGCTCAGCCTGGTCGGCATAACCTCCATCGCCCAAGGAACCGACGGTAACCAACTGACGCAGGCGGACTGCGACCATTTGAAAGTGAATCCGGAGTCAATAGTCAGCCTCTATGGAGAGCAGATGAAGAAATACGACGGCAACTTCGAGCTTTACCTCGACCCGGCGGATTATCAAATCAAGCTACGCCCGAAAAATTTCACACCCCCCACCTCCGGCGACATCGACATGACCTCCATGACCGCCGACGAAGCACAGCTAAACATCCTTGCCGCCATCGACGCAGGCTACACCGAAATCAAGCTGACGGGCGAACTTTCCAAGATAGGAATGGGCGGTAACAGAGGTACATTTGCCGGTAATACAAAAATCACGAAATGCGACCTCAGCGGAGTGACGGGCTGGGGAACAGAGGCAACACTGCCCGACAACGCCTTTATGGATTGCACCGCCTTGCAGGAGGTGACGCTGCCCGATGGCGTGCAGGTAATCGGAGAGTATGCCTTTATCCGTTGCGCTGCGCTGACTACGGTGAATCTTTCGCAGGTTGCCCGGATTGATAACAATGCATTTCGGGAATGCACTTCATTGGCCGCACTCACGCTGGATAATGTAACAGCGATCGACCATGATGCTTTCTTCGGATGTACGGGCCTCGAAACGCTCGAAATACCGATGTGTACCCGGTTCAGCAGTTATATCGTAACGGGATGCAGCAGCCTTACCCGGATAAAAGCCACCGCAGCCGGAGATTTCGTTGATATAGATAATGGCAGCAGTATAGAGCGCAATGCCGTTTTTCAGAACAGAACCACCGCCGGTCATACCGGAGATAACGCATTCAATTCCGCCATGTGCGACCTCGTGCTGAACGCCGACAAGAAGCAGGACGGCATGGCCGTCCCCAAAGTCTCCAACGGTAACGAATGGACTGTGCTCGACGGCTACAACATGAAATGGAAGAGCATCACCTTCCCATAAGAAGGAGCAGCCCGGTCGGCAGAGCGAAGTGAAAGAAAGCAATATTGAAAACTATCATTACAAAATATATGAATATGAACAAATGGTATATCAGACGTGATTTTTCCGTTGTGGCAGAAAGATTGGGCAGGAGAGGACAGCTCTTGTCTTCTGATGCTCCGCCACCGGACGCCCTATTTTGGGAAATGTGGCAGGAGTGCGAGCCTATCGCACGGCAAGTGCTGGAAACGGCATACTTCAAAGGCATTCTGAACAACGACCTCGACCCGAATGCTTATGGAACGTTGATGGTGCAGGACGCTTACTATTGCTTCAAGGCCCAAGATGCTTATGCGGTAGCGGCGACCCACGCTTTGGACGATGCTTGCGGTGACTTCCTGCAAGGCAAGTACACCAGTTATGAGGAATACAATACCTATTATCACGAAGCGTGGCACGTGCGTGAAGCCTCAGGCGTAATTCCCGGAGATGAAATCAAGGAATACGCCGCCTATGAAGCATTTGTGGCGGGAAACCTTGATTCGCCCTACCTGTTCAGCGTAATGCTGCCTTGCGAATATTTGTGGAACTGGATAGCCAACGAACTGGACAAAACAGCCCCGAAAGACGGACTTTATTATTTCTGGATAGAAGGAAACGGCGGTACGCCTGATGGAGCTTATCAGATGGCAAACATGCTCGAAAGTTATCGCAGGCAGATAGACGAAGCGAAAGCCAAGGAGATTTTCCGCATTGCTCTACAGCACGAGTTGAAAGTTTTTACAGCAGCGACACTCTTAAAATCCGAATTATTATGGCAAAGAAAGAATTCAAGCTTACAGAGATAAAGAAAGGCTATAACATAGCCTGGACAGTATGTTCCCAATGCCTTTTTACCGGGACAATTACATTGACGGACAATGCAGGGAAAGTGTATTTTCAATATCCTAAAACGAACCGCAGCACATCCTATCAGGTATTGGGACAAGGACATCGCGATTTTACCGGCGATGTATTGTACCTGTATGTGGATATTCCTGAAAGCGCAGAGATAAATCAAAGCATCACCGCCAACAATGTGACCGATTCACATGCCGGAAAGGTAGGACAAGTTTATAGCTTTTGCATTGAAGACTCGACTGATGAGGATTACAACGATTTTTACATAAACATTGTTGGCTGGGCAAAAAAGGGATAGTCCCTGTATCCCTGTAAGAATATAACTCCCGAAGTTGAACTTCGAGGCGGTCGAAGTTCAACATTGGCACCGCCAAAGTTCAATTTCGGGAACCCGGCAACCCTCCCCGCTACCGCCCCCGCAAGGGCACAAGAGTTCTTTGAAAGATTGTATTGGAGATGGAAAGGAAAAAACGAGTGGGATACTTGGCCATCCGGCAGCGAATCGGTACTTTTGCAAGCGAAACAGCAGCCTATAAGAAAGGAGAACCAATACCTGAAATAATCCCATCCTCCAATACCCTCTTTCATATTGAACGCTTAAAATTTAAGAACTTAAAATTAAGCGATATGAAACAGCCCCCCTTGGAATCCGCTTCTGGAAACACCTTCCGCGTCATCCTCCTGCCGCAGCCGGTTACTCCCGGAACCCCGTGGATAGAAATCACCGTCGGCGGCCGAACCGTCACCTACGCCGTCCCTGCCGGGCTGACCGAGCTGGAAGGCGGAAAGGAACAGGTGGTGAACCTCAAGCTGACCAACAGCGGAGCGAATTGAAACACTCCGGCGGTCTGAAAGAGAAATATCAATCAATTAAAACAATAACTATATGGAAGCAACCATCGACATAGACCGGATGATAGAAATCTGCTTCGCCGCACAGTTTTTCGTGTACGGCTATATGGCATTGTTTCTCTATCCCTACAACGACTACGACACCATCCCCCGCATGAGGCACACCGGAAGCAAGTCGTACCTCCGGGGACGCTGTGTGTTGGCGGTGGTTTACATCTTACTCGGCATTGCCGCCGGATTCGGGCTATGTCCGGCATCCCCTTCCAACGGGAGTGCTGCGGGGGTCTGGGCATCGCCTCTCGTCCCGGCTTGTCTCACCTTGTTCTTCATGGCACATACCGGGTTGCTGTTGGGGTTGTGCGACTCTACTGCCACCGGTCGTAAAAACTATCTGCTCCATTTGCTGCCCTTGCCCGTGCTGTGTGTCCTCTATGCAGTATTCCCGGCGTGGGGCGAAGCGGTTGCCGTACTTCAGTCTGTTCATCTGGTGGCACTCATCGGTTGGTACACGCCGCTGTTCTACAAAGAATACGACAATCTGAACTGTTGCTGCTGGGATGCCGTGAACGAAACGCCCGACGACGTAGCCCCCGACTACGACTGCCTGCCCGAATCCATGCCGTGGATAGGCCGCCGCTACATAGGTCTGCTCGTCATCACCCTGCTGGCATTGCTGGCGCACTTCCTGCCCTACGGCTGGACGGCCTACGTGATAGCGATACTCTTTACTGGCTATCTCTTCTGGTTTTTCTACTGGGTGTTCCTGCGGTTTCCCCGGTTTGCCCGTGCCTTATTTTATTATATGAATGAAGAATGGGGATAACTTGGCGCAGTTTGAATATCAGGGGATTTGATAAAGGGCAACCACATTCCTGAAAATAACCAGGGCGACCGCACTATAAGTTTGTTTCATTTCAGTACTGAAACGCTCGAATCAGTAGTAACCGATAGAAAGTTCCTCCTTTTTAAGATCGCAAAAAAATATGCATATCCCCACTAAAATTCTACTGATCCAATATTACGCTTCCGGCATCCAACATTCACCAATAGGCAAGGTGCCCTCGCTGTTACTGGAAAAATCTTCGTTAGGGATACGGGTTAACTTTCAGGGCAAAAACTTATTGATTGCTTCGGCTACGCCGTCTTCTTCATTGCTTGAAGTGATATAATCCGCCGCTTTTTTCACCGGTTCCTGTGCATTGCCCATGGCAATGCCTAATCCTGCAAACTTTATCATCGACAAATCGTTGTAACCATCACCTATGGCTATGATTTCTTCGCGTCCTATTCCTATTTCTTTTAATAGGACACCGAGAGACAAGGCTTTGTCGATTCCCTGCGGGACTAATTCGAGAAAATAGGGTTCTGAACGGAAGACGTTAATGCGTCCTTGCAACCGGAGACAAAGTTCGGCTTCCAGTGGAATGAGTTTGTCGGCATCTCCTACAATCAGGCATTTAGCTACCGGCAGTGTGATATCTGTCAGGAAATCGTTCGTTTCGCGCACTTCCATTTTATTCAGGAAAGCTTCTTTCTGTACATACGGGTCTTGGGAGTTCTCGGTCACGATTTCTGCTCCGTCATAAGTTAGTATGCTCAGATGGTGAGCGCGCGCACTTTCATAAAGCACCGGAACGATATCATTGGGGAGAACATTTTCGTATATCATTTCCTGTGTTTCCCAATTGATGATTTCTCCTCCGTTATAAGACAGGATGAATCCGCCAAATTCATTCATACGTAGTTCGTTTGCCAGCGGTACAATACCATAAGTCGGTCGCCCCGATGCCAGTACTAACCGGACGCCCTGTTCTTGTACACGTATCAATGTCTCCTTATTGCGGGGAGTAATCTCTTTTTGGGAATTAGTGAGTGTGCCGTCAAGATCAAGCACGATAAGTTTATATTTCATGTAGTGCTATTTTGTGTGCAAAGATAGGGTAAAAAAGTGTTTTAGCAAGATTGTGTATAGAAAGATACTACTTTGATTTAAATTGCACTATTATAGTGCAAATAATGATTTAAATTGCACTATAATAGTGCAAATAATCGTATCTTTGTCTATAAACCGAAGAGATATGGATAAATTATTTGAATATTTCAGCAAGATGATACGGGAAACTAATATTGAGTTTCACCGGTATATTTATTCCAGGATAAATTGGGAAAGTCGTATGATAGGGCTTACAGGGCCAAGAGGGGTAGGGAAAACGACTCTTGTGTTGCAACATATTAAGGAGAACCTGGACTTGAATGAGTCTCTATATGTGACGGCAGAAGACTTTTACTTTGCCAGCCATCGTTTGCTTGATTTGGCAGACAACTTTGTGAAGATGGGCGGAAAGTATTTGTTTGTTGATGAGATTCATAAATATAAGGATTGGTCGAAAGAACTTAAATTAATTTATGATTATCATTCAGAGTTGCATGTAGTCTTTACCGGTTCGTCAATATTAGACATAAATAAGGGAGCTTCAGACTTGAGCCGTCGGGCTGTAATGTATCAGATGCAAGGGCTTTCTTTTCGTGAATTTCTGCAATTATTCCATCATATTCCTTCGGAAATATATAGTTTGCAGGATATTATAGCACATAAGGTGGAGATTCCCGGCTTGGAACATCCACTTCCGCTTTTTCATGAATATCTGCAAAAAGGTTACTATCCTTTTGCATTGGAAAATGATTACGATATACGTTTACGGCAGATTCTAAATTTAACCTTGGAATCGGATATTCCTCAATTTGCGGATATGAATGTCTCTACCGGGCGGAAACTGAAGCAACTTCTTGCTATTATTGCTAAAAGTGTACCCTTTAAACCGAATTTTAGCAGTATAGCTAAAATACTTGAAGTAAGCCGTAATAACATTTCCGATTATTGTCTCTATATTGAAGAGGCAGGACTGATAACGCAATTGCGGGATGCTACCGGCGGTATACGCGGATTAGGAAAAGTGGATAAGGTTTATTTGGATAATACGAATCTGATATATAATCTGGCTCATGAAGATTCTAATATTGGAAATATCAGAGAGACTTTCTTCCTGAATCAGGCTCGTGTCTTTTCGGATGTAGTGGCTTCGCCTGTTTCTGATTTCTTGATTGATGATCTGACTTTTGAAGTGGGTGGGAAGAAAAAGGGACAAAGACAGATTCAGGATGTGCAAAAAGGATATGTAGTAAAAGATGATATTGAGAGAGGGTACATGAATGTGCTGCCTTTGTGGCAGTTTGGAATGGGATACTAAAAGATGGATTGTGAAGCCTCTTTTTCTTATTCAAGCAGGTCTACCCATTGTTCATTGCTCAATGCAGGCAATACTTCGCTTTCAGTGACAAATGTTTCCGCGAGTTTCCGCTTTTCATCTTGCAGGTAGAGAATCTTTTCTTCTATACTGTTCTGAGTAATGAAACGATAAGCAATCACCCGCTTCTCCTGCCCGATACGATGGGCGCGGGCGATGGCTTGGGACTCGGCGGCAGGATTCCACCAGGGGTCGATGATAAATACATAGTCCGCCTGAGTGAGATTGAGTCCCACGCCACCGGCTTTCAGGGAAATAAGAAAGGCCTGTACGTCCTTTTGTTCGGTGAAATGGGCAATTTCGGAAGGGCGGTTGTTCGTCGCTCCTGTCAATAGGGCATATTTCCAACCACGTTCCTGGAAGGCTTCAGCCAACACTTCCAGATGCTTGACGAAGGACGAGAAAATCAGAACTTTGTGACCTTCGCTTCGCAACGTATCGAATGTTTCGATTATCTGTGTTGTTTTTCCGGACAGTCCGGTGAAGTCAGGTAAGATAAGCTGTGGATGACAAGCCAGTTGACGTAAACGCAGAATCCCGTTCAAGACATTGAACGAATGGAATTTGTCCGTACTTTGTGGATGTTGAAGCAAGGTGTTGCGCAGGCTGTTCTTCTCTTGTTCATACAAAGTGTCTTGTTCTTCAGTCATGTCGCAGAAAATCGTTTCTTCGGTAAGCGCAGGAAGTTCCGGAGCTACTTCTTTTTTGCTTCTGCGAAGGATAAAAGGGGCGGTTAGTTGTTGCAACTGTGTCTCTACACGGGTGTTTCCCTGGCGGAGCGGAATTATGAATTGTCTTTGGAAATCACTCTCAGTACCCAGCAAGTCCGGTTGTATGAAGTGGAATTGTGCCCATAGGTCTTTGAGGGAGTTCTCAATCGGAGTACCTGTCAGTACAAGCCGGTGATTGCTTCTCAACCGGGTGGCCGAACGGAAAGTGAGTGAATCACTATTCTTGATATTCTGGCTCTCGTCGAGTACGATGTATTCAAAATTGTAAGAAGAGAGTATATCGATATTGTTCCGCATCATCCCATACGTAGTAATAACCAAATGAAACTGATTGAAGAATTTCTCCGGGTGCTCTTTGGGGATGGATACGGTATTATTGTATTCTGTCATTGAAAGAACGGTGAAACGTTTGGTTTCCCGCCGCCAGTTGTGAAGCAGCGATGTAGGGACGACAATCAGGGTGGCAGCCTGCTTATGCCCATACGGCTTATATATGTATTGCAGTAAGGTTAGGGTTTGTAGTGTTTTTCCAAGTCCCATGTCATCTGCCAGGCATGCGCCAAACCCTAGTTTGTGCAGATGTACCATCCATGAGAATCCTTTCTGTTGGTAAGGACGCAATGTTGCCTTGAGCGCTTTAGGCACGGCAATGTTGTGTATGTGCTTTTGGGACGGGAACTGTTTGAGTGCATTTTCTCCTAAAGCTGTCTGTACAGCACCTAAGAGCGTGCGTCTCACACGGATTCCTTTTTCCGTCTGCATTCCCATTTCCAATAGATTCACATATTTGCTGAACCATTCTTCAGGCAGGAGAATCATGCGGCCGTCGGGCAACTGATATTCTCTTTTTTCTTCCAGGATATGTTTGCGAAAGCGGGAAAAGGGAATACGTAATGTGCCGATAACCACCGTGATATGCAATTCAAACCAATCGACTTCATCTTCACAGCTTTGTTCGATACGTATCTCATCCAGACAATAAGGCATATTTCCCATACTGCTGACAAGTTGGAAGGAGAGTTGTAACATTTCCCGGTGATTGTTAATCCATTCTCCAATCGTTTTCTCCTTAGCTTCGGGCGATAATTTGAAAGAAGTATCAAGTAGTTGTAATCCGGCTTGCGTTAAAAGTCGGGTTGCTTTCTCTTCTTCGATAACGTTGCGCCGGAAGAAGAATACGTCGCCGGATTCTTTCCGATAAACGATTTTCTTCATTTCAGCGGCACTATCTGGTGTAAATACCTGGTCGCCATAACGAAAACTAAGTTGTAGCACCTGCTCGCCGTGAATTGTATCAAGAGATAATAATGCCTCGCAGCTACATTCCTCTTCAATAAGATTCAGTCCGTGAGTTTCAATCTCATGATAGCGTGCAATTGGAATCATAATGTTATCTATATACTTCTCAATCTGGGAAGCATTCACACTAATCGATTTTTTCTTTGTAAAAGGCAAGACTCTTGTACTCTCAATATGCGGAAAGAAATATAACTCCATACCCAATAGCAGAATTGCCGGCGAGGAAGTCAGTACGGTGACGGGCTTCAGTTCGGTCAAAGAGAATGGCTGCCCTCCATCGTAACATTGTAACTGATAACGGAACGTTTTGCTGTCGGCATGAAAGATTACACGAGTCTCAACATCATCAGCATGCACCCGATAGGCGTGGTGAGCATATAAAACTTTACTACCAGCCTGTTTTTGATAAAAAGGCAGTCCGCTTTCGCGTATCAACGTCAGCATCTCCTGCAACTTCTTCTCAATAAACGGACGGATGCTGTTTTTGATCCGTTCAGGATCTTCAGATAATTTATGTAGAAAGCGTGATACGTTTTTTTCACGGGAGTAATTGCTCATCAGATACTTCTCCGTATAATGAGAGGCAATATCAATGGCCTGTCTTTCCGCTTCACTCATCCGTTCCATAGCTTCGGGAGAAGCGTGAAAAGCCTGTTCCACTAACTGCAACGTGCCATCGCCCGGTCTTTCCGCTATGTAAGGAATCAGTAATATGCCGAATACCGGATGTTCCGTAAAAACGATGATGACTTGTCCATTAGTTATTTTCTCTTTCATTCTCTTTAGGCTTTAACTGACAAAGATACGGGAAAATCCTTAATTTTGCAGCATGATAGAAGAAAACAAACGAGTATTGTTAGGTATGAGTGGTGGAACAGATAGCTCTGTGGCCGCTATGAGACTGCTGGAAGCCGGTTATGAAGTAACCGGAGTCACTTTTCGTTTTTATGAACTGAACGACTCGACCGAATATCTGGAAGATGCCCGTAATCTGGCAGAACGTCTCGGTATCCCGCATATAACATATGACGCCCGTGAGATATTCAATGAGCAAATCATCGGATATTTTGTGCATGAGTATATGGCAGGTCATACTCCAGTACCTTGTACGTTGTGCAATAACTATCTAAAGTGGCCTTTGCTTGCCAAAATAGCTGATGAAATGGGCATCTTTTACATCGCTACCGGTCATTATGTCCAAAAAATAAAGCTGGCAGATACTTACTATATTACACACGCCGTTGACCCGGACAAAGACCAGTCCTTTTTTCTGTGGGGCTTGAAGCAAGATATACTCAGCAGAATTCTTCTGCCAATGGGAGGAATTACGAAAGTTGAAGCCCGTGCCTGGGCTGCTGAACGTGGCTTCCAAAAAGTCGCTACCAAAAAGGATAGTATAGGAGTTTGTTTCTGCCCGATGGACTACCGAAGCTTCCTGAAAGATTGGTTGGTCAGGAATGGTCAGACATTGGTCGGGAATGGTCAGCCGTGGTCAGAAATGGTCAGACGAGGAAGATTTGTCGATGAAAAGGGGAATTTCATAGCTTGGCACGAAGGATACCCTTTTTATACCATTGGCCAAAGACGTGGACTAGGTATTCATCTGAACCGTCCTGTTTTCGTAAAAGAGATAAACGTAGAAAAGAATGAAGTGATATTGTCCTCACTTTCCGCCTTGGAAAAGACAGAAATGTGGTTGAAAGACTGGAACATCGTGAACCGCGAACGCATCTTGGGGCATTCTGATATCATCGTGAAGATACGATATCGCAAACAGGAAAACCGTTGTACGATTACTATTACACCGGATAATTTACTTCACGTGCAACTTCATGAGCCCTTGACCGCCATCGCGCCGGGGCAGGCCGCTGCATTCTATAAAGACGGTCTACTGCTAGGTGGCGGAATTATAATTGAATCCCGATAATCATCTCAGTGTCCGCAGCGAACACCCCGCATGGTTTCCCGGCCTCGTTTTTTCAGCGTCAAGCGCAGGTGTTTTCTTCAGCGTTAAGAAGGGCAGACTGTTTGAGCGTAGCGAGTTTCTGCCCTTTAGCTGGAGAAATCACCGGAGTAGCTGAAAAAACGCAGCCTTGATTCTTTCTTTTTGGTTCTTTTTCTTTCGTATCAAGACGAAAGAAAAAGAATACTATTGATTCAACGGCAACATCGTCTCAATATACTCCCTCGTATTACTCAATCTGGGAACTTTGTGCTGCCCTCCCAATTTTCCTTTTTGCGCCATCCAATCATGGAACAACCCTTGGCGGGCAACAATTACCTCCAATGGCTGCAACGCAATATCCTTCCACCGTTTTGCCTCATAGTCAGAATTGACCTCTTTCAGAGTAGCATCCAGTATCGCCGCAAACTTCTCAACAGAATCCGGCATCTTGGCAAACTCTATTAGCCATTGGTGACGGCATTTTGCATTCTCATCCATAAAGACCGGCGCCGCAGAATATTCACAAACCTGTGCTCCCGTTTCTGCGCAAGCCTTAGCCAGTCCCTTTTCAGCATTATCAACAATCAATTCCTCACCGAAAGCATTGATGAAATGCTTTGTTCTTCCCGTGATAACAAACTTATAGGGATTCTTGCTCGTAAACTTCACCGTATCACCAATCATGTACCTCCACAAACCGCAGGAAGTAGAAATCACCATTGCATAATTCTTGTTCAGTTCCACCTCTTCAAGGCAATATACCCGCGGATTTTCCTTGTCCACTTCTTCCAGTGGAATAAATTCGTAGAAGATTCCGTAGTCAATCATTAACAACATAGCAGGATCAGAAAGATCATTCTGCGTACCGAAATACCCTTCAGAAGCATTATAAGTCTCCACATAATGCATTTTAGGCGACTGAATCACCTGCTTATACTGTTCGCGGTAAGGAGTGAAAGCCACGCCACCATGGAAGAACACTTCCAGATTAGGCCATACTTCCTCCAATGTATGTTTCCCGGTTTTCTCAAGAATGCGTTTGATAAGCACCAGCGTCCAGGATGGCACACCGGACAAGCTCGTTACATTCACCGGAATAGTACTGTTAGCGATTGCTTCTATTTTAGCTTCCCATTCGTTCATCAATGCAATCTTCTTGCTTGGCACACGAATGAAATTAATAAGCGGATTTACATTTTGAATTAAAATAGCCGACAAGTCCCCGACCAAACTATGATTGGAATTAAGATTCGGACTGTGGCTACCACCCATAATCAATCCCTTTCCGGAAAAGAAATGACTATCCGGATTGATACGGAAATAAAGGGCCGCAGCATCTTTCCCACCTCTGTAATGAATATCCTCCAATGCTTCCTTGCTGACAGGAAGAAACTTGCTCTTATCATTAGTCGTACCGGATGATTTGGCAAACCAACGTATTTCCGACGGCCAAAGCAGGTTCTGTTCTCCTGCCCGTAAACGCTCTACGTAAGGCTTTATCTCTTCGTATGTTTGGATGGGCAGGCGTTTTCTGAAATCTTCATAGCTGCGGATAGAGGCATAGTCGTACTTTTTACCCCATTCAGTCCGGGCAGCCTGCTGCACCAAGCGATTCAATACACGATGTTGAATCTCACTAGCCTGATTAGCATATAGATCTATTTGTTTTAAACGGGAATCAAAAGTCTTACTAATAATTTTTGTAATATTCATTTCTGCTTTAACATAATAATGTTTAGTCGTGCAAAAGTAACTTATTTATCTTTTTTTTCTATCTTTACGACGGAAATAATCGTTAAAATTGACGAGTTTACCAGAATCCCCGAGTTTTTGACTAAAAAATGCGACAATGAGAATTGGAATCTTAACCTCAGGCGGGGACTGCCCCGGTATTAATGCCACCATTCGTGGCGTGTGCAAGACAGCCATCAATTATTATGGGATGGAAGTGATAGGTATTCACAGCGGCTTTCAAGGTTTGCTGACGAAGGATGTCGAGTCCTTTACAGATAAATCTCTGTCCGGCCTGCTGAATCTTGGAGGAACGATGCTGGGAACTTCCCGCGAAAAGCCCTTTAAGAAAGGAGGTGTCATCTCGGATGTTGACAAGCCGGCACTTATCCTTCAGAATATTCAGGAAATGGGCTTGGATTGTGTAGTCTGCATCGGGGGAAATGGAACACAAAAGACCGCCGCCAAATTTGCCGCAATGGGGGTGAATATCGTATCAGTCCCGAAAACCATTGACAATGACATCTGGGGAACAGATATCTCTTTCGGGTTTGATTCGGCAGTAAGCATTGCCACGGATGCCATTGACCGCCTGCATTCCACTGCCAGCTCTCATAAAAGAGTGATGGTAATTGAAGTGATGGGACATAAAGCCGGTTGGATTGCTTTGTATTCTGGTATGGCAGGTGGGGGAGATGTTATCCTTGTCCCTGAAATCCCTTATAACATAAAGAATATTGGCAATACAATTCTGGATAGGCTGAAAAAAGGCAAACCTTACTCCATTGTAGTAGTGGCTGAAGGGATTCAGACAGATGGCCGTAAACGTGCTGCGGAATATATTGCACAGGAAATTGAATATGAAACCGGAATAGAGACTCGTGAAACTGTATTGGGATATATCCAACGTGGCGGTTCGCCTACTCCTTTCGACCGTAACCTTTCCACCCGTATGGGCGGTCACGCAACAGAATTGATTGCAAATGGAGAATTCGGGCGAATGGTAGCTCTAAGAGGAGACGACATTTCATCTATCCCCCTTGAAGAGGTTGCCGGAAAACTGAAACTGGTTACGGAAGAACACGATCTGGTGATTCAGGGTCGTCGTATGGGAATTTGCTTTGGTTAGATTCCGAGGACACTTCCGCCATAGCAACTTCGCCGTCGACAGATTGGTTCTCTTCTGACATATTTTCAATTTCCATTTCGGGGGCTGTATCCGGTTCAGTCTCAGACTCGTCAGCTATTGCTGTTTGCTGTTCCTTAGTCTCGTTAATGGTCGTAATGAATGTCGGATCTTTCACTTTCTTGATAGCCATCTGGGCAGCATTCTGTTGAGACTCTTTCTTGGAATACCCCGTACCTGTTCCCGCAGGAAGGCCTTCTATGCGTACTTCTGTTTGAAATACAGGGTTGCTGTCCTGATCGAGGAATTGCTCTATCAGTTCAAAAGAAACTTCCATCTTGCTTTTCTGACTCCATTCGATTAACTTGGATTTGAAGTTAACCTCTTTGCGGGATATTTTATCCAGGTCAATATACCGGTTGATGATACGTTGCTCCATAAACTGCTTGCAACGTTCATATCCCTGATCCAGATAAATAGCTCCGATAAATGCTTCAAAAGCATTTCCGTACATATAACTGTTGTGAGAAGAAGAGCGGGTAGAATACTTTATGAGCTTGTCCAACCCAATCTCGACGGCCAACTTGTTCAAAGTCTCCCGTTGTACGATCTTGGAACGCGTGTTGGTCAGGAAACCTTCCCGTTTCCCTTCAAAACGCTTGTAGACAATATCTCCTACGATGGCGTCAAGGATGGCGTCACCCAGGAACTCCAGGCGTTCGTTATTTAAAGGACGTCCTTTTTCCGAACGGAGCGAAGTAGACTTGTGCAGAAGAGCCTGCTCGTAAAGCCGGATATTACGCGGATAGAATCCGAGTATATGATAAAAACAAAGATAAGACTCTCTGTCCTTGCGGAACAAGAGCCTTATCTTATCTATTTGGTTACGTAACACGATATTACTCAGCGTATTTCTTGAAGATAACGCACGCATTGTGACCGCCGAATCCGAATGTATTGGACAAGGCAACATTAACTTCGCGTTTCTGTGCTTTGTTGAACGTGAAATTAAGGTTATAATCGATGTTTTCGTCGTTGTCACCTTCTTCATGGTTGATAGTCGGAGGAACGATACCGTTCTTGATGGCAAGGATACTTGCAATGGATTCTACCGCACCGGCAGCACCCAACAAATGACCTGTCATTGATTTGGTTGAACTGATGTTCAACTCGAACGCATGATCGCCGAATACTTCCTTAATCGCTTTTGCTTCTGAAATATCACCCACCGGAGTAGATGTACCGTGTACATTGATATAATCTACTTCTTTCGGATCCATTTCCGCATCTTCCAGTGCATTCTTCATCACCAGTTTAGCTCCAAGACCTTCCGGATGGGAAGCTGTCAAGTGATGTGCATCTGCAGACATGCCTACACCGGCAACTTCTGCATAGATTTTTGCACCGCGTGCTTTAGCATGTTCCAACTCTTCCAGGATCAGACAACCGCCACCTTCACCCATTACGAAACCGTCACGGCTTGCGCTGAACGGACGTGAAGCCTTGGAAGCCTCGTCGTTACGGGTTGACAGAGCGTGCATAGCGTTAAAGCCACCCACACCTGCAGGGAAGATCGCTGCTTCCGAGCCACCGGACACAATTACATTTGCTTTACCCAGACGAATCAGGTTAAAGGCATCTGCAATAGCATTGGTAGAAGTAGCACATGCTGAACAAGTCGCATAATTAGGACCGTGGAAACCATACATAATAGAAATCTGTCCGGCAGCAATATCCGAAATCATCTTTGGAATGAAGAACGGATTAAACTTCGGTCCCATTTCCTGACGAGTATAGTAGTTGCCCACTTCCTCTTCAAATGTATGTATACCACCAATACCGGCGCCAAAAATAACACCGATTTTGTTCAAGTCTTCTTTTTCTGTGTCAAGCCCTGAATCTTCTACCGCTTCTTTGGCAACGGCGATGGCATACTGAGTGTATAGGTCCATCTTTCTTGCTTCCTTGCGGTCGATGTATTTTGTTGCCTCGAAGTTTTTCACTTCGCATGCGAATTGGGTCTTGAATTGCGACGCATCAAAATGAGTAATAGGTCCTGCTCCACTAACCCCGTTCACAAGGTTTTCCCAAAACTCGGGAACGCTGTTGCCAACGGGAGTAATGGCGCCAAGACCTGTTACTACCACTCTTTTTAATTCCATATTGATGAAATCGAATTACTTAGCGTGTTCTTCGATATAAGATACAGCATCACCTACAGTACCAATCTTTTCTGCTTGGTCATCAGGAATAGAGATACCGAATTCTTTTTCGAATTCCATGATAAGTTCTACAGTGTCAAGAGAATCTGCTCCCAGGTCGTTAGTGAAGCTTGCTTCGGTTGTAACTTCTGATTCTTCAACGCCTAATTTATCAACGATAATCGCTTTTACTCTTGATGCAATTTCAGACATAACTTTAAGTTTTTAATTAATAATTAGTTTTATTTCTTTAAATTTGCGGTGCAAAGGAATGAATATTTATCGTTTTGCGCAAATATTTGACTAAATAAATGCAATGTTTTGCACATTTTTCACTGTTTTGTGCATCGAATATGAGAGTTATGAAGAAAAACATCGCAATTTTCGCTTCCGGTTCCGGCTCTAATGCCGAGAATATTATCCGGTATTTCCAAAAAAACGATTCCGCTCAGGTTTCGTTGGTGCTTTCTAATAAGAGTGATGCCTATGTTTTAGAACGTGCGCATCGCCTGGGAGTGCCCTGTAACGTGTTTCCAAAGGAAGATTGGATAGCCGGAGACGAAATTCTGGCTGTTTTGCAGGAGGCCCGCATTGATTTTATCGTGCTGGCAGGCTTTCTGGTTCGTGTACCCGATCTGCTTTTGCATGCTTATCCCGATAAAATAATAAATATACATCCGGCTCTTCTGCCTAAATACGGAGGAAAGGGGATGTATGGCGACCGTGTTCACGAAGCGGTAGTCGCTGCCGGTGAAAAAGAAAGCGGCATCACTATACATTATATTAATGAGCATTATGATGAAGGGAACACAATCTTCCAGGCGACTTGTCCCGTACTTCCGACAGATTCTCCTGATGATGTCGCCAAGAAAGTGCATGCTTTGGAATACGAGCACTTCCCACAGATTATAGAGGAAGTATTACTTATTACCTAATACTTTATTATATAAGCTTTCTCCTCTCTTCTTAAAGGATAATCTCCACGTAAGGTCTCGAATAGCTCCGGTTGACTTTTCAATCGGTCGCTATCTTCGACTGGGTTATACATTTGAAGAAGTGCATCTTCGTAACTTTTTGCTTGAATAACAGGAAAAGCAGGTGCCGGTGCATTAATTTCATAATCTCCATCTATCTGAAAGAACTTGCAAATTGCATCCAGTGACATACGTGTTGCGTTGGCTTTCCCGTCAGCAGAATAGCCTGCAATATGAGGGGTACCAATGATAACTTTCTCCAGCAGTTCTCGATTGATTTCGGGTTCGTGCTCCCATACATCAATAATGGCATCCGAAATAGCCTGACTGCTTAAAGCATTCAAAAGGGCATCCGTTTCAATGACTTCACCCCGTGAAGTATTGATGATAACTGGCTTCCGTTTTAATGAACGAAAGAAGTTTTCGTCAGCCAAATGGAAGGTCTTATATTTCCCTTCCTTATATAAAGGTACGTGAAAAGTGATGATGTCACATTCTTCCGCTATTTTATCCAAAGAAAAGAAATTCCCTTTTCCTTCTTTCTCTTCTCGCGGTAAGTCATTCAATAGGACGCGCATGCCAAAGCTTTGTGCCACTTTAGCCACCTTGCTTCCTACATTGCCTACGCCTATAATCCCGATAGTCAGTTCATCCAGTCTTTTATTCCTGACAGACTTCCATACAAGAAGCGATGATTGTATATATTGGGCGACAGAAGCGGAATTGCATCCCGGGGCATTCGTCCATTCGATGCCTGCCTGCTTGCAATACTCCGTATCGACATGGTCGAAACCAATGGTTGCCGTAGCAATGAACTTCACCCGGCTTCCTTCCAATAATTCACGGTTGCAATGCGTGCGGGTACGGACGATAAGCGCATCCGCATCCCGTACCAATTCCGGAGTGAAATCCTTTCCCGGAGCATAGATTACCTCATCGGCTATTCCCTGAACCGCCTCTTTTATATAAGGTATTTTATTATCTATAATAATTTTCATATACAATTCATCTTTAATACCCACAAAGGTAACAAATAAAAAAGTAAGAAACGGTTGCTTGTCTGAAAAATATTACATAGATTTGCCCTATTATATACCTATAAGCTAGTTAAGATTATGACATTTAGTAACCTTTGCAACGAGATTTTTTGGAAATCTACCAATGATTACCATGTAACGGATAGTGTAGATGCACCGATGAACAATCCTTACGAGTTGAAAACTATTGAGTATTATTTGTATCTAAAGAATTGGATTGATGCCGTTCAATGGCATTTTGAGGATATAATCCGTGATCCCCAAATTGATCCGGTAGCAGCATTGGTATTGAAAAGAAGAATCGATAAGTCCAATCAGGATCGAACGGACTTGGTTGAATTGATTGACAGCTATTTTCTGGATAAGTATAAAGACGTAAAGCCTCTGCCGGCTGCAACAATTAACACGGAAAGTCCCGCATGGGCAATCGACCGTTTGTCTATCCTTGCATTGAAAATCTACCACATGCAGCAAGAAGTGGAACGTACGGATACTACCGAAGAACACCGTGCGCAATGTCAGACTAAGCTGAATATCCTGCTTGAACAGCGAAAAGATCTTTCTTCGGCTATCGATCAGTTGTTGGCAGATATTGAAGCAGGAAATAAATACATGAAAGTATATAAACAGATGAAGATGTATAACGACCCGGCATTGAATCCGGTGCTTTATGCTAGAAAATAACGAATGGCGCGTATTCTCATTATCCGTTTTTCAGCTTTAGGTGATGTCGCAATGACAATACCGGTGATACATTCCCTTGCTGTGCAATATCCACAGCATGAGATAACAGTGTTAAGCCGTGCTGTATGGCAACCCCTTTTTCAGGAATTGCCCGGCAATGTGAATTTCATAGGAGCTGATTTGACAGGTAAACATAAAGGTTTGTGGGGACTGAACAGTCTTTATTCGGAGCTGAAAGCGATGCACTTTGACTATATCGCAGATTTTCACCATGTGCTCCGTGCCAGATATTTATGCCTGCGTTTCAGGCTTGCCAATATACCGGTTGCCCATATTTGTAAGGGGCGGGCAGGCAAGAAGAAACTGGTTCGCCGACATCATAAAGTAATGGAAAATCAGAAGAGTTCTTTCCGTCGTTATGCTGATGTGCTGGAAAAGCTCGGACTTCCGGTCTTGTTGAACTTCTCTTCCATTTATGGAGAAGGCAAAGGAAACTTTGCAGAAATAGAACCGGTTACCGGCCCTAAAGAGAATCAGAAATGGATCGGTATTGCTCCCTTTGCCAAACATACGGGAAAGATTTATCCATTGGAACTGCAGGAGAAAGTGATTGCCCATTTTGCGGCTAATCCTGCGGTGAAAGTCTTTCTGTTCGGAGGCGGTAAAAGTGAACAGGAAATCTTTGATGCATGGATCGCCAAATACCCTTCTGTCGTTTCCATGATTGGCAAGTTGAATATGCGTACGGAATTGAACCTGATGAGCCATTTGGATGTGATGCTTTCAATGGATTCCGCCAATATGCATCTGGCATCATTGGTAAATATCCCAGTCGTCTCCATATGGGGTGCGACCCATCCTTATGCAGGCTTTATGGGGTGGAAACAATTGCCTGTCAATACCGTGCAACTTGATTTGTCATGTCGTCCCTGTTCGGTATATGGACAGAAACTTTGCTGGCGGGGAGATTATGCCTGCTTGAGAGAAATAAAGCCCGAACAGGTGATTGCGAAGATTGAAGGAATCATTGGTTGATAATAAAAAAGAATTAAAATGCAGAAGGATTTGTTAGAAGATGAATATAAATTTTCGATTCTCATTCCCACATGGAATAATTTGGATTATCTCAAATTATGTATTGAGAGTATAAATAAAAATTCAGTATATAGACATCAGATACTGATTCATGTAAATGAAGGCAGGGATGGTACGCTTGCGTGGATACGGCAGAATGAATATGAGCATACTTATAGCGAGAATAATATCGGAGTTTGTTGGGCGTTAAATGGACTACGTCCTTTGGTGAAGACCAATTATATTTTGTATATGAATGATGATATGTATGTATG
This sequence comes from Bacteroides sp. RTP21281st1_H5_RTP21281_210402, assembly GCF_040918965.1. Classification (NCBI taxonomy): domain Bacteria; kingdom Pseudomonadati; phylum Bacteroidota; class Bacteroidia; order Bacteroidales; family Bacteroidaceae; genus Bacteroides; species Bacteroides sp. RTP21281st1_H5_RTP21281_210402. The sequence continues at coordinate 26,156 of NZ_JBCOWR010000017.1, read as the reverse complement.
TCCGGGTTGGGATGCTGCTTTGTGGAACGAAATTCAGCCCCTGCCGGATAATAAATTTTTCTTTTCATCTACTTTAATTCAGCCTCGTCCTTTTTTTTGTAAAAGTGTGATAGCACCTGCTAATTTTGGAGAAAGTGTGGAGACGTTTAATGAAGAAGAGCTATTGGGTAAGTATCAGTTACTGCCTCATTTCGACTGGTTTGGAGCTACTTGGCCGCCTAATGTTGTGCATCGGGATATTTGGGATTTGGTAGGTGGGTATAGTGTTGAGTTTTCACCGGGAATGTATAGTGATCCGGATTTCTCTGCAAAACTTTGGATGGCGGGTGTGCGCTTGTTTAAGGGGATATCTGCAAGTCGGGTATATCATTTTGAGGCTCGTTCAACAGGTCGGGTTAGAAAGAATGATGGTAGCATGCAGTTTTTGTTAAAATGGGGAATTACTTCGGCTTCTTTTATGCGGAATATTCTTAAGCGAGGTGAACGTTTTGATGAGGGTGCCATAGAAAAGATAGATAGTCTGACTTTAAATAAAGATATAGTTCGTAGCCGGTTAAAAAGAGCCTTATGCTTATTTAAGAAAAGTCCGCATTCAAAAAAAATATGGGAAAAATAAATTAGGATAATTATGCATTTAGGAGTAATTTTGCCTCATACGAAACTTTATGGTGGAGTGAAGCGCTTTTTGGAATTAGGGAATATTTTTATAGAGTTGGGCCACACTTTTACTGTTTACACGGTAGAAGGAAAATCTCCGTCCTGGTATGATTTTAAAGGAGAAACAAAAAAAATTGCAGCTCTAAAGAAAGATGACATTGATGCATTGTTTACAACGGAGGTGAAATTTCTAGAACAGTTGACTACAGCTAATACCAAGAGGAAGATTTTTTATCACGTCAGAATGACGGAAAAAATCCGGAAAGCTTTAAAATATTCAGATATTGAAGTTTTTGCGTGCTCTACTAATATCTACTTATATGATAAGAAGAAATATGGTATTGAAGCCTTCAAAGCGTTGGGTGGGGTGAATGTTTCAAATTATCAAGAAAAAACAGACTATTCTGTTGAGGGGCGTCCTTTTTGTATTATGGCTTATGGACGCTTGGCGGAGAGGGTCAAAGGTACAAAGTATGTTGTTAAAGCATGCGAGAAGTTATATAAAAAAGGATATAATATAAAATTACTTTTGTTTGATACGGCTATAAGTGAGAAAGCTCAGAAACTGATAGACAACTTTTCTACTTCTGTTCCTTTTGATTTTGTTCAGAATCATCCTTTTGATAAAAACTCGGAACTGTTTAATCGGGCAGATATTTTTGTGGCTGCGGAGGGGCATGCCGGATGGTCCAATACTGTGGCAGAGGCAATGGCATGCGCTCTTCCTGTTATTGCGACAACAGCAGGTACACGTGATTTGTTGATAGACGGCGTTACCGGTCTTCATACATGGAGATATACTTTTATGATACGCCGTCGGCTAAAAACTTTAATAGAGAATGAAAGGCTGAGAGAGCAATTGGGAAAAGCTGCACGTAAAAATGTAGAGAACTTTGATTGGCATGTATTGGCCCGAAGTATAGAAAAGTACCTTATGAAGTAAAGAGGCGCTTGATTTTTCTTCGAGTGTTCCGAATGAAGCTTTTTCTTTCGGTTATTTTATTGTGCCTGTCTGTTAACTGAATTAGTTTCTTTGTTGTTGCTTCTGTATTGCAGTGAGTTAAAAGGGCATATTCTCTTCCCATTATGGTGAGCATATTGTGGGAGGCCTCTAATTTGGAAAGATTTCTCAATCCTTCCTTTGTGGTTACATTAGTAAATTTAGTACGGTTTAAATCTACCAAATAAAAGCTGAAGGTTCCATTCATATTCTTTTTTATCAAAGTGTTTCCTGCCGAATGATCAATGAAGTAAACCCCTTTTTGGTGAAAGGCATAGGTAAATCTGACGAATTCTTGAAGAACGGTTTCTTGTTCCTGTTGAGGCAAATTACTTATTCCTCTGAAAGTAAAATCGTAATCCAGCTGGCGGCAAATATAGTAACTTCTTGTTAGTCCAAGCTTGTCTTTATATAATATAAAGGCTATTGGTTCAGGAGTGTTAATACCTAACTTGCTGAAGCGGGTTGCATAAATGAAAGAACGTTCGGCTTTTGATTTTCGAAAATAAGCATAAACTATTTTATTGATGAAGTGTGGTAATTTGAACGCTTTGACGCACATGGGTACTTCTCCGCATTTAATTACTTTTAGTGTATTTCTTCCTGAATATATAACTTCTCCTTCTTTCTCGAAGCGTTCGGGCAGAGATAGAATACATTCTTTTAAATGTGTATATTGGGGATTAATCTGATAGTCAATCATAAAAAGATTATAAACGTCCGTCAACCATATTGCTTTTAAGTAGGCCTTTTACATCATAAATAATCCCATCCTGTTTTATCATATTTTTGATGTCAAGTTTCAGAAATTCATTGTGAGCTACTGCAAGGACTATTGCATCAAACTTATCTTTGGGAAGCTCATTGGCTATTTCTAAATTATATTCCCTTTTTACTTCTTCAGGTTTGGCCCAATAGTCGTAGATTGTGATATTGGTATTATAGTCTTTTAATGCTTTTATAATATCAAAGACTTTTGTATTGCGTACATCTGGACAGTTCTCTTTAAATGTAAATCCCAAAACTAGTATGTGTGCGCCTTTCACATAGTTTCCTTTTTTGATTAAGCATTTTACGACCTGACTGGCAATATATTCACCCATACTGTCATTTATTCTTCTTCCGGCAAGTATGACCTCGGGATGATAGCCGTAGTCTTGGGCTTTTTGGGCTAAATAGTAAGGATCCACTCCAATGCAATGTCCACCAACCAACCCGGGTTTAAAAGGTAGAAAGTTCCATTTTGTGGCAGCGGCATCCAGTACCTCTTGAGTGTCTATTCCCATCAAGTTAAAGATCTTGGATAGTTCGTTGACGAATGCTATATTGATGTCTCTTTGAGAATTCTCGATGACTTTAGCGGCTTCTGCAACCTTTATGCTGGAAGCAAGATGTGTACCTGCTGTAATTACAGAACTATAAAGATGATCTATTTTTTCTCCGATTTCAGGTGTTGAACCGGAAGTCACTTTTTTGATTTTCTCAACAGTGTGTTGTTTGTCTCCTGGGTTAATGCGCTCAGGAGAATAACCGGCAAAGAAATCAATATTGAATTTTAGGCCGGATATTCTTTCGATAACAGGAATGCATTCTTCTTCGGTAACTCCTGGGTATACTGTTGATTCATAAATGACAGTGTCTCCTTTGTTGATAACTTTAGCTACAGTTTCACTGGCCTTGTATAGCGGGGTTAAATCCGGATTGTGATGCTTGTCGACCGGGGTTGGTACGCATATTATGTAATAATTACAATTTCTCAGGTCTTCCAGGCTGTAAGAACAATATAAACCGGTTTCTTCCTTGTCGGGTGTATTATTTCTTAAGACAGAACGTAATGTTGCATCATCCACTTCCAAAGTGGAGTCATGTCCGGTCATCAATTCTTCTACTCTGGTCTTTTTAGCATCAAAGCCTATTACTGGATATTTTGTAGCGAACAAGCGTGCTAATGGCAAACCTACATACCCTAATCCAATAATGCCTATTTTTATATTTCCCATACTGCTTTTACTTAAGGTTTGTCCAATACCAGTCGATTGCTTCTTTTAATCCCTCTTTCATGCTGAATTTGGGTGAATAGTTCAGTAACATTTTAGCTTTATCAATGCAGGCAAGAGAATGTGGAATGTCCCCCAATCTGTTTGGACCATGTTTTATCTCAACAGAAGCAATCTTCGGATCGTAAACACTTAGAAAATCTTTTAAATAACCAGTCAGTTGATTAAGGGTTGTACGTTCTCCAAATGCTGTATTATATACAGTGTTAAGAGCATTAGGATTCTTGGTTGATAATGCTAATACATTCATTTGGACGACATTATCGATATAGGTAAAGTCTCTGGAGTATTCTCCGTCACCGTTGATGACGGGAGATTTATATTGTATAAGCTTCCTTACAAAAAGAGGGATGACAGCAGCGTATGCCCCATTGGGGTCCTGGCGTCGTCCGAACACATTGAAATAGCGAAGTCCGATGCATTCTATTCCATAAGTTTTGGAGAAAACATCAGCATATAGTTCATTGACATATTTAGTTATGGCATAAGGAGATAAAGGTTTGCCTATTACTTCTTCTACTTTAGGCAATGACTGTGAGTCTCCATAAGTAGAAGAACTGGCGGCGTAAACAAAGCGTTTGATTTTTGCATCTCTGGCGGCAACCAACATATTTAGAAATCCACCTATATTGACTTCGTTTGTGGTAATCGGATCTTTTATTGAACGGGGAACAGAGCCTAATGCAGCCTCGTGCAATACATAATCTACTCCTTCTGTTGCCTTTCTGCAGTCTTCAAGATTACGTATATCGCCTACTATCAATTTAAAATTAGGATTATTGAACTGGTGCTGTATATTTTCAGGTTTCCCTGTTATGAAGCTATCTAAACATACAACACGATGCCCTTGACTCAGGAGATGATCACACAGATTGGAACCAATAAATCCTGCCCCTCCTGTTACTAAAATGGTTGAATCTTTTTCCATTACTTTTGAATATTGTAAGTCTGGGCAAAGATAATACTTTTCTTGACTATTAATTGCTTCTTTTGAAAACTTTATATAGCTTTGTCTCTTCTAAAAAATGTATTTATGCGACATGCCTTTTTAAAAAACTTAATGATTGGCTCTGGAGTGCTTGGATTATGGCGGACATTTAACAAGACCCCAAGAGTATTGTTTTATCATGGAGTTGATACAATTATAGATTCATCAGTTCAAACATTACATCTGCGGCCGGATGTTTTTGAGGCGGAAATGCGATATTTGCGAAAACATTATGATGTAATTTCGATGGATGAATATTACGAAAGGTTTGTCTCTGCGGGATTTAACGGTCAAGAAGTAGTTATTACTTTTGATGATGGGTATCGAAACAACCTAACTGTTGCTGCTCCGATTCTTTCTTCTTTGTCTTTGCCTTTTACTGTATTTGTGTCGGTGAATCATTTGGAAAAGGGGAGGCGTTTTCCTACTTTCATAAACAGGGCTGTATTATTAGGCGCTCAATTAACTCACATTCAGGTTGATTGTCTTGATATTGACTGTGATTTGCCAACTGATACTGAACGGGTGGCGATTATGAAAAGGATAAATAAAGCTTTAAAACATTCGGATATGGCAAAGGTTGATTTGATTTGCTCGCAGTTGGAAGCTAATCTTTCAAGCAATGTTTTGGATGAGCTTTATGAAAAATATTCTTCTGACGCTCCGATGAATTGGGATGAGCTTGTGAAACTAAAGCGGGATTATGACTGTATCATAGGTTCTCATTGCTTAGATCATTTTATATGTAATTCGTTCCAACAGGAAAGGGAGACTCGTAGGCAAATTTTTGAGAGCAGGCATGCTCTCCGGCAAAGAATAGGAAGTGAATGTGTTTATCTGGCTTTTCCCAATGGAAATCTAAAGCAAGGTGATATTAGTGAATCTGCTCGTGTAGCAGTAAAGGAAGCCGGGTATAAACTTGCTTTTACTACAATGAACGAGCGTTTGCAAAAAAATAGTGACCCTTTCCTTTTGCCTCGTTGTGCTGCGCGTTTTGATTTGCCGGATTTTAAAGTGAAGTTAGCCCTTAAGCCTTAGTGGCAGATAATGCTTTCTGATATACTTGCATAATATCTTGGGCTATTGTTTCATCGGAAAAGCGTTTGATATATTCTTTCCCTTTTGTTGTCATCTTGTTGACCAGGTCGGATGAGGTGAGTATTTTGTTGATATTTATAGCAAGCTCTTTTTCGTTATTCGGGCTGATGTAAATAGAGTCCGGACCGCCAGCTTCTTCCAGGCACGAGCCGGTAGCGGCAATAACAGGAATGTTGGAGTGTATAGCTTCTATGATTGGAATGCCAAAACCTTCAAAAAAGGAAGGATATACAAATAGCTTTGCCAATTGATAGAAAACGGGGAGTTCCTGAAAAGGAATATTGTGTAATATATGCACTCTGTGATTAAGTTGGTGTTTGTTAATATACTCTTCAACCTCATTAGTGTATGTTGTTCTTTTCCCAATAGCGACTAACGATATGTCCTCAGGGATATAATGTAGTGCTTTCACAACTAAAAGTAGATTTTTGCGGCTTTCTATACTTCCTACGTTTAGGATATACTTGTCTGGAAGCTGATATTTTTGCCGGATTTCTTTTTTCTGTGTGCTGCTTGCCGGTTGTTTAAAAATAGGATGGCAACTTTGGTAGACAACATCGATTTTATGTGCGTCTATTCCGAAAAAAGTAATGATATCGCGTTTAGTCATTTCACTGATAGCAATGATGCGGTCACTGTTTTGACATGCTTTTTTGAATTTGTAAATATATATACGTCTGTCAATCCATTTGTAGAATTGTGGGTAGCGTATAAAAATTAAGTCATGTATGGTTACTATGCTTCTGGTTTTACTTTTTTTTATAGATAATGGCAGTTCATTGCTGAGTCCATGAAAGAGTGACAGTTGTTCTTCCTTTATCTGTTTGTTTATTCCCCAAATTCTCCATAATGAACAAAGTCTTTTCCAAAAATGGGATGCAGGATATATTATCTGTATGTTTTCTCTTGAAAGAATACGGTCTAGGGGTTTGTTCTCTTTTGGCTTCGGGGCGTAGATGGTGTATTGATTTTCTTTGTGAAGCCGGCTCAATATATCTATGATGAAGCGACTATAGTTTCCTAACCCTGTTTTATTTTCTACTGCTCGTTTACCGTCAAAACCTATTCTCATATGTTGAAACCTTTTTTAATGATATGGCAAATGTAATAAAAATAATAAGATACCTTCTGTTTCTAAGGGGATTTTGCATATCTTTGTCAAATTATTATAAGTTGAGGCTATTTATGAAACGGAAATATGACTATTTAATTGTAGGTGCTGGCTTATACGGAGCAGTGTTTGCTTATCAGATGCGTCAGGCGGGCTTTTCTTGTTTGGTGATAGATAAACGTTCTCATAAAGGAGGAAATGTTTACTGTGAAGATATAGATAGTATACGTGTTCACAAATATGGTGCTCATATTTTTCATACGGATAATCAGGATGTTTGGGATTTTGTGAATCGTTTTGCGAAATTCAATCGGTACACAAATTCCCCATTAGCCTGTTTTAAGGGCAAATTGTATAATTTGCCTTTTAATATGAATACTTTTTCTCAGTTGTGGGGAGTAAAGACTCCTGCAGAGGCACAAGCAAAAATTGCAGAGCAGCGTAAAGCTTTTGATTTTATAAAAGAACCACGGAATTTGGAAGAACAGGCGTTAAAACTGTGTGGAGAAGATATCTATTCCTGCCTGATAAAGGGGTATACGGAGAAACAGTGGGGACGTTCGGCTAAAGAGCTTCCGGCCTTTATCATTAAAAGGATACCTTTCCGTTTTATATATGATAATAATTATTTTAATGATGCTTATCAGGGTATTCCTATTGGCGGATATAATGTGCTTATAGCTGCTCTGTTGGAAGGGGTTGATGTGCGTTTGAATACTGACTATTTTAAATCTAAGGCCGAATTGGGTTTTATTGCGGATAAGACTTTGTTTACCGGTTGTATAGATGAATATTTTGATTGCTGTTTTGGAAATTTGGAGTATCGCAGTTTACGTTTTGAGAATCATAGTTTGAATACCGGTAATTTTCAGGGAAATGCAGTCATTAATTATTGCGAGCGTGAGGTTCCTTATACCAGGGTGGTTGAACATAAACACTTTGAATTTGGCACACAGCCTACGACAGTGGTTACATATGAATTCCCGGATTCGTTTGGAATTGGAAAAGAACCTTACTATCCTGTGAATGATGAAAAAAATATGAAGTTGTATTGTAAATATCAAGAGTTGGCTGTTCGGGATAGTAGTGTTTTGTTTGGAGGGCGTTTAGGGAAGTATGCCTATCTGGATATGGACGATACAGTGGAAGCTGCATTAAGTTTGGCGAAAAAAGAAATAGATTTAAGAAAAAAGTAATATGAATTGTTATTTGTCACGAAATTACAGAGGGCTTTCTAGCGCAGGGAATAAAGCAAAGACTGATATTGAACAGATAATGTCTGATATGTCATTTAAGAATGTCGGTTTGAAACAGACTGTCTATTCAAATAAGATGCTGGCGTTTGTCGTGACTCTTTTGGGAGTATTGAAATCTCCTTTCTGTCTGCATAAGGGGGATGTTCTGGTATTGCAGTATCCACTGAAGAAATATTATGAATTTGTTTGTAATATGGCTCATTTAAGAGGAGCAAAAGTTGTAACGGTCATTCATGATTTGGGAAGCTTTCGTAGACATAAACTTTCTGTTGTACGTGAGATTCAACGTTTGAATCATTCGGACTATATCATAGCCCATAATGATAAAATGAAACAATGGCTTGAAGAACAAGGTTGTAAGGCGGAATTAGGAACTCTTGAAATTTTTGATTATCTTTCAACTTCTGTTGTCGGTGTGCCTTCAGATGTGCGAAGACCTTTTAGGATCCTTTACGCGGGAGGTCTGCATCCGCGTAAAAATGCTTTTCTGTATGAAATCGGTACATATGCCGGTCCGTCATTCCGATTCAATCTTTATGGGGCGGGCTTCGAATTGGATAAAGCGAAGGGAAAAGAACATTTTACTTATATGGGGTTTGTCAAGTCCGACGATCTGATTTCTACTGCACAGGGGGATTTTGGCCTGGTATGGGACGGCTCTTCTATCTCGACATGTGCAGGCGACTGGGGAGAATATCTTCAATATAATAATCCTCATAAAACATCTTTATACATCCGTTGCGGGTTGCCTGTTATTATTTGGAGCAAGGCTGCTTTAGCATCCTTTGTTCGTGAACATAAAATTGGACTATGTGTTGATTCATTGGAGGATTTGGATGCGGTTCTGTCTGATTTGACGCTGCAGCAATATGCTGAAATGCAAAAAAATGTCATAGGGATCAGCCGGAAACTTCAGGGCGGAGAATATTTTTCTAGTGCAGTTATCAAAGCTATAACTGCCTTAAAAAGCTAAAAAGGAGGAGATAGAACCTCTTTTTTGCATAAAAGATGTAAAGATGGCGCAGTATTTCGTATCTTTGCGCATTTAATAATAAGTTTTGATGGTTCTATTTGTGAATTTAAAAACGAGGAATAAGGAAAAAAGTGATTATGGAACAGAAAGGAAATAATTTGAAGGAACAGATACTTTCGCTTGTGAAAGAGTATTATGCTGAGACTTTTGGACAGTCTAAAGAATTTGTTCCGGGTAAAACATTTGTAAATTATGGCGGTCGTTATTTTGGCGAGGAAGAATTGGTGAATCTGGTCGACTCTTCCTTGGATTTTTGGTTGACTGCCGGTCCGTGGGCTCACCGTTTTGAAAAAAGACTGGCTGATTGGCTGGGGATTAAATATTGTTCATTAACCAATTCCGGCTCATCTGCTAATTTGTTGGCATTTATGGCTTTAACCTCTCCCGAGCTTGGGGAACGTCGTATACAAAGAGGGGATGAAGTTATAACTGTGGCCTGTGGATTCCCTACTACGGTAACTCCTTGTATTCAATATGGTGCTATCCCTGTTTTTGTAGACATAACTGTTCCGGAATATAACATAGATATAACTCAACTCGAAGCGGCATATTCAGACAAGACAAAAGCGGTAATGATTGCCCACTCTTTGGGGAATGCGTTTAATTTAGAGGCCGTGAAAGAGTTTTGCGATACTCACAATCTGTGGTTAGTAGAAGATAATTGTGATGCTTTGGGTACTGAATATACTTTAAAAGGTGAAACCCGTAAAACCGGGACATTCGGGCATATTGGAACTTCCAGTTTTTATCCTCCTCATCATATGACAATGGGAGAAGGGGGAGCAGTTTACACAAACGATCCATTGTTGCATAGGCTGATAAACTCATTTCGTGATTGGGGACGTGATTGTTGGTGCATGGGTGGAGTAGATAATACTTGTCAGTCTCGTTTTAGTAAACAATATGGCGAATTGCCTCTTGGATATGATCATAAATATGTTTACTCCCATTTTGGGTATAATCTGAAAGTAACAGATATGCAGGCAGCTATAGGTTGCGCGCAACTGGAGAAATTGGACCAAATAGTATCAGATCGTAGAAAGAACTTTAATTTTCTGAAAGAAAAGCTGGCTGGAACAAGAGGCTTGATTTTACCTGAAGCCGAGAAGAATTCCAATCCGAGTTGGTTCGGTTTTCTTATTTCTGTGAAAGAGGATGCCGGTTTTACTCGTAATGAATTATCTGAGTATTTGGAAAAGAATAAAATACAGACTCGTAATCTTTTTGCAGGTAACCTGTTGAAACATCCGGCTTTTGATGAAATGAAGAAAGCCGGTGAAGGTTATCGTGTTGTTGGTGAGTTGGTAAATACCGACTTCGTAATGAATAATACTTTTTGGATTGGAGTTTATCCGGGAATGAAACCTGAAATGTTACAATTCATGGTGGATATGATTAAACAGTTTGTGGATTCACATTAATATTATAACACAAAATAAATTAGATTATGAAAGCTGTCATTTTAGCCGGTGGCTTTGGCTCAAGATTGAGTGAAGCTACAAATTTAATTCCAAAGCCAATGGTGGAAATAGGAGGAAAACCTATTTTATGGCATATAATGAAGACTTATAGTTATTATGGAATTAATGATTTTATTATCTGCTGTGGTTATAAACAGTATGTCATAAAGGAATATTTTGCTAACTATTTTCGGCATAATTGCGATATGACAGTAGATTTATCTAATAATCGTGTCGAGATTTTAGATAATCATTCTGAAAACTGGCGTGTTACGATGGTAGATACCGGACTTAATACAATGACGGGTGGCAGAATAAAACGAGTCGAAAAGTATTTGGAAAATGAACCATTCTTGTTGACTTATGGTGACGGTGTGACAGATTTAAATATTGCAGATACTATAGCCGAGCATGAAAAATCCGGTTGTTTGCTTTCTGTGACTGCCTATAAGCCGGGCGGGAAGTTTGGAGCATTAGAAATCGATTTGGGCACCAATAAGGTGAAGTCCTTTATGGAAAAACCGGACGGTGACCGTAATTGGATAAATGCAGGTTATTTTGTTTGTGAACCGGAGGTACTAAGCTTTATAAAAGGTGGTGATACTACTTCTTTTGAGGGAAAACCTTTGGAGGAGATTGCTAAAGCTGGACAAATGCATGCCTATAAACACCGAGGATTTTGGAAGCCGATGGATACCTTGAGGGATAACTCGGAATTGAATGAGATGTGGGAGCAAAATAAAGCTCCTTGGAAGGTTTGGAAATAAAATAGATAGAGATGGTCGATATTTTTCATAATTTTTATCGTGGAAAGAGAGTTCTGGTGACAGGACATACAGGCTTTAAAGGATCCTGGCTTTCTATATGGTTGCATGAGTTGGGTGCTGAGGTTATTGGGCTAGCATTAGAGCCAACTTCTGAAAAGGATAATTATGTACTTTCGGGAATTGGTACTATGATAACCGATTTGCGTGGTGATATATGTAATGGAGAATTGCTCAAAGAAATTTTTAAAACCTATCAGCCTGATATCGTCTTTCATTTGGCTGCCCAGCCTCTTGTTAGGCTTTCTTATGAGATGCCTATCGAAACATATGAAACCAATGTGATGGGAACACTTCATGTTTTAGAAGCGATTCGTGCTACGGAAAGTGTGAAAGTGGGAGTTATGATAACCACTGATAAATGTTATGAAAATGCAGAGCAGTTATGGGGATATCGCGAAAATGAACCTATGGGGGGGTATGACCCTTATTCTTCCTCAAAAGGTTGTGCTGAAATTGCGATATCTTCATGGAGACGCTCTTTCTTTAATCCTGCTGATTACAATATGCATGGTAAAGCAATTGCAAGTGTTCGTGCCGGGAATGTTATTGGAGGTGGGGATTGGTCAAAAGACCGGATAATTCCTGATTGTATAAGAGCTTTGGAGGCTAATAAGATAATTGATATTAGAAGTCCTAGGTCTATTCGTCCATGGCAACATGTTTTAGAACCATTAGGCGGCTATATGTTATTGGCGAAGAAAATGTGGGAAGCCCCTACTGAATATTGTGAAGGATGGAATTTTGGTCCGAAATTGGAGTCTGTTGAAAATGTGTGGGGAATTGCTGAACGTGTTGTGAAATATTATGGTAAGGGGGAACTTTATGACTGCTCTGATCCCAATAGCTTGCATGAAGCCAAATTATTAATGCTTGATATTTCAAAGGTTTATTTTAGGTTAGGATGGCAACCCAGACTTAATTTGGAACAAACTGTTCAAATGACAGTAGATTGGTATAAACGATATAATGATGAGGCTGTCTATGATTTGTGTGTGGAACAAATCAATAAATATATAAATGAATGAAATATAATTGATGGGAAGTAAAACAATACTTTTAACAGGTGGTAGCGGTTTCATCGGGCGTAATATACATGAGAGCTTTCTGGTTGATAAATACAATGTATTATCTCCTTCAAGTTTGGAGTTAAATGTAGCGGATGAGAAGAGTGTTGCTGATTATTTACATAAACATACAGTAGATGTTGTTATACATGCGGCAGTGAAACCTAGTCATAGAAATGCAAAGGATTTCTCAAATATATTTTATATTAATACCCGTATGTTTTTTAATTTAGAGAGATATAAGGAGTATTTTGAAAAAATCCTGGTAATAGGTTCTGGAGCGATATATGATAATCGTAATTATCAACCTAAGATGAAAGAGGATTCATGGAAGGAGCATATCCCAGTAGATGAACATGGGTATTGTAAGTATGTATGTGAGAAAGTTATTGCTCATTGTTCCAATATTTATGATTTACGCGTGTTTGGCATTTTTGGTAAATATGAAGACTATGCTATCCGTTTTATTTCAAATGCTATTTGTAAGGTCTTATTTGATTTGCCAATTTCTATTAAACAGAACCGCAAGTTTGATTATTTATATGTAAATGATTTTATGCCTATATTAGATTGGTTTGTACAGAATGAGCCCAAATATCAGGCTTATAATATTACTCCAGATTCTTCAATCTCATTATATGACTTAGCGGTAATTGTGCGTGAGGTAGCGGGAAAACCTTTGCATCCAATTGTTATATCTCAAGAGGGGATGGGATTGGAATATAGTGGGGATAACTCTCGTTTGAAGAGTGAATTTGACCTTAACTTAACTCCTTTGGCATTGGCTATTCGCGATTTATATATATGGTATTCAGGTAATAAAGGGCAATTAGATAAAAACCTCTTGTTGATTGATAAATAAAAAAACATGAAAATTATTTTATATTCTATTCAAAAACATAAATTTGCATATGCTTTAGTTCTAGTTATATTGTATCAGCTTGCATGTGCAGTACAGGGTTTTGACTTGTCTGATGAAGGCTGGGGAATGTATTTTTATCAACAAATATTTAAGAATCCAGAATGTGTGGTAGCGCAAATGCCATATTGGGTTACTGGTGTAATTGGTGGAGTATGGAATCTGTTGCTTCCGGAAGGAGGCTTTTTAGGAACACGGATTTTAGGAATAATAATGGTGACAGGAACATTCTGTCTTTCTTATGTGTTTTTAAAAAAGAGTATAAATTCAGGTTGGTTATTAGTTGGTTTAATAGCTCAAATGTTAATAGTTGTCGGTGATCCTAAACCTTATGGCTATAACTCATTAACTGCTTTTATTGTACTTTCGGTTGTAATTGTTTTTTGGCGGGGACTTGAAACTAATAGGCTTGTTTGGTTCTTTTTGGGTGGATTTATGTTAGGCGTTAATATCTTTGTTCGAATACCTAATCTGGCTATTTTACCCATTATATTATTAATTCCGGTTTGTTTATATTGGAAAAACGGTAGTCTACGTTTTTTCAATAGTCAAATGTGGATGGCTATTTGGGGGACGATTGTGGGGGGAGCACTGATAGTTGCAGCTATGTATTACTGGGGATATTGGACTTTTTTTATGGAGGCCATGACAGGGGTAGCTAGTAGTGCAACCGATGAGACTAATTCTCACCAGTTTGGGAGATTAATTGTAAGATATATAAAGAATTATTGGGGAATAATATCCGTTGGGGGGATTGTCGTGTTATTGGGTGGAGCCTATACGTGGTTGCGGAGCAAACTGATAAATAAATATTCTTCATGGGTATTGAATCTTCTGTTTGTGTTTATTTGGATTTTTCTAGGTCTGTGCTTTAATAAGGCTCTTCGACATAATGATATGTATTTTACTCATTTTGTATCTTATGTTGGTACTATATTAATTCTAATAAATTATAACCGGATTGAAGGGCTTCGTATGAGATATGTAGCTCTAGCCTCTCTTTTTATGATTGTCTGTATGCCTTTGGGGAGTGACCAAGGAATTAATACAATGTGGACATCAGCTTGGTTAGCTCTACCATTAGGGACGGCTTATTTGTGTCGTTTATTTGAGGATGAGGTTACTTGGAATGAAAGATTAGGAAAATATTCTATATATAAGCGGTATATGCGCTGTTATTTGTGCATTATATTTGTGTGCTATATAGCTTGTGGTATTTATAAAAATGATAATTTGGCTTATTATGATCCAGATAGTCGATTGGAAAAAGTGCATCCTATTGATAATCAGTATTGTCGTTTTATCTATACAGGCTCTTATCGTGCAAATTTGATGAATGAATTGTTGCCTGTTTTAGAAAAATATGTAGAGCCTGACGATTTTCTTTTGGTTTATAATTTTATGCCGGGACTAAATTACATGACAGATACACGTTCGTATATTTCGAATGCTTGGTTATGGTGTCTTTCGGGTGCTGAATTGGAACGACAGTTACAAGCTGCTATGTCAAAGAATACCCCCCTTCCTGTTGTATTGCGACAGAATTTTAGAACTACAAATTTGTGGGGGGAATATGATCCTAATTTTATGGATGTTAATCATCTTCCTGAGAACGTTTTATCTCGTCCAGATCAAATAAAAGCTATGAATAATTTTTTAGATATGAATCATTATAAAATAGTTTGGACGAATCGCTATTTTGATATACTATTGCCTGATGTATAATTAGTGAACAAATGAGAGTAAAAATATTTTCACATGCTATTGATGCTACATTTATTAGGTTTGTATTAATTGGGCTATTGAATACAGCCTTTGGTGTGGGGCTATATTGTCTTTTTGTTTATGTGGGGATAACTTATCGTGTTGCTGTCTTATTGAGTACTATATTGGGGGTACTATTTAACTTTAAAACAATCGGAACTTTTGTTTTCAAAAACACAAAGAATCGATTGATTTTTAAATTTGTAGCAGCTTATGCTATTGTTTATTTTATAAATATAGGGTTAATACATTTGTTACTTGAATTGACCGATTTAAATGAGTATATTGCAGGTATAATTGTTACTCCTATTGTTGCGATTGCATCATTTGTTTTGCAAAAACGATTTGTTTTCAATTAAAAAGAATTGCGGCAGGACTGAAACAATATAGAATCTACTCTGTACAATTATTTTTTTGATATTTTAAATGTTGTGTGTGGATGATGGTTAATTTTTTGTATTTGTAGTTAATTATGTAGAATATGAGGGGAGGGAGGTTTCTGTTTTGATTTATAATAAATATATTCGTTAAATATTTTAAAATAAATCTAGTACTTCTTGATTAAAAATGAAACAAATAAACAATAACCAGAATTTTACATATTGCATGTTTTTTATAGCGTGCATGTGGATTATCCTATTATTTGTAGATCCTACAACACAAATGCATGTTTTCTTTTTGCGAGTTGGAGACTTTTTTGCTGACTTTTTTAATACATTAATTTATATTGCAGATAAAGACCCCTATTTCAATGAACTTAATGGAACTTTAAATAAGAATTATTTGCCATTTGCTTATTTGATTTTGTATCCGTTTACTAGAATGACTAATTATTCTGGGATAACTTTATCAGATTGTTGGGAAAATGGGACAGCATTAGTTAGTGGATTTCTTTTCATGTTGCTTTCTCTTTATGTTTTTTTTCATTCTCTTTATTTACTTTGTAAGAAGAATGGATGTAATGCAACAATGGCTTTATTTATTATATTTTTTTCTGCTGCTAATTTATATGCATTAGAACGAGGAAATCAGATACTGCTTTCTGCTGCATGCATTAATTATTTTCTTTTATTTAAGGATGGTAAAAATGGTCGATGGATTGCGGCTATTTGTTTGGCTATTGCTTCAGTATTGAAAGTGTTTCCTGCTGTTTTTTGTCTATATTATTTGTGTGCAAAATCATATAAATTATTATTTTATTATATTTTCATTTGTTTCTTGTTGGCTTTGCTGCCATTTTGTTTTTTTGAAGGAGGATTTGATAATATTGGGCAATTATACAATAATGTTATAGCACAAACTGCTGCTTATGGACAAGATTCTTCTGTTTATCGTTATGGTATAATTCCTTTGTTGTTACAGATTGATGAGAAGTTACAGTTGGAACATAAACTTCTGTTTTATTCTATTGGAAAATACATGACCTATTTCTTAGGGGGATACACACTTTTTTTGAGTATTAAAATTCACTCTTCTTTTATTAAAATAGCTTTGTTGTCAATGTTTTGTTGTTTGTTTCCACAACAGGCTTTTGCATATAATGTAATTTATTTATTTCCAATTTTTATAGGATTGCAACCATTTGTTGTAGAGTCGAAAAAAAATGTGCCTAGAACGTTATTTCTAGTTTCTTTTCTGTTTATTATCATATTCTTTCCGATACAAATGCCAAGTTCTATAAATGTTGCTACTCATGTAATCAATAATGTAGGTGCTATATTACTTTGGCTCGTTTTACTTGTAATGGCAACTAGGGAGGCATTGTTTGCGAAGAAAGCAAATACAAAAATACTTGTTTGACTGTTTTCTTGCTCTCTAAGATAATGTTATATGAAACTTTTTCTGTTGGTTGAGGTTAGGTTTACGTGAAACATTTTGGATAATTCGTTAATTCTCTCTACTTTTGTTTCTTACAATTTAGATTCAAGTTGTGTTTGACTTAATAATTGAATATAACCTAACCTAATTTTAACATATCAACCTTATGGAGGTAAAGAAAAAAATAAGTATTGTAACTCCTTGCTATAACGAGGAAGGGAATGTACGTGAACTCTATAATCAGGTCAAACAGCAGTTTGATGCTTTGACTGATTATACTTATGAACATATTTTTATAGATAATGCTTCTAAAGATGGCACTGTTGACATTTTGCGTGAATTGGCGAAGAGTGATAAGAATGTTAAATTAATATTGAATATCAAGAATTTTGGACATATACGTTCTCCTTATTATGGGTTGTTGCAAGCAACTGGTGATGCTGCGATATTGATGGTTGCGGATTTGCAAGATCCTCCTTCGTTAATTCCTGATTTTATTAAAAGGTGGGAGGAAGGACATCAAATCGTATTAGGAGTAAAAAGTAAAAGTAAAGAAAATCCGATTATGTTTGCGCTGAGGAAGATGTATTATCAGTTAATGGCAAAGTCTTCTTCTACGGAACATATTAGTAATTTTACAGGTTTTGGTTTATACGCTCAGTCTTTTTTAAATACTCTTCGGGGTATTGAGGATCCATACCCTTATTTTAGAGGAATGGTCGCAGAACTAGGGGCTGATTATTGCACTGTTACATATACTCAGCCGGTTCGTCAAAGCGGTAAGACTAAGAATAACTTTTATACCCTTTATGATATGGCAATGCTGGGGTTTGTAAATCACTCAAAACTTCCTCTCCGCATGGCTAGTTTTATTGGATTTATTGTAGCTTTCATTAGTTTATTGGTAGGGTTAGTCTATTTGGTATATAAATTGGTTTATTGGGATAGCTTTAGTGTGGGGATGGCTCCACTGGTAATTGGACTTTTCTTTTTTTCTTCTGTGCAACTGTTGTTTATAGGCATTATTGGAGAATATATTGGTGCTATTTATACACAAGTAAGAAAACGTCCTTTAGTAATAGAACGCGAAAGAGTAAACTTTTAATAACTAAAAAAATAGGCTGTGGTAAAAGTAAGCGACTTTATTTTTGAGTACTTGTATGCTCAGTATAGTGTAGAACAAGTGTTTTTAGTGACAGGTGGAGGGGCAATGCATCTTAATGATGCAATTGGACGTAATAAACATATTAAGTATGTTTGTAACCACCACGAACAGGCAGCGGCAATTGCAGCGGAAGGCTATTATCGTTCAAGTGGGAAGCTTTGTGTTACTAATGTAACTACGGGCCCTGGTGGAACGAATGCCTTAACAGGAGTTCTAGGGCAGTGGTGTGATTCAATCCCGGCATTATATATATCGGGGCAAGTGAAGCAAAGTACTACAATTTGTGCGTGTCCTGAATTAAATCTTCGGCAATTGGGGGATCAGGAGGTTGATATAGTTGATATCGTGAAGCCTATCACTAAAATGGCAGTGATGGTGACTGACCCTTTGGATATAAAGTACTATCTTGATAAAGCTGTTTTTTTAGCTTTGAATGGCCGTCCGGGGCCGGTGTGGCTAGATGTGCCATTGGATATTCAAGGAGCTATTGTTGACGAAGAAAAACTACGTGAATTCTCATCGGAAGAGATAGAAAAAGAAGCTCCTCTGTTAAAAGAAGAATGTGTAGAATTGCTGCTTCAAAAGATTCAGGCAGCAAAAAGCCCGGTTGTTTATGTTGGCAATGGAGTGCGTCTGGCCGGAAGGGTAGAGCAGTTTTTGTCGATCGTAGAGAAACTGAATGTGCCTGTCGTGACTGCTATTAGTGGTTCGGATATTATTTGGCATGATCATCCTTTGTGTTTTGGAAAACCTGGAATATGCGGGGACCGTATCGGTAATATAATGGTACAGAACTCGGATTTGTTGATTGTGTTGGGTACTCGTTTGAGTATTAGGCAGATAAGTTATGCATATGACTTATTGGCTCCCAAAGCTTACAAAGTGATGGTTGATATTGACGAGAATGAACTGAAGAAACCGACTCTTTCTATTGATTTGCCAATTCATGCAGATTTACGAGATTTTTTGGATCTTTTTCAGGCTAAATTGGCAGGGACACGTCTTCCGTCTTTTGAACATTGGAGAAATTGGGGACGTGCGATTGAAAAAGAATTGCCAACTTTGTTTGATGATAATCCTTCTATACCGGAATATATAAGTTCATATGTTTTTGCTGATGAATTGTTTAAACAACTGCATAAGGGAGATGTAGTGGTGACTGGAAATGGTACAGCCTATACTTCGACCTATCAGGCTATGAAAGTAAATAGAGGAGTACGTGTATTTGCAAACCAAGGTTGTGCGGCTATGGGGTATGACTTGCCTGCTGCTATTGGTGCGGCAATTGCTAATGATAAAGGTCGTACAATTCTTGTAACGGGAGATGGAAGTGTTCAAATGAATATTCAAGAACTCCAAACGTTGCTGACTTATCATATTCCGCTGAAAGTATTTATATTGGAGAATCAAGGGTATTTGGCTATCAAGACGACTCAGCAGTCTTTCTTTCAAGGGCATTATATGGGGAGTGATCCAAGCAGTGGAGTGGTTTGTCCCGATATGGAAAAGATAGCTAATGCTTATGATATTCCTTTTGTTAGGTTAAATCAGGAAGGCGATTCTTTGAAAAGTTCAATAGCTGCTGTTCTTCAGTATGAAGGAGCATATATTTGTGAGATAAAGATGCACCCGCTTCAAACCCTTTATCCAAAGTCTGCTTCTTTTATGGATAAGAATGGAAAAATGTCTTCTGCTCCTTTGGAGAAAATGGCTCCTTTCATGCCTGATGAACTTCAGGAAAAATGTGTATATTGTCATATTTAATCAGTCAGGCTGCTTATGAGTAATAATACGATACTACTTTCTCTTTGTATTCCTACTTATAATAGGGTGGAAACTTTGACTGTGATGTTGGAACGGGTTGTACATGATCCTGATTTTGACGAGGAAGTGGAGATTGTAATTTCTGATAATTGTTCTACTGATGATACAGAAGCGCAAATGCGAAGAATGGCTTCTGAGTATCCTAATATTAAATATTATCGTAACTCAGAGAATGTTCAAGACCGGAATTTTTATTTAGCTCTTTCTAGAGGAAAGGGACGCTATCTGAAGTTATTGAATGATTATATATTATTCAAGGCAGGCGGATTAGGAATAATGAAGGATTACATCCGAAAATGTGAAGGTGAAGATGTTAATTTGTTTTTTTATTCGAATCTCCGGAATCCTTATCGTAGGTCAAAAGAAGTCCAAATTGAAAATGTGGATTCGTTTGTGCGTATAATTAATAATAAAATTACTTGGATTACGAATTTTGGTGTTTGGAAGAAGAATTTTGAGGAACTTCGGGATGATGATGAATTATGGAAGACTCAATTGGCGCAAATGGATTGGACCTTGCATGAGGTTTCATTGCGAAACTCACTCGTTGTGAATTACCATTGTTATGAAACTTTGGTTGTGCCTAATAAAAAGATGTCTTATGCCTTTTTTATTCCTCATGTTGTGAACTATTACGGTATTTATAAAATATATATGGAGAGGGGGCTTATCTCAGAAAAAACTATTGAATATGATAAATGCCGTGTTCTGTCGCATTTTGTGGGTAGCCGAATTATTCAGTATCTCTATTTGGAGAAGGAAGTATCTTTTGATTTGTCAACTGCAAGAAATGTTTTGAATGAATATTTCGGAAATGTTCCTTATTACAAGTATTTGAAGATAAAGGGATGTTTTTTGGAAGTATTACAAAGAAGTGGTTTATTGCCAACTTTAAAATCGTTTCGTAGAAGTGTGTTTAAAAGACGGTAACTATTTCAAGAGAGAAGTTGGATAAGGACATTCTTTTGCCAACTTCTCTTTGAATTTATATATCGTATTACTATCATTGAAAAATGGCTAGTCGCCGAACATGCCAGGGGCATCAAAGGCAGTCCCATCGAAGAGGCTATTTTATATACTTACAACCGCTTCAACAAGTTATCCCGTTATCATTTGGATGGCAGATGTAGTATTGATAATAATGGGATTGAAAATGTGGCAAGACCCGTTGCTGTGGGAAGAAAAAATATTTATTCTGTCAAAATGACGATATGGCAGAAAGCACAGCTATTATTTTTATAGCTTTATGGGATGCTGCAAAGCTGCCGATGTAGACTTCAGAACGTGGGTGATTTACTTCTGATCATGTCTATGATTATGATGAAGACTGCACCAAGGATATAGCTAATTTGCTTCCTGATAACTTGAAAGCAGCATGACTACTTTGAAATCCATTAAATCCACGAAATCATCCACATCTACCAGATAAGGGAAAATCACCACATAGAACTAGGAATCTCAGGATTTTATTATTGCTGACAATAAGCAGTTGACTGATCGCTTACATTTACCCTATCGGTGTGCAGAGTTTTTAAAGTTTATTTGCTGTTTGTAAACAGCAAATGATTGTCTTTGTCTTTGAAAGTACTAAGATATAAGAATGTAAGCATTCGGTAAACCACGTTGCAAATTTTGTGAATTAGTTCCGAATCGGTGCTATTCGTAGTTAATAGTATCTATTCGGAACAAGTTTGATTGGATTTTGCCCAATTACGTGGTAGAAGTTCTGTCATATCCTTTTTATCCCTTTCATAATATGGGATTTTACTCATGACATCTTCCATCCAGACTCTAGGGTCTACTTCTGCAGACTTGCAGGTGGCTATCAGAGAGTACACGATGGCAGCCCTGTATGCGGATGCGTCGTTGCCGCAGAACAGATAGTTCTTTCTTCCCAAAGCCAAAGGTCTTATGACATTTTCTATGCGGTTGTCATCAATTTCTATTCTTCCATCGTTTACGTATCTGGAAAGCCTGGGAAGAAGCGCGTACGTATATTCGATAGCTTTACCCATGCGGCTTTTAGGAAGCACTCTAAGATAAGCTCCTGCAGCCACTTTTCAAATTCAAGTATCAGCGGATAGGCCTCACGAATACGTTTTTCCTTACGCTCTTCAGCTGTGAGTCCGGCTTCACCGGCATCAGACTCTACCTTGTACAGCCTACCGATGTAATGAATCGCCTGTGTGGCCAGCGTCCTGTTTTCTTCCAGGGCATCCACGTACTTCCTTCTGACATGTGCCCAACAGCCGACCAGAGTGATTCCTTTCATCTGCTCAAACTGTTCGTAAGCTGCATAGCCATCGCATTGCACAATGCCATGGTAGCATCCCAGCAGTTCACGGGCTACCATACCCGAACGGCTGCCACGGTCATAATGGAACATGACGTCTCCCGTGATGCCGTCGCGCACGCACCACTCATACCCCTTTTTCGCTTTATGTTTCTCATTGTCCATCACAGGAATGACACTCTCGTCCACTTGTATATAATCACTGGAGAGTATCTTATGTTTGAGCAGGTTGTACAGCAGCTTGAGTTTCTCCACCGCCATTTCATACCATCCGCACATGGTAGATTCGCTTATGCTAATTCCTGATTCGCGATACTGCTGTATCAGACGGTAGAACGGGAGATGATACATGAACTTGCCAATGATAATGTCTGTCAGAACCGAGGAGTCTGCCATACATTTGCTGACCGGAACAAGAGGTAGCGGGTGAATCAGAATCTGCCTTTCCTCGGGGTATTTCTCCATATCGGATTTACTTATCACTTTGTGACGGACGGTCTTCAGAATATATACTTTTGCCGGAACACGTTCTAGGCGTGAACTCTCTTCCTTTCCGATTTCAATGAAATCATCCTTAAGCCTGCCTTCCTCGTCTGTTGTCCCTTCGGGGTAAAGATCAATAATCTCTACAGGCAGTGAGGAAGTGTCCAGAGACTTGCGGACCGGTTTTTCCTTTACTTTTATAGTTCTGGTGATTTCTTCTTCACTCTTGCGGACTTCCTCCTCAAGCCGGGATATTTCCATGGAGGACATTGCTTCCTTTGAGAACAGAAACAGCTGGTTGGGATCAAGCGGAAGACTCTTCTCGCTCATCCGGCCAAAGACTTTTTTCCGGAGCCAGTACAGGGATTGTTCCAGCGAGGAAACCCTGCTGATAAGCGCCGCTTTATCCTGACGGAGCTTCTCAATTTCTTCCAATAAGGCTTTTTCCTGTTCTTCTGTAAGCATCTGCATCTCATTGTTTCACAATGTAAATATACTAAAATCCCATGGCATACAAAAGCGAACGGAGTAAAAAGCCGGTACTATTTTCGAAGCTTTTGCAGGTTTTCAAGTCTCGTGCGTCGCGAATCGCGGGCTTCCATGATACCCTCCACAATCATGACAAGTTCTCGCCATTCTATATTTGCACAGACCTCATTATCGCTGGCAGAATCAGGCTTACCTAAAGTGCCGGCTTCCAGAAGTTTGGAATACAGCACCATGCCGCCTGGCTCCCAATGCAGGAGTTTTATACGGTCACGGGCACGGTTTATAAAGATATACACGTTGCCGTTGCAGGGGTCCTGACCCATGGCGTCTGTGATGATACCGCTGAGGGTATGGAAGCTTTTGCGCATATCAGTCGGGCGGTTATACAACAGATAGCGCATACTGTCATTAAGGCTGAACATGGTTGCAGGACTGGATGATTGAAAACAGTTCCTTTTCATTTAGCTCACCGCAAATGCGTATGGCACTACCACCCGGTGTACGTATTTCTATCTCTTTCAATCCGCTTGGCGTAGCCAGTGTACTTTTCTGTTTCCGTCCGGTTGTACCGGCAAATGAAGGAACCGGAACAAAAGATCCACTGTGCGGGAGCTCGATAAACTCACCTTGAGCCGTTTTACCCGATGATTGCTCGCCGGCATAACGGGATTTGCTGTCATAAAACCGCCATACAGGGATGTTGAGTTCCTCTAATCTTGACTTATAAGTCACTTTGTGCTCTTTGCAGTAGTTCATTATCTCTACTACTTCTTCTCGTGTCATCATAACTTTGCTTTTTGGACGTAAAGTTAATGACGGAAGTTTGAGGAAAAAATACGTGGTTTACCGAATGCTTACATAAGAATTTATGGAAACTCTTTTTGCTAAACAAGACCGTTTGTTGTCGCTGACATCGACCGGGATAATAAGGACATTGATGTATCAGAACAATTGGAATGCCCAGTTGGTTGCTATTAAAGGGCCTCGTGGAGTGGGAAAGACTACTTTAATGTTGCAGTATATGAAGCAGTATTATGAGATTTATAGTAGGGAAGTGCTTTATTGTATGCTGGATTCTGTTTATTTCTCCAATCATACTTTGTTGGAGTTGGTGGATGTATTTGTGAAAAATGGAGGGAAGCATCTCTTCTTGGACGAGGTACATAAATATCCGACTTGGAGCAAGGCGATAAAAGAGGTGTATGATATGTATTCCGATTTCTGACTTCTCATCCTAGCGGCTCTGCCCGATTCCTATTATTATAGCTGATGGAATAGGAACACCTTACAGATATAAGGTGCCGATTGGGGTTGTTGGTATCTTGTTTTGATTTTATGTAAAGTCTATGTGCTATATTTTAATTTTGTAATTCTTTCCTTGTATGAGTTGCTGCAATATAGATATTTCTGCATATATTTGTGTTATGTAAACTAAATCCAGTGAAATATGAGTAGCAAGATTTACCCTATCGGTATACAGAATTTTGAGAAAATCCGTAGAGGTGGCTATTTTTATATTGATAAAACAGCATTGGTTTATCAATTGGTGAAAACTGGAAGTTATTATTTTCTCAGCCGTCCGCGTCGTTTCGGAAAAAGTCTGCTTATTTCTACGCTTGAAGCCTACTTTCAAGGAAAGCGGGAGCTCTTTGAAGGGCTGGCTATGGAGAAGCTGGAAAAAGATTGGGTAAAATATCCTGTATTACATCTTGACCTTAATACGGAAAAATACGATACTCCGGAAAGTTTGGAGAATAAACTGAATGGGGCTTTGGTGGAGTGGGAGAAGATGTATGGCGCGGAGTCTTCGGAGAAATCCTTAGCGATGCGTTTTGAGGGTATTATTAAGCGTGCCTGTCGGCAGGAGGGACAACGTGTCGCTATTCTTGTAGATGAGTACGATAAACCGATGTTGCAGGCTATAGGTAATGATGCTTTGCAAAAGAGTTTCCGTAATACATTGAATGCCTTCTATGGTGCATTGAAAAGTCAGGATGGCTCTATCAGGTTTGCTTTGTTGACGGGAGTTACCAAGTTTAGTAAAGTTAGTGTGTTCAGTGATTTGAATAATCTGGATGACATTTCCATGTGGAATAAGTATGTGGATATTTGTGGAGTCAGCGAACAGGAACTATACGATAATCTGGATGTCGAACTCCATGAATTTGCTGATGCGCGGGGAATGACGTATGAGGAAGTATGTGCCCGTTTGAAAGAGATGTATGACGGTTATCATTTTACGCATAACTCTAAAGGAATGTACAACCCTTTCAGTTTGCTTTTGGCTTTTAAGCGCAATGAGTTTAAAAGTTACTGGTTTGAAACGGGGACTCCTACCTATTTGGTGGAGTTGCTGAAAAAACATAATTATGATTTGCACCGGATGGCTCATGAAGAAACTGACACTCAAGTGCTAAACAGTATCGATTCTGAGTCTATCAATCCTATTCCGGTAATATACCAAAGCGGGTACCTTACTATTAAAGGGTATGATGAGGAGTTTGATATTTATCGTTTGGGTTTTCCCAATCGTGAGGTGGAGGAAGGCTTTGTTCGTTTTTTGCTCCCTTATTATGCGAATGTGGATAAAGTGGAAGCTCCTTAAATTGGATGGTACGGCGGAAGAAGCTTTGCGGCAGATAAATGATAAACATTATGCTCGTCCGTTTGCGACAGACTCACGGAAACTTTTTAAGATTGGCGTGAACTTTAGTGTTGAAACGAGAAATATAGAGAAGTGGCTGGTGGAAATTAATGCCTTCTAGCGCGTATTGGTTCTTCGTCAAATTCCGTGCTTTTTTATGTGCTAAATCCATTAATTTTAGCAAACAGTAATTTTATGTTTGCCCT